>NZ_SOAL01000021.1 GCF_004364775.1 Comamonas sp. JUb58
GTGGGGTGGGATGGGTCTAACACGGTCGGTCTGCGCTAACAGCCGATAGCGGCTCTAGTCCCTCACCCCGACACCTGAAGCATACAAGCGGCTCTAAACCTCGGAGTGATGGCTATTGGCACGGGACGACTACCACCACTCCAACTTCGTCCAAATACCAGCCAAATCCCGCTGCACCGCCCCGCAGCAGCTGGCATGGACTACGATAGCGGCACTTTCAGCCACCATCCCCACCAGCCCGTGCAAGACAGCAACCGACCGTCCAAAATCCAAGATGTAGCCCGCGCTGCGGGCGTGTCTGCGATGACGGTGTCGCGGGCGATCAACCACCCTGAGCGGCTCAACCCGGAGACCTTGCAGCGTGTGCGCGATGCCATCGCCAGCATGCGCTATGTGCCCAATGCGCTGGCCAGCGGGTTGCGGCTGTCGCGGGCGCGGCTGGTGGCGGCCTTGCTGCCGACCTTGGTGGGGCCCGTGTTCCAGGAGCTGATCCAGTCGCTGGACCATGCGCTCAACCAGCACGGCTACCAGCTGATGTTTGGCCGCACCGGCTATGACGCCGCGCAGGAGGCTGACCTGATCCGCGCCATCATCCAGCGCCGGCCTGATGGCATTGTGATGATCGGCATGGCGGCATCCGAAGAAGGCCGGGCGCTGTTGCAGGCCTCGCGCATTCCGGTGGTGGAGACCTGGGACCTGACCGATTCGGCCATCGACATGCTGGTGGGCTTTTCGCACAGCGCCATTGGCCAAGCGGTGGCGGCGCATTTCATTGGCAAAGGGCACCGGCAGCTGGGCATGGTCAGCGGTGACGATGCGCGTGCCCGGGTGCGTGTGGCGGCCTATGCACAAGCAGCGCAAGCGGCCGGCCTGCCCGAGGTAACCGTGGCCTATACCCCAGCCCCCAGCACCTTGGGTGGCGGCCGGCGCGGGCTGGCCGAGATCCTGGCCCAGCGCCCCGAGGTGACTGCTGTTTTCTGCAGCTCGGACACCCTTGCCTTGGGCGCCTTGATTGAGGCGCAACACCAGGGCCTGCAGGTGCCGCAACAGTTGGCCGTTGTGGGTCTGGGCGACCAGGAGTTTGCCAAGGACACCGCTCCGCCCCTCACCACTGTGCGGCTGGATGGCACCCGCATTGGGCAACTTGCGGCCGACATGATTGTGGCCCGCACCCTGGACCAGCCCGTCGATGCGCAGCGTGTCGATATCGGCTTTTCCATCACCCAGCGCAGCAGCGGCTAAGCCGCCGCACCCGCAAAACTCCCTCTCCTGCCCACTTATAACATCGGGTAATTACTGATTTCTCAGAAAAAGTTAACGTTAACAATACGACAAATTCCAATGTTAACGTTAACTATACGAAGCGATCCATCGCTCAGCCAGATTTCAGCAACGCCTTAGAAGCAGGAGACAAACATGAGCACCACCCCAAAACAAGGATGGAAAAAGATAGCGGCCCTCGTCTGCGCCAGCGCTGCGGCCTTGGCCGCCAGCCCTAGCGCCTGGGCCTGGCCGGACAAGCCGATCACGATCATCGTGCCCTTCCCCGCAGGCGGCGCGACCGACACGGTGGCCCGCGCCATTGGCAACAACCTGGGTCAGCAGTGGGGCCAGACCGTGGTGGTGGAAAACAAGGCCGGAGCCACTGGCAGCATTGGCGCCGCCCAGGTGGCCCGCGCCCCGGCGGATGGCTACACCTTGCTGGTGTCGTCCCTCGCGCCGCTGGTGGTGGCACCCCATTTGATCAAGGGCCTGTCCTATGACCCGACCCGCGACTTTAGCTACATCACGGTGGCAGTACAAACGGCCAATGTGCTGGTGGTCAACCCCAGTCTGGCGCCCAAGGTCAACAACGTGCAGGATGTCATCGCCATGCTCAAGGCCAAGCCCGATTCGGTC
Source organism: Comamonas sp. JUb58 (assembly GCF_004364775.1). Lineage (GTDB taxonomy): Bacteria > Pseudomonadota > Gammaproteobacteria > Burkholderiales > Burkholderiaceae_C > Comamonas. Next base: position 1,900 of record NZ_SOAL01000021.1, read on the forward strand.
AGTTTTGCGACCTCGGGCGCGGGCTCGTCCGATCACCTGACCGCCGAACTGTTCTGGCAGAAAACGGGCACCAAGGGCCTGCATGTGCCCTACAAAGGCGGCGCACCAGCCACTGCCGATCTGCTCGGCAGCCAGGTCGCCATGTCCTTCCAGAACGTGAACAGCGTGTTTCCGCATATCAAGTCGGGCAAGCTCAAGGCCATTGCGGTCACCGGCGACAAGCGCTCTGCCGTGCTGCCCGATGTGCCCACGATGGCCGAAGCCGGCATTGACGGCATGGACGTCTATGCCTGGCAAGCCTTTGCTGCCCCCAAGAACCTGCCGGCCGATGTCAAGGCCAAGCTCTATGACGGTATCGCCAAAGCCCTGCATGACCCCGCCGTCAGCAAGCAGTTCACCGACATGGGCCTGGAAGTGGTCGGCAACAGCCCCGAGGTCTTTACCGAGTTTCAGCGCAAGGAGTTTGCGCGTTGGAAGCAGGTCATCACCACGGGCAACATCACCGCACAATAAACAGAAAACTAACCCCGCAGCGGGCCAGCCAAGGCGCCCGCTGCACACCCCCAACATTCAACCTTTGCCCACCATGCAAGCCACCCCCAGCACCTCCCCCAGTTCCACCCCCCGCATCACCGGCTACCGCGTGGTGCCCGTGGCCGGGCATGACAGCATGCTGCTCAATCTGAGCGGCGCCCACGCGCCGTTCTTCACCCGCAACCTGCTGATCCTGACCGACAGCGAAGGCCGCACGGGCGTGGGCGAGGTGCCCGGTGGCGAGAGCATTCGCAACACCCTCGAAGATGCGCGCGCGCTGATCCTGGGCCAGCCGGTGGGCAACTACAACGCCGTGCTCAACGCGATGCGCAGCAACTTTGCCGGCCGCGACAGCGCCGGCCGTGGCCTGCAGACCTTTGACCTGCGCACCACCATCCATGCGGTGACCGCTGCCGAATCGGCCCTGCTGGATTTGCTGGGCCAGCACCTGGGCGTGCCGGTGGCGGCACTGTTGGGCGAAGGGGTGCAGCGCACCTCGGTGCAGATGCTGGGCTACCTCTTCTACGTGGGCGACCGCGCATTGACCGACCTGCCCTACCAGAGCTTTCCCGACGAGGCCGATGACTGGAAGCGCCTGCGCCATGAAAAAGCCATGGACCCGCAGGCCATCGTGCGCATGGCCGAAGCCGCCTATGCGCGCTATGGCTTTGAAGACTTCAAGCTCAAGGGCGGCGTGCTGCGCGGTGAGGACGAGGTCGAAGCCATCCGCGCGCTGCACGAGCGCTTTCCCAAGGCCCGCATCACCCTGGACCCCAATGGCGGCTGGTTGCTCAAGGATGCGGTGCGCATCACCCGCGATCTGCACGGCATCCTGGCCTATGCCGAAGACCCCTGCGGTGCCGAAGAAGGCTTCTCCGGCCGGGAGGTGATGGCCGAGTTCCGCCGTGCGACCGGTCTGCCAACGGCCACCAACATGGTCGCCACCGACTGGCGCCAGATGGCGCATTCGCTGTCGCTGCAATCGGTCGATATTCCGCTTGCCGACCCGCACTTCTGGACCTTGTCTGGCTCGGTCCGCGTGGCCCAGCTCTGCCAGGCCTTTGGCCTGACCTGGGGCTCGCATTCGAACAACCATTTCGATGTCTCGCTGGCCATGTTCACCCATGTGGGCGCCGCCGCGCCCGGCAAGGTCACCGCCATCGATACGCACTGGATCTGGCAGGACGGCCAGGGCCTCACCAGAAACCCGCTGCAGATCAAGGGCGGCTACATCGAGCTGCCGCAAAAGGGCGGCCTGGGCATTGAGCTGGACATGGATGCCGTCGAACGCGCCCACCAGCTCTACCTGCAACACGGCCTGGGCGCCCGCGATGATGCGATCGCCATGCAGTACCTGGTGCCCAACTGGCGCTTTGACAACAAGCGCCCTTGCATGGTGCGCTAAGCCAAAACAAAGCCGCCTTCAGCACCACTAGGAAACGCTGAAGGCGGCTAAAAATGGGAGCTTCTGGCTAACGCAGCGTAAACGCAAAGCGCATCGTGTCATTGGCCGCCTGCGCCGGCACGCTGGCATGCACCTCATTGGGGTAGCGCTGCAGCCGCACGCGCAGGCCCCAGCCTGACAGGGCTTCCAGGCGCTCGGCCAGCATGCGGGCCGATTCGGGATCGCCATCGGCATCGCGGTCGCCCACGACCACCATCAGGCGGCTGGTGGCACCCAGCTTGCCGGCCTGCACCTTGTCGCGGAACACGCGCTCCTCGTCCAGAATGCTCTGGCCGTTCCACTCCATCGAGGGGCTGGCCGCCACAATCGCCTCAAAGGCCTGGGGACGCTCGTACAGCGCATAGAGCGCAAACAGCCCGCCAAAGGAATGGCCGAACAGCGACTGGCGCTCCAGGTTGACGGGGTAGCGCTGGGCGATTTCGTTGCGCAGCTTGCCGGTCAGAAAGTCCAGAAACGGCGCGCGTGCGCCGCTCTTGTACTTGGCAAAAGGGCGCACCTCGGGCGACAGCGGCTCGCGCAGCTGCGCCGTGTAGTCGGCCATGCGGCGCACATCCCAGGCCTTGTCGCCCGGGTAGCCCACGCCCACGATGATGGCCTTGCCCACGGGCAGGTAGTCCTGCACCCAGCGCGCCTGCGCGAAGGAGCCAAAGTAGGCATTGCCATCGAGCACATAAAGCACTGGGTAGCCGCCCTTGGGTGGCTCGCCCTTGTCGGGCGCGGAGACAAAGATGCGGTAGACCTCGCCGTTGTCCGATGGCATGTCCCAGACCTGGGTGGCGGGCATCACATAGGGGCTGGCCGGGGTGGCTGCAGTGCTGGGCGTGGCTGCATCGGCTGCAGTGCCCTGCTGGGCGGTTTGCGCCCAGGCTTGCGGCGCCGTGGCCAGCAAGCCGGCCAGCAGCGCCGCGCAGGCGCTTGGGTAGAGGGTGGACAAGCGCATGGGTGGCTTAGAAATCATGGCGCAGGTTAGCACTGAACTTGCGCGGCTCGCCAAACGGCGCGTACTCGCGGCCATACAGGTGGCGGTAGCTGCGGTCCGTGAGGTTGCTGACGACCAGGTTCAGCTGGGTCTTGGGGGTGATGCGGTACTTGGCGTTCAGGCCCACCAGCACCAGCGCGCCTTGCTCGATGGTCCAGGCATTGGCGCCCGAGCCGCCGTTTTTATAGGCCTTGCTGGTGGCAGATACATTGCCGCCCAGCGACCACTGGGTGCCCGGCAGCTGGTAGTTAGCGGCCACGCGCATGCTGTGGCGAGGCTGCTCGGTGCGGAAGCGCTGGTCCTTTTGCGGGCCGGCCACATACTCGGCACTGGTATAGGTATAGCCCGCTGCCAGGTTCAGCTCGCGGCTCACCTGGCCGTTCACGCCCAGGTCAATACCCTGGCTGACGACCTTGCCCGCTGCGGTATAGCAGGCACCACCGCAGGCATTGCTGGGGTTGTTGGGCACCGAGGAATCAAGCACGGCCAGGTTGGACTGCGCCAGGCGGAACAGCGCGGCCGACACATTGAGGCGCTTGTTCAGCAGCTCGCCCTTGATACCCACTTCGTAGTTGGCACCCACCACCGGATCGAGCACATTGCCATCCTGGCTGCGGTTGGTCTGCGGGTTGAAGATGTCCGAGTAGCTGAAGTAGGCCGAGTACTGGGAATTGATGTCATAGACCAGCCCGGCATAGGGCGTGACTACGCCCTTTTCTTTGGGCGCAACAACGCCGGTCAAGGTGTTCTTGCGCTCGTAGTTGCTGATGCGGGTGCCGGTGATCAGCTTGAGCGAGTCGGTCAGGCTCCAGCGCGCGACGCCATAGGCGCCCATATTGCTGGTCTTGGTCTTGCTGGTCGATGCGCGCAGGCCATCGGGGACGGGGCCCAGGCCTTCGGGGTCAAAGGTGTAGACATTGATCGGCGTGGTGGACGAGTAGCCGGTGCCGGCGTTCTCATCGCGGTAGCTGGTGCCGTTGATGCCCAGGGTCAGCTCATGGCGGCGGCCCAGAAAATCAAAGGGGCCGGTGGCATAGACATCGACCACATTGGCGTGCATCACCGAGGTGTAGTTGCGCTGGCGGCTGCCGATGAAGAGGCCATCACCAGTAACAGGGTTCAGGCTGCCCGAGAGGCTGCTGAAGTTCTCGATGTCGTTGTTGGTCTTCTGCCAGGCGTAGTTGGCCTTCAGGCTCCAGGCGCCGGCCAGCTGCTGGCTCAGGCCCACGGTGTAGATGTTGTAGTCGCGCACCGAGCGGTGGTCGGCATCGCCCCAGAAGGACGAGCGCGACAGGCCGGCATCGCTGCCATCGGCCGCCAGCGGCACCCCAAAATGGCCGCGGCTGGTGTCCTTTTGCAGCTGCACGCTGGCGCTCAAGGTGGTCGTGGGGCCCAGGTCGGCCTCGACAATGCCGTAGCCCGCATAACGGTCGCGATAGACATAGTCGGTAAAGGACTCGCTGTTATCCGACACGGCCACCAGGCGGCCCCGGATCACGCCCGAGTCGATCAGCGGGCCGGACACATCGCCGACCAGGCGCCGCTCTTTCCAGGAACCCAGCTGTACTTCGCCCTGCGCCTGGAAGGTGTCGGTCGGGCGCTTGAGCACCATGTTGACCGTGCCGCCCGGGCTGCCTGCGCCCGCCAGCAAACCGGCCGCGCCTTGCAGTACCTCGACCCGGTCGACAAAGGCGCTGTCAAACTTGGGCGAGCGGTTGCCGCTGTCGATGCCCGAAGGCGTGGCCATGCCATCGACCTGGGCCTGCATGCTGAAGCCCCGGCTGTAGTAGTTGCTGCCAATGCTGCCGCCGTCGACCGCAAACACGCCGCTCACTGCGCGCAGCGCGTCATCGACCGAGGTCATGCCGGCATCGTCCATCTGCTCGCGGGTAATCACCGTCAAGGTCTGCGGGGTTTCGCGCTGGCTCAGGTTCAGTTTGGAACTGGTGCTGGACTGGGTTGCCGCATAGCTGCCCGTGCCTTCGGTGGTGCCGCTGCGGTGGGCCGCCGCCGTCACGGTGACCGTGTTCAGGGTCATGTCCGATGCCGCCGTGCTGGCCGCTGCCGCAGGGTTGGCCGCTGGCAGCTTGCGCAGCACATAGGTGGCCCCGCCTTGCTTGACCACCTCAAAGCCACTACCGCGCAGCAGCTGGGCAAAGCCCTCCGCCTCGCCATAGCTGCCTTGCAGGCCGCTGCTGCGCAGTCCCGCCAGGGTGGACTGCTCAAACACCAGCTGCACCCCAGCGGTGGCCGCGTACTGCGCCAGCACATCGGACAGCGGGCCCGCTGCAATCGCATAGCTCTTGGCGCCGGCTGCCGGCTCGGCCGCCATGGCAAACGGCGCTGCCAGCGCCAGGCCTGCGGCACTGCCCCCGACGAGGGTGGCGCGGATGGCGCCATGCAGCAAAGCCAGCGCAAAGCGTTCACGGTGCCGGCTGCGGCGTTGGGAAGAGAGAGTCATGGTTCGTCGTCCTGGTGATCTGGAAAAAAAAGCGGCACTGCGTAGCGCCATTGCCCTGTACACCGAACGAGATCCAAAAAGTGATCACCTGGATTGAAAAATAGTTGAAAAAAGTTTGCGCACCCGTTTGCCGCTCTCTGGCTGCCCCCACAACGCCACGGCGATGCATAGCATCCCGCAAACAAAAAACAATTATTGATAGTCACATTAGGAACTTTGATGAACGCCAGGCCCCCAAGCCAGACCTTTGTTCAGAAAGTCCTGCATGTCCCGCTATTCAGCGCTGCTGTCGTCGCCAGGCGGCGGCTTCTTTACGCCCCTGGCCCTTATCCGCATTGCCTTTGGTCTGTTCTTCTTTGCCTCCGGCTTCAACAAGGTATTTGTGCCGGCGAACCAGGCCATCATGCTGGAGACCATCACCGAGGCGGGCATTCCGTTCCCGCATTTCATGGCCGTGTTCGTGGCCGCCTGTGAAACGGTCTTCGGCCTTTTGCTCGCCATCGGCCTGCTGACCCGGCTCAGCGCCTTGGTGCTCCTGTGCATCAGCACCGTCGCCCTCTTCACCGTGGGCTTGCACCATATTCCCCCCAACCTCAACCTGCTGACCTGGTACAGCTGGCTGCTGTACCTGCCCGAGAGCGGCTATATCTTGATGGCCATGCTGCTCATCGTTCAAGGCTGTGGGCCTTGGGGGTTGGACCGCTGGATCCATCAACGACTCCACGAAGGTGACAGGCCCCGCCAAGGCGTCAGCCAAGCGTAAGATCACAAAGATACATTTTGTAATACAAGGCACCTGATGGTCTGTGCGTGGCGTTTAAAGAAGCGCTGCACCGCCGTCAGCCAGCCGCACAAAGACAGGCATCCATCAGCAAACCAGGACAGGGGGACACCATGGCAAGACGCAAGAAAAGCAGCGGGTTCGAAGACATGCTGGATCTGCTGGCGCTGCTCCCCTGGTGGATCTGCGTGGCACTGGCTGGGGCCAGCTACGTGTTCCTGCACCGTCTGGCGGTAGTGCCGCCAACGGCAGACCTGGTGGGCCGCCCCGGCGATATGATGGCAGCCGTGATTCAGAAGGGCTTCATCTTTGGACTGGCTTCCATCGGCCAATACCTGCTGCCCTTGATGTGTTTGATAGCCGCCGCTATGTCGGCCTGGCGCAGAAAGCAGCGCAAGGCCCTGGTCAGCACGGTGGCACAGGCACAAGACGCCGCAGCGCTTGACGGCATCAGCTGGCGCGAGTTTGAGCTGCTGGTGGGCGAGGCCTACCGGCTGCAGGGCTTTCGCATCATCGAGCTGGGCGGCAACGGGCCCGATGGCGGCGTGGACCTGGTGCTGCTCAAGGGCAGCGAGAAATTCCTCGTGCAGTGCAAGCAGTGGAAGGCCCAGCGCGTGGGCGTTGCCACCGTGCGCGAACTCTATGGCGTCATGGCCGCCAGGGGCGCAACAGGCGGCTTTGTGGTGACCTCTGGCCGGTTCAGCAACGATGCCCAGGAATTTGCACGGGGTCGCAATATCACCCTGGTCGATGGCCACCAGCTGTTTGCGATGGTGCAGCGCGCGCGGCAATCGCTAGTAAATGGGCCCAAGGTTACGCAAGCCAGCAGTACCCCGGCTGCAGCGCCAGCGCGCACCACTGTTGCGACTACCTCGGCCACCGCTCCTGTCGCAACCAGCCCTGCCCCGGCCCAACCCGCCTGCCCGCGCTGCAGCGCCGCAATGGAGCTGCGCACCGCACGCCAAGGTGCCAATGCCGGCAAGTCCTTCTGGGGCTGCTCGACCTTCCCGGGTTGCCGGGGCACGCTTGCGGCGGCGGTGTGATGGATGGCTGAGGATCTGCCGATGCGCTTGCCCTCCACCCCTCGCCATGCAAGCCGCGGTCAATCCGCGCGTTCGCTGCTGCTGCTGGCCCTGGTCTGCTGCGCCGCACCGGCCTTTGCGCAAAAGCCGGTCTACCGCTGCGAGACCGCCGGGCGCGTGAGCTACTCCGATGCGCCCTGTGTAGGTGCCAAGGAAATCGACGCCACTCCTACCCAGGGCATGGACAAGATGACAGGCAAGAGCCGCAAGGGCAAAGATGTGCGGCGCGACGAGTACAACACCGCCCTGGCAGAAGCCATCCAGCCCCTGACAGGGATGAACGCCGATGAGTACCGGGTGCACCAGCGCCGCTTCAAGCACAGCCCGGCTGACAAGCTGGAGTGCGCAAGGCTGGACAACCGCCTGCCCGGGCTCAAAACAGCTGTGCAAGCAGCAGCAGCCAACGACCTGGCCCAGGCGGAGGTCGATCTGTACCAGGCGCGCAAGCGCTTCAATGATCTGAACTGCTAGGCGCTACCTTGCGTTTTAAAACGGCAAAGCAGAGGCCAGCGCTTGCCAAAAGCCAGCGCTGACTTGTGTCAATCCAAGGGAACATTCCCCAAGCCCATTCCATGGCCGTGGCGATCCTTGACTTGGAGTTGCCCACCAAAGCGATTGTTGGGTTCGTTACTCAGATAGCCCGTCATCAGCACGCCATCGCGAGTCCACAGGCACCTCACCGACGGGAACTCGGCGTCGATACGGTTGCACACGACCTGTCCGTCTTCGCTGGTCAGGTAGTCACCCTCCAAGGTCGTCAGTGTCACGAGCTTGAAGACCGGGAGGCTTTGACCGTAGAAGCCCATCCACCACTGGCCCAGCAGGCCTTGCAAGCTGGCAGCATCCGGCTCCAGCGACATGCGCACAATGCGCTTGGGCTCCTCACCGGGGATGGAGGCAATGCCCACCAAACGGTTGTCATCGTAGCCTTGTCGTACCGCATTCTCAGAAAAGCGAATCGACAGATCACCTGCGGAATCCACCAGATGTCCGCTCGCTGCCGGTCCGCCCAAAGCGCGGCCGCCAGCGTATCGGTTGAGCGGAAAACTGGCATTGATGCCTTGGTACAGACCGCTTCCCATATGGAAGGTCGGTGCACCATCAGGCCGGTAATTGAATACCTGGGCCAGCACCATGCCGTTTTGCACATCGATGGCAAAACCCCGCCCCGGTTTACCGAGCAGCTCGTCCTCTACCACCCAGGTTCCACTGCTAGGGCTGGTCACCGGGTGGCAGTTGCGCGGATAGCCAACATATGCGTCGATAAAGGAGCCACAGCCAGTGATGGACACCTCTCCTCCACCAGCCACCGTGATGCCCTGAAGCGGCAGTTGTTGACTGACACCATTGCTCAGAATATCAACCGTGCCGTAGACATCGATACCCGCAATATGCAGACGCAGCGACTGTATATTTGCCTGCTCCGTGGGAATTCCACCGTCGACGGGTTTGCAGGTATAGACATCCCGACCTTCCAGCCGCTCGCAATCCATTCGCTGCCGCAAATCACCGGGTATGTCGCGCAAGGTCATCAGCATTCCACGACCCGGGGTGGCAGAAGCACTCAAAGACATATTCGCAATAAACGCCATCTGGCGATCGGCATCTACCGCCGAAACAATGAATCTGCGGGACCGTCTCTGGGCCCAATAGCGGTCTTCAAATTCAGCACTTTGCATATGAAAGCGCTGTATGGCGACCTCCTCTTCGCCAGGAAACTGCACCGTGCCTTGCAGGCCGTTGGCAAAGCTGACGGTGACATTGCCGGGCGATCCATCTTCCACGGCATCCCTTGCGGCGCTGCCAAAACTGCGCCCACCGCTGTAGCGGTTCAGCGGGGCGGTGATGGTATTGCCATCCATTTGGCCAGTGGCCATATAGAAAGTGGCATCGCCATTTTTCTCATAGCCAAAGACCTGCATGAAAAAGGTATTGCCCTGCACATCAATGGCAAGGCCACGCCCTGGTTTGCCATCGAGCTCTTCACTAATGATCCAGGTACCCGCTTGCGGCGTGAAATCTCGCGCAGCCCAGCTGGAGACATGTGAAAAAGCAAGGCCTGCTGCAAGCACGGCCATGCGTAAGGTTTGGATACGGATGGGAAGGCGCACTCTCTCTCCTATTTGATTATCAAATCAGTATAGATGAGTGACTTATAAAACCCGTAGGCAAAGTGACAGCTGGCACAACGGCACCGGCGATTTTCCGCTCGGGATCAGCGCCCCATTACTTGGGGTAGCCTGCATTTATCTAGCCAGTAAGCGCGCAGAGAGTATTGCGCCCGACTGCGCATGCTGCACCAGGGATACGCTGCAAAATCCTTGCCCCATGGAAAGAACGCGGATCTCCCGAGCGCGCATTCAGACCAGGGCAAGTTTTGCCGAGGGCTAGAGATTCAACGCCAAATCCGGCCCTTCCGCCCAGGACACACAGGTACACATCGCATTGCCGCGCAATGCAGGTGCGATGCTGTCGCGGTGGATGGGGGTGCCGCTGACCACCTCGGTCAGACAGGCACCGCAAACGCCGCGCCGGCACTCGTAACCCGTCCAGGCGCCTGCAGCCAGCAAGGCATCCAGCAGGGATTGGCCGGGCTCCACATCAATGCTCAGGCCCGACTGCACCAAGGTGACCCGCAATGGGCTGTCGCTGGCATTGGCAGCGGCCCCGAAGCTCTCGCTGTGGATGCGCTCTTTTGCCCAGCCCAGTTGCTCGGCAGCGGCGCGCACGGCGCCCACCAAACCGGCAGGACCGCAGACATAGACCTGGCTGCCGGGCACTTGCGCGGCCAGCAAGCCGGGCAGGTCCAGGCTGCTGCGGCCGATGTGGGTCTGGGCCGGCAAGCCGGGTGCCAGTGGCCACTGCCGGGTGGCGTCGTGCACGATCTGGTGCAAGGCAAAGCTTTGCTCTTGTTGCTGCAGGTGCTCGACCATGCTCAGCAGGGGGGTGATGCCGATGCCACCGCCGATCAGGAGCGCATGCGGCGCATCGGGCTGCAGCGCAAATTCATTGGCCAGCTCCAGCACGCGCAGTTGGTCCCCCACGGCCAGCTGGTCGTGGACGAAATGCGATCCGCCCTGGCTCTGCGCGGTGCGCAGCACGGCGACGCTGTAGTGGTCCAGTGCCGGGCCGGTGTGCAGCAAGGAGTAGCGCCGCACGCAACCGTCCAGATCCAGGGCGATGTGGGCGCCGGGTTCTGCGCCGGGCAGCATCTGGCCTTCGGGGTGGCGCAACACCAGGCGCACGATGTCAGTGGCGATGGCTTGCTTTTCAGCAACCACCAGGTCCAGGCTTGTCAGGGGTTCCATAACAGTCTCAAGGGTTGTAGGGCGAGGCTTCCAGCAGGCGCCAGCGCTGGGGCAGGTTCAGCGGCGTGCTGCGCCAGCTGTCCACCCGGAACTCGATCCAGCGCCCGGTTCCTCCTGTCTGGTCGATGTCGGCCTCGACACCAAAATGGGCGCGCGCATGGCCGGTCAGCTGCAACTGGCGCGCGCCTTCAAAGTCCGGAAAGACCAGGCCACAGCGCGACTCCAGCTCCAGATTGCCCAAGGTGTTGAACATGCTGTTGCCGTTGAAATCAGGGATGCGCAGCACCTGGCCCTGTTGTTGCACAAAGCCAGACCGGCCACCCCGGTGCGATACATCGGCGTCCTCGCTGGGGCCCAGGCTGGCGATGAACAAGGTGTCGGCGCCAGCAATCCAGGCGGATGTGGCCTCGTCCAGCAGCGTGCCCGAAGTGGCATCCGTGTCGGTGCTGTTGTCGGAGATGGGGTCTTCCTCCAGCGGCAACAGCTCGCGCTTCTGGATATAGCGGGGGCAGACCGGAAAGGCCTGGCCCACCGCCACCTCCAGCGCCTGCGCGGATGCCTGTGCTGTTACCTGGCTTACATGGCCATTGATACGCAGGCGCCTGCGGGTCTGCAGCTCGATCAACAGCACGGCAATGGATTGCCCGGGCTGCAGATCTGCTATCGGGGCCATGCGGGCCAGCACGCCCTGTGGATCGCTGCTGGTCACCTGCAGGCTGCGCAGGTCATCGCTGGCCTGCACAAAGCTGGGCTCGCCACCCAGCAGGCAAGCCCACATGGCGCCTGCCGCATCGACCGCGCCCACTATGCACCAGCGCTGCTGGCCCACAAAGTTGCGTGCGGCCGCCGGAATGCCGGGGCTGATGCTGCGGCTGTTGATGAGCGCGGTGCCGCGCTCGCCCGTGCGCTCCTGCACCAGGCGTTCGCCAGGGTGAAAGATGGTTTCGTCCATATCGGTTCCTTCTCAGGTGCAGGCTCGCAGCGGGTGTCAGCGAGCTGGCTTAGAACGTGACCAGGGTGTGGCCAGCATCCAGGTGGCGCGACAGATCCAGCACGCCGGTGGTACCAGGGATGGTCTTGTCGCGCACCAGTTCGATGCCGGTAGGGGCCAGGCCTGCGCCAGCACCAAACACGTCGGCGCAGCCGCCGCAGGCAACGATGTGGTCCAGCACGGCTTCGTACAGCGCATGGCCGGGGTGTTCTGGCTTGACCAGCTCGGCAGGCCAGCGCACGCCCGTGCCTTGGAACACCAGGTCGAAGTCCCGGTTCTTTTCCTTGAGCTCATAGGCCAGGAACAGCGCGTTCACGACGCGGCCCAGCGCTTCTTGCGTGCCGGATTGGGGATCGGAAAAAACAACGATGACGGTTTTCATAAATAGTCCTTTATGGATCGTCTGCAGAACCCTCGCCCAGTGGTATGGACGCTGATCGGGATGAGCCGCAAGGCGTCTTTTGCAGTCAATAGCGAGCTATTGACAAGAAAGACAACGCAGCGGATCGCCCGAGCCCGCGTTCAGACCAAAGCAGGGAGTTCTTGCAGAGGATCCTTATGGCGGCGTTGTGAAAGAAAACGAAGGTTGCCGCCACGGAAGTAAATTTATCTATTTACTCAAACGTGATAAATGCTAGAGAATTGATTTGATTCTTCCACTTTTTGCAGTAATCACTCCCACCATGGACCGCCTCCACGCCATTGATGTCTTTCTTGCCATTGCCGATTTGGGCAGCCTGACCCGCGCGGCCGAGGCGCTGGAGCTTTCCCTGCCCAGCGTGGTGCGCACCCTGGCTGCGCTGGAGAAGCACCTGGGCGTGCGCCTGTTCAACCGCAACACCCGGCGCCTGGCCATCACCGACGAGGGCCGGGCCTACCGCGTGCATGCGCTGGCCATTCGCGCCGCGGTTGCCGATTCGGAGCAGGCGATGAGCCGGGCGCAGGCCGAGCCCTCGGGCAGCATCAGCCTGACGGCCTCGGTCAAATTTGGAGAGCTGCATGTAGCCCCGCTGGTGGCCAGCTACCTGCAGCGCTATCCGCAGGTGGAGGTACAGCTCCTGCTGCTGGACCGCGTGGTCAATCTGGTCGAAGAAGGCCTGGACCTGGCCGTGCGCATTGCGCCGCTGCCCGATTCAAGCCTGGTGGCGCGCCATGTTGTGAACATCCACCAGGTAATTGCAGCCAGCCCCGCCCTGGTCGCCGCCTGCGGTATGCCCCAGCAGCCGCAAGACCTGGCCGCCCTGCCCTGCATAGAGTTCGGCGGTGTGGGCGATGCCAACCTCTGGGAGTTTGTTAGCAAGGGCCGGCTGGAGCGGGTCAAGGTGCAGGGCCGCATGCGCTGCAACACCGTCGGCGGCAATATCGCCGGTTGCATCGCTGGCCAAGGCTTTGGCCGCTTTTTGCACTACCAGGTGCTCGATGCGATTGCGCGCGGCGAGCTGGTCCGCATCCTGCCGGGCCTGGAGCCTGCGCCGCGCCCGCTGTCCCTGGTCTATCCCAGCAAGCAGCATGGGACGGCGCGGGTGTCGACCTTGGTCGAGCATTTGTCCGAGCATCTGCGTGCGCGGCTGGGGGAGTTTGCGCTGCCTACAGAACAACGCTGATGGGCTTGGCTGCAGCAGCGCCGCTAGCTCGCCGTTGCGGTATTGGCCAGCTCGCCTTTGAAGCGCCCGGCCAAATGCTCGATAAACGCCCGCACCACCGGCGGCAAGCCCCGCCTGGTGGTGAACACGATATGCACAATGCCGGTCTCCGTGCGCCATTGCGGAAACACATGGACGAGGCTGCCAAGCTCCAGCTCCTTGCTGCAAAAGTGCTCGGGCAAGAGCGCAATGCCCAGGCCAGCCAGGGCCGCTGAGCGCAGCGCCCCAAAATCGGCGCAGGTCATGCGGGGCGTGTGGCTGATGGCACTGGGCTGGCCATCGCCATCCCAGAACTCCCAAGTGATGGTGCCGGTCTGCTCGGTGCTGGCCAAAGTGGGCAGCTCGCCCAGCAGCTGCAGATCACCCTTTTTGCACTGCTTGGCCAGGCTGGGCGCAGCCACCAGAATGCGGCTTGAATGGCCCAGGGTGCGCATCACCAGGGCGGCATCGGTCGTCAAGCTGGTGCGCACGCGGATGGCCACATCAATGCGCTCATCGATCAGATTGACCGGCCGATCGGCGGCCACCATCTGCAGCTGCGCCTTGGGGTAGGTCTGCAAAAAATCGGTCAAGGTGGGCGAGAGGATTTCCATCAGCCCCAAGGGGCAGCTGCAACGTACGACGCCATGGGGCTCGCCGAGCGCATCGGACACCACGGCATCGGCCTGCTGCACATCGAGCACGATGGTGCGGCAGCGCTCGTAAAAGGCCTGGCCGACCTCGGTCACCCGAAAGCGCCGGGTGGAGCGCTCGATCAAGCGCACACCCAGCCGCGACTCCAGCGCCGCAATGCGCCGGCTCAAGGTGGACTTGGGCATGCCCAGCGCACGGCCCGCTGCAGCAAAGCCACTGTGCAACACCACCTCGGCAAACAGTGCGTAGTCGTTGATATCGCGCATGGGCTTCGCTCCCGGTTTTTGTCTCAATATTGGAACAATGATATCCATTTTGACCGTCTACTCAAAACTTTGTTCCACCTGCATCATTACATCACTGCGACGAATGGTTCGGCGCACAACCCAAGGAGTAGGAAAAATGGAACGCAAGTTTGACAACAAGGTCGTCGTAGTCACCGGTGGTACCAGCGGTATTGGCCTGGCCACCGCCAAGAAATTTGCCAGCGAAGGCGCCTATGTGTTTGTCACCGGCCGCCGCCAGGAAGAGCTGGACAAGGCCGTCAAGGCGATTGGCCCCCGCGCTACCGGTGTGCGTGCCGACATGTCCAAGCTGGCCGACATCGACCGCCTCTACGACGCCGTGCAACAAAGCCACCCACAAATCGATGTGCTCTACGCCAATGCCGGCGGCGGCTCGATGCTGCCCCTGGGCGCCATCACCGAGGAGCATTTCGACGCCACCTTTGGCACCAATGTGAAGGGCCTCGTGTTTACCGTGCAAAAGGCCTTGCCGCTGCTGCGCGATGGCGCCTCCGTCGTGCTGACCGGCTCGGTCGTTGGGTCCTCCGGCACCGCCGCCTTCAGTATCTACAGCGCCTCCAAGGCCGCCGTGCGCAATCTTGCCCGCAGCTGGACGCTGGACCTGAAGGAGCGCGGCATCCGCGTCAATGTCGTCAGCCCCGGTCCCATCCGCACCCCTGGCCTGGTCGAACTGGCCGGCAACGATGCCGCGCAGCAGCAAGGCCTGCTGGACTATATGGCCAGCCAGGTGCCGATCGGTCGCGTCGGTGAAGTCGATGAGATTGCAGACGCGGTGCTCTTTCTGTCTTCACCACAGGCAAAGTTCATCGCCGGTACCGAGCTGTTTGTCGATGGGGGCTTGGCCCAGGTCTGAGCGGCTTAAGACCCAGAGCAACAGCGGATCACCAACACGATCCGCTGCTGCATCCCACCGTAAGGGGTCAGGCGATCGGTCGGCTTGGCATCGCCTGGTTAAGCAGCGAGAATGCGCCGGTTACATGCCGCTCCAAGTGGTGCCCCACCAACCCACCGACACAAGCCCCATGAACCAACGCACTTACCGCGCCATCGGCTACACAGCATTGGTTGCCGCACTCAACCGCTGGCAGCAACGCCCCATCGCCGAGCTGGTGGCGTGGGTGGATTTGCCGGCCGAATCGTCTCTGGTCACGGTGGACGGCGAGGAAGTATTGGTGGATATAGCTGTGCGTTGGCTGGATGCCAAGCGCAGCGCCTTGCTGATCCAAGGCTTTGCCCATGGCAGCAGCCATTTGCACATCGAGCGGGTCAAGGAGCAGCTCGTTCTGCCGCTGCGACGCGCGGAGCCATGACCATGCCCCGGCATGGCCGGGACGAGCCTGGTTACCGCGGTGCCGCTGGATGGGCCTAGTGCTGCGCTGCATAGGCAGCCATTTGCGCGGTGAGCCAGTCCATCGCCTCAGCCTCCTCCACAAACAACTCGGCGTTGATGCCCAGCAGCTTGCCAGCGGGGAATTGCTTGAGCGTTTCGTACTCGGAGGCGGGCACCACGGTGGCCATTGCCATCACCGCGCCTTTCAGGCGGGGCACGGTGTTCTGCAGCCAGGCCTTGGCAAGCGGGGCGCTGCCTTCGGGGTGCTGCAGGGCGGCGGCGCTGCGGTAGATGCGCAGCAGCGCAAAGGGCTCCTTGCGCGCCAGCCAGAGGGCCCAGTTATCGAGCTGGCTGCTGTAGTGTTGCAGGTCCATCGCCTGGTCATAGACGCTGCGGACCAGGGGCCAGCGTTGAAGATCGCATGTCATAAAGAGTTTCCTGAAACCTGGGAAGTACGCACGTACCAGCGCGGCGCAAGCACCAAGCCCAGCAAGGCCAGCACGGCGCAGACCGCGAATGACCAGCCGTAGCCCAGGTGGTGGGTAAAGGCACCAGCGCTGAGGCCAAACACGATGGCGCAGAGCGCATCGGTGCACTGGAGCAAGGAGAAATCGGTGCCCGGCTGCTGGGGTGAGCACCAGTCCATCATGGCGGTGTAGAGCACGACAAAGCCCAGGGCCATCGTCGTGCAGAACAGCAGAAAGATGGCAGCCAGCACGGTGCTGGAGCGCAGGCCCGATGCCTCTATGGCCACATAGCCCAGCTGTATGGCGAGGTACAGGCCCAGGCAGACCTGCAACAAGGGCCGCCGGCCCAGGCGCTTGAGCAACCAGCCGCCCAGCACTGCACCCGCCACACCCGCCAGCGCAAGGCCCGCGCCCGACAGCAGACCCACCGAGCCCAGCGGCATGCCCCGGTCGAGCAGATAGGTCAGCATGATGGCGGTGAACCAGCGCGTGGAGGCCTGGCAGGCGATGACGGTGGCCATGCCCCAGCGCATGCCGGGACGGCGCCAGGCGGCTTTCAGGCTGGGCGCGGCATGGTTGGCTACGGCGATGACTCCGCCTTGCAAACCGCGCCGGCATGCCCAGAGCGTGGGCGCTGTACACAGCAGCAACAGCGCGCTGAGATAGAGCATGCCGCTGCGCCAGTCCGTCGCGTTGACGACGACTACCAGCATGCCGCCACCCAGGATGTAGCCGCTGTAGCTGCCGCCAATCTGCATGGTGTTGCCCCAGCGGCGCTGGTCGGCTGCGAGCATTTGCACGGCCATGCCATCGGTGGCGATGTCCTGCGTGACCGACAGCAGCATCAGCCCGAGCAGCACTACGATCACCGCGCCCCATTGCGACTGCAGCGTCAGCAGGCTCAGCGCCAGCACCCCGGCAAGCAAGGCACATTGCAAGGCACGCGCCCACTGCAGGCGCCGATGCGCGCTGCCTTGCGCCGCACGGTCCATCGCCGGCGCCCAGAGGAACTTGATGGCCGAGGGCAGAAACAGCAGGGACAGGAGACCAATGACATCCAGGCCCACGCCCTGGGCGCGCAGCAGCACGGGCATGGCCTCATGCACCAGGCCGCCCAGCAGGCCCTGGGTGGCGTACAGACCGCCCAGCAGCGACAGCATGCCGCCCGGGCCAACGCTGCTTGGCCTCAAGCGCCCGTAGGACTCAGAAGCGTACATTCAAGCGCGCTCCCAGGCTTCGGCCACGGCCCAGTTGGTAGGCCGTGCCCAGGCCCATCGATGCGGCATCAAAGGCATAGACCGCATAGGTCTTGTCCGTGGCATTGTCGACAAAGAAGTCGGCCGTCATCTGCGGGTTGATCTTCCAGCTCACGCCCAGATCCAGCAGCGCATAGCCGCGCTGCGCAATGCGGTTGTCCATGTCGAAATAGGTCTTGCCCACATAGCTGACGCCCATGCGCGGCGTGAGCTTGCCGCCCCCGGCCAGCGGGATGCCGTATTCCACGCTCAGGTTGGCGGTGGCCTTGGGGGCATAGGGGACGGTGTTGCCGCTCAGGTCGGTACCACTGCTGCCGCTCGGGTCGCGGTAGTTGTGCAGCTTGGAACTGTTGAGGGCCAGGCCCGTCTTCAGGTGCAGCTGGCTGCTGGCTTTCCAGTCCACATCGATGCTGGCGCCCCGTGTGCGGGCATCGCCCACGTTCTGCAGGTACTGGCCTTCAACCGGGCCGACCGACAGCTGGTAGTCCTTGATGCGCATCAGATAGGCGGCGGCGCGCAGCTCCAGCGTGTTGTTCAGCATCAGCGCCTTGAATCCCAGCTCAAAGTTGTCGGCCTTTTGCGGCTGGTAGGAGAAGGCGATGTTCTGCGGCGTCACGGCGCGGGTGAAGCCCCCGGCCTTGAAGCCCGTGCTGTAGAGGCCGTAGACCGAGACATCTTCCGTCAGGCGCAGGCTGGCACCGAGCTTGGGCGACGTCGATTGGAAGGACTTGTTGCGCTGCAGTGCCATGTCCTGCAGGCGAGTGTCCACCTTGGCCTGCTCGCGCTCGCTGCGCAGGCCGGCAGTCAGGTCCAGCCGGTCGGTCGCATGCCAGGTCGCATCGCCATAGAGCGCATAGGAGCGCAGGTTCTGCTGGGAGCTGAGTGCATAGGCTGGCACATTGCGCTGAAAGTCGATGTCCTGGTAGTAGGCGCCCACCACATAGTCCAGCGCACGGTCCTTGCCCGGCTTGGTGGCCAGGCGCAGCTCCTGGCTGAAGGTGGTCTGCAGCTCGGGGGGATAGCTGCCAAACACCGTGCGGTCAAAATCGCGGTCCTGGTAGCCGGTGAGCGCACTAAAGGTGTAGCCGCCCAGGTCATAGTTCAGATGCAGGCCGTAGCTGCTGGTGCTGAGCCGGTAGTACGAGGGCACGGGCAGCACCTCGCGCAAGCGCTTGCTGGGGTCGACGGCGAAATACTCCTCGTCGGTGGAGCGCTTGCTGTGCGCGGCCGTGAACATCACATCCAGCGGGCCGCCGGTAGGCGCATAGCGCAGCCGAAAACGGCCATTGAGGTCATCGCTGTTGCCGCGCCGCTCGCCCGTCTGCATCTCGTGCAGATCGCCCCGGGTGTTTTGCGAATCGATGGCCACATCGGCATAGAGCATGTCCTGCACGATAGGCGCATTGAGCAGCAGGCTGGCACCCTTGTCGCGGTTGCCGATGTTGCTGCTGAGGCTGCCGCGCAGCTGGTTGTCCGGCTTGCGCGTGACGATGTTGACCACGCCACCCACCGCGCCCCGGCCGTAGAGCGTGCCCTGCGGGCCATACAGAATCTCGACCTGTTCCAGATCCCCGGGCAGCAGCTGCGACAGCAGTGCATAGTCCTGCGGCAAGCCATCGACATACAGCTGCGCGGCCGGGTTGTAGAAGTCCGGCGAGGATTGGCCGCGGATGGTCAGGTTGGAGTAGGCCCGGTTGGAGCGCTGGCGGATGTTCACATCGGTGAACACGCGGTCCAGGTCGTCCACCTTGCGAAAGCCCCGGGGGGCCAGCTCCTCGGCAACCGCCACATCCGCAGCGCCTATCAGCTCCCTGCTGCTTTGGCCGCGCTTGGTGGCGCTCACGGTCACCACGGGCAAGGAGGCGCTGTCATCGGCAGAGGGATCGGTGGCAGGCTGGGCCACCGCTTGGGTGGCCAGAAACGGCAATAAAGCCCAGTAGGCTTGGCGCTGCATGGAGGAACTCGCTCATCAGTTGAAAGCCGTAACGATAGAAATACCGGGCGCTTTTGATGAGCACAATGCGGCGGAAATTAGCACCATCAGAAATATTAATGATATTTATTCTCGTTAAGATGCCGCATGCCCCGCAAAGCCCTGCTCCGCCAGACCATCCTGAACCATGCCGACTCGGCCGAGCCGCAGACGGGAGCGACTTGGAGCAGCCTGGAAGGACCGGTGCGCGTGGGCCGCGTCAGCCGCGTGACCGAGGCCGACTTGCGCCTGCCCTCGGAGGCCGCTGCGCCGCACTTCTCGCTGTTGCTGCTGCTGGAGGGACAAGGTCACTTCCACATGCCTGATGCGCAAGACAGCAAGCAGGGGCGCTACCTGGAGTTCCTGCCCGGCCACTGCTACCTCAGCTGCAGCTACCAGCCCTTTCGCTGTGAAGACTATGTGCCTGCCAACATCAGCTTCCGGGCGATTTTTCTGCACTTTCCGCTGGCCTTGCGCGGCGTGGTCGAAGGGGGTGCGCCGGCCAGCCATGCCGCCGCCCAGGTCCTGGCCCACCGCGAGGGCCATGCCTGGATTGCCCGCCTGGCGATGGCGCCCGCCATCCGCAGCTTTGCCAGCAGCCTGATGGCGCAAGGCCTGCCGCAGCAGCCCCTGGAGCTGCTGCAGGTGCAGTACCGCTCGCTGGAGATTCTGCATTCGGTCGTCAGCAGCCTGCTGCTCAAAGATGCGGCGGACATGGCGACGGCCACCACGGTCTCCACCGCTGCACCGCCGGCTGCATCCGCACATCCCCACCTCTCCAGCCGCGACCGCCGCCAATTGCTGGAGGCACGCCGCTTTATCGATACCCACCTAGCCGAGCCGCTGCGCCTGGCCGATGTGGCGGCCGCCTGCGGCCTCAGCGAATCGACCTTGAAAACCGGCTTCCGCGTGCACTTTGACAGCAGCGTCTACGACTATGTGATCCAGCAGCGCTGCCTGCAGGCGGTGCGCCTGCTGCGCGAGACCCCCCTGAGCGTGCTCGATGTCGCACTGCGCTGCGGCTTCTCCAGCGCCAGCTTGCTGGCCCGGCATTTTCGGGCGCATGTGGGGCGCACGCCCTTGCAGGTGCGCCATGGCTGAGGCGCTGCGCATGCCCGAGATGAGCGACCAGGCGCACTCTGGTTGGCAGCGCAGCCGCCTGCCCGAGGGTGCCGGCGCAGGCTTTGCCGACCGGCGCGTGCTGGAGTCCGGCCTGGCTTTGTCCTATATGCGCTATGCCCCCACGCGCCCGTTGCGCGAAAGCTCGGACATGGACTATGCCGAGCGCCACCTGACCTTGGCCATAGCGCTGCAAGGCCGTTGCCGCACGGTGGCCAGCGATGGCAGCCATATGGACTTTCTGGCTGGGCACAGCACCTGGGGACTGTTCCGCCAGGCGCGCGGCCAGCGGCAATTTTTGGCAGATGAGCCGGTGCAGCACATGCGGCTGATCGTCAGCGAAAGCTTGCTGCAACGCTATGGGCTGGAGCAGCTGCTGGCGACACCGGAGCAGCCCGCTTCGGCTGCTAGCGCCCATACCCGCAAAAGCAGCTATGTGTTGCAGCAACAGGCCGCTGCGCTGGTGCAGCTGCACCGCCGTGCTGCAGGCCCCTTGGAGCTGCACATTGCCGCGCTGCGTTTGCTTGCCGAGCAGGTCAGCTTGCTGCGCCCTGCCCCTGTGGCGGGCGCCAGCGCATGCAACGCGGCCCTGCAAGAGAAGGTACTCGCCGCCCGTGATCTGCTGCATCAGCAGTATGGCCAGACGCTCAGCGTGGCCTACCTGTGTGCGGCAGTGGGTACCAACGAATGCAGTCTCAAGCAGGGCTTCAAGTCGCTGCTGGGCACCAGCCCGCATCGCCTGTTGACAGCCGTCCGCATGCAAAAGGCGCGCGAACTCTTGCAGGCCGGGCAGCAGGTCGCCGCCGTGGCCTACCGTGTGGGTTACCAGCACCCCTCCAGCTTCAGCACCGCCTTCCAGCGCTACTACGGAGAAGCGCCCAAGGCCCTTCGGCCTTAGC
Source organism: Comamonas sp. JUb58 (assembly GCF_004364775.1). GTDB lineage: Bacteria > Pseudomonadota > Gammaproteobacteria > Burkholderiales > Burkholderiaceae_C > Comamonas. The sequence continues at coordinate 23,125 of NZ_SOAL01000021.1, forward strand.
GCATGGTTTGGGCGAGGTTGCCCTAGCGCCGCCCATGGCCGGCGATGGCCGCAGCCAGCAGGCCACCGATGACCGTGGCATGTTCCAGCGCAAAGAACAGCGCCTGGAGTGCCTGCGGCTCGGGCAGCGACCAGAACCGGTGCACGACTGCAATGGTGAGCAGCAGAAACACCGACAGCATCCCAGCTGCGATCCAGATCCAGCGGCCCAGCAGCAGCAAGACCGCGCCCAGCAGCAAGACCGCCGCCGTGGCCAGATTGAACAGCCAGTCGGGCTGCAGACCGGCCGCGCGCATTTCCGCCAGGCCGCCAGAGAAATCGATCAGCTTGGCCAGTCCGGACGACAGAAACACCACCGACAGCAGAAGGCGCGCCAACAGCCAGAGCCAGCGGCTTTCCAGCGCGGCATCGATGCCCTCGGCCAAAGCCCCGCGCCGCCTCATACCAGCTCCAGTACATCGGCCAGCGGCCGGCGCCGCTTTTGGCGTTCATCAGCGGTGGCCGCATGGCCGACGGCGACCAGCACGACAGGCACCTCCTCCGCGCCCAAGGCAAAGGCCTGCGATACCCCTTGCGGATCGAAGCCAGACATGGCACAGGACACCCAGCCCTGCCCCTGGGCAGCCAGCATCAGGGTCATGGCTGCCAGCGATGCCGAACGGATGGCCTCGTCGCGTTGCACAGCGGCATTGCCCTCATGCACCGCATGGGCCGCGTTGACCAAGGCGTCGGCGACGTCCAGCGCAATGATGCCGTCGTCCACCGATGGCTGCAGCACTTCTGCCAGCCTGCGGTGGGCCTGCAAGCTGCCGCAGATGATGAAGACCACCGCAGCGTCCTCCACCTTCTGTTGGCCATAGGCGACCGCACGCAGGCGCTGCTTGGCCGCAGGCGAGCGCGCCGCCACAAAACGCCAGTTCTGAAAATTGAAGGCCGTCGGCGCCTGGGTGGCCTGCTGCACCAGCTGCTCAATGTCGGCGTCGGCGAGCGCATGGCCTGGCGCGAACGCATGGATCGATACACGCGACGCAATCGCCTGTTGGATGGTGGTGGCCGCTGGGGCCAGGGCTTGGTGGATGGCCATAGGTAGTGCTCCGAAGATGGTTGGTTGAGCGCCCTGCCTACGCGGCTTGGCGCCCGATCAGCATCTTGTTCCCGCACCGCCCCTGCCGCCCTGCTCGTTTTTTGGCAAAACGGAGCCGTTCATAGGGCAATCGGAAGCCCGAGTCATGGACCGCTAAATTCCCGCGAATCCCAGACAAAAAAAAGCCAGCTCGGTTGGCGGAGCTGGCTTAAGGCCGGTAAGCGAGAGAGCGCTTGTTCCACCGGCGAGGAGACAGGCAAGCGGGCCAGGGCCGCGCTTGCATAAGGTTCAACAAAGGTCAGTGCATCAGAAGGCAGCGGGGCGCCATTTGAGCAGGCGTTTTTCCAGGCGGGTCAGCAAGAAGTCGGCGCCCAGGGCCACCACGGCCAGCACGATCATCGCGGCGAACACGCCGCTGGCGTTGAATGCGCCCTGCGCGGTGGAGATCAACAGGCCGATACCTTCCTTGGCGCCGAGGAACTCGCCCACCACAGCGCCGACCAACGCAAAACCAAAGCTCACATGCAGGCTGGCCAGAATCCAGGACATGGCAGAAGGAATCACCACCGACATGGTGACCTGGCGTGGCGATGCACCCAGGATCTGGGCATTGGCGATCATGTACTTGTCGGCTTCACGCACGCCCTGGAAGGCATTGGCAAACACCACAAAGAAGACCATCACGACAGCCAGCGCCACCTTGGAGGCCATGCCCAGGCCCAGCGCAATCACAAACACGGAGCCCAGCACCACGCGGGGGATGGAGTTGGCGATCTGGATGTAGATCGAGAACACATCGGACAGCAGCTTGTTGCGGCCCAGCACGATGCCGCAGATCACGCCGGCGATGGAGCCAATCAGAAAGCCGATCACCGTTTCCTCCAGGGTGACCAGCACCTGCTGCCACAGCGGGCCTTGCGATGTGCCGTCGCGCATCCACTCCACAATCTGGTTCCAGATCATTGAGGGCATCGAGTAGAAGAAGGGGTCGATCCACTTCATGCGGGCCGAGACTTCCCAGCCGCCGAGGACCAGCACCAGCACCAGCAGGCGCAGGCCGATGATGACGGCCTTGCGGCGCTTGATGGCCGCCTGCGCGGCAATGGATTCCTGCGCGAGCGCGGCATCGCTCACGGCAGCGGGGGTGTGGTCTGCCGCAGCCGACGCGGGTGCCGGGCTGCGGGAGGCGGCGGGGTTCATGGTGAGTTCAGACATGGTGTATTCCTTGCCTTGTGTTTACTGGATATGGACTTCTTCGCGCAGGTCATCCCAGATGCGCTTGGACAGGTCGATGAACTGCGGGTCGTAGCGCACCTCGCTCATCACGCGGGGGCGCGGCAGGTCGATCTCGTAGACACGCTTCAAGGTGGCGGGGCGTGCCGTCAGCACAAACACGCGGTCGGCCAGCGCAATCGCCTCTTCCAGGTCATGGGTCACAAACACCACCGAGCCGCCCGAGGCCGACCATAGGCGCAGCAGCTCGTCCTGCATCAGGGTGCGGGTCTGCATGTCCAGCGCCGAGAAGGGTTCGTCCATCAGCAGGATTTCAGGCTGGTTGATGAAGGTCTGCGCCAGCGCCACGCGCTTGCGCATGCCGCCCGAGAGCTGGTGCGGGTAATGGTTGCCAAAGCTGGCCAGGCCCACGCGGTGGATCCACTCATCGGCCAGCTTGAGCGCCTGCTCACGCGGCGTGCCGCGAAAAATGGGGCCGGCGGCCACGTTGTCGCGCACCGACTTCCAGGGGAAGACGGCATCGGCCTGGAACACAAAGCCGATGCGCGGATCGATCTGCTCGACCTTCTTGCCCATCACGCGCACCTCGCCCACCGTCGGTTGCAGCAGGCTGGTGATCAGGTTCAAGGTGGTGGATTTGCCGCTGCCGGTGGGGCCGACGATGGCGATGAATTCGCCCCGGGCCACCGACATCGAAAAGTTGCGCAGTGCCAAGGTCGCTGTGCCGTCCGGCGCGATAAAGCGCAGCGACACCTTGTCGAATTCAATGGCCGCATCGGCCTGGGTTGCAGAGGCAGCGGCATTTTTGGGCTGCACGGTGCTGGACGGTTGCTGGCTGGCAACCGCCTGAGTGGCATAGGACATGGTGGTCTCCCGAGTGGGTGTGGATGGCGGGCAAGCTGCAGCACGGCGTGGCCGCGCTGCTGGCCGGCTTGCGCCGCTTTTTACTTGGCGCTCAAGTAGGCGTTGGAATAGGTCTTGGCCAGGTCAATGTGCGCGCTCTTCACATTGGGCTTGTAGGCCGACAGCACCTTGAGCACCGTCTCTGGGCCGCCTTCGGGCATCTTGCCGTCCTTGGTGTACATGGGCAGCGAAGCCTTCAGGGCTGCCACATACAGCTCCTTGTCGTTGCCGTAGTAGTCCTTGGGCATCTTGTCGGCAATCTCTTCGGCGCTGTGGCTGCTGATGTACTGCATGGTCTTGCCAAAGGCGCGGGCCAGCTTGGCCGCTTGGTCCTTGTGGCTGGCGGCCCATTCGTTGCGCACATACAGGCTGGCAGCGGGGTACAGGCCGCCCAGTGCGGCCTGGGTGCCCTCTTCGCTGCGCATATCCACCAACACCTTGGCATCGCCGGTCTTGAGCATTTGCGACACGGTCGGGTCGGTGGTCATGCCGGCCTGGATGCGGTCCTGCTTCATGCCTGCGATGAAGGAGTTGCCAGCGCCCACGGGCAGCAGCGAGTAATCCTTGCTGGCCACGCCTTCCTTGTCGACCAGGTAGCGGGTCAGGAACTCGGTGGACGAGCCCAGACCTGTGACGCCCAGGGTCTTGCCCTTGGCATCGGCCATCGACTTGAAGCCGCCCGCGGCTGCCTTGGTGGACACCAGTTCCACCTCACCGGGCACCTTGCAGAACACCGCAATGGCCTGGATGTCCTTGCCCTTGGCCTGCAGGTCGATGGTGTGGTCGTAGAAACCCACCACGCCTTGCACGGCACCGGCGATCAGCTGGTTTTCTGCATCCACGCCGGCGGGCTGCGATTGCAGCTCGACCTTCAGGCCCTCTTCCTTGAAGTAGCCCAGCGACTCGGCCAGCTTGGCGGGCAGGTAGATGATCTTGTTGATGCCGCCCACCATGATGGTGACGGTATCGTCTGCCGCCTGGGCAGCCGTGCTGGCCATGCAGCAGACAGCAGCAGCGGCGATGGCTGCCAGGGCATTGCGGCGGGTAGCGTGGAATTGGGTCATGCAGTGTCTCCTTGAAGTTGTGGTCCTGGCATCTGCAGTGGTGGCTCCCCGAGCTGGGCGACCGCATAATGCACCGGATAGGAATAGAGTCTAGAAACTGCACCCTTTCAGTGCGCTTTCGCTGCACTGCAGCATTTTTAGTGGTTATCCCTGATCTATTTGCGGGCGCCCGGCGCCCCACCCCTCCGATGAAGATCCTTCTGGTCGAAGACAACTTGGAACTGGCCCAGTCCCTGGCCGAGCTGCTGCGCCAGCATGCTTTTGTGGTGGACCATGTGGACCGTGGCGATGCGGCCGACCAGCTGCTGAGCCAATCGCACTACGACTTGCTGCTGCTGGACCTGAACCTGCCCCAGCTCAGCGGCAAGGCCCTGCTGCGCCGCCTGCGTGAGCGGGGTGACAGCCTGCCGGTGATCGTGCTGACGGCCAGCGATTCGCTCGACCAGAAGGTGCTGTGCCTGGAGATTGGTGCCGATGACTACCTGGTCAAACCGGTGGAGGTGCGCGAGCTGCTGGCCCGCATGCAGGCCATTGCAAGGCGCCAGATGCCCGGGCGCGACAACCATGTGCGCTGCGGCAACCTGCAGCTGGACTTGCGCACGCGCCTGTTCAGCGTGGCGGGCGAGGAGCTGGCCCTGCCGCCGCGCGAGCGCAGCGTGCTCGAAGCGCTGATGCTGCAAAACGGCAGCGCCCTGCCCAAGCAGCGTTTGATGGATGTCATCTACGGCATGGATGAAGAGGCCAGCGCCGATGCGGTAGACCTGTATGTGCACCGCCTGCGCAAGAAGCTGCAGGCCAGCGACACCACCATCATGACCTTGCGCGGCGTGGGCTACCTGCTCAAGCAAAGACTGGCGGGCGGGGACTGAATGCTGCACAGCCTGCGCGCACGCCTGGCCCTGTGGCTGCTGCTGCCGCTGGCGGTGCTGGTGGGCCTGTGCGGCTGGTTTGCCCATGAGCATGCCGAGGACGCGGCCGACTATGTGCAGGACCACGACCTGCTGTCATCGGCCAAGATCCTGGCCGACCGCCTGATCTGGGAAGACGGCGATGTGCGCGCCAGCGTGCCACCCTCGGCGCTGAGCCTGTTCATGTCGCCCGCGCGCGACCATGTCTACCTGAGCGTGATGGATGCGCAGGGCCAGTTGCTGGCGGGCCAGCAGAATTTTCCGCAGCCGCCACAACTGAAGCTGAGCGGCAGCGACAACGCCCAGTGGTATGACGCCGTGTGGCAAGGCCAGCCGATCCGCGCCGTCATCACGCGCCGGGCGATGTACGACGTGGACGGCGCGCGCGAGATCACCATCCTGGTCGGCAAAACCACCCACAGCCGCGACGACATGGTGCAGACCTTGTGGTGGCCGACGATGGAATACCTGCTCTGGGCGCTGGCCGTGGCCGTGCTGGTGAGCGCCACCGCCCTGACCCTGGAGCTGCGCGCGCTGCTGCGCATGGCGCGCCAGCTGGCCGAGCGCCCGGCCCGGGATCTGGATTTTCACCTGGACTCGCGCCAGATCCACCAGGAGCTGCGGCCGCTGACCGACACCGTCAACCAGTTTGCCCGCACCATCCGCGCCCAGGTGGCGCGCCAGCGCCAGTTCATATCGGATGCGGCGCACCAGCTGCGCACACCGTTGGCCATCCAGGCCCATACGCTGGAGCAGGCGCTGGGCCAGACGCCGGCCGAGCTAGCGGCCCTGTCGGTCGCGCAACGTTTAGCCGTGTTGCAGCGGCTGCAGCGCAGCAACCAGCAATTGCTGAATGTGGCCAACCAGTTGCTGACCCTGGCGCAGGCCGAGGCCGGCAGCGCCGCGCATGCCACCCAAACGCCGCAGTGGGTGGACCTGCGCGCCCTCTGCCTGCAGTGCCTCGAAGCCCTGGCGCCGGCGGCCGACCTCAAGCAGATCGACCTGGGCTGGGAGGAAAGCGAAGCGCCTGCTGCGGCAGCAGCGGATGCGGCCCAGCGCTCGCCCGATCCGCATGCGTTTGCGCTGTACACCAGCAGCCGTTTGTTGCCGGAGCTGATTGCCAACCTGGTGGACAACGCCATCCGCTACACCCCCCCGCGAGGCCAGGTCACCCTGGGCCTGGAGGCCAGCGCCGACAGCCTGCTTTTGTGGGTGCAAGACAATGGCCCGGGCATACCGGCGCAAAGCCGCGACCTGGTGCTGGAGCGCTTTTACCGCCTTGCCAATGACACGCCCGGCACCGGCCTGGGGCTGGCGATTGTGCAGGAGGTGGCACGTGCAACCGGCGCCAGCCTGCAACTGGCCGATGCCCAGCAGCGCTATACGCCACCCTTTGGCCCAGGCCTGCGCATCAGCGTGCGTTTTGTGCGCGTGGCCGGCCCCGGCTAGGCTTTGTTGGCTGTAGCAGAAGCGGCGGTAGCGCGCGGCTGGCGCGCCAGATCGATAAAGGCGCGCACATAGTCAATGGCGGTGTCCGATTCGCGGGCACCCAGAAAGATCTGCTTGGCAATGCCGCGCGGGCCCAGCCGCACCGGCACCACGTCCATCTTGGCGGCGTACTCCTCCACCAACCAGCGCGGCAGCGCGGCCACGCCCCGGCCGCTGGCGACCATCTGCACCATGATGTCGGTGGTCTCGATGGCCTTGTGGCGCCGGGGTGTGACGCCCGCGGGCAGCAGGAACTGGTTGTAGATGTCGAGCCGCTCGATATCGACCGGGTAGCTGATCAGCACCTCCTGCGTGAGCTGCTGGGGCTTCACATAGGCGGCAGAGGCCAGCGCATGACCCCGGGGCACGACGAGTACCTGCTCATAGTCAAACACCGGCTCAAACTGCAGCCCGGGTTTGAACAGCGGATCAGGCGTGACCAGCAGGTCGATCTCATAGCCAAACAGCGCGCCAATGCCGCCGAATTGGAATTTCTGTTTTACATCCACCTCCACATCGGGCCAGGCGGCCAGATAGGGCGAGACGACCTTGAGCAGCCACTGATAGCAGGGGTGGCATTCCATGCCAATGCGCAGCTCGCCGCGCTCGCCCTGGGCAAACTGGCCCAGGCGCTCCTCGGCCAGGTCCAGCTGTGGCAACACGCGGTTGGCCACCGCCAACAGGTACTGGCCGGCCTGCGTCAGCCGCAGGCTGCGGCCTTCGCGCAGCCATACATCCGTGCCCAGCTGCTGCTCCAGCTTCTTCATGCTATGGCTCAGGGCCGATTGGGTGAGGTGGAGCACGCCGGCAGCGGCGGTGAGCGAGCCCTGCTTTTCGACCTGCTGCACGATGCTGAGGTGGATACGTTCAAGCATTCAGATGAACCATATTCATGGATTTATGAGATAAAACCATTTTACTTCATAGACCGATCTCCCTACCATGGGCGCCTATCGATGGTTCACGCCATCCCTGAAAGCCACCATGACCACTCCCCTCCGCGTCGTCGCCGTCTCCGGCGGCATACAGCGCCCCTCCAAATCTGCAGCACTGGCAGCGCACCTGCTGGACCTGATTGCCGACGAAGTGCCCAGCCAGCAGACCGTCGTCGAGATGGCGGCGCTTGCACCCCAGTTGGCGGGCGCGGTATGGCGCTCGCAACTGCCCAGCGCAGTGGAGCAGGCACTGCTGGCCGTGGAACAAGCCGATGTGCTGGTGGTTGCCACTCCGGTGTTTCGCGGTTCCTACACCGGGCTTTTCAAGCACTTCTTTGATTTCATCGACCAGGATGCCCTGATCGACAAGCCGGTGCTGCTGGCCGCCACCGGCGGCAGCGAGCGCCATGCGCTGGTGATCGACCACCAGCTGCGGCCGCTGTTCAGCTTTTTCCAGGCCCGCAGCCTGCCGCTGGGCGTGTATGCCACCGACAAGGATTTTGTGGACCACCGCCTGCACAACCCGGACCTGCTCGCCAGGGCCAGGCTGGCGGTGCAGCGGGCCAAGCCCTTGCTGGCCTTGGCCACCCCAGCCCCAACGCTGGCAGTACCCGCATTCACGCAAGCCTGAACCTTTACTTTTTTCCTGGGCCAGACGCTCAGCAGACCATGATGACCACCGAACTCCACTTTCAGCTCAAGCGCCTGCGTTTTGACGAGCACTACCAGCCCGCCGACAGCACGCGCATCACCACCAACTTTGCCAACCTGGCCCGGGGCCAGAGCCGGCAGCAGAACCTGCGCAACACCTTGCGGATGATCGACAACCGCTTCAACGAGCTGGCCCATTGGGACAACCCGAGCGCTGACCGCTATGCAGTGGAGCTGGACATCGTCACGGTGGAAATGCAACTGGGCGCGCAGCGCAGCCAGGAGGCCTTTCCGCTGATCGAGATTCTGCAGACCCATATCCTCGACAAACAGACGGGCCAGCGCACGGCCGGCATTGTGGGCAACAACTTCTCGTCCTATGTGCGCGACTATGACTTCAGCGTGCTGCTGCCAGCGCACAACCTGGACCGGGCCGGCTTCAGCACCCCGGAGCATTTTGGCGAGCTGCATGGCAAGCTGTTCAAGGCCTTTGCGGGCTCCAGCACCTACCGCGACAACTTCAGCAAGCCGCCGGTGATCTGCATCAGCGCATCGACCAGCAAGGTCTACCAGCGCACGGGCAACCTGCACCCGGTGCTGGGCATCGAGTACCAGCAAAACGAGCTGTCGTCGACCGACCAGTACTTTGCCAAGATGGGCATGCAGGTGCGCTTCTTCATGCCCGCCAACAGCGTTGCGCCGCTGGCCTTCTACTTCCATGGCGACCTGCTGGGCGACTACAGCAGCCTGGAGCTGATCGCCACCATCAGCACGATGGAGACCTTCCAGAAGATCTACCGCCCGGAAATCTACAACGCCAATGCCGCCGCCGGAGCGCGCTACCAGCCGAGCCTGAAGCACGAGGATTACTCGCTGACGCAGATCGTCTACGACCGCGAAGAGCGCAGCCAGCTGGCCGTCAAGCAAGGCAAGTTTGCCGAAGAGCACTTCATCAAGCCCTATCAAGGTGTTCTGCAAGCCTGGGCGGCCCAGGCCAGCGTTTAAGAACCTGTTCCAAGGCCTAGGTGACATCGGCAGCATCCTGCCGATGTCACCTAGGCAACCCCATTCAGCAGCGGCCTGCGCACAATGCCTTGCACGCCAACCTGCCCCTCATTTTTGAAAAAGGAAATCTTTGATGTTTGAAACCTCCATTGCCGGCAGTCTGCCCAAACCCGCCTGGCTGGCCGAAACCAACAAGCTCTGGCCCCAGTGGATGGCAGAAGGCGATGCACTGCGCCAGGCCAAGGCCGATGCCACCTTGCTGTGGATCAAGGCCCAGGAAGATGCCGGTCTGGACATCGTCGGCGACGGCGAGCAGGCACGCCAGCACTTTGTGCATGGCTTTCTGGAGCAGGTGGAGGGCATCGACTTCGACAACAAGGTGAAGATGGGCATCCGCGACAATCGCTATGACGCGATGGTGCCGCAGGTGGTGGCGGCCTTGCGCCTCAAGGGCCGCGTGCATGCGTTTGAAGCGCAGCTGGCACGCGCCCACACCAAGAAAAAGCTCAAGTTCACCCTGCCCGGCCCGATGACCATTGTGGACACCGTGGCGGACCGCTTCTATGGCGACAAGGTGAAGATGGCCATGGCCTTTGCCGAGCTGCTGAACCAGGAAGCGCTGGCCCTGCAGGCCGATGGCGTGGACATCATCCAGTTTGATGAGCCGGCCTTCAACGTCTACATGAAGGACGCAGCCGACTGGGGCGTGCAGGCGCTGGAGCGCGCAGCGCAGGGCCTCACCTGCACCACCGCCGTACACATCTGCTACGGCTACGGCATCAAGGCCAATACCGACTGGAAGAGCACCCTGGGCGACGAATGGCGCCAGTACGAGACGGTGTTCCCCGCACTCGCGCGCAGCAGCATCGACCAGGTGAGCCTGGAATGCATCCACTCCCATGTGCCACCCGACCTGATGAAGCTGCTGGCGGGCAAGGATGTCATGGTCGGTGTGATCGATGTGGCGAGCGACACCATCGAGACGCCCGAGGAAGTGGCCGACACCATCGCCCGCGCACTGGAGTTTGTGCCCGCAGACCGCCTCTTCCCTTGCACCAACTGCGGCCTGGCGCCCATGTCGCGCGATGTGGCCTGGGGCAAGCTCAAGGCACTGGCAGCGGGCACCCAACTGGCCAAGGAGAGGCTGGCTGCTGCTTGATAAGTGAGTTGCGTCATCCAGCAGTGAATAGTTAATACGGTAGCGTCCGGCCCCCAATGACGGCTGACGCCTGCCGACCTATTGCTAAAGGAGTACCCATTAGAACTTCGCCCTAGAGCTTACGCTGATGGATACCTATGGGACCTTTCGGGCTGACACTGCTGGCCTCCCTTATCTCATCTCAAATTGGCAACAACAAAAAATGCGGCTAGTGCAGCCGCGATGCCCAAACCCGATAACAAGATCCAGGCCAGCAACCGAATTAGCTTTCGGGTGCGACGATGTGACACTGATCCATTCAAATCCAATATCTGTCCTGAGCATGACAAGCCCGTTCCCCGAAGACCAGCATTGAGCCGTACTTTGCCACCTCGAAAGTTGATGGTGGCGCCTTTTCGCCCAACCGACGTACTAATTCCCGACTTGCTCACATTGAGCCAGACGCCGGGTAAGAGCTTGATCCGCCTTTGAAATCTCCAACGCATTGCTATCCCTTTCACAGGCGGACTAATCAATGGCCGGTCGGGAATTAGTTCAACTGCTCCTCCCCCGACTCAATTACCAACCATCACACATTGCACATTTTGCTACATAATCGAAGGTATTTCGATAGGGCTTTTTGCTCAGATTGGGGGACGTGGTGGCTCGGAAAAAGACGGATGACGGTTTTTTGGTGGGCGTCGGGTTGCTTGTAGGAGCCGTACTGTCAATGGCTCCATTCGCATTGTTGTATCTCGGCTGCCGTACAGGACCCAGACTGACCACTCACATTGACGACTACGCCCTTACCTCTGATGAGGCTCAGAGATTGCAGCACTTCAGCGCCCGCGCGACTTCATTGCATGCAACACACCAAGGATATCTTTCCCAAGGGCTGACGATGACCAAATCCGGCGAGTTCGACCGCCGCTCAAGAGCGGGCAAAATCGCGTATGACGTAAATGCTCAGCTCAGTGACGCGATTGACGAATGTCAAGATTTGCAGGAGCTTCCGCTTAATCGTCTGTCGTCCGCTATTGGTTTTGTGAAGCTGCGTGACTCAGCTCGCTTCGCGATTCTTGGCTTCATCGCTTGGTTCATCTATGCCGCAATACATCTACTGAACAAGGACTTCGGATGGATGAGTGCGTACTTCGCATCTTCAGCAGTCAGTCTCGGCGTATTTGCGGTCGCCTGGATCTGGTTCACCATTTATTACTGGGCCAGCTTCTCCCAGTTACGCAGCCAACTCAAGACCCAATCGACTTAAATTTCACGGAATAGCAATGATCGACCAAATCACCTTTAACGACTTCACCCCGAAAGGCGACGACTTCGCGGACAACCCAGAACCGCGATGCCCATGCGTACTGTTGCTTGACGTATCTGGATCCATGAATGGTCGCCCACTTGACGAGCTGAACGCTGGACTTCAAGTATTCCGAGAAGAGTTGCACTCTGACTCACTTGCCATGAAGCGGGTAGATGTCGCTATTGTGACCTTTGGCCCAGTGAAAACCGAGGTCCCCTTTACCAACGCGTCGTCCTTCTTCCCGCCTGCTCTGCGTTCGCAGGGAGACACGCCAATGGGCGGAGCAATCAATACAGCGCTGAACCTGTTGGAAGATCGAAAGCGGGAATACCGTGCCAATGGCATCGCCTACTACAGGCCTTGGGTCTTCCTTATCACTGATGGCGGGCCAACCGATGAGTGGCAATCGGCAGCTGCTGCGGTTCGAGAAGGAGAGGCTTCCAAAAAATTTGCATTTTTCTCAGTCGGTGTTGAGGGAGCAAATATGCAAACGCTGGAGCAGATTTCATCACGCCAGCCACTGCGATTGCAGGGATTGAAGTTCCGCGAGTTATTTAGCTGGCTTTCTGCCTCCATGAGCTCGGTTTCGCGCTCGACGCCAGGAACAGAAGTTGCACTCATTGCGCCCACAGGCTGGGGCGCTGTGTGAGCTGGCTAGTTATCTCAGCATCTGAGGTTGGAACATCCCACACGGCGACTGCAGCTCCATGCCAAGATTCATGTGGCGGTGGAGTCGAGACGCTCCACAGCCGTGAGCCGGAGCCGTTGTTATGGCTTTTTGTGGCAGATGGTGCCGGTAGCGCATCTATGGGCGGCGAAGGAGCAGATCTCGCTATCGGAGAAGGTATTCGGTTTGTAACGGAGAAACTTGCTCGCAAGGAGTTCGGTCTAGGTGATACCTTCGCCTGCGACCTCGTTCGCGAAGTTCGTCGCAAATTGCATATCGAAGCTGAAAAGCAAGATAGGCCTGTGCGTGACTATGCTTGTACCTTCCTAGGAATCGTGTCAACCAAAACGGGCACTATCGCTTTCCAAGTTGGCGATGGAGGAATAGTGCTGGACACCGGCGCTGGCTTGGAACTCGCTTTGATTCCCGCACAAGGAGAGTACGCAAACCAAACGTATTTTGTTACCGACGAAGATGCCATCAACCGGCTTCAAAGCAAGGCCTATCCAGACCGTGCGCTAAGAGTGGCTGCTTTCACCGATGGGATCCAGCGTTTGGCGCTCAATATGGCGACTAACAAGCCGCAAGAAAGCTTCTTCACACCCTTTTTCGCGGGCATGTCCAAGGCCAGCTTCGCTCATGAGGATCAATTAGCAGGACTACTTCAGCAGTTCCTCGCAAGCGATCACGTAAATGCGCGCACTGATGATGACAAAACCTTGGCCCTCGCATACTGGAAAGGGCAATGGCCCGAGACCAAGCTTGTGGCGTCATTGGACACGCCGCCAGAACCTTCCGAGATAGAAACTGGCCAAGGGGTCTCGGGTTCAAAAGGCCATGTTGATGACGGCCTAGACAAGGAAAATCCTTGCTCAGCGCAGTCGAATTCATCGTCTGACTCGCCAGCTGAAGGCGATCACGCAGCATGAACCGTACGCTGGTCGACAGCACCGGTCGGCAACTCAGACTCGGGCGCGAACTGGGCAAAGGCGGAGAAGGCTCAGTCTTTGAACTGCCGGACTTGCCTAAACAGGCTGCAAAGCTCTATCACAAGCCACTAGATCTGAAAAAGCAGGCCAAGCTGTCTTTTATGGCCCGCAGCAGTAACCAAGAGCTGGAGCAGTTTACGGCCTGGCCACAGACGACGTTACACGAAAGTGCGGGAGGTCCTGTAGTCGGCTTCGTGATGCCGAAGATGTCTAGTAGAGCTGAGCTGCACATGGTGTACGGTCCTGCTCATAGAAAGAAAGACTATCCTCGATACGGGTGGGATTTCTTGCTCTTCGTAGCTCGAAACGTCGCGAGCTGTGTGGATGTTGTGCACCGTCAGGGACATGTACTGGGGGATGTGAACCAAAGCAGCTTCATGGCTGCAAAGGACAGTACGGTCGTCCTGATCGATACAGATTCCTTTCAGGTGAGCGCCAACGGCACCTTGCACATGTGCGAAGTCGGGGTGGCCTATTTCACACCTCCTGAACTTCAAGGCACGACAAGCTTCAAGACAGTTCCACGCACACAGAATCATGATAATTTTGGACTGGCGCTACTGATCTTTCATCTGCTATTCGGGGGCAGACATCCTTATGCTGGTGTTCCTCTCACCAAAGGTGCTGGAGATGCATTGGAGAGTGACATCCAGGCGATGCGCTACGCATATGCACGCGATGCACAACGACGAGGCATCGGTGTTCCTCCACGCAGCTACCCTATAGACCTATTGCCTCCATCAGCAGAAGCATTGATGCATGCCGCATTCACTGAGCAAGGAGCCAGCGGCCAACGCCCCACAGCGCGTCAGTGGGTGAATGCACTCGATGAGATCCGCAAATCGCTTCTTAGATGTAGCAAAACCAAGACCCATGCCTATCCGGACCACCTGACAACATGTCCATGGTGTGTGATGGCTAACGATCCATTTCCAGACCCGGACATCCATGTAGGAACAGCAAATCTACCGCTCTTTGATTTCGAAAAAGTCTGGTCACTCATTGACACTTTGAAGCTGACAGGCAACTTCGGGACGCTCCCCAACCACACGACGTATACCGCCTCGGGTGCCCCAGCGCGAAAGCATGGGGAGGGGAACCATATGTTGCCCTTAGGCTTAGGCGTGGCAGCGCTATTTCTCGCATCTTTTGTAGCCGGAAAGCCGTGGTTGATATTTGCAGCGCTGGTGGCAGGAATACTGCTTCGCTCAGTTGCCCGAGGGTATGACGGGCGTCCAGAGGTCGTCAAGAGACGCGAAGCAGCTCGAATTGCAGAGGCAGAGTACAAAGCAGCGGTTGCTGCCTTGCACTCTGGAGTGGGAGCAGTGGCCGCAGAATTCCAAAAGCGAAAGGACCACCTCAACCAGGCCGTGAAGTTTTTGCGCCAAATGCCAGCTCGTGCAGCGGATGAATTGCGTAAGCTCGATGGGATGGCGCGCGAATACCATCTCAGAAAGCATTTAGAGCAGTTCTACATTGATGATGTGCAGATCCGTGGACTCGGACCCGCTCGAAAAGCAGCACTTCAATCCTTTGGTATCGAAACTGCGGCAGAGGTTGTGGAAGCCGATGTGCGACAAGTAAAAGGCTTTGGAGGCGCGCTCACGCAGGCACTGCTGGACTGGCGAGCCTCGCATGAGCGCTCTTTCGTATTCTTGGCACATATGCGGCCACCAGCAAGTGAGATCGCCAAGGTACAACAGAAGCAGAATGCAGAGCGCGCGCCCGCCGAAATGCTTCTGCGAAAAGGCCCTGATGTGCTTCGAGGGCTAGTATCCGATGCACAGCGTCAGCACAGCATGCTTCTTCCTCGCGTGGAGACTGCGGCAAAGTTACTCGCCCAAGCGAATGCCGACCTTTCAGAAGCGATCAACGCGATGCAGTGATAAATCTGAGACATATCGACAAGCCAAGCGCCTCAATTGTCCAGCTACTCATACGCAGAAGCACCGAGAAGCTTTATGCCTCTTTGCTTAGCTACTGCACAAACCCACTCACCCGCCCCCAGGCCTGGTGCATCTCGGCCACCAGCATCTCCATCTGCGCGGCGACCGTCGTGCGCGCCTTGATGCCAAAAACGCTCTGCCCGGCGGCTTCGTAGATCAGCCCCGCATGGTTGTGCTCATGGATGGAGGCGAACACATCGCCCGTCAGCGCCTGCTGATGGGGCATGCCCAGCGGCGCAGGCGCATCCGCCTCGTTCCAGGCGTCGATCCATTCACTGCGCAGCACACGGCAAGGCTTGCCGCTATGGGCGCGGGATATGACCGTGTCTTCGCTGCTGCTGGCGATCAGCCGATCCAATAGTGCTGCTGGTGTGTGGTTCTCTTGCGCGGCCATCCACAAGGTGCCGAGCCAGGCGCCCTGCGCGCCGCTGCAGATGCTGCCCAACACCTGCGCACCGGTGGCGATGCCGCCAGCGGCCAGCACCGGCGTGTTCTGCGCCACTTCCACAATCTGCGGCAGCAGCGACATGGTGCCCACCGTGCCGGTATGGCCGCCCGCGTCATAGCCCTGGGCCACCAGCACGTCCACGCCCATGTCCAGCGCCTTGCGCGCATGGCGCACGGAGCCGATCAGCGAGAACGTGAGCTTGCCTCTGCGCTTGGCCTCGGCAATCAGCTCGGCACGCAGGCCGATGGCGGTTGCCACCGCGCAGGCCTGGGAGTTCAGCACCGCATCGATCTGCGCCTGGAACAGCGCCTCCGAGCGCGCATGGGCAGTAAAAAAGCTGGGCTGCCTGGGCGGCTGGATGGCAAAGCGCTGCCGCAGCCCGGCCACAAACGCCACATGCGCGGGCGGCAGCGCCGCCTGCAGGCTTTGCGGATCGGCATGGCTGGGCACATGGGCCGGCAGCATCAGGTCAATGCCATAGGGCAGGCCCGCCAGGCGCTGCTGCACATCGCGCACGATGGCCGGAATATCCTGCGGCGCATCGCGCGCCAGCCCCAGTACCGGAAAGCCGCCGGCTTGGGCAATGGCGACCACGACATCGGGCTCATGCGAGAAACCAAAGATGGGATGCGCAATGCCCAGGTGCTGGCAGAGCGGTGTTTGAAATTGCGGCATGGTGCGGGCCTTGTCTGGGTGCTGTCATCAGTTCGGCTCAATGCCGGCCTGCTTGATGACCTGGCCCCACTTCTCGCTCTCCTGCGCGATAAAGGTATCGAACTGCTCAGCGTTCTGCGGTGCCAGCTCCATGCCCAGCGATTCGAGTTTGGTCTTGACATCGGGCTGCGCGAGGATCTGCGCAATATCCGCCGACAGCTTTTGCAGCACAGGCGCCGGCGTCTTGGCCGGGGCCACAAAGCCAAACCAGGTGCCCACGTTGTAGTTGGGCAGTTGCGCCGCCTCGGCCACGGTCGGCAGATCGGGCGATGCGCTGGAGCGCTTGGCGGTGGTGACGGCCAGCGCACGCAGCTTGCCGCTTTTGACATGCGGAATCGCCAGCGCCGAGGTCAGCGGCATCATGTTGACCCGGCCGGAGAGCAGGTCGTTCAAGGCCTCGGACTGGCCTTTGTAGGGCACATGCGCGAGCGAGATATGGGCCTCTTGCGCCAGCAGCTCGCCCGACAGATGGTTGGAGGTACCCAGGCCGGCGGTGGCATAGGTCAGCGGTGGCTCGCTCTTCTTGGCCAGCGCGACGAACTCGGCCATGGTCTTGGCCGGCAGGCTGGGGTGCACGACGATGATATTGGGCACATAGCCAAAGCCGGCAATCGCCTTGAAGTCGCGCACGGGGTTCCAGGTGATGCTCTTTTGCAGCGCGGGCGCCACCGCATGGCTGGGGCTGACCGCCAGCAGGGTGTAGCCATCCGGCGCGGATTTGGAGACATAGTCGGTGCCGATGGAGCCGCCCGCACCCGTCTTGTTCTCCACGATAAAAGGCTTGCCGTACTGGGTAGAGAGCTTGTCGCTGATGATGCGCGCGACCGAGTCGACCACCCCGCCCGCCGAGAACGGAACGATGACCTTGACCGGCTTGGTGGGATAGCCTTCCGCCTGGGGCTGCGCCTGCGCAAGCGCAGTGGCGGCCAGGCTGCACGCCAGCAAGGCGCGCGCCGCATGGGCAAGGGATGGGATGGTCTGCATGGCTTTGTCTCCTGAGAAGGGTGGATTGCGCTTTTGTCGGTCTGCTCTTGTTCTTGTCTCGGCGCGCGGTGGCGGCTGGCCGCTAAGTGCTCAGCGCTGCCATCGTGCGTTTGGCGATATTGGTGATGTGGACCTGGCTGGTGCCTTCATAGAGCCGGAACAGGCGCACATCGCGGTAGAAGCGCTCGGCCACGTTGCCGGCCACATAGCCGCTGCCGCCAAAGATCTGCACGGCCCGGTCGGCCACTCGGCCGCAGGTCTCGGAGGCAAAGAGCTTGCACATGGAGGCCTCCATGGTCACGTCCTGGCCATCGTCGCGCTTGCGGGCGGTCTCCAGCACCAGGGCGCGGGCGGCATGCACCTCGGTATTGCTCTCGGCAATCAGCTGCTGCACCAGCTGGAACTCGCTGATCGGCTGGCCAAACTGCTGGCGGCGCTGCGCTTGCAGGGCCATCTCCTGTACCAGGCGGATGGCCGGCCCCACGCAAAGACCGGCCAGGTTGATGCGCTGCTTGTTGAGCGCACGCATGGCCGTGCGAAAGCCCTTGCCCTCCAGGCCGCCGACGATGGCGCTTTCATGCACGCGCACCTGGTCCAGCAGCACCTCACCGACGGGCGAGCCATGCTGGCCCATCTTGCGCATCGCCGGTGGTGTGGACAGCCCGGGCGTGCCGCGCTCGATCAGAAAGGCACTGATGCCGTTGGCGCCCTTGCTGCCGGGCTCGGACCGGGCAAACACGGTGAACAGGTTGGCAATCGGCGCATTGGTGATAAAGCACTTGCGCCCGCTGATCACAAAATGCTCGCCGTCGCGCACGGCCGTGGTCCGCAGCGCGGTGGCGTCCGAACCGGCCTCGGGCTCGGTCAGCGCAAAGCAGCCGGTCACCTCGCCGCTGGCCAGCAGCGGCAGGTATTGGCGCTTCTGCGCCTCGGTGCCATCGACCACCAGCGACTCCGACGCAATACCGGTGTTGCCGCCAAAGCGCGCGCGGAAGGTGGTCGCAACCTGCGAGACCTCGATGTTGACCAGGGCCAGTTCCTCGGTCGTCAGGCCCGCGCCGCCATAGGCCTCCGGAATGCTGTGGCCAAACAGGCCCAGCTCGCGCATGCGCTGCACCACCAGCTCGGGGATCAGGTCCTGTTCATCGACCTGTACCTCAATCGGCTGGCATTCCTTGCGCAGAAAGACACGTAGCTCAGCCAGCATGGCGTCAAACTTCTGGGGGTCTCGGATCATCACTCTTCTTTCTTGGGAGGTGAACCGGCGCTGGCGGCAAGGCTTGGGCGGTGTGCCCTAGCGCATGCCCAGCGCCAGCTCCAGTTGAAAAACGGCTTCCTTGAGCAGCGGTGCCACCTCGCGGGTGAGCAGGTTCCTGGATGCACGGTGGGTGGACAAGGTGCAGTTCAGCGCCACCGGCAAACCGCCCAGGTGGGTGCGCACCGGCACGGCAATCGCATGGATCTCCTTGCGCCAGTCGCCCTTGGAGTGGCAGTAGCCCTCGTCCTTGAAGCGCGCTACATCGGCCTGCCAGTTGGGCAGTTGGGCCTCGTACTCGGCACGGTCCTTGACCTTGAGGTAATTGACGATGGCGCGCTGCTCGGCCGCCGGGCAGGCCAGGATCAGCGCCCGGCCTATGGCGCTGGACAGCAGCGGGCGGGTGGAGCCGATATCGGGCAGATGCTGGTTGGTGGAATCGGCCCGCACCGAGTCGATATAGACCACCAGATCGCGGTCGCGCACGCCCATGTTGACGGTGCAGCCGGTGCTGCGCGCCAGCGACTCCATCAGCGGCTTGGCCGACTGGCGCACGGCCATGCTGGCCAGCAGCGGGTGGCCCAGCGACAGCACGCCTGGGCCCAGCCGGTACTTTTGCAGCTGGCCGTCGCGGCTCAGATAGCCCAGCAAGGTGAGCGTATAGGTCAGCCGCGAGACGGTGGGCTTGGGCAGGCCGGTGCGGTCGGCAATCTCCCGGTTGCCCAGCACCGGGCTGGCCGGTGTGAACGCGCGCAGCACCTCCAGACCGCGCGCCAGGTTCATCGAAAACTGGCGGTCTTGCGTGAGGTCATGGGGGCTGACGAGCCCGGGCAGGGAGATGGTGTTCACGGGGCGTTGGGCGGTGGTTCGTGTGGTCATGATTGGGCGGCGGCCTTTCCAGGTCAATCGTTTGAGCCGAGTGTTTCGCTAAGCGAAACATGCTATTGCAGCCGCCATTCCGCTGTGGGACAAAGCGGCTATTGCGCTTACTGCACGAAGAGTTTTCATGACCCACCACAAGACCAAGACCAACCCGGGCTCGCTGGCCGGCATACGCATCCTGGACATGGCCACGGTGCTGGCTGCACCCAGCGGCGCGACGATGTGCGCCGACCACGGCGCCGATGTTGTCAAGCTGGAGCTGCCCGATGGCAACGATGCACTGCGCCATATGCAGCCCATCAAGAATGGATCGCCGCTGTGGTGGAAGGTGGCCAACCGGGGCAAGCGCGGTATCACCCTGGATGTGCGCAAGCCGCAGGGGCGCGAGTTGCTGCTGGCCATGCTGGCGCAGTTCGATGTGCTGGTGGAGAACTTTCGCACCGGCAGCCTGGACCGCTGGGGCCTGGACATTGCCACCCTGCACCGCGCCAACCCGCGCCTCATCGTGGTGCGTCTGACCGGCTTTGGCCAGACGGGCCCCTACAGCGCCCGCGCCGGTTTTGCACGGGTGTTTGAGGCGATGAGCGGCTTCACCAACCTGACGGCCCCGGCAGGCGGCGCGCCGATGCACAGCAACTACCCCATCGGCGATGCGGTGGCCGGCATCTTCTGCGCGTTCTCGATCGCCGCAGAAATTGCCCGCCTGCGCGCCGACCCCGAGGCCCGGGGCGTGGAGGTGGACCTGTCGGCCACCGAGGCGCTGTTCCGCATTCTCGATCCGCTGCCCGTCGAGCATGAACAGCTGGGCCTGGCCCGGCGCGGCGAAGGCAATCTGGCCACTTACACGGCGCCGTCCAATATGTACCGCAGTGCTGACGGCGTGTTCTTCTCGATGGTGGCCTCGTCCCAGGCCGTCTGGCTGCGGCTATGCAAGGCCATGGACAAGCCCCAGCTGGCCGAGGACCCGCGCTTTGACAGCCTGCCCCATCGCGTGGCCCATGTGCATGCGCTCGATGCCATCGTCAGCGGCTGGTTTGCCGAGCATGGTTTTGCGCTGATCTGCCAGAAGCTGGAGGCCTGCGAGATTCCGTTCAGCAAGGTCTACGACATAGCCGACATCGAGGCGGATCCGCATTTTCAGGCGCGCGAGGCCATCATCCGCCTGCCCGATGCCGACCATGGCAGCCTGCCTGCGCCCTGCATTGTTCCGCGCATCATCGGCCGCGACATGCCGGTGCCCCGCACCGGCCCGGCGCTGGGCGAGCACAACGCCGAGGTCTATGCCGCGTTGGGCGTATCGGCCGATGCATTGGCACAGTTGCGCGCGCAAGGCGTGGTCTGACCGAACAACTTACCAGGAGAACTGCATGAACTGCTACCAGGCCATGGTCACGCGCAGCGTGGACAGAGCCATCCACTCCCAGATGGAGACCTTGCAGCGCGGCGAACTCGCGCCCAGCGAGGTGCTGGTCCAGTCCCACTATGCGGGCGTGAACTACAAGGATTGTTTGTCGCTGCATGGGGCGGCCAGGATCATCACGCAGTTCCCCCGGGTGGCGGGGATCGAGGTGGTGGGTGAAGTGCTTGAATCGCGCAGCGACCAGTTCCGGCCTGGTGACATGGTGCTCAGCCATGGTTTCCAGCGCGGCATTGATGTGGACGGCGGCTTTGCCGAGCTGGTGCAGGCGCCCGCCGAGCACCTGCAAGCGCTGCCCCCAGGCCTGAGCGCCGAGCAGGTCGCCATTCTGGGCGTGCCCGGTTTTACCGCAGCGATGGCGCTGGAGCGCTTTGAAGAACTGGGCCTTCAGCCCGACAGCGGCCTGGTCGCCATCTCCGGCGCTGGCGGCGCCGTGGGCCGGCTGGCCATCCATATGCTGCACCGGGCCGGCTACCGCACAGCAGCGCTCACCCGCAACCTCAGCAACGAAGCGGCTTTGCGCGCCCTGGGCGCCAGCGAAGTGATCGACATCAGCCAGGTGGTAGATTCCAAGCGCCCCATCGAGAAGCCGCAGTTCGCGGCCGGCATCGACAACGTGGGCGGCGCGGTGCTGTCATGGATGCTGCGCTCTCTCAGCGATGGCGGCCTGCTGGCCAGCGTGGGCAATGCCTCGGGCAACAGCTTTGATGGCAGCGTGCTGCCCTTCATCATGCGCCGCGCGCAGATGTTGGGCATCGTCGCCAACGCCCCCTGGCCGCAACGGCGCAGGCTGTGGGACAAGCTGGCGGGCGACTGGAAGCCGGACTTTGCCGCGCTGCAGCCCGATGTGCGCTTTATCGGGCTGGACGAGTTGCTGGGGCATGCGGCACGGCAGTTGGAGGGGGTGACGAGTGGGCGTACGGTGGTTCGGTTTGGGGCGGCTAAGCCATAAAGTGGGCCTCCCTGAGGTCAGTCCGTGCATAGGCTACTGCGGCTGAATGCAGTTTCCCAACATGGTCACCGCAAGCGCACAGCAACGCTAACGTCCCACCACCCTCACCTGCCCATTCCCCAACCGCTCAATCCGCACCGGCAGCGACTGCGCCAGCAGCGCCAGACTGGCATCCGTGTCCTTGAGCGACAGGGCACCCGATAGCCGCAGCTGGGCCACGGCAGGGTCGCAGTGCAAACGGCCAGTTCGATAGCGGGCGATCTCGGTCACAACCTCGGCCAAGGGCATGTTCTTGGCCAGCAGCATGCCCTGCTCCCACAGCGCGGCGCTGGCTTGCACATCGGTTTGCGGGCCGATGCCGCTGCTGCTGAAGTCGGCGGTGTGCCCCTCTTGCAGCAGTAGGGTGGCGCCTTGCTGGTTGGTGATGGCGACGGCGTGGCTGAAGACAGCGACGCGGCTGGTGTCCGCATCCACACGGCGCACGCTAAAACGCGTGCCCAGCGCCTGCACCGTGCCTTGCCGGGTTTCCACGACAAAGGGGCGGTAGCTGGGCGATGGGTCGGCATGCGTGGTCACCAAGATCTCGCCACCCAGCAGCCGCACCCGGCGCTCTTGTGCGTTGAAATGGATGGCCACTGCGCTGGCGGTGTTGAGCGTCAAGGTGGAGCCATCGGGCAGCAGCATGGAGCGCGACTGCCCCACGGCGGTGGCCTGGTCGGCCATCCAGTCGCGCCAGGACAGCTCTCGCCAGGCCAGCCAACCAGCGGGCGCCGCCACCAGAAGGCCACCCAGCCAGGCCAGGCTTTTGCGCCGGTCGGGCCGCTGCACGGCGTGCAAGGTTTGCTGGCAGACCTCGGCTGGCACTTGGGCGAACACACCCAGCATGGCTTCGGCCTTGTGCCAGGCGGCCTCATGCGCGGGGCTTTGGCTGCGCCATTGCTCAAAACGGGCCTGCTCCTTGGCAGTGGGCGTTTCGTAGCGCAGCACGATGAGCCAGTCGGCCGCTTCGCTGAGCAAGGTGTTTTGCGCGGCAACGCCCGCCATCACGCGGCCTCCAGGCACAGCATCAAGGCCTTGTGGATATGGCGGCGCACGGTGATCACCGGCATGGCGACCTGGTCGGAGATCTGCTGCAAGCTCAGCCCATCGAGCTGGGCCAGCAAAAAGACCTGGCGCGTGCGGGGCGCCAGGCCTGAAAGCAGCCGGTCGATCTGCACCAGCGCTTCGATGACCTGCAGCTGGGTCTCGGGCGACGGCGCATGCGGCTCGGGCATGGCCTGCAGGGTCTCCAGGTAGGCGCGTTCGATCTCGCGCCGGCGCCACAAGTCGACCACCAGGCCTTTGGCCACATGGGTCAAAAAGGCACGCGGCTCATCAGCAGCATCCACATTGCGGGGCGACAGCATGAGCCGAATAAAGGTGTCATGGGCCAGGTCGGCCGCGTCGCCTGCATTGCCCAGACGGCGCCGCAGCCAGGACTGCAGCCAGGCATGGTGGTTTTTGTAGAGCGCTTCGATGGGCGAAGCCGAGTATCCGGGAGATGCCATGCGATGTCCGCGCCCTGCTGCCACAGTGAATAGTTGAGAATGAATCTCAATTATATTCAATTGTAAAGACCGTCTTTACGCAGGACATTCGCGGCCGCCTGGCGTGCCAGCGGCGCAGGTAGATCAGCGCTGCGCAACAGGCGGCGCGGGCAGCACGTACTGCCCCGTCCAGCCCACCAGGCGCAGCGCCATCTGCGTCATCTCCTGGCACAGCGCCTCGATGGACAGCTTGCCGTTGGGTTGGTACCAGCGGTGCGTCCACTGCACCATGCCGCTGATGGCGAAAGCCGTGACCTTGGGGTTGCCGACCTGGAAAACACCCGCCTCCACGCCGTTGACGATAAGCCGCGTCACCAGCGCATCAAAGCCGTGGTACTTGCTGCGGATATCGCTGATTTTTTCCGGGCTCAGGCTTTTTTCTTCTTCAAGCAGGATGACCGAGAAGGTGCTCAGCTCGATCTTGCGGCGCGTGTAGGTGTCGATAAAAAACTCAAAGCGCCGCACCGGGTCCTTGTCTTCGAGCTGTTCGCACTGGCTCACGGCCTCATACAGGCCGGCAAACACCTTGTCAAAAAGCCGCTCCAGCAGCTCGTGCTTGGACTTGAAGCGCTTGTAGATAAAGGGCTTGGTCACGCCAATCGAGGCCGCTATCTCATCGAGCGTCGCGCTCTTGAAGCCGCGCTTGTAGAACAGCTCGGCAGCGGCATTGATGATCAAGGTGTCCTTGTATTCCTGGATCTGGTTCTTGGCATCGCCTGCGTTGGTGTCGGTGGGTTGTAGCTGCACTGCTGAATGTCTCCTGGTGGGCGTGGGGCTGCGGCGATAACGCGCGCCAGCACGCTGTACGCATGGCCCCAGCATAGTGGAAAGGCGGGCCGTTTTGTACAAGATGCCACCCCGCCATCCATGCGTGAAATCCCCAATAGTACCAATCGATACTGATCAGTATCTTTGGGCTTTTCCAACGCTGAGCAGCCGTTTCAGGCCCTTGCCAAAGCGCCGCGCCAGCAGCCATTGAGCCCCGTTGATTAAGGAGACAAGCGCATGTCGAACGCAACCGCCAGCCCTGGCGAACAGCTGAGTTACCAGGTCGTCGATTTTGGCCAACCGCTGCAACTGGCGCGCCGCGCCATTGCCGCGCCGCAGGGCAGCGAGGTGCTGGTGCGCATCAGCGCCTGCGGCGTCTGCCACAGCGATCTGCACATGGCCGAGGGCTTTTTTGACCTGGGCGATGGCCGCCATTTCGGCCTGGAAAAAGTACTCAAGCCGCCACGCACCTTGGGCCATGAGATCGTCGGCACCGTGGCCGCCAACGGGCCCGATGCGCAAGGAGCGCTGGGCCGCTCGGTGATCGTCTTCCCCTGGATTGGCTGCGGCCAGTGCGCGCTTTGCGCCCGGGGTGATGAACACATGTGTGCCCGCCCCGAGAGCCTGGGCACCACGCGGGATGGCGGCTTCAGCACCCATGTGCGCGTGCCCCACCCGCGCTACCTGATCGACCATGCCGGCATTGACGCCGCCTTTGCCGCCACCCTGGCCTGCTCGGGGCTGACGGCTTATTCGGCGCTCAAAAAAGTGGCGCCTGCGACCGAGCAGGCGCCGCTGGTCATCATCGGCGCGGGTGGCGTGGGCCTGGCGGCCGTGGCGCTGGCCAAGGCCTTGCATGGCCTGGGGCCCATCGTTGTCGACATTGACCCGGCCAAGCGCCAGGCTGCGCTGGATGCCGGCGCCAGCCGTGTGGTGGACCCGGCCGAGGCGGATGCCGCCAAGACCCTGGCGCGCTCCAGCGCCGAAGGCGTATCGGCCGTGCTCGATTTTGTCGGCTCCACACGCACTTTCGAGTTTGCCAATGCCGTCGTCGGCAAGGGCGGAAAAATCCTCATCGTCGGCCTGTTTGGCGGCAGCGCCAGCATCCAGCTGCCGCTGATCCCCATGCGCGCCATCTCCATCGGCGGCTCCTATGTAGGCTCGCTGGCCGAGCTGCGCGAGCTGGTGGCGCTGGCCCAGCAAGGGGTGTTGCCATCCTTGCCGCTCAGCAGCCGCCCGCTGGGCGATGTGCAGACCGTGCTGGACGAGCTGCGTGCCGGCAAGGTCACCGGCCGCGCCATTTTGCAAAGCTGAAGCCAGAAAGAACCAGGAGCACCGCATGAACTACCAAGTCCAATTGCTGATCGACGGCCAGTGGCGCGACAGCAGCAGCCAGGAATGGCTGGACATCATCAACCCCGCCGACGAAAGCAGCATTGGCCGCGTGGCCAAGGCCAGCCGCGCCGACCTGGATGCCGCGCTGGCCGCGGCCCAGACCGGCTTTTCCGCCTGGCGCAAAACCTCGGTGATGGAGCGCTCGACCTATCTGCGCAAAGCCGCCGCGCTGGTGCGCGAGCATGCCGAAGAGATGGCGCTGATGCTGGTGCATGAGCAAGGCAAACGTCTTACCGAGGCGCGCATCGAGCTCTCCGGCGCCAGCGAGGTGCTGGAATGGTTTGCCGAAGAGGCGCGCCGCTGCTACGGCAGCATGATCCCGCCGCGCTCGCCCGAGCTGCGCCAGTATGTGCAGCATGAGCCCGTGGGCCCGGTGGCGGCGTTCACGCCCTGGAACTTCCCGATCAACCAGGCCGTGCGCAAGATAGCCGCCGCACTGGCTGCGGGCTGCTCGATCATCGTCAAGGGCTCGGAAGAAACGCCGGTGGCGCTGGCCCGCTTCATCCAGGTGCTGGAGCAGGCCGGCCTGCCCGCAGGCGTGCTCGGCCTGGTCTATGGCGTGCCGGGTGATATCTCCGAGCACCTGATTGCCTCGCCCGTGGTGCGCAAGATCTCGTTCACCGGCTCGACCTCGGTGGGCAAGCTGCTGAGCGCGCAAGCGGGCGCCGCGATGAAGCGTGTGTCGATGGAGCTGGGCGGCCATGCGCCTGCCATCGTCTGTGACGACGCCGACCTGGCGCGCAGCCTCAAGCTCCTGGGTGTGCAGAAGTTCTGGAACGCCGGCCAGGCCTGCATCTCGCCCTCGCGCTTTTTGGTGCAGGCGCCCTTGTATGACGAGGCCATTGCCGGTTTTCAGCGCATTGCCGAAGGCTATGTGATGGGCAATGGCCTGGACAAGGCCACCCGCATGGGCCCGCTGGCCAACCCGCGCCGCGTGGCCGCCATGCAGGCGCTGGTGGATGACGCGGTGGCCAAGGGCGCCCGTGTGGTGACGGGCGGCAAGGCGCCGGATGGCAAGGGCTACTTTTTTGCGCCCACGGTGCTGGCCGATGTTCCGCAGGACGCGCGCATCTTCAACGAAGAGCCCTTTGGCCCGATTGCCGCGTTTGCACGCTTTGACAGCGATGCCCAGGCGCTGCAAGAGGCCAACCGCCTGCCCTGGGGCCTGGCGGCCTATGTGTTCACCGGCTCGGCCACGCGCGGCGAGTGGTTCAAGAACGAGATCGAAAGCGGCCTGGTCGGCATCAACTCGATTGCGATGGGCTACCCCGAGCAGCCGTTTGGCGGCGTCAAGGATTCGGGCTATGCCAGCGAAGGCGGCGCCGATGCGCTGGCCTTCTACCTCAGCAGCAAGTTCGTCAGCCAGACCATCTGAGTGCGCAGGCCGGCGCCCATCCGCTGCCGGCCCGCTGCCGCGCCGATGCGGGGCAGTGTGATCGAAGAGAGAAGGATTTCCATGCACAAGGTACTGATCGCCAACCGGGGGGAGATTGCGGTGCGCATTGCGCGCACGGCAGCAGACCGGGGCATCGCAAGCGTTGCCGTCTACGCCAGCGACGATGCAGCCAGCCTGCACCGCCGCACGGCCGACCAGGCGCGCGCGCTGGGCGCCCAGGGCGCAGCCGCCTATCTGAACGGCGCGCACCTGATCGAGATTGCGCACCAAGAAGGCTGCGATGCCATCCACCCCGGCTACGGCTTTTTGAGCGAGAACTCGGCCTTTGCGCAGGCCTGCACCGCAGCCGGCCTGCGCTTTATCGGGCCCTCGGTCCAGGCGCTGGAGACCTTTGGCGACAAGGCCCAGGCGCGCGCGCTGGCCCAGCGTGAGCAGGTGCCGGTGGCACAAGGCACGCAAAGCGCCACCAGCCTGGCGCAGGCCCAGGCCTTTATGCAGCAGCTCGGTGGGCCGGTGATGCTCAAGGCACTGGCGGGCGGCGGTGGGCGGGGCATGCGCGCGGTGATGGCCGTGGACGATCTGGGTGCCGCCTTTGACCGCTGCAGCTCCGAGGCCCTGAGCGCCTTTGGCCGCAGCGATCTGTATGTAGAGCAGCTCATTAGCGGCGCCCGCCATATCGAAGTGCAGATTGTGGGCGACGGCAGCGGCGCGGTGCAGCACCTGTTTGAGCGCGACTGCACTTTGCAGCGCCGCCACCAGAAGCTGCTGGAGATAGCGCCCAGCCCCTTCATCAGCCCCGCGCTGCGCGCGCAACTGCTGCAGCATGCCTGCCGGCTGGGCGCAGCGCTGCACTATCAGGGCCTGGGCACGGTGGAGTTTTTGGTGGACAGCCACAGCGGCCAGTACATCTTTATCGAATGCAACCCGCGCCTGCAGGTGGAGCACACCATCACCGAAGCCATCACCGGGCTGGACCTGGTGGCGCTGCAGTTTGCGCTGGCCGATGGCGCCAGCCTGCAGGACCTGGGCCTGAACCAGGCACTGCCGCTGCCCCGGCAATTTGCGCTGCAGGCGCGTGTGAACATGGAAAGCATGCAGCCCGATGCACAGGCCCTGCCCACTGGCGGCACCCTGACACGCTTTGAGCCGCCCACCGGCCCGGGCGTGCGCGTGGACAGCTTTGGCTATACCGGCTACGAGACCTCGGGCAACTATGACTCCTTGCTGGCCAAGGTGATCGTCAGCGGGCCCAGCCAGTTCGAGGTGCTCTGCGCCAAGGCCGATCGCGCGCTGGCCGAGTTCCATATCCAGGGTGTGGAGACCAACCTGGACTACCTGCGTGCGCTGCTGCGCGACGCGCAGGTGCTGCGTGGCGAGATCGACACCACCTATGTGGAACGCCAAGGCCCGGCGCTGCATGCGGCAGCCACGGCACTGGTAGCACAGCGCCAACCTGGTCCGCAGGCAGCCGGCCAGAACGCTGTGCCGAGTAACAACAACGACGAGCCCACACTGCCTGAGGGCGCGCATGCGGTGCGCGCTGCAATGCGCGGCCGCTTGATTGCGTTGGAGATGGATGCCCATACCGTGCAGGCCAAGGGCGCATCGGTGGCGGTGCTGGAGGCCATGAAGCTGGAGCACAGCGTGGCCTTGGGCCAGGGCGGCCGCTTTGTGGCGCGCAGCGCGCTGCTGGGCGAGGTGGTGGCCACGGGCACCCTGCTGGGCTGGGTGCTGCCCGATGCATCGGCCGATGCACTCGCCAGCGAGCAGCAGCAAGCCGACCTGGATGCGATACGCCCCGATCTGGCCAAGGTGCTGCAGCGCCAGCAAGGCTTGATGGACGCTGCCCGCCCCGAAGCGGTGGCCAAGCGCCGGCGCCATGGCAAGAACACCGCGCGCGAGAACCTGGACCAGCTGCTGGATGCCGGCAGCTTTGTGGAATATGGCGGCCTGACCCTGGCGATGCAACGCGGCCGCCGCAGCGAGGAGGAGCTGATTCGCCTGAGCCCAGCAGACGGCACCATCACCGGCCTGGGCCGCATCAACGGCCTGCAGTTTGGGCCTGAGCAATCGCGCTGCGCAGTGATGGCCTATGACTACACGGTGTTTGCCGGCACGCAGGGCTTTATGGCCCACCGCAAGATGGACCGTATCGTGCACACCAGCGAACGCCTGGGCCTGCCCTTTGTTTTGTTTGCCGAAGGCGGCGGCGGCCGGCCGGGCGACACCGACTATGTGGGCGTTTCGGGGCTGGAGTTCACCACCTTCACGCACATGGCGCGGCTGTCCGGCAAGGTGCCGACGATCGGCGTGGTCTCGGGCCGCTGCTTTGCCGGCAATGCCGCCTTGCTGGGCTGCTGCGATGTGATCATCGCCACGCAGGATGCCAGCATCGGCATGGCCGGGCCGGCGATGATCGAAGGCGGTGGTTTGGGTGTAGTGGCGGCCGACGAGGTGGGCCCGGCGAGTGTGCAAACGCGCAATGGCGTGATCGACCTGCTCGCCCGCGACGAAACCGAGGCCGTGGCCCTGGCCCAGACCTACCTGGGCTTTGTACAGGGCAAGCTGCCGCCTGGAGAACATGCCGACCAGCGCCTGCTGCGCGCGCTGGTGCCCGAGAACCGGGTCAAGGGCTATGACATCCGTGCCGTGGTGCAGACCTTGTTTGACAGCGGCAGTTTTATGGAACTGCGCGCCCAGTTTGGCCGCAGCGTGGTCACCGGCTTTGCGCGGCTGGAGGGCCAGGCCGTGGGCGTGCTGGCCAACGATGGCAGCCACCTGGGCGGCGCGCTCGATGCCAACAGCGCCGACAAGATATCGCGCTTTCTGGAGCTGTGCGACAACTACGGCCTGCCGGTCGTGTCGCTGTGCGATACGCCGGGCTTCATGGTCGGGCCGGAGAGCGAAAAGGCCGCAGCCGTGCGGCACTTTGCCCGCATCTTTGTGACGGCCAGCCACATCAAGGTGCCGGTGCTGGCGATTGTGCTGCGCAAGGCCTATGGCCTGGGCGCGCAGGCCATGCTGGGCGGCAACCTGTTTGTGCCCGTGGCCACCGTGGCCTGGCCCACCGGTGAGCTGGGGCCCATGGGCATTGAAGGCTCGGTGCGCCTGGCCTACCGGCGCGAGTTGGAAGCCTTGGAGGACGCGGCCGAGAAGGCGGCCTACTTTCAGGCCAAGACCGACGAGATCTATGCCCAGGGCAAGGCGCTGAACGTGGCCAGCTACAACGAGATCGACGATGTGATCGACCCGGCGCAGACACGCGATTGGCTGGCCAGCATGCTCGCCAGCCTGCCGGCAGCCAGCCCGGGGCGGGCGGCATCGGGGGTATCGCCCTGGTAGCCACCCCGCCCCCGCCTCACCTAAAACACTGCGACCGAGATCCCAAAAAACACCAGGACCGTAGGAGACACCATGACCCCCATCGCGTACCGGCAACAAGAAAAGCCTTTGCATGAGTACCTGCGCCAGCATGCGCGTACCCAGCCCGACAAGCCAGCCTTCATCTGGTACGGCAGCGCCATCAGCTGGGCGCAGCTGGACCAGATGAGCGACAGCTTTGCGTGCCAGCTGCAGCAGCGCGGCGTGGTCAAGGGCGACCGGGTAGCGCTCTTCATGCAGAACTGCCCGCAGTACGTGATTGCGCATATCGGCATCCAGAAGCTGGGTGCGGTGGTGGGGCCCTGCAGCCCGCTGTTCAAGGGCCATGAGCTGGAGTACCAGCTCTCCGACCTGGGCGCCAAGGTCATCGTCGCGGCCGATGTGCTCTACGAGATCGTGCAGGCGGCGCGCCCCAAGACGGCGATTGAAAATGTGTTTCTGACCCACTACGCCGACCTGCTGCCCGCTCAGCCGACGATCGACCTGCCTGCAGAAATCGACACACCCAAGCGCCATATCGAAGGCACGACAGACTTTTTGGACTGCCTGCGTACACCGTTGCACACGCCGTTGCCTGCGCCCGATGTGGGCCCGCTGGACATGGACGATGTGGCGCTGATGACCTATACCTCGGGCACCACCGGCCTGCCCAAGGGGGCGATGCTGACCTACCGCAATGCGCTGTTCAAAGCCCATGCAGCGGCAGACAACAACCCCATCCGCGATGACGACACCATGCTGGCGGTGGCGCCGCTGAACCACATCGCGGGCATGCTGATCGGCCTCAATGTCACCCTCTACACCGGCATCCCCTGCGTGCTGTTGTACCGCTTTGACCCCGTGCAGGTGCTGCAGGCGCTGGCGCGCTACCGGGTGACCTGGTGGTACAGCGTGGCCAGCATGAATGCAGCGGTGATGCAGGTGGAAGGCGCGCGCGAGTATGACCTCAGCGCGCTGCGCATCAACCCCAGCACCAGTTTTGGCATCAGCATCAACCAGGCGCTGGCCGAGCAGTGGCGCGGCTTTGCACCGCAGTGCCAGCTGTTTGAGGTGACCTATGGCATGTCCGAAACCCACACCTGGGACACCTCGATGCCCGTCGATGCCATCAAATGGGGCGCGCACGGCATTCCCATCCAGGGGGTGGAATGCCGCGTGATCGATGCCGGCACCGGCCAGGACCTGCCCGCCGGCCAGGTGGGTGAGCTGGTCTTGCGCAGCCCGGGCAACTTCAAGGGCTACTGGAACAAGCCCGAGGCCACGGCCAGCACCTTGAAGGACGGCTGGGTGCATACCGGCGACATGGCCAAGATCGACAGC
Organism: Comamonas sp. JUb58; assembly: GCF_004364775.1. Taxonomy (GTDB): domain Bacteria; phylum Pseudomonadota; class Gammaproteobacteria; order Burkholderiales; family Burkholderiaceae_C; genus Comamonas. The sequence continues at coordinate 54,945 of NZ_SOAL01000021.1, forward strand.
GATGGCTACCTGACCTTTGCCGGCCGCTTCAAGGAGATGATCAAGGTATCGGGCTACAGCGTCTTCCCGGAAGAGGTCGAGTCCATCATGATCAAGCACCCCTCGGTGGCGCAGGTGGCGGTGATTGGCATTGATGATGCGCACAAGGGCCAGGCGGTCAAGGCGGTCGTCATTGCGCGCAAGGGAGCGCCAGCGGTGAGCGCGCAGCAGCTGATCGACTGGTGCCGTGAGCAGATGTCGGTCTACAAGGCGCCCCGGGAGATCGAGTTTCGGGAGGCGCTGCCCACGACGGGCACCGGCAAGGTGCTGCGGCGCCTGCTGAAGGAGCCGCAGAAAGCGAGCGCCGCATGAGCGCCGCCGCCCACCCCGTGGCAACGCTGGACAAGCCGGCGCTGCTGGAGCTGTTGCAACGCGATGGCGAACTGGTCACCGAACGGCTGGCGCACTGGGCGCGCACCAAGGGCGACCAGCTCTTCTACCTGTATGGCGAAGACGATGTGCGCCTGAGCTATGCCGAGTTTGACCGCATCACCGATGCCATTGCGGGCAACCTGGCCGCTGCCGGCATCGGCCGGGGCATGCCGGTATCGGTGTTCATGCGCAACCAGCTCATCAGCACCTTGGCCATGTTTGGCATCTGGAAGGCCGGCGCCGTCTTTGCGCCGATCAACTTTGGACTGACCGCGCGCCTGCTGGCCTACCAGATTGGCGACACCCAGCCGGTGATGCTGCTGGCCGAACGCGCGCTGGTCCCCGCCCTCAATGCCATCGCTGAGGAACTGGGCCAGGTCGCACCGCTGGCCCATGTGGTGGTCTACGAGCCGCCCGCCGGCAGCCATGATGCGGTAGCGGACGGCGTGGCCTACAGCGGCCCGCATGCGGAAACGGCATGGGCCGCGCTGCTGCAGCCCGCAGCCAAGCCGGATGTGGCCCTGGCCTTTGACGACCTCTGCAACATCATCTACACCTCCGGCACCACCGGGCCATCCAAAGGCGTGGTGCAGAGCCACCGCTGGATGAACCAGTACACCTACCTGTTCCGCCAGATGCTCAATGGCCATGACGTGGTCTACAACGACCTGCCGATGTACCACGTGGGTGGGGCGGTGTTCAATGTGGTGCGGGCGGTATGGGCCGGCAGCGGCCTGGCTTGCTGGGACCGTTTCAGCCCCAATGACTTCTGGCGCCGCATTGCAGTCAGTGGCGCCACCAGCGCGGTGCTGGTGGACACGATGATCTCCTGGCTGGCCAAGGCAGCGCCAGCAGCCACCGACCACCACAACAGCCTCAACAAGGTCTACATGCAGCCGCTGCCCCAGCGCCATGTGGAGATTGCACGCCGCTTTGGCTTTGACTTTGTGACGGCCGGCTTTGGCCAGACGGAGTCGGGCATGTCTTGCTTCACGGTCATCGAAGAGACGGACGCCAGCTGCGAATCCCCGCCCGCCTACCGGCGTGGGCAGACGCGCGAGGCGATCCGTGCGCAGATTGCGGCCCTGGGCCTGGAGCTGCTGGGCCCGGCGCAGGCCGGCCAGGTGGGCAAGGGCTACCTGGGCCATCCCTGCCTGTTTGTGGAGGCCGCCGTGCTGGACGAGCGCGATGGCGAGTGCCCCGTGGGCGTGGCCGGGCAGCTGGCTTTTCGGTCGAAGCTGCCTTACTACCTGTTGGTGGAATACCTGGGCAAGCCCCAGGCCACCGCCAAGGCCTTCCGCAATCTCTGGTTCCACACCGGCGACTCGGCGCTGCGCCATGCCGATGGCAGCCTGAGCTTTGTGGACCGCATGGGTGACCGCATCCGGGTGCGCGGCGAGAACATCTCGTCCTTCCATATCGAGGACATGGTCAACCAGTACCCGGCCGTCGAGATGACAGCGGCCTTTGCCATCCCGGCGCACGAGGGCGATGAGGACGATGTCGTGGTCTATGTGGTGGCGCGCGAGCAGCAGCTGATCGACCGCCAGGCGCTGCATGACTGGTGCGACAGCAAGATGCCCAAGTTCATGCGGCCGCGCCATATCCGCGTGGTCGAGCAGTTCCCGCGCACGCTGACGCAGAAGATCGAGAAGTTCAAGCTCAAGGCCATGATCCTGGCCGAGCTGCAGGGCCAGCCTGCCAACCAGGCCTCTACCACGCCACCCCCGAAGGAGCGCCGCATGACCTGACACCTCCGCCCTGCCCCAGTTTGTGCCAACCCCTTTGTGCGATCCGTAACACCGTGCCCACCAGGCTACCTGGCCGAGGCCAACGATAAAAATACCAGGAGACCATTTCCATGAAGTTCAGAACCAATTGTTTGACGACCCTGTTTGCATCTGCTGGCCTGGCCTCTGGCGCATGGGCGCAGGGCCTATCCGACAACGCCGTGCGCATAGGGGTGATCAGCGACACCTCCAGCGCCTACGCCGATATTGGTGGAAAGGGCACGGTCGCGGCGGCCACGATGGCCATCAAGGATTTTGGCGGCACGGTGCTGGGCAAGCCGATCGAGCTGCTGTCGGTGGACCACCAGAACAAGGCCGACATTGGCGCCACCCGCGCCCGCGAATGGTTTGACCGCGAGAACGTGGACATGGTCATCGGCCTGGGCAATACCGCCGTGCACAACGCGGTGGCCACCGTGGCCAAGGAAAAGAACAAGGTGCTGATCAACACCGAGGCGGGTTCGAGCTCGATCACCGGCGAGAACTGCGCGGCCAACATCGTGCACTACACCTACGACACCTATGCCACCGCCAACAGCACCGTGAAGGCGGTGACCGAGGGCGGCGCCAAGAGCTGGTACATCGTGGCGGTGGACTATGCCTTTGGCCAGGCGCTGTCCAACGACATCACGGCGGCCGTCGACAAGAACGGCGGCAAAGTGATCGGCACGGTCAAGCACCCGCTCAATGCGCCTGATTTCTCGTCCTACATGTTGACGGCGCAGGCCTCCAAGTCCGATGTGATTGCGCTGGCCAATGGCGTGAACGACACCATCAACTCCATCAAGAGCGCACGCCAGTTCGGCATCACCGACAAGCAAAAAGTGGCCGCCGCGCTGATGTTCATCTCGGACGTGCATGCGCTGGGCCTGAAGACCGCCCAGGGCATGTATGCGACGACTGCCTTCTACTGGGACCGCACGCCCGAGAGCCGCGCCTGGTCGCAAAAGTACTTCAAGGTCATGAACAAGATGCCGACCATGGCCCAGGCCGGCACCTACTCGGCGGTGATGCACTACCTCAGGGCGGTTGAAGCCGCCGGCACCGACGAGACCGGCGCAGTGATGACCGCGATGAAGAAGATGCCCATCAAGGACTTCTTCAGCGACGACGGCAAGATCCGCGAGGACGGCCGCATGGTGCATGACATGTACCTGGTGCAGGTCAAAAAGCCCGAAGAGTCCAAGGTTCCTTGGGACTACTACAAGATCATCGCCACGATTCCGGGCGAGCAGGCCTTCCGGCCACTGGCTGAGGGAAAGTGCCCCTTGGTCAAGTCCTGAACCCCAGCCAGCAATGCTGCGCCGCATCTGAGGGCGCAGCAGGAATGGCTGGCCTGACGCGCCGGCTTTGGCGTCTCTCAGGGAAGCTCCGCCACCTCCCTGCCGCGGTCTATGCGCGGACTCTGGCCATGCGCGCTCCTCGTATGGGACAAGACTTGTGCAGGCGGCTGCCAAGTATTGGGTTACTTGACGCAAGTTTTCTTTTGTGTGAATCGTAATAAGAAAACGTAGAATTTATCAAAGATAAAACAATTGTCAGCAAACATGATAGTTTTTATTGAATTACTATTAATAATTAATAGCAAATAACATGTTTGACATATAAAATCATAGCAACAAACGCAGCACCCATGAATCAATATTTAAATCTAGATGTTTATACATTACTTATATAATCACGCAATCAAGGCGTAATGATATTTACAGAATCATAAATCAAAGGTATTAAACATTCATTGACAATCCCTGCGAGGGCATGAAGGACGATGCTGACTACGATGTAATTCTTTGACGCCAAGGAGAACATCCATGTCATTATTTAAAAATATAAAATTATTTAAAATCGTACTTTTCATAATCGCGACCGCACCATTGGCACCCGCTGCAATGGCTGCATCCGGCGCAGCGCTTCCACGCTGTTCTGCCAGCGAGCAATCCTTTTATCTGACCCGTTACACATCGCCCAGCTCCACCGGCGTACCACCCACTGCCGTGCTGGATTTGGCCACCGCACCCGCCAGCGGCGCGGTGACCGTTTCACAAATATGGAGCGGCGCTGCCGCGCCCACCGTCTCTCCCCGCGAAATATCGGCCACGCCGCCCAGCCCGCCATTGCCAGCGGGTGCCTCTGTCGCGGGTGGCATGGGCAAGGATGGCTATATCTACAGCATGCGCGCGGTGGAAGGGGACAACAGCTGGGACAACAGCCCCGCTGCCAGTTGGACCAGCGGCGGCTGGCGCAGCCACACCCGCTACTACGAAATGCTGCGCTACGGCCGTGGTGGCGTGGACAACCTGGGCATCGTCTCCGGACTCGGCACCTACCAGACTGACCCCAGCGATTCGAGCACCGTCGTCAGCGGTGCGATTGACCTGCGCCTGGGGCCCAACTTCAATGCCGCCGATATCGATCCCGTCAGCGGCATCATGTACCTGGCGAACTTCCAGACCGGCGGCGCACTCAACCGAGTCTTCAAGATCGATGTGACGCAGACCCCGCCGCTGTATGTGGGCAGCTTGAATCTGTCGGGCAATATTCCCGGCGCGCAGTCAGGCGACTTTGCGATTGATGCCAGCGGACAATGGGCCTATGGCATTGCGACCACCGGCAACGCTTTTACCGGCAGCTCGGTTAGCTACCGTTTCAACCTCAGCTCTGGCGCGGTTGAGACACTGGCCGCGGTGGCACCCTCGCCCTTCAACACGCCGTTTGGCGCAGCAGCCCGGCTGCCTAATGCGTCGGACAAGCTGGCCTTCTATGGCCTGGGCACGCGGATCATGACCATTCCCGCCGGCACCGTGGCCCCCAGCCAAAGCACGCCAGGGGCTACCAGCGGCGATGCCGCCGCCTGCCTGCCCAAGCTGACCGCCACCCTGGTCTGCACACCCGATGCGCTGGTGGATGCAGCAGGCAATGTCTCCAACTGCACGGTCACCCTGGACCAGGCAGCGCCCGCTGGCGGCATGGCCATTGCTCTCAACCCACCGGCTGCCAACCCGCGCTACACCAGCAGTTGCGGCAGCTCTATCTTGGTAGTAGCCGGGCAGACGACGGCCAGTTGCAGCATCACCGCCACGCCCAACACCACGCCCGGTGATGGCGATGTGTCGGCCGCCATCGCGCTGGCCACGCCTGCCGCAACGGATGACTATGTGCTGGGCTCCCCGTCTGCTGCCGAGGTCACCATTCGCAACGACGATGTGGCGGTGACGCCGGTGGTCAACCTCAGTTGCACACCCAGCAGCCTGGTGGATTCTGCCGGTCAGGTCGCCACCTGCACCATCAGCCTGAGTGCAGCCGCGCCCGCTGGTGGCAGCAGCATCAGCCTCAGCCCTCCTACCGGCAGCACCCGCTACACCAGCAGTTGCAGCTCGCCAGTGCTCATCGCCGCAGGGGCGACGGAGAGCAGTTGCACGATCACCGCGACGCCCAATACCGTTGTAGGCGATGGCAGTGTCACCGCGCTGGTACAGCTGCTGGCCAGCCCCGGTTATGCGCTGGGGCCCAACAGCCAGGCCGGCGTGCAGGTCAATGATGATGACTCGCCTATCGTCAACCCCGGCGATGCCAAACGTGTGCCGACTTTGGGCCCCTGGGCGCTGGGTTGGATGGCACTGTTGATGGCGGTGGCGGGCGCGCTGTGGCTGCGCAGGCGCCAGGACTGAAGCTTGGTCTTTCAAAAAAGGGAGCGTTGGCTCCCTTTTTGTTATTTAGAAGATATCCAGCACCCTGCCTATTTATCCAATCAACAAATTTCTATAACAACTAAATCTATTTCAAGAAGCCTCCAAGCTTGCCCCTAGGTCCCGTATACGCAATGGCTTAGCGTTCTGAAACTACTGATTTCCACTTGATTCACCTCAATTCACATCAGAAAGATGCATTTTCAATAGGAATTTGAAGCGAGAGACCTAAAAATCTAAGAATATATCGATTGCCATTCAGGTTACATTTTGTTAATTTCCATCCCTTCAAACCAACGAGGGGATCTTATGAAGAAGTTATTGGCTTATCTCAGCATAGCCTGCAGTGTCTTGGCCTTCAGCGCCACTGCCAATGCTGTGCCTATGCAATGGACGGTCTCGGAGACTACCTTTGATGACGGAGGCACGGTGACTGGCTCTTTCGTGTACGACGCCGACACGAATATCTACAGCAATATCCGTCTGAAAACCACGACGGGAACCGTGGGCACTGCAGCCGATTTCCGCACGCAATGCACGACAGCGCACTGCCTGGCATCCTTGCCGCAATTACTGTTCATTGCCTCGTCCAACCAGGCCAATCTCAGCAATGTCCCGTTGTTGGATATCGAACCCTCTGCCCCGCTTACCAATACCCCTGGCACCGTAGATCTGGAATTTGGTATGTCCTTTCTGTGCAGCAATGCAGCATGCAGTGGAATCGGGGCTGGCTTGCGCGTTGCCTTCAGCGGGAAACTGACGGGCATCCTGTATGTAGCTCCCGCCGCACCCACCAGTGTTCCGACAAGCAGCCCCTTGGGACTGGGCCTCATGGGCATGCTGTTGACTGCGGCTGCTTGCATTTATCGCCGTCGTCGTTCTGGATACTGATGGCGCTTTTGCCAGCAGGTCGCGTCGTGACTCAGCTAGTTAGGAATCGGCACGCAGACACAAGCCCAGACTAGATTCGCATAGTGCGGCTCCCGCTCTGGACCAAGGATAGAAAAGAGCAGTGGCCGCCTTGTTCTCCGCCGTTTTGCGACCAGCCAGCGTGCCTTGACGGCAAACTGGCCATGGCAATAACTCCGCCGCAGTCACTTCAGCTAGCGAAAACGAGGTATCTGGCAGTGCTGCGGGCACGATGTTTTGTGCAAAGCGGGTGTTGCAGACAGATTGCTCATTAGGCCCCGACCAAGCATCCTGCGGTAAACAACACAGATGTAAGACTAGGCTTGAGATTGACGGCGTCGCAATCATCTCTCAAGCCTTATGTCGTGGGTTCTGGACATCAGCGCCAATAGGTATGCACCAGCGACTTGATCTGCACCGAGGACGGCAGCCGCCCCAGACTTCGGCGCACGGCCTGCGTCAACGGCAGCCCCCCTGCCACCCACAACACCGTATCGCCCTGCTCCCAATCCTGCAGCGCCAGCCACTGCAGCACTTGCGCAATCTCCAGCTGCGACGCACCGGGCACGCCGCCGCGCAACCAGGTGACCTGCATGCCGGCAAACGCCGGCGCCAACGCGGCTTGCTCCTGGGCATCCGACAACCAGAGCAGCAGAGCGGTGGATGGGCCCGCCAGCCGCGCCTGCGCAATGCGCGCCGCTGCGGGCAAGGCACAGGCGTCTGCCACCAACACGCAGTGCTTGGCTTGCGGCACCATGCCGCCGGCGGGGCTCAGTACCCCCACCTCGCTGCCCGGCTGCGCACTGGCGGCCCAGACGGCGCCGGGCCCTGCCATCTGTGGATCCCCATGGCCCATGCCATGGTGGAGCAAGGCATCGACCTCCAGCCAGCCCTCTTCGGGATCCATAGCGCTGATCGTGTAGGTGCGGCGCGCCAATGCCGGTTTGCCGACCGGCCAATGCAGGCGGTCGCCATCAACCAAGGTGGGCCATGCAGGTGCCTGGCCGGGCTCGGGCAAGAGCATGCGCACATGCAAGCCACCGGGGGCAAAGGCGCTGATGTCGCCCCCCGCCAGGCGGATGCGGCGCATGCGCGGCGATAGCGCCTGGTTGCTGAGCACGCGCATCACCTGCAGTTGGGCGGTGGCCGGCGGGGCATCGCCGTCCCAGACCACTTCCCAGCTGCCCTCCAGCCAAGCCATCTGGTCGGCAAACTCGGCCAGGTGCTCGGCCAAGGACAGCTGCATCAAGTCCCCCATGCGGGGCGCCACGGGTTGCAGCAGGCAGTCGATGCTGCTGGTACTGGTTTGCTGCAGCCTGACCATGCCCACATCGGCCAAGGCCAGCAACAAGGTGCCCGCTTGGGGCTGGGTCACGTCAATGCCCTCATAGCGCCAATGCTGCAGCAACCAATCCACAAAGGCGCTGGCTTGCGGCAGATGGATATGGGCCTTGCGCGAGAGATTCTGTGTTGAAGTCATGCGCGCCTCCCGGCATCGGCAGCCACTTGTGCATGGCGCCGCAGCAGTGCGGCCGTGGCCAGCCAGCAGCCCAGGGCAATCACCGTCGCAATCGCAAACAGACCGGAAAACTCGAAGTGCTTCGCAATAAAGCCACCGGCCATCGCGCTCAGCATGTAGCTCAGCAACTCGGCGCAGACAAAGATGGAGAAATCCGTGCCCGGCTGACGGCGACTGGACGAGGCCATGAACAGCGCATACAGCGCCACCATCTCCATATAGCGCTGCACGCTCAAGCCCACGGCCAAAACAGCCAAGGAGGTAGTGCCGCCCAGCCAATGCAGCGAATGCGCCAGGAACAAGGCAAAGGCCAGCACGCGCAAGGCGCTCAAGCCCAGCAGCACCTGGCTGCGGCTGCGCTGCTGCAACCACTGCGCCGCCAGCCAGCTGCCCACCAGGCCAGCCAAGGCAGCACCGCTGCCGGCAATCACGCCCACTTCGCTCAAGCTCAGGCCGCTGTGCAGCAGGTAGCTGCTTTCCATCGAGCGCAGCATGCCTTCGCTCAGCCGGTACACCACGGCCAAGCCCAGGATGGCCCAGACACCGGGGCGCGCAAAAAGCTGCTTGATGCTGGGGCGCAGGGGCGCTGCGGCAGCGCCGCCTTGCGCATCGTCCTCCAGGCCCAGGGGCAAGCCCTCGTCCATCCACGGCAGCGCCAACAGGGGCAGCAAAGACAGCCCGCCCATCAACAGCATGGTGGCTTGCCAGCCCCATTGATCGACCAGGGCCATGGCCAAGGTGCCGCCCAGCAGCACGCCGCCGGCCACCGATGCGGCCTGGATCGCATTGCCCCGGCCCAGCTCATCGCTGCGCAGCTGCTGCGTGGCATAGCCGTCGGTGGCAATGTCTTGCGTGGCGATGCTGAGCGCCAGGCACATGCCAATGCAGACAATGGTGATGATGGAGGCCTGGGGCCCGACCCAGGCCAGGGCCCCGATGGACAGCACCGATGCCAGCTGGGTGCAGACAATCCAGCCCCGGCGGTGGCCCCAGCGCAATGGGCGCAAGCGGTCTACCCAAGGCGCCCACAAAAACTTCAGCACCAGGGGCAGCATCAAGATGGACAGCATGCCCACCTGCTGCAAAGGCATGCCGGCAGCGCGCAATGCGGCAGGCACGGTCATGATCATCAAATACGACGGCACGCCCTGCGCAATGTAGAGCGCTACCAGTACCGCCCAAAACTGCCAGGGGCGCTGAGCAACGTTAACGCCCTCCACCTGGTTGTGCACACCTGCAGCCATCAGTATTCAACGCTGTAGTTGAGCGAGAAGGTGCGACCACGGCCGTAGAAGGCAAAGGTTTGTGGCGACACCGCACCCACGCCGTACAAGGCCATGGCGCGCTGCGACCAGGTCGTCAGGTACTGCTTGTCCAACAGGTTCTGGATACCGACATTGAGGCGGCCCACCGGCAGCTTCACGCCGCCCATCAGGTCCAGCACCGTGAAGCCATCAATCTTGCCCGCGCTGTCATCCTTGAGCGTGAACATGTGCGAGGCTTGCAAGCGCAGCTGCCAGGGGCTGGGGTTCCACTGCACATAGGTCGACAGCTTGGAGGGGCTCGCCGTCATGATGGACTGCTTGGCCCAGCTGCCGTCCTGCCGCGTCTCTGACCGGATCCACAGCGCATTGCCACCCAAGGCCCAGTTCTTGGCGACGGCCACGTCCAGGCTGCCTTCCCAGCCGTAGTTGCGCCGCTTCTCATCGAGCACATTGATGGTCACATTGTTGTTGGCGTTGTTGAGCTGCAAGGTCTGATCCGACCAGGCATAGAACAGCGCAGACTGCAGCTTGACCGCACCGCTGGCCTGCTTGAAGCCCCATTCCACCTGCCGTGTCTTGATGCCTTGCAGCGGAGAGCTTTTCGGATCGATGCCGCTGACCAGTTGCCAATGCGTGCCATTGGCCTGGTAGTTGCCTTGGCCGTAGTACTTGCCGGGGTCCGGCAGCTCAAAGCCTTCGGCGTAGTTGAGCCAGGTGCTGCGGGCGGCATCGATCTGGTAGCGGGCGCCCAGGTTGAACAGGCTCACGTTGTAGCTGTTCTTGCCGCCGGGGATGGCATCGGCCGAGTTGCCACGGCCCAGCAGCATGTAGAGCTGCTGGGTGTAGCCCACAAAATCGTCCACCTGCAGGTCCGTGCTTTGGTAGCGCAGGCCGCCGTTCAGGCTCCACTGCGGGTTCAGCTTCCATTCGGCCTGGGCAAAGGCTGCAGCGGTATTGACGCGGTAGCCTGGGTAGCGGCCGGTGCTGCCGATTTGCCGGTTGACCATGCCGCCGCTGGCCAGCGCCTGCGCGGTATCGAACACCGTGGCACTGCCATCAAAGCTCTCGCGGTCCCAATCCAGGCCATAGCGCACACTCAGGTCACCCCAGGACTTGGCCAGCGCGGCCTTCAGGCCCCAGGTGTCGGTGTTCTGGTGGGAGGCGGTCACGACGGAGCTGGGGAACGGCGCAAAGTCCAGCTTCTCCTGGCGCCAGAAGGCCTGCAGATACAGGTCCTGGTCGCCCCAGACCTTGGCGGCATGGTAGTCAGCATTGAACATGGCCCGCTCGGTCTGCGGCATCACATCGCTGACAAAGCCGCCGCGCTGCTCCAGCAGCTCGGGCTTGCCACCCATGATGCCCACCAGGTTGGGGCCGCCATACAGGTAGGAGGAGCCATCAAAGCGGTTGCGGTAGTACTGCGCGGTCAGCCCCAGACTCTGCTCGGGGCTGATCTTGATCTGCACATTGCCCAGCACGTCCACACCCTTGGTGTTCTGGGCATCGGTCTGGGCAATATCGGTGCGCACCGGCTTGCCCTTGCCGTCGTAGTAACTGCCATTGTTTTGCAGCGCAATGCCCAGGCGCGCCTGCACCTGCTCATTGCCGCCGGCAATGGATTGGGCCAAGCGGTACTGGTGGTCGCGCGAGCCCTGGAAGCCGGAGGTGACCCCCACTTCGCTGCCCAGCTGCAGGCCAGCGGCGCTGCCTTTTTTGGTGATGATGTTGACGATACCGCCGGTGGCACCGCCACCGTACAAGGCGCTGGCGCCTGACAGTACCTCGATGCGCTCGATATTGAACGCATCAATCGCATCCAGCTGCCGGGCCGTGCCGCGCGAGCTGTTGAGCGACACGCCATCGACCATGACCAGCATGGTGCGCCCACGCAGGTTCTGACCAAAATTGCTGCGCGACTGCCCGCCCAGGTCGATCCCCGGCACCAGCTGCCCCAGGGCCTCGGCCACACTTTTGCCTGCCGTCACTTGCTGCTGCAGCTGTTCGCTGTCGATGACCTGGGTGGTCTGCGCCAACTCGCTGCGGATGCTGGGTGCGGCCGATGCCACCACATGCTGCACCGCCAAGTGGGTGTCCGCCTCGGCACCATCAGCCTCTGCGGCCGCAGCCACCGTCTGTGCCTGCGCACTGCTGGCCAGCACCCCGATAGCCAGGCTGATGGGCGCGATCGCCCATGTAGCACCCCAATTGTTCCGCTGACTCGCGACTGACCGCCCCTGATTCTGCATAGCTACGCCTTTTGTTCTCTTACAACGACAGCGGAAAAGCTTAATTGGAAGAGAATGGGAAGTCTTTTCTCTTGAGAACAATTCTCATTTAAATGAAACCCAAGGCCGCATTTCTCAGCAAGGACCAGGTGCTCAGCCAGTGGCAGCACTGCATGTGGGCGCATACGGTGAGCGAAGCACAGGCGCAAGCGCTGGTGCACGCCCACCTGCAGGTGCGCCATGTGCATGCGGGCCAGTACCTGTGGAAGGCAGGCGACATCCCCACGGGCTGGACCGGTGTCACGCGCGGCGCAGCCAAAATCTGCGTGCCCACGCCCGATGGCCGCTCCATCACCTTGTGCGGCTACGCCGGCAGCTGGTTTGGCGAAACCTACTTGCTACGCCCGCACATGGCCATGGACTGCGATGCCATCGCCTTGCATGACCTGACCATGCTTACATTGCCTGCGCACGCCTTCCACGCGCTGCGCCAGCAATCTGCCACCTTCAGCCAGTTTTTGCTGGAGCTGATGGCCGAGCGAAGCCACCAACTGATGCGTCTGCTGACCGCCAAGCAATGCCTGAGCGTCACCGGCCGGGTCGCCCAAAGCCTGGGCTCACTGATCACACCGCTGAACTTTCCCTTCCCCGATGCCGGCTTGCTCAACATCACCCAAAGCGAGCTGGCCGACTTTTGCCAGGTCTCCCGCGCCCGCTTCAATGAAGCGCTGCTGCAGCTGGAAAAGCAAGATTTGCTGGAGGTGGGTTACCGTACGGTGCTGTTGAAGGATATTGAGGGGTTGAGGCGCTACGAATACTGATGCGCTTTGTGGCTTTTGTCAGTCATTGGCCATGGCCGCCGCGATCGCCCAAGCTGCAGCTGATACACAGCACTGATGGAGATGGGATAACAGGATTCGAGCTCGGCATTCAGCGGTTTACTGGCGCTGGCAACAATGCCGATGCCTAAAAGAAAAAGCGCTCACTGAATACCAGTGAGCGCTTTTTTTTGGCTTGAATGGTGGAGCTGGCGGGAATTGAACCCGCGTCCGATATAGCAGCCATGCGGGTTCCAAGAGATCGGTGTGAATTCGGTGTGATTTAAGCACCTCAACACCAATTTGTGCGCGACTGATGATCGGTGAACGACTCCGTCACCCCTCAACAACAATGCCCCATAGTGTGTATCATTTTGCAACCACACAGGGTAGCGCGAACTGCTGGCATGCGCCGATAGCATTGGTGCAATTATTCTTGCCTTCCCTACCCAATCTGCACATTTCATTTGCACTCTTGCGGCTGAGCCTTACCTGGGCCGGTCATTCGCATAGGGCGGCCGCTTCACCTTCGCGTACTCCCTATCCAGCCAGGCTGACATCCCGCGCAGTGCCGCAGTGACCGCCGATGGATTGCGCCCGCAGATCCAAGTTTGTGGCCACCGGTTGAGCTCCCCTTCGTCCCATTGCTCCCCGCGCAGCAGCATGGTGCCGTCCTCTCGCTTCTTCCAGACTTCAACCTGTTCCAGCGGATAGCTCACCAGCTTCATCAAATCTGATCGCTTGTAGATCGCGGACTGGTATCCGTTGAAGGGCGTTTTTGACGAAATCACCACGCCAAAGATCGGGGCCCTGACAGTCAGGAGTGGGGAACACAGATACGTTCCGCAGAACTGCAACGGCAACACATACAAATCCACCCCGACCCGTTGGCGGCCATCCAAATCAGCTTGGCTCCCCGGGGCCGCAATGCTCCCGTAGTAGCCCGGCAGATCTGTGTACTCAAAATTCCTGACTGCTTCCATAGCTCGCTCCATTTACTGTATAAATATACAGTCTTTGGAGATGACTATGGTTCAATCAAGATACTGGCGGTGGCACGTTAGGGATGATGAGGAATGGTCACAGACCGAGGATCACCATCGCTGGGACGGCATCAAGCTGGATCGGCCCGAGGCCATGCCAGTCCTGGGGTCGATGGTGCTGCACTCGGTTTCGGTCGCGGTGGACAAGGATCTGTACGACAGCATTGCGCCTGATGTGCCGTTCTAGGCCGGCCCTGCCGCGAACACTTCGACCGGCGCCAGTCTCACCAGCGCCTGGGCGTCCTTGACCGATCCTTCCAGCCATTGATCCACATCGGCCAGCTCAATCGGGATCACGCTGCGTTTGTCTTGCTTGTCAGGTGCCAGCTTCGGATCTGGCTTGTGCATGCGGTTCATCAATGGGTGTTCGTCGGCATTGAGCGTGAGCATGGTGTAGCTCTCGATCAGCTCGCCAGTCGCTGGATCCTTCCAGGTGTTCCACAGCCCCGCCAAGCCCCACGGGTCGCCGTCGGCCCGACCAAACCTCCACCACACGTTCTTCCCGCTCTCCCAGTTTGGCTCATCAAAGGTCGTCGCAGGGATGATGCAGCGCTGGCCGCGCTTCCACGGGTCTTTGAAGCTGGCTTTGTCCGCCACCTCCTCAGCCCGTGCATTGTTGGTGCTGTACTTGATGTCGGGCGTCTTGCTGAACCAGGGGATCAAGCCCCATCGCCCCACGGCCAGTTCCTTGCTGTAGCCGGGATCATCCACGGCGCGCCGGATGAATCCGCCAGGTGAGCGCGGGAACACATCGCGGGCACCCAGCCCCAACTGCCGGGGGTTCAGCCGCCAGTACTGCTGGATGTAGCCTTCATCGGGTGAGTGGTAGCGATTGCACATTGCTTGCTCCAGGAAAGTCGGCCAACGAAAAAGGCCCCTAGTTATGATCTAGAGGCCTTATCGGGCGAAAGGGCCGCAGGGCCCAAAATCACCAACAGTCATTGGCACCGACTGAGAACAGTGTATGGCTCAACCGCCAAAAACACAAACGAAAAAAGAGCCTCCCCAGTGCCGCAGTGGCGCCGGGGAGGCTCTTTCTATTTCTGGCTGCAGGCCTGGTCGCTGTCGTCACCGCTCAGCCGGCGCTCAATGTTCACCTGGTCGCACAGCGCGGCTACTTCGGCGTCTCGTCGCTTAAGGTCGCCTCCGAGGCTTGCGACCACGCCGAGGCCTTCTGCAAGCTGGCGGTCGAGGGCTGCGGCTTTATCTGCAAGATCGCTGCGGGCAGCGGCGTCGGCTTGGGCTTGCGCGCGATAAGTGGCACTTCGGCTGTCGGTGTCGCGGTGCAGGCGCTCAGCACGGGCAAGCTCAGCGCGCTCATCAACATCAATGCCAGTCTTGAGGTTCGCCAGGCGGTCGGCGTTGTAGATCGTGTCTTGGGCATGCTTGCTTTCCAGTTTGGCGGTGTTGGCTTCGTCGGTTCGTGCGGCTTCGGCCCGGGTTGCCGTACCCTGGGCCTTCTCGGCGCGCAGCTCGGCAATGGTCTTGCCGGCCTGCCAGCCATTGACCACCCAGCCAGAGGCAAATAGGGCTAAACCTACCAGGGCGTATGCGTAAACCCTCCAGGTATTTGTATAAACCCCCAAGGTCATAATCCCACCTCGCAGATCTCGCCGTTGGCATCACCCCGGGCCTGCAGGCCCGGCAGCACCACAGACACCCCATTGACCGTGCCACGGTTCCAGCGCGGGTTTTCGCGGCATGCACCCACCACATCCCCGGCATTGGCCTTGCGCAGTAGGGTCGAGGCGTACAGAGCGCCCTCGCCTTTGTTGTGGATGAAGTCGATAAACACGGCCTGCTGCAGCGGGGTGTAGGTAGACCAGAGCCGGAATAGACCCATGGCCGTGCGCTCGGCGGCCAGGTAGCGGCTGCGCTCGAGCGCGTAGCAGTCGGCCGGCGTGTAGTACCGGCCAGCCACCACGGCGCGGCCCGTGATCCCGTTGCACACAGTCAGCGGCTGGCCCTTGCCCAGCTTGTCCACGTAGGGCGTGCCAATGTGGCGGTAGCTGCTCTCGTAGTAGCTGCCCATCACCATGGCGATCTTGACCGCCTGAGATGTGCCGGTGTCCGCGGCCACGGCCTGGATGTACTGATTCTGCTCGGCCATGGCCTGGGCTGCTGCCTTGTCGCGCTCAAGCGCCACATAGCCGCCACCCCCAGCCGTCAGCACAACAAGGGCCACCAGGCCGGCGCGCAATGCATTTGGAATCTTGCTCATGACAGGTCCGCCCTTTGCGTTTCGCTCATCTGGCGGTACTCGTCCAGCGTGATGATGCGCGGGCCCTTGCGCGGCTTGATCCAGCCCCAGCGCTCAAACGCCGGCCGCCACAGCTTCTTCCAGAACCACTCGCAGATGAGCAGCCCCGTGTAGAGCACGGCCACAATCGAGGCGATGGTGCCCCATGGAATGGAGTTGACCCAGTACCAGGTTTCGAAGCTGGAATTGACGGTGGCCGCCTGGGCGATCTTGTCTGCCACATCGGCTTGCGCAGCCGTGGCCAACGTCACCGCACTTGTCGCCTTTGCAATCGGCATGCTGATGTCTGTGCTCTGCATCGAGAGACTCCCTCAGAAATAAGAAAACCCGCCGAAGCGGGTTGTGTTGTGTGTTGTCAGTAGAGGGTTACTCGACGGCAGTGATGACGATGCCAGCGAAGTCCATATGGGCTTCGGGCGGCAGGCCGCTGTTGATTAGCTCGGGGGGTGACCTCCCAGCGCTTGCTGTCGTTCATGGCGGCCACGAACTGCGCGCTGCCGTCGACAAACTTGATGTCGATGTGACGCATCAATCCGTCTGTGCTGCGCATGGGCATGGCGAATTCCTCACCAAAGCCCGGCACGCGCTGGCCCTGCCACTGCAGCTCCACATCAATGGTCACAGCAGAGCCCACTGGCAGTTTCATGGTGCGGAAGTCGGGCGCAATCACGGCGCGCGCGGCGTTGACCTCGTCCACGGTAATGCCAGTGATGACCACAGCCGGCAGGATAGCGGGCTCTGGCGCTGGCGTATCAAGCGCCACAATAACAAGCCCTCCGTTTTGCTGTTGATTGCTCATTTCGTCTCCCGCAGCATGTATGCAAAGGTGCCCACGGTCGTAGCGACTGTCAGTGGTGTGTAGAAGACTTGCAGTGATCTTTTAAATTCAACGCCCTCTTCTGGAAGTGCTGTATATGCGGCAATGTTGGAGGCTCCATTATCTGTCGTCCAATTGATTGCTGAACCAACAACAATTGCAGCGTAATTGGCATTCACAGTGCCGACAGTCTTATCGAAAATGGAACGACCATCAATTAGGACTTCCAGTCGCCCACCGCTTGCTGCGGCTTTAATCACGCCCAAATATTGCACAAGCCCCCGACCAGTAACATTTAGTAGATTGGTACGGGTATTAACTGTAATGTTCATATTCAACTTTGTTGCACCATTTGCAAATCTGTCTGCGGTACTGCTCAGATTGTTGATATCAATATATGTTGTCAGCGCAGTGACTCGGCGATAACTAGCTGCCATGTAGTTGGTTATATCGTTTGCAGGATCAACAGTACCCGCTCCCGTTGCTGTCGTGCGCCGGTACACCTCGCCATCGAGTGGAGAGATAACCAAGCCCCACTGCGGAACAGGAACGCCCGAGATCCAAAGATTGGCGCCACTACCGCCGCCCGAGTTAAAGATTTCTGAGAACAGCATTTAGATCCACCCCAAGTCGTTGTCTTCAAATTGCACGTCTGCCGCAGCGCCATTTGTGTCAAGAGTGAGCATTGCTGCAGGCTTGCCGCGCACCAGCACTGCGCCAAAATCGATCCGCTGATTGCCCGTTCGGTCAACGCACAACATGAAGCCAAATCGGTCGCCTTTGTTTGCTCCGACTGGGGCTGTGAGCGTGACGTTAGGCCCAACGATCAGATACTTCACACCTGCAATGCCAGTCGTGTTTGCGGTGATCTTTTGCGTGACCACCTGCCCGCTGTCTAGCGATGTCCACGCTGTTGACACACCTGGCACATCAGCAGCCACGTTTGCAAGATTGCGCGTTAGCATCCAGAAGCGGCCCGCGTGCTTGACGGATGCAGGCATTGGCAGCGCACCCGCCAAGTCTGCATAGTTGCCTTTGAAGTTGGCCGCGCCCAGCACGATGTCCTGCACCTGGGCCGCATCGGTGGCCGCATCTACGGCGCGCTGGGCTTGCTCTTTGGCTGCAGTGGCATTGGTATGGGTTGCGTCCCCCATAGCCTGCATCTCGTCAACCATGACGACATAGGCCTTCGTCGTCAGAAATGCTGCGTTGTTGTATGCTGCATCGTCCATCTCCGGGGTTGGATACGGTGGCAGCGGCGTGATTGTTGGTACGACCACAATTTCTGTCATTGCAGCACCCCCTTTACATAAACGTTGAGATTCGTGAAATCGGTGATCTCTCGCGTGAAATCAGTCGAGACCAAGCCCACGGTGGACAAGAAGCGGTCACGATCCCGCGTGCTGGCGTATACGGAGACTGGCGTATTGGCCAGGCGCCGAACCACATCAAACAGCCGGTTGGCCTCGTTGGCGTCCACGATCACCGGGATGGAGACATTCACAGCTGAACCACGGGGCAAAAGCTCATAGGTGCCGTCGTCGTTGTCCTTGCGATAGGAGAAATTGACCATCTCCGCCCGGGCGCCGTACATGGCACCAGACTCCAGGCCGCGCGATGCGACGCCGAAGTTGATCCAGTCGCCGATATTGAAAAAGCCAATCCCGACCTCTGCGTCCACCGCATCCAGCACCGTCACGCGGATCACCGCATTGGGGTTCAGGGGCAGCTTGTCGAGCCGGTGCTTGGTGATCTGCAGCTTGCGGCCGAACCAGTAGCTTCTCCATCCAGCCGGCCGAACGCGCAGCGATACATCAACCGGATCGATGAGGTCAGCATCCGCCGGGAGTGGCCCGTCCTTGATAGAGATCTGCAGGCGCGAGCCCTTCAATCCCTCAAGATCCAGGCCATTGCAAAAGCCAGGCTTGATTACATAATCAACCTGGCCTTTTCTTCCGACTTGCTTGGTACTGATGTACTTGTCAAACGGGGCCCACCGGTTGGACGGCCGCATGTCTTGCCAGCTATTGGGGTCCTTGTCAGGTGTCTTTGCTGGGTCTGGAGGGACAAGCGTGCATTTCCATACACGCCTGTTGTACACCCTCTCATCCCCGACAGCCGCCACCGGGCTCGCACTCCAAGCCACCTCGCCCGCATCGGTGTCCACCTCTGGCACGGAGCCAGAGAGGAACATTTCTGCGCCGATAGTGATGGGCGATAAAACGATCATGGATCGCCCTCCTTAGTTAGACATGACACTCACCTTCATGGCGTTGCCGTTGTCAGTTGCATCATTCAGCGTACGGCTAGTACTGCCCGTGCTTTGGGCTGTTGACGCCGTATTGGCCTTGATCTCCTGCAGCTCTGTGCGCAAGGCTTTAACCTCGGCGATTAGCTCTGCGTTGCCTGAGCCTGCGCCTTGGTTTTGCAGTGCATCCATCAGCGCACGGTTGTCAGCAGCCGGGATGACCCGCTCTCCTTTGTGCACCATTGCCAGCATGTCGCTTGGCAAGTAGTTGGTGCCAACGTTGAGCTTGGGGACGTACAGCCCCTTCTCCTCGTCATACACAACCTTCCCGCTACCTGAGTAGTCGGGGTAGTTGCTGTATGGGTCTTTGCCGTTTGCAAGCTGATCTGCCGTGTTGCCCATCGCCGTGCCAATGGAGCCGTCTTTGTAGACTGGGCGCCCATCAGGCAAGTAACCCTCAAACATCGACTCCGACGAGTTGCTGCCAATGATGTAGCCACCACCGCCACCAAAGCTTCCGCCTCCTCTGCCGCTGGATGCACCCGATCCGCCACCTTCTGCCGCATCCTTCTCAGGAAACATCAGCTTTTCCAGCGCTTTGATGGCGTCAGTGACGCTCAGCGTGGCATTCACCTGGGTCTCGCCGTATTCCTTCCAGAAAGTGAGCGTGTCATCCAGGCGCTTGATCTGCGAGGTTGCCAAGTCGATCTGCTTTTGTGCATCCGACTTGGCCAACTCCGCATAGCCTCCAAGTTCATCCAGCTGCCCCGCCAGCACCTTCTTGTCGTAGTCCAGTTCCGCCTGGGTGGCGTAGTTGTCCATGACCAGACCACCGGTAGCCGCCTCGATGGCCGACTTGGTCGCTTCGAGGTCAGACAGACCGCCACCGTTGCGGGCATTGGTCAGCGCTTGCTCGATGAACACCATGCCGGCAGCTGCAGCCCAGCTCGATCCATCCTCGACCGACTCCCGCAGCGACTTGGCCGCATTGGTCACCAGGTCGAAGTAGCTCGATGCTTTGGACAGCGCGTCCTTGGCGTCAGCAGTGAACTGGTTCCAGTACTCCTTTTCACGGGAGACGGCGGCTTCCAGGTTCTTCATGCCCAAGGCCTTGGCAGTCTCGGCGGCTTGCTTGGCCTCCTCGTCTGCCTTAGTCTTGTCCTCGGCCGCCCAAACGTCGCGCTGCATGCGAACCAGTTCCGGATCGTTGTACTTCTCCAGTTCCTTGATTTGCTTTTCACGCTCCAGGCGCAGGGCCTCGGCGTCATTGCCCTGGGCCCGCAGCAGCTGCAGGTTCAGGTCCTCTTTCAGGCTGGCGATGTTCTCGGCAGACGTGTAGATCATGTCGAACACATCGACAAGAACCAGCAGACTGGCATAGAGCTTTCGCCCTTCCTCAGTCGATAGATCGATGCCGTTGATGTATTCCTTGAAAGCCTCACGGCTTGCAGGCATGGTGTCCACACCCAGCTTTTTGAGCTGTTCATTCAGTAGGCGCGCTTGGTTCTGCGCCTTTTCCTGATCCGAGTAGAACTTGCCGTAGTAGTTGCCCGTCGCTGCAGAGAACTGCTCCCCTCCGCCAAACGCGTCGATGATGTCCGAGGCCAGGTCTGCACCTGCCAACGAGGTATCCATCAAGGTCACGCCAAGCATGTCGAAGACCGTGTTCACGCTCAGGAGCGAGTCAGACAGGCGGGTGAGCGCCTGCACTGCCGTTTCACCGGCCCGCACATACTCGCTCATGACAAACACCTGTTCTGTCACGGTTTCGGTCATCTCACGACCTACTCGGCCATATTGCTGGGTGTCGCCGTCAGAGGGCAGCTCCACGTTGTCCCACACCATGCGGGTCACTTCGCGGGTCTGCTCCTGCCAGGTGCCCAGCACCGAGCGCGCCATTTCCTCATTGGCTTGCGCCAAAGCGGCCTGGATCTTCGCTGCTGCCTCCTCCTGGCTCAAGCCTGTCAGCTCCAACCCCTTGCCACCGGTGTCAGGGTGGATGTCATCCAGCCCCAGAGTCACTCTCATGGCGCGGATCGAGTCGCCGTCCAGACCCAGCGTGTCAGCACGCGCAGCAGTGTCCTCGCGCATGGTGAGGAATGCATCCTGCAATGCCTTGATGGGGCTGGACAGTGCCTCGATAGAGCCGTTGTACTGCTCCAGCATCTCCAAGCGGCTGTACTGCTGCTGGATTTGCCGCTCGCGGTAGGCGTTGCGGGCATCGTTAGGGTTGTCCGCAATCTCCTTCTTTAGGCGCTCGATCTCGGCGCGGGATTTCTCCTGCTCCTGCTCTGCAACCACATAGCGATAGTCCGGGCCATCGAACAGGCCGCCGCTCTCGCGCATCAGCTGGTAGCCATAGAGGTCGCCTCCCAGCTCGCCGGTAATGCCGCTGCCGACCTGCTTTTCCTCCTTGAACATGCCGCCCAGGTAGGCGGCCGCCATGACAATCGCCGCGGCGTAGCCCACTCCAGCATATGCGCCCATGCCGCCAGAACTAGGGACATTCACCATCCCCACACCAGACGGAGCGGCATAGCTGCCGCCATAGGCCGCCGCACCTGATGCGCTGCTAGCACCCCAGCCGCCCACTGTAGCGCCCGCATTGGACAGCCAGTTCCAGCCCATGTAGTCGCCAGCCGACATCATCCAATTGCCAGCAGTGGTGAACGTTAAGCCGGTGTACAGGCCATATCCAGTGTTGGCGGCAGAACCAAGGTTCATCAGGCCCCCTAGGCCACCTCCGCCCGAGCTACCACCCAGCAAGCCGCCCAAGAGCCCGCCAGCGCCGCCGGCCACCCCCAGCAAGTTGCCAACGATATTGACCACAAAAGGCTCCGCGAGCATCTTGTAGATCTGCTTTGCCACCAGGGTGAAGAATGACGTGCGCAGCGACTTGCAGAACGACTCCCACCCGGACTTGCCGTTGTTCATCATGTCGGCAAAGCCGTTGACAAAGATGTCCTCTACCTGCTGGACCGTCGCACTCCACTCTTCTACATAGGCCGAAGTCTTTGTGTTTTCGGCGCGCTTGTCGTAGATGTCGTTGATGCGTTGCTCTGCTTCCGCGCGATCCTTCGCCGTGGCGAAATCCGTCTCGTCAAGCTTCAGCAGCTCCTTTTTCCTCTCCAGTTGCAGGTCGTACAGCTGAACGGTCATTCGTCTCTGTGCATTCGACGCCCCAATAAGAGAGGCCTCCACTCGGAGGCTATCTGTGTCATTGGTAGTGGAGCTTTGCAGCCCGTCTATGGCAAGACGGGCTTTCGTCATACCATCGTAAAGCCGTACATAGGCCTTAGCAGCCTCATCCTGAACGGCCACTTGCTCCTTGTAGGCCTCAATGTCGCGGCGGGTTTGCTCCTTGGCTTGCTCCTGCGCCTTCCAGATGGCCAAGCGGGCACGCAAATCTGCTTCGTGAGCAGCATTCAGTTTGACCTTGCCGGCAGTCAAGTCGGCATTTAGCTTGATCTCTGCCTTTTGTGCATCATTCAGGTTTCCGGAATATCGCAGTTCCTCGCGATTGAGATCAATCTTCCCTTGGATTGAAGCAACCAGTGTGTTGTACTCGTTTACCTCTTTCTTGACCGCTGCTGCACCAGAGGTATCCCGGCCCTTCTTCGCCATAGAGGCCAATTGCTCATTGACACCCTTGATGCGCTCTTCCAGGTCTTTCGCCTCTTTGGAGTTGCCCAATTGGGCGTTCTGCAGGTTCTTGAGCTCTCCTGCCAGCTTCTTCCCGGCATCCTGAACCTCGCGCATCCTCTCAGCCTGAGATTTGTAGCTCTTTGCCGCATCAAGTGCTGCCCTGGCACGCTGCAGGAACACGTTGTTTTCCGCAGATACGAGGGGAACGGTCGTGCTTTGAGCTTCAGCAGCGCCCCGAGCTGCAGCCTGAACTTCGCGAAGGGCCGCTGCCATATTCAGCCACTCTTGAATTCGACCGCGAGGCAGATAGCCTGCGCTTACTGCATTCTGTAAGACAGGCGCGAGATTTCCACCCTCCTTGGATGCCTCTCGAAGCGCCTCAATCATGAGGTCGAACTGGTCAGCCGGCATACGAATGTTTGCAGCACCCGCAATCGACTGAATCAAGTCATCGGTGAGTTTCTGTGCTTGCTTGACTGCCCTCTGCTGCTCATCCTGAATCGCCATCTTGATGACAATCTGCTTCTCAGCAGGCAGTGCATCCAGCTTCTTCTTCAGCTGGTCTAGCGGCTGGTTCAAGCCACCGATGCTCTTGACCAGGCTTTCAGAACTATCCCGGAACGTGTAGAACGCAGCCGTGGCAGCGCCTGCTACCGTCAGGATCAAGCCCAGAGGTCCGCCCAGAAACGCCATCGCTGCGGACGCGCCTCGCGCTGCCCCACCCATAGCGATCAGCCCAGTGGCCGCAGTCGTGCTCACGCCGGCCATGCTGGCCAAGGTCAGCTGATAGCGCGCCGCCTGAATGGTGGAAGCAGCGAATGCAACCCCAGTAGAAGCAATGGACGCCGTGAAGCGAGCGCCCAGGACCAAAGCCACCGCACCGCCAACCGTGGCCAGAACATCCAGGTTGTTGGCCAGCATGCTGATGCCGTTGGCAAAGCCCTTGGTAGCGCCACTAGCAGTAGCCTGTGCGCCGACCATCAGCATGATGTTGTTCTTCAGGACCGTGAAGGCCCCGGAGATAGTCTGCACCGACTCTGCTTCTTCGCGCAGTTTGCCCAGCGCCTTTGGAAGCGAATCGGCCAGGACAGCAGAGGTGAGCTGCCCAGCCTCTGCCATCTTGCGCAGTGCGCCCACAGGAACGCCGAGGCCATCTGCCAAGGCTTTCATCAGTCGAGGTGCTGCCTCGTTCACCGAGTTGAATTCTTCGCCACGCAGGACGCCGGAGGCGAATGCCTGCGACAACTGCAACATAGCCGACGATGCTTCAGATGCAGTCGCGCCGGACACTTTGAGGGACAGCGCAACGGTCTCGGTGATGTCCGACAGCTTCTGCTGACTCAGGTTGAGCGAAGCAGTACCGTTCGCAATACGCGCATACAGCGTCCCCAGCTCACCGATACCTTGCTGAGCATCGGTAGAGATACGCTGAACAGATGCCATCGCAGCCGAATAGTCCGACGCACCCTTTGTCGCCAGCTTGAGCTGAGCGGTGAATTTGGTGTATCCATCGATCTGTGTGATGATTTCGCGGGCTCCAAACCCAACGCCGATGATGGACAGCGCTGCGCTCACAGCGTTTGCTGCCGTGTTCAGTGCGCGGAACGACTTCTCAGCCGCACTGCTGGACGCAGAAGCGCGCAGCATGTCTTTCGCATACTTATCTGCCTCACGGGAGGCTTGCGCCAGTTCTTTCTGCTCGACCTTCAACGCGTCGATGCGGCTGCCCATGGCGCGAGCGATCTCCTGCGCGCCCGTGCTCATCCCACGCTGCGCGGCGCGATAGGCTTCCATTTCGCCGCGAGTCATGCGAAGGCCATTCGCCTCGTCAACGAGCTTACGAATGTGCTTTTCTTCTTCGACGGTCAGCGAGGCCATGGCACGCGCCAGGCTTGCGGTGCTGGTCACTGCTTCACGCGCAGCTGTGCCAGAGGCTTTGATACCGGTGGCGGCCTTCTGCGCGGCGTCGCCTGTCTTCTTCAGGCCATCACCTGCGCCAGAACCCAGGTCCGCCAGAGACTTCGCAACCTTCTTGCTCTCCGCAGAGATTCCGGCCATCGATTGCTCGACTTTGGGCCCTTGTTGAGCCAGTTCGGTCAGCTTGTTGATGCCTTGCTGTACCTGGCTAGTTTCTACAGCAATGCCTACGGCTGCTACATCGGTCATATGGCGTGCCCAATAAAAATGGCCCACGCAAATGCGTGAGCCCATGAAAAAGGCCCGCCGAAGCGAGCCCAAAACAATTTCAAGCCTTAAGCCAGCTTAGAAATTTTTGCGTCTTCTGAAAGCTTAGTTACCGTAGACCTCAACCTCAGAATAGCCAAGGTAAGACACAGGGTTGTACCCTTCAATTTTCAGGTAACGGTGTGACGTCGAATTAGCGGATACAAAGACCGGTCCCCAATTGATCTGTCGAGTTTCACTGGTGTTCCCGATTAACGTGTAGTTAACGCCATCGTTAGAACCGTACACCTTAAAAGTAGCGGGATTGATACCATTACCATTCGCGGATGTGACAAGCGTCAATCGCACACCATACACATTTTTTGCTGTCCCCAAGTCCGCAATTAAGGATCCTGAATTACCAGGAAAGACATGCATATCCGAAGCAGGGTAGTACTTTGCATTTCGGAGCTTCGGAATATCTACAGAAGAACCAAGCTCTGATACCTTAAATACTGGAAGCTGCTTTGTAGCGTTGCCAACAGAATGTGTACCATATTTCACAAGCTTACCCGCAGCCCCTGATTGAGAGTGAAGCTTCAATAGTTGCTCACGGACAATGGGTCGAGTGGAATTGTTACCCCATCGGCTCGCCACGGCAGCAGTGAAAGGTGCGGAGAACGATGTGCCAGTGGATACTCGACGCTTACCATCAAAAAAATCCAGGGAGGTGATATTGAAGCCTGGCGCCCACAAGTCAACGCAGCTTCCATAATTTGACCCGACTGACGGAGTGGGCAAGCCCATATAGCCGCCATCCTCTGGCAAGAATCTAGTGCCATTTTGCTTAATACCTCCGACAACTACAATGCCATCATTGTCCTTCGGGTTGTTATACGAAAAATTACAAGCGTTAGAATTGTCATTTCCCGCAGACTGCACCACCAACAGTCTATTACTAGCACGACGGACAGCCATACCGGTCTCACCAAAGTGGTTAAATGCCGGGCCATTATAAGAAACTGAAAGAACTGAGAAGACACCTTGTGCTTCTGCGTCGAGCGCCGCAAAATCCAGGCCTAAGGTAATGTTATCCAAAGCCTGATCCCAAGTGTTGGGATCAATCAAAACGTCACCTGGAGTATTTTGATTTGTACCCCCCATCATCGCGCTAATTAGCCGAATAGGTTGATTTGGATTAACCCCAACAACATTACTGGAGTTTTTCTTTGCCCCGATTATGCCCATAACGTGAGCAACGTGCAGTCTATGGTCATTTTCGTAGTAATCATATTGAGAAGTTACAGCGTCTTTTACAAATGTAAAATTAAGATCATTCACAGCTCCGGAATGCATCCCAGTTGGCTTCCCATCAACCACATAGATAACATTATTAAACTCACCATTACCAGCACCAGAAGCGTTTACGGCTCCAACGCCCCAAGATGCAACTTCATTTAAAGAAGTCACGTCCCCGGATATCACTGGCGGCGATGCCTCAGAAATAGTTATGTTTTTCTTTGCATCAACCTCATTGATAGAAGAAATCCTCTCGTCTTTTCTGAGGCGTTCAAGGGCGTTCGGAGTAAGCCAAACTAAAAATGCGGGTTCAAGTGGACCAAAAAATGCGTATTTTTCGAAATTATGAGTTTCGGACAACTCTTCCGCAGCTCTGAGATATGCAGATGGTAGATCCAGAGATTGCCCCGAAGCTGAGTGCAAAGTCTCTTGAGGATCGGCATCACCATAAGACTCTTTCGAGACCGAGCTGACAAAAATAGGGTTTAGCACAACTTTGTAGAGCGTCTGGCGTTTACAGAGGACTTAGAGAAGCTATCTCCCTTTCTGGTCAACGATTGCTTTGCAAGCCCCACCTCTACTCCTTCAAAGGAGTCGGGTTGATATTTACCCGCAAATGCGCCTGTAGAGACCAAAGCACCTATCAAAAATGTCAAATACTTCATAAAATCCCCAAGTTGTATGGAATTGCGTAAATTTCTTTACACAACAGATACTAAGTGAGGGAATGAGAAGAATTCTTACATCGCAAGTCAGCTTTGCAACATGTTGTAGGTTATTCGGAAAACTTAAGAGATTAGTATCTACCCACTCCGCAGATACATGTCTAATTTGCGTAGGTGCGAGGAAAACTAACGCATTTCAAGTTTGTTTCCTTTGGTCTTTAGTAGCAAACTCTCGTAGGGTCGCCAGTGCCTCTGCCTCAATGACCATCATGTATTCATGCAACTCATCCCAGGCCTCTCCACTGGCCTTACGGTCCATCAGTGGGTACATGGCCTCCCAGCGCACACCCAGCGGCACGCCTCCCATTGCTGGGTAGACCCACCGGGTTCCGATCATCATCGCGATGTCCAGCGCGGCTTCGTTGTCCGGCCAGACTTCGATGATCTCAGGCTCTGGGTAGTCTTCCAGCTCGAACCCTGCAGCTTGAGCCTCTGCCTCCGTGACAGGAGGCTCAAACAGGGATCGAGCTATCTGCTTTAGTTTCCCAGCTGGCCGGTGAACAGAGCTGCGTCGTACTTACCCAGCACCTTGGCCAACGAACCGCCGCACTGGTCTTCCAGCACGATCAGGCTGTCAACGCTGAACTCGTCCTCCAAGTTCCAGCCCGTAACGGCGCCGGCCACAATCTCGGCCGCCTGGCGCATGCCGTCCTTCACCAGATCCTCGAACGAGAATTCTGCCTTCTCGGCCGGCTGCTCGACGCCGTCTGCAGTCTTGCGGTGTGCATCACGGATTGCAGCCCACTCGCTCTTTTTCTGAGCCTTGGCAGTGAACACCACATCGAACTCGTCGCCATCAAGGTTCTTCACAGTCACGGTCAGGGGGAAGGTCGGCGACTTGCCAGCCATCATCTTCAGGCTGGTCACGGGAACAGTTTTTTGCTTTGCCATAGTCTTGTCTTTCAGCGGGAGAAGTTAAGCCCGTGCGCAACCGCCCGCCCCGCTGAAGGAGCGAAGCGGCTGCG
Organism: Comamonas sp. JUb58; assembly: GCF_004364775.1. GTDB lineage: Bacteria > Pseudomonadota > Gammaproteobacteria > Burkholderiales > Burkholderiaceae_C > Comamonas. Next base: position 82,733 of record NZ_SOAL01000021.1, read on the forward strand.
TCGGTGCAATGGTTGTGGGCGGAATGCCAGGGTTACGCTGGGTAGCGCGTGGACTTGTTCTGAGCGTTGAAGGTGCCCTTGACCACGACGGCTTGGCCTTCGGTCAGGGTTTCTTCTTCATTGAACGACACCTTGGCGGGGATCAGCGACAGAGCGCCGGTCTTGGCGCGCTGGCGAACCACCGTGTCGGCGTTGGTGTCAGACAGCATGCGCAGTGCTTCGTACGCTGGCGAGCCGATCATGTCGGCGTCCATGTCGAAGGTACGTTGCACAGCGTTGAAGCCATCGTTCAGAACGATTTCGTTGTCCGACTCGATGAACTTCACGTTCACGGTCTTGGCATCGCCGCCGCTCGTGGAGTGGTTCATGGTGCGGTCCAGATCCACCCAGGTGCTGACCTTGCGCGCCGAACCAGCGCCTTGACCAGGCGTGAAGAACTCGGTGTTCGTGGTGTCGCCGCGCTCCAGCGTATAGCTGTCGGTGGTCACGCCCTTGACGCGGAAGGCGCGGAAGTTCAGGCGGCCCCAGGCAGACAGGATCAGGACGATGTCGCCATTGGCAAAGCCGTGGCCGACAGAGCTGACAACAGCTTCTGCAGCATTGGAGATGCCACTGATCGTTTTCGAGGTGGAGAGCGCGGTGGCAACGGAGGTAATCGTGCCGGTTGGAGTACGTGCCATATGGGCCTTTCAGAAATGAAAAAAGCCGCTCGGCACATGCTTCGCGGCTAGGTTTCGCCCTCATCGGGCACAAAGAAACCACCTCTCGGTGGCATTAGTTTTTGGCGACGCGCCCTATGACGGGTACGCCTCCCAGGAGATGGAAACAGGAACAGTCCAGCGGCTTTCATCCGGCATCCCGGATGAAACTGCAGGCGTCTTGTTCAATTCGATGCGAAAGCCCGGGCCCGGGATGATCTGGGCGGGCTTGAAGTGCTGCTTGAGCTGGTCGGCCATAGCATCAGTCACCTGCCGGCCCTTCCCTTCCGGGTAGCGCAGCGTGATCTGCAAAATTCCTCGCTCCTCCGTCAGAGTGCCTTCAATGCCAAGGTCCACCGGACTATTCACCAGGTGATAACAGGCTTGGTATGGGCCATCTGGCGGCTTGAATGGCACGTTCTCGAAGGCCGTGGGCAGCACGCCAGGCATGGCGAGCAACTTGGACTCCAGCAGTGCTTTGATTTGTGAGAGGGTCATTTGACAGATTCCACTGCGCGCTTCACTGCTTGGGCGAAGTCTTGAACGGTCAGACGCACCATGCCACCGGGCGCTTGTTTAGAGTGCCCGTACTCCAATTTCTTGGCGTACGGCAAATTGTTCGTGAGAAAGATCGTCTGCCCAGGCTTGAAGCCTTCCAGTACGACCTTTGCACGGCCTAATGCATCGCTACGAGGCTCGCTGTCCACGGACTCGTTCATAGAACCCAGGCCGACCTGCCAATTTGACTTGAATCGCCCACCTGTATAGTTCTGCCCGGCCTTGAGCTTGTAGGTCGTTTTGAGCTTCTTCTGGCCCATCTTGCGGATCCGCCTTTCGCCCTTTCCCGCATCTGCATTGATCGCGCCAACCCAAAGGTTGTGCGTCTCACGCGCATACATGACGCTCTTGTTGGCCTTCCACAGGTCAGGATTGCCAACAGGAGACTTCTCAATCATGTTTGCCTGCAACTCGATAGCGGTTCGGCGAGCAACCTCCTCGCACTTTTCACCGGCCTGCAGACACACCTTCGCAAGATCATCAGCAAAGCTCATGAGGCCCTCACTATGCAGTCATGCAGGACGATGACGCCAGCCGGCTTCAGCGGCCTGTTTCGGACCACCTGAACAACGTCCGAGCCAACAGTTAGCACATCACCTGCATCTGGTTCAAACGAGGCATCTGGCGCAATTAAGGCTCGACGGTCGCCAACCAGGATCAGCTCACCGTCGATCAGGTGGTTGTCGAACTCCAGCAGCGCGACCGTGCATGGTGACTGCAGCTCTACGGGATCGGTTGGGCCAGTTTCTGGGTCATAACCACCAGGCGTAGAGCGAGAGATCGCCCCTGCCTGGCCGAATCGATCCAAAAGCCGCTTGGCAGTCGCTGCTGGGCGGGAGTAGTCGAATTTGGCCATATCACGCCCTCACAAACTTGACCTGACCAACACCTCCTATGATCATGCCGCGCATCAAGGCATCAATCACGCCGAAGCGCTTCTGACCACCGTTTGCGGGCTGTGCGTACTTGGTAGTGATCGGCCCCACCGATTCTTCGGTGACAGCCTGGGCGTCCACATCGGAGAACAGAGAGCCATCGGATGCCCGTAGCGCGGCCTCACACGTGGCGTGCTTCAAGGCATCGGCAACGGGGTCCAGGAACTCAGGCCGAATGCTGTACATGGTCACGACATACTGTGTGCCGCGCCGCAGAGCAATCTCTTGCTTGGCTTCATCAGCCGGCCAGTCGTAGCCCATGCGCTCCATGTAATCCTGCGCCTCAGCCAGCGACACCAGCGAGTCATAGCCATCTTGTGGAGCGACTACCATCATGGCTTACTCCTGCGCCTGGGCTGGCTTGCGGCCGCGCTTGGCAGAGGTGTCGTGCGATTGCTCGCCGCCGCCGTCTTGCGCTTGTTCCTGCGCCTGAGCTGGCTTGAACACGGCGTCGATGATCTTGAAGCCCTGGGCGCGCAGCTCGGCCTTGCGTTCAGGCGACACGGGATGCTTCTCGTATGCGATCTTTTCGGTCATGGTTTCTCCAAAGAGAAAGGGGCCGTAGCCCCTTCAATTACTTGGCTGCGTCGCCGATGGTCATCACGCCGGCCGAGGCCTTGACGCTGTTTGCGACCAGGTCCCAGTTGGAGCCGGTTGCAATCTCGGTGTCCGTAGGCGACTTGCCGCCGTTGGCCGTGTCCCAGGTGTAACCCTTCAGGCCCAGACCAAAGGTGTAGTCGGCCTGCATCGTGGTTTCGATGCGCAGCTTGCCGTTGGAGGTCTGCACGTTGGTGATCAGGTCGGAGCCATCGGACACCACTGCAGCACCGCTCACCAGCGACAGCACCTTCTCCTTGTCCGGAGTGCCAGCAGTGAACAGCGCAGGCGCATCCGTTACGATGACGGCCTTGCCCAGGATGTCCACGATGGTCACGCCTTGGAACTGGAACAGGTGATTTGCGTTGGCCAGGTTCTGACCGATCAGCTTGTGGTACATCGCACCGGTCATCACTTGCGCGATGATGCGGGCCGAGGCATCGCCGAACTTGGCATGTGCGCCATTGATGGCCACATAGGTCACCCCAGCGGTCGCGGACACATCGTTGACGGCACCAGCCTGGTTGCCGATGGCAGCGGCCAGTGCAGCAATGGCGGTGTTCAGCTGGTCGGACATGATCGCTTCCGACAGGTTGCGGGAGATGACCTCCAGCGCTTCCTCGGGCGACTTCTGGATCCAGCTCAACTGGCTTGGCTCGAACAGCACCGGGCCGAAGCCGCCAGCGATTTTCACGCTGTCGTACTGCTTCTGAGCCAGGGGCGTTGCAGCCTGAGCACCATTGGCGGCGTATCGGTCAACACGGCGCTGGGCGCTGTGCACGCCGGCCCAGAACGATTCCTGCAGGAAGTCGCCGTCGATTCCTTGAGTGGTCAGCTGGATTGCACCAGCGGATGCGGCATTGAACTTGGCCACGTCTTGAGCCAGGGTTTCAATGGTTGCGCTCTTGAGGTACTCGTTGAATACCTTCATATCGGACAAAGCCATAGCTTGCCTTTCTGCCTGTTATCAGGCCTTAGAAGTGAGTTTCTTGATTGCGGCCACTCGCTCGGCTTTGCTGCCGCCAAAGTTGCCAGATTGATTGCCACCGCCGCCACCTGAGCCAGGAGCGCCAGAGCCACGCACTGCGGGCCAGAAGTACGGAGCGCTCTCGCGAATGGACTCAGCCCACTCTTGAGTCGTCAGCGGCTTCTTGCCGTCCTTGCCCAACATGACCTCATCACCGTTCATTGCCACCACCTCGCCGTCGTCGTTCAGCACCCAGGTTCCTGCGCCACGGCGCACAACGTCGTCCAGCGCTTCAGGCAAGGCACCAGCGCGGGCCGCTGCATCACGCAGCACGGCTTGCAGGGTGCGGTCGGCCAGCTTTGCGGCTTTGCCTTCTGCCTTGGTGCGGCTGTCGGCTTCGGCCTGCAGCTTCTTGTCGTAGTCAGCTTGCATGCGCTCGGTGCGCTTCTTGACCACTTCATCGAGCTTGCCGGCGGCGATCAGCTTGGCGTCTTCATCGGTTTCCAGATGCTGCAGCAGCGCTTGGATTTCCTCGGGCGTCTTGCCCAGTGCCTTCCAGGCGCTTACCTGCTTGCTGGCATCCTTTGCCGCCTGCCGCTCCTTATCGAGCGCAGACTTGAGGCCTGCCGGGTCTTCGTAGCCATCCAGATCAAGGCGGAACTTCCCGTCCACCTCCTTGTACAGATCGCGCACGTTTTCAGGAACCGAGTCGAGCGAATCGACGGTGAGTTTCAAAGTCATGTTGGTTTCGCCAATCTCTGGCGCAGTTGAATACACCCGTCTCGGGCATGAAAAAGGCCGCAGGGCATCACGCCGAGCGGCCACGAAAAAGCCCGCCGAGAGTTGTCTTGGCGGGCTTAATTACAGAAAATTATCGTCTTTCGACGTCTTGGAATATGACCATTAATAAGGCTATTTGACCAGCGGCGTCTTGAACCCTAACATCCACCCCTGGGTATCGCTGGGTCAGCGTGCGCATCTGGTTAGCATAGGGCCCGCTTAACTGGTCATATACAGCCGGCCACCCCACCCGCATGATCTCCAGCGCCTTCTCAGCCAGTTTGGATTTAGTCCTTTGATGCAAATGCCGGTCTAATGCGTCGACCATGAAAAACCGGGCTGCTTCATCCACGGTTTTCATTTGACGACCGCCGGCTTAATTCGCCTTGGCTTAGGCTCTTTCACAATACGTGGCTTGTCAGGCACCATCTGGGACCACACTCCACGCATGTGGCAGTGGTAGCAGATGCGGTCATCACACACGATGCCCCGCTTGTAACGTCCATTTTCATCAATACTCGCCCCGGTCGTGGTCGTCATAACCGTGCGGCTGCCGCACTTGGCGCACTGCAGCACGCCAGGCGGCGGTTTGATGCCCTTGATGCCGCTCAGCAGCTTCTCCGCCGGCGTCTGCTCTCGGGGTGGAACGATGGATAGTGTGGTCACAGGCCAAGTCTACTCAAAGACCGGCCAATTCAAAAGCCCGCTTGTCCCTGTGCCGTAGCTCGTCCAGGGTCAGAAACACGCCTTTGTGAGAGTACATGTCCGCCAGGTCGAGTTTCCCGTCACGCATAAGTCGCGCTCTGGTTTGGCCTAGCACCTCATCCTGGCGCGCAGCAGACTGCTTTTTGAGCCAGTCGCCATAGGTCGTGTCGGGCGGCACCTGGCCGTCCATGCTCGCCCTGCTCTTGTTGCGCAGCTCCAGGTCTGGCAGGTCGATCCCCAACTCCTTGTTGGACTTCACCACTGGGATGGAGGCAGACCGGCACCGCCAGTGCAATCTGCCAGGCCCAGCGCCCCAGGGGATCTCATGCCCTATCGGCTTGTGCGTCTCCGGTGTGTACAGCTTCCCGTCGCGGATCCGGCACTGCGGAGTTGTCCGCAGGTCCAGGGTCGCAGACCACTTCAAGCCCTTGAGCACATCGGAGTTCTTCGCATAGAAGGCGTCATGGGCATTCCCGGCAGTGTGAGCAATGGCGGTTCTCACCACCGCCTCAACATCGCGCCGTGACTTCTCCAGCAGTCCATCAGTGAAGCCTTTTGCCTTGGTGCCACGCAGCTCACGAATGATCGCGTCTGTCGTCTTGCCTTCAAGGTAGCCTTGTGCGATGGCTTGGCGCACTGATCTGAACTGCTGAACCGCCAGGTCCTTCCACACTTCCTTGAGCAACATGCCTTGGAACGGCCGGGACATCGCGGCCGAGTAGACAGCGTTCGTGGACACCGAGGCCACATGCACCAGTGTTGGCGTGTTGGCCAGCAGCATCTGGTGCAGGTAGGCGGTCTCGTAGTCCACAAACTGCTTGAGCTCGTCCAGCAGCTTTTGTCCTGCCTCAGCATTCCCCGCTGCGATGATCGTCCGCACGCTGGCCAGCATTGAGGCCAGGCGCTCGGCCTTGAACGTGATCGGGTCCACATCAGACAGGATCGAGATCAACTCGTCCAGCATCCGCTTGTCCGACCGGTTCAAGATAGCCATGATCCGCTTCAGGACGCCATTGGAGTAGCCCTGCAGACCTACAGCATGCCGAACGGCTTCATCTTCGAGGAGTTCATTCACCGTCACCATTCATGTTCCCCAGGCTTGGCCCTTCGGCTTGAACCCTCTCGATCTCGGCCTCAGGGTCCACATCAGGGCCGACAACGCCACGGCGCTGCATCTCCACGATGGTGGTTTCCTTGGTCAGCATGCCTGCGCCTTGCAGCGACAGCACCAGCTGGGCAGAAGCATCAGTAAGGGTCGCAGCGCCGAAGTCCTTGAACAGCGACACCGTCCCGCCGTTACCGGCCTTGAGCCAGTCCGCAGTGATCTGCAGGCACCGGTCCATGGCGTCCTCGAAGTCCTCAACCGTGCTTTGCAAGGTGGACTTGTTGGCCTCGGCGTCGTTGGATGCCTCTGTCGCGGTGCGTTGGCCTGGCTGCTTCACCAGCAGCTCGGCGCCCGTCTGGATCATCTGGTCTTCCAAAGCTTCCAACTCCGAGCGCCCCACGGTCACCGATTCGGCAGAGCCCTGAATCACTTCGGCCTTGGCGTCGGCGTTCTCAAACCGCAGCGCGTATGCGGCGCCGGCAGAAGGTGAAGCCAGCTCGCCGTCATTCACCCCGGTAAACACCAACAGGCGCTTACGAGCGAATCGCACCGAGTCGTCCTGGTCGCTCTGCTGCTGCCAGTGCTTGACGTTCTGGTGCGCCAGGCCCACCAGTGGCGGCGCGCCTTCCATGAAAGCTACGCGCCGGCCGTAGTACGGAACAAACGGGATGTAGCCAAGAGAGGTCGCCCCCTCATCCACCAAGGCCCATGCGTCCGTGCCTTGCTCGTACAGCGCCCAGCCCCCAGGGGTCAGGACCCGCACGCGCTGCACCAGCTTCACCCCGTAGTCGCCATCCTCAACTTCAGCCGTTTCATGCAGCCGGAGCTGGGTCAGTCGCGCCACACCTTCGGAGGTGTCCAGGCGCCAACCCAGGATGGAGTCATGCGCGTAGTGCGTCCAGTACGGCCGCTGACCACCCTCTGCAGGGAAATCCACCAGCACCCCGCCGAACCCGTGAGAGAGCGCCTCAGCGAAGAGCTGAGAGGCAAACGCATGGATCGAGCGGCCCTGACCATCGATGTCGGGCAGCAAGGCTTTCACCTTGGGCGGAACATCCTCGTTGATGGTCATCTGCTTGGAGAACGGCTTGCCTGACATCACCGTGCAGGTGCGTTGGTAGGCCGGGAACAGCGTCGCGGTCCCAAGCCGGTACTTGTAGTCTTCGTCATCTTCACGGGGCTGCTGCGGCAGCAGGGTCTTGCCCGCCTTCCGCATAGCCTGAGTGCCCCCCATAAGAGGATCAATCACCGCCCATGCTTCAGCCATCCGCTTGACCGTGTCGTTTTGTTGGTTGATAGCTGTCATGTTTTCCTTACCAGCGGAATGTCTCTACCTTGGCGGTGCGCTTCACAATTGGCCACTTGTTGGCGATCACATACCCAGCAGCGTCGATAACGTGGTCCACGCCGCTTGATTTGTCTGGCACGCCGTTCTTGTCGTAGGCCTGCTGCTCCAGTGCATCGGTCAGCTTCGGGCATCGGTCTGTGTTCACCAGGTAGCGCCGCTCACCCTCTCCATTCAGGATCAGGGCGTTCACTGCATTCACACGGTCCGCCACTGCGGGGTTGGTCGAGTTCACTCGCACCGTCAGTTCATTGGCCTTCAGGATGCTCAGGTCCGACTCGGTAGCGTTCTTGCTGCTCGCGTTCTGCCCCGAGGCATCTGGGAACACCTGAACAGCGTGGCCCTTGGCCTTGTACCGCTCGTTGAAGAGCTTCGCCATGTATGGCGTATCGCGGCCATCCGTTATCTCATCCACCGCTACCGGCCAGCCATCCCGCAACACATAGACCACCGCCGCCATCGCCAGGCGGTTAAAGTCCATCCCGATCAGGACAGGCTCACCGGCTTGCAGCGATGCATCGGAGTGGTTCAGCCGGCGGTCAAAGTCTGGGTAGACACTTCCCGCCGTCAGGTTCGTGAACTGACCGCGCAGATACGCGTCGATCAGCTGCTTGGGGTAGCTCTCATAGAGCGACTGGATGTAGTCATCGGGAAGGTTGGCCGCGTTGTCGAACGTGCTGGCCTGAACCATCCCATACAGCTTGCCCAGCGCAGCGCGCTCCTGAGGTTGCTTGTGGAACCGCTGATAGACGAACTTGAAGCCCTCAGGCGTCGTCGTCACATCGATCCCGTTTTTCAGCCCGTCTACCTTGTAGCGCATCCGGGCAATGATCTTGTTCCAGGCCTGCTCAGCCTTGACCGCCTGCATCACATCCAGCTCGTCAACCAGCGCGTGGCCGATCTTGAAGCCCACGATGTTGGAAGGCTTCTCCATCGACCGGCAGATGATCGTCGTCCGGTACTGCGAGCCGCTGAACAGGTGAACTTCCTTGTTCGCCTCTTTGATGTCAGCCTTCAGGCCCCAGTCAAACGCAACCTCATCAATCGTCGGGAAGAAGATGTCCCGAATCTGCGGATAAGTCGGTGCGAAGTAGCCTTGGTTGACCTTTGGCCACTCCCAAGCGTTCCTGCACGTTGATGCACAGCCGGCCCAGGTCTTGCCCGAGCCGAACCCGGCGACGTATGCGCGGTATTTATGAGGCAGCTCCAGAAACCGAGCCTGCGGAATGTTCAGGCTCGGCATGCTTTCTTGCGTCCTTTACTGTCACTTGAATATTGACGGGCACAGGTTGAGCGTTCTCGCCTTCTCCACCCTCTTCTGGCTTGTCGCGCCACCTTTGCGGCTGGCGGTTCTTCAACCAGAAGATCGCAGCCGTCGTATCTGGCGGGTAGTGCTTGACCAATGGCGTGACCGTTATCACCCCCTGGTAATTGCTGACATGCACATCCTCGTCCTCATACCCCATTGCCCGGTGATAGAGCTTCGCCGCCACCTCAGCATCGACCAGGTCCTTTCCCCCCTTTAGGGACTCCGAAAACTCGGGATGGACGGTCTTCCACAGGTTGAACGTGCTCTCAGCCACGCCGAAGAACGAGGCCATTTCCTTGTCTGTCATGCCGAGCATGCAGAGCTTCTTCGCTTGGCCTGCATACTCTGGCTTATATTTGCTAGGTCGCCCGCCTGCCTTTTTGGCAACCGGCTTGCCTTGCGCCGGTTTTGTTGCCATGGCGGGCCTTTCACTTATCTCAAAGAGAAAATTTATGAGTTACTCAGGAATGCTCCCCGTGTCTATCCCTGATGGCATGGAAGCTGCAGACATCCCCACCATGCGCAACATGGAAATAGGCGACTACACCAAGTATTTGGAAGCCCTGTTCTTCTTTGACCATCATGAGAATCTGCGCTCTAGCTTTGGCGAATATCCGGTTGCCACCACTCCGGAGCAGATTGATGCACTCATCAAATACCTCAAGCACATCAAAACACGCATGTAGCCCTCGGCTCGGCCTTCTTTGGCGTTGCCAGAGGCTTTCCAGAAAACAAAAGCCGCCCGGAGGCGGCTACTGGAATTTAAAGTTTAGAGAAATGAGACCGAAGATCTCCGTTCTCGGGGGGCAGGAGGCTCATAAAGAACTAGTACCGCAGCGTCGAAAACATGCTCTGTTACCTTCTGCACGCCTTTAATAGTGTCGAACCAAACACAGAGGACGCCATCTTCCGGGCCTAATGAATGGCTGTAGTCACCAACTGCCGAGACAGCCATAACTGGGCCACCGCTAATAAGCTGAACTTTCTGGCCTTTACTAAACGCCATCTACAACTCCCTTCATAAGAATGGCCAATATAGCCATTCTAGATTTGCAGCTGTAGGTACGAAATTCAAGATGCGCGAGGGTTTGTACTTATGCAAATGGCCCTAGACTGCCGTTACCGAGACATTGATCGTTGTAGCAGCTACTTGAATGTCATGCTCCCGCACATACAAGCCCGAGTCCGCATCCTGTCGATGGGTAGTTTTCCAGCCGGCTTGGACGGACATCTCAAAACCAGTTGCCTGATTGAATTCCAGCATTGCAGCTCGGATTACCTGGACGGCCTTTGCGGCTTCGGTTTGAACTTGATCTTTCAGCATGGCACTCTCCTATCGGGTCGCAGGGGCTAGGCTCCAAGTGTGTAGGTCGCGTGTGCGGAGAGCCTGCCCTGCGGTAACTGGTTAGCGACTAGTCCTCGCGCCAATGAGGCACGCCAAATTCGACGCCTTCTAGTAATGGCGGCTTGCGTGCAACCAGCCTGGCGCGCAGACGCTCTCTCTGCATCGCCTCGCGCTCCACAGTCTCTTGCGAGCGGACTTGGCGTTTGGAGCCACCCACTCAGGGCACAGCCATAGGGCTATCTTTCGTCTTAGGCTCATGCTGTCCACCCGTGAATGATTGGCTTGATCCAGGACCAGAGCCATGGAAGAACGAGGGCCATGGCCACGCCAGCGGCGACGCCCAGCAGCATCAGCCCGGCGAACATGCCAGTGAAGTCTGGCGCCCCCCAGCCACGCTGCATGCGTTTGCTTGCTGCTCTCTTGCTCATGGCTTACTCCAACACTGATCAGAATGCGGCTATGCGCTCAGCCAAGATGGCGCTGTAGTCTTTCATCACATCCTCTTGGCAAACAAGTCGGCCTCGCTCATCCTCGTCTTTGACGATTTCCGCGAACTTCTCGGAGTTGATGAACGTGGTCAGCTTCTGAAGCTTCTCATCCAACTCGTGCTTCTCGTCTACCACTCGTTGTTGATGGGGTGCATATTGGTTCATAGGGCCTCGCTAAAAAAGAAAAGCCAGCACTTGGCTGGCCTTGGTATTCGTACCCCATCAGACAACCCTCATGGGCTGGGGTTGCTGTTCGCTTCTTCAAGCACTGGGAAGCTCTCAGTAGGAGATGCCGCACCTTCATACCGCTCGGGTGCGGGCCGCGCTTGCTGCAGCTGACATGAAAAAGCCCCGCACTTGGCGAGGCTGGGAGTTGGTTTGAATCCTGCTATCTGAACACAACGCCATGCCCATCAGTTGCTTCGTAGATCTCAATCTCTTCAATCTCAAGAGCGGGCCAATCACGATCAAGACGAAGAACTGGAAGCGCGCGATCTTGCTCTGGCATTGCTTGCAGCTTCTCTATGAGTTCGTTAACTGTCATAACCCGCCCTTATCTAATGGCCCTAGAAGCGGAAACGCTCCGCCATCTAAGTCCTTGCCGAGCCACAACAGCCCGGCAAGTGATTCATGGTTGAGGGCCAACAACTACCGTTGCCAGCGTGGTGAATAAAACAACCTCTCAACGCTGCCGAGATTACCACATATTCAATGGGGGCGCAACAGCTTATTCATGTTGTTGCTGTGGGTCCGCTTGCAGTCCATGACGTGGTCTATCAGCAGCTGGGCATCCTTGCTGCTGGGCTCGCGGGCAAGCATGGTTCCCTTGCATTTGGAGCAGGTGTAGGTCTTGGCTTCTTTGACCTTGAGGCCTGTGCCGTTGCATTGCTTGCACTTCTGGTCGATCAGCCAGGCCATGGCCTCCGTTGCGGAATCATGGGGCGATGCCACCTTCTTGGCCTTTGCCTCATGGACCAGGCCGGCATGCATGCGCTCGATGTCCGACCGGCTGGGCTTGGTGATGATCCGCAGGTAGTGGGAGGCCACACTGGCCTTGCTCATGCCGCTTGCCTTGATCAGGTCCACCTGACCGATCTTGTGGGCTTCGTCCGAAAGGTCGCTGGAATGCATTGCTGCTGTGTAACGCTCTGCTGTGATGCTCATGGTCTACCTTTCAGTTCTTTCGTCTTTGCTCTGTATTCGTCTCTGATGGCGTCAAATTCGGCATCGGTGTAGTGGCGCGGCGTGTTATCTGCCTCCAGCTCCTCAACAAAGGCAAGCCCGTACCGCTCAACGAGGCCAGCGCGGTAGGCGATGGCGTTGCCGTGCAGGTGGGTATTGCAGGGCTGGCATTGCTTGTGAATATTGCGCGGATCAAGTGCAAGATTGATAGCAGCGCCACGGCTCCTATAGTGCCCGGCGTGCCACTGGCCTTCGTGGAACCGACCGCAGGAGATACATGGCAAGTCAGCATCGCGCAGCCGCACATAGGCATTCACCTCCACCTGGGCACGGGCCCGGCGCTGAGATGGGGTCAGGCTCCTCTCCTTACGGGTCTTGACCTTTGCTCGCTCCTCTGCCTTGTCCTGGCGCACCTTCTTCATTGCGCAGCGGGGCGAGCAGACCGTCTGCATTGGACGGACTGGCACAAAGGTTTGCGGGCAGGCCTTGCACTGGCGCGGCTTGGGGTTGAACGGCTTCATCGGCCCTCCAGCTCGTAGAACGTCACCCCGAGCTCGGTAGCGGCATATGCCTCCACCTTGGTGCAGAACTCGCTGAACTCGGCAGTGGTCAGCTTGGTGGAGCTCTTGCCGATCACATCGCCATTGGGCAGCTCATCCACGCCGATAAACATGCGCTTGAACATCTCGTGCCAGGTCTCGGCACTGAACTGCTTGCCGTTGACCACCGCCTGGGCGGCCACTTGGGCGAGAACACCCTGCCCCCAATAGCGACGGTTCTGCGGCTGGGTGCGCTTGCGGCGGGTGACGGTCAGAACCCAGCGGCCACCACCCTGCAGCACATTGGCCAGGAATGGGAACAACTGGCCATTGACCGCCAGCCAGGCCTGCTGCCGGTTGTGGAGCTCGAATTCCAGGCGCTCAGTCACGGCCAGCCCCCATGTCGATAACGGGCAGGTCCAGCAGGCCGTTTGTTGGCTCGCCCTTGGCCTCTGCCAGGAACTGGCGGTAGTGCGCCGCCTTGTCCGCGTCGTCAGAGGCGCCCTCTTTCTTGCCGGCGCGCATCGAGTACTTGATGATGTTGCCCTTGAGGAAGCCGATGTACTCCTCTTTGGTCAGCACCTCACGCATTACTTCGATGGGCTGGATTGGCATGCTCTTGTAGTGGTCGCCGCCGATTTGGGTGTCTAGTGCGCTCATGAACTTTCCTTAATAGTTGGTGCCGCCGGGCACAGACATTTCCATTGGCTGCTGGCCAGGGTTTGGCAGGTACTGCTGGCTGTCCTTGTCGAACCACAGGCCAATCGTTCCTTCCCATTCGCCGTTGCGCTGCTTGTCGCAGATCAGCAGGCAGTCGGGCTCGGTGTCTTCCACCATCTGCCCGGCTTCGCGCTTGCGCTCCTTGGGCTTGTTGCGCCAGACGGCGATCACGTTGTCCACTTGATCGGTGATCGCTCCGGTGCCCTTGAAGTCGTACTTGCCGGGCTTCGTGTCCTCGCTCGCGGGCTTCTTGATGTGGTGCACCAGGTGGATGTGGATCGAGTAGTCCCGGGCGATGGCGGTCAGCTCGTCTACAAAAGATTTCTGGCCGTTGTAGTCGTCCTCGCCTTGCACGCACTTCATCAGGCTGTCGATGAACATATGCGTCACGCCCAGTTCCTTGGCGCAGTAGCGGGCCACGGCGCACACCTGGGAAGCAGTTACCGTGCCCTGCTGGTCGTACAGCCACAGGCGGTTGTCAGTCCATTCCTTGAACTGGTCGTAGAGTTCCAACAGCGACTTGGTAGCCTCGGGGCTGCCGGCGAATGCTGGGTCCTGCGGGTTGTAGCCGGAGAACTGGCGGGCCATGCGCTCCAGGGTGCGGATAGGCTTCATCTCGAATGAGGCGATGCAGCAGCGTTCGCCCTGGGCCAGCAGACCCAGCGACACAAAGCCGGTCACCATCGATTTGCCGTTACCGTTCGCCCCACCCCACACCGTCACTTCGCCCGGACGGAACTGGAACAGGCCGTAGGTCTTAGCCCAGGGCATGTAACGGTGATTTGGACGGGTTGGCGACTTGATGCGGTCGATAAGCTCCTGCACGTAGTCCTTAGCAGGCTTGACCTTCTGCTGTGCGTCGGTCTCCTTCTCATACAGCGAAAAATCAATGTCGTCAGCGGTTAGGAAATAGGTCATCGCCGGTCTCTTTCGTGAAAATCTTTACTGCGGTGCTGATGGGTGCTGCCAGGATCTGGGGGCCTGAGCGCTTGATGGCCTCGTACAGCCGGATGGTCCGTTCGTCGCCTCTGTAGCCCATCAGGTGGACCTCCAGGCCGGTCAGCGGACGGAAGTCGATGCGCTCGGGCATATCGGTTTCGTCCAGCTGGATGTGGGCGTAGAGCTGGCCGCGGTCGAAGCTGTTGCCCTGCTGGTGCCACTCGTCGGCATGCACCCGGAACAGCCAAGAGCTGTCGTCAAAGACGTAGGCGCAGGCAGGCTTGTAGCCCTTGCGGCGCAGCTCCAAAAGTTGAGCCATGCCCTTCATACGAACGTCCCCATTGCGCCGCCTTGCGGCTTGCGGGGTTGGCCGCCGCCGCGCTGGTTCCTCACCCAGTTGCGCCAGGTCGCTTGCCAGTCGGACTTGCGGCCATCCTTCCCGGGTTTCGCCACCCAGTAGTCGCGGAACGAGTCGGCCACGACCTCAACGTCCAGGTCCCCGCGCTCTTTCGTTGCCCAGGTCTTCCAGTCATTAGGAAGAATCCAGTCGGCGCGCAGCGCAGTGCCGCGTGGCGACTTCGGAGAAGGAGCATTACTCTGTTCCTGTTCCTGTTCCTGTTCCTGTTCCTGGTTAAGAAACGGTTCCTGAACGGTTGGTGAAGGGTTTGCCTCCGATGCCTTTGGTAACCCCAGGAATTCGCCGCAAAGCCGCATGAAATCTAGCCTCCAACTGCATTCATCAGGCACTTGGTTGGCGATTTTCAAAGCTGCCTTACGCTGGTTAGGGTTCTCCGGCTGGTTCCACTCAAAATGCTTGTTGATCCACACCCATTTGGTGGTTGCGCAACGGTTGGCGAAACCGTTTTGAAACAGTTCCGCAAACACATGCGTAACCCTTTCGGCAGTCCATTGCATGTCTTCACAGATGTACCCATCAGGCAGGCGAAACACTCCAGCAATGGTTCCGTGTGGGCAGGTCAATAGATAGAGGGCCATTGCGCGCCCATCCTCAGACAACGCACGCATGCCGGCACTCGTCCAGAAGGAGGTGTGCACCTTTCCGTAGTCACGCATGATGGCGATCCTCCAAAACGGATTTGCGCGCATTGCATAACTGGCAGAGGCACTGCATATTCGAAGGATGGTGGCGACCACCATTTCGTCTAGAGATGATGTGATCTGCAATCAGATCAGTTGTTGCGCTACAGCGCCGGCATTTGCTGCCGTCTCGATGGATAACAAACGCCCGCAGCGCTGCATGTGCCGGGATGCGCATCTTGAGGCGGCCTAAAATTTTTGGCTCAATCCAGGGCTTGCCGTGGTGATCAATCCAGTAGTCACGCATGTTCTGCCCCCTTGTCAAATTTCTGAACCATCTTTAGAATTCGTTTCATCTTTACGTTGAAATAAATGGCTTTGTCCCGGTTGCCGCCGTGATAAGCCGCTACAGATAAATCGCCTGCTCGCTTCGCCAAAAGCCGCAGGCGTTTTTCTTTTGTGTCGCTGGTCATACAGCCTCCCAGACGCGATAGCCATTGCGCAGCAGGTCTTCGCCTTCGAACTGCACAACTTGCACTTGGCCGCGTGCCTGTAGCTCAGGCAGACGGCGGCAGACCTGCTCTACCGACATGCCAGTGGCTTGGGCCATCTCGCCGGCCGTCAGGGTCTTCTCATCGTCCAGCGCGGCCAGGATGCGGTCGTAGTGGTTGCCAGCAAACAGGGCTGCACGCTCGCCTGCGATGACGCTGGTAATTGGGTCGCTTGCTCGGGCGTTGTTCATCGCAGGGCTCCTTTCAGAATTCGTTGGGTCTTGAGGGTTGATGCCTGGGCCTGAGCCCCGCTTTCGATGTAGTAGCCGTGGTAGCGAGGGTTGCGGTCTACTGTCTTGAGGATTCGGGGCTTGGCCCACTTTGATGCGAGGGATTCGTTACGCTTGGTGAAGGCATTCATACCGAATCCGTTACGCAAAAGTGTTTGGGAGGGTGCGCCGCTTCGGGAACGGCACGACGGGAGCGGCAGACAGCTTGGGGATCAGGTATCTGCGCTGGATCTCTGCTGAGATCAGTTCGGTTACTAGCTCGTCAACAGTGACGCCCTGTTCAACTGCTTCGGCTTCTAGTGCGGAGAGGTCATTGCCTGCAAATGTGGTCTCATGGTTTGGTTGCACTGTGGAGTTCCTGAACGGTTACGCATAAGCGTGTCGCTTTTCCTCGGCACCAGTTGCAGACTTGGAGCCATGCAAATGCTTCAAAGCCTCCATGGCCAATTCACGGATGAAGACGGACGGCTGTACGCCGTGCAGCTCAGCCATCGCTTCCACAACACGCATCTCGGTGCTGTTCAGCGACAGGTTCACGCGCTTGGAACGAATGTGGACAGGGTCTGCATACATGGTGTGTTCTTCCTCTCTCTACAAAAACACGGGGTTGGAAATCAGTTAGGCAGCAAGAGCGATAGCCGCCCTGCGCATGGAATGGATCGACTCGTCGGGCAATGCCAGGTACAGGCAGCGATGGACGAAGTTCACGAAGACGCGCATATCGCCTTCGTTAGCCTTGCCACTCATCAGGTCAGCGCCATAGAGTCGGTCGAATTGAGTGATGAGCTCGGGGGTGTCCAGGGCCACTGCGATGCAGGCATCAAATGCAGGGTCTGCGTATGCCATCGGCAGTGGGAGGCGTGATGCGGTCATGCGGCCTCCTCTTTGTTCTTGAGCTCAGGCCAGATCTGTTGCCAGTCAGCTGGCTTGAGATCAATGCGAGAAACCGCGCCACCAGTAGCTGCCTCGATTGCGACACAGCGCTCAACTGGCACTGGACGATCACCTGCAGCCCAGCGGGACAGGTCCGGGGCATGCGCGCCGATCTTCCGGGCCAGTGCAGTCAGGCCGCCCCGTCCTTGTTCCTTGATGTAGTCTGATAGCGTCATGCGAACCAGTTTAGCGTAACGCAAAACAAATAGCAATAGCGTTACGCGCATAGACGCCTTTAGCGTTCTGCTATGAAATGAAAAAATGCGTGATATTGACCAAATCCGGCGAGACAACCTGACGACTCTTGAAGAAGAGTCCAACGGAGCGTCCGCCGCAGCCAAGTTACTTGAGATGTCCCCTGCTCAGTTCACCAACCTCAGGGTGGGCGCCAAGGACTCTAAGACCGGGAAGCCACGCGGAATGCGAAAGGAGACCGCCCGACGTATCGAGGCGGCTTTCGGCAAGCCCATTGGATGGCTCGATCAGGATCACTCAGGAAACGTGGAACTGCAAAGCGTTGCTCCAGCTCCGCATGAAGACCCGGCCGGCAACGGAGACCTTGTAATTACAGAATTCGATGCGGGTGGAGGGATGGGAACGAATGGTCGCCTTCTTCTGGAGGATCAGCCTGGCGTGATCCGCAGCTGGAACGTCAGTGCTGATTGGCTCCACCTGAACGTGCCTTCGTACAGTTCATTGAAGAATTTGTGCATCGTCACTGGCTTCGGCCCCAGCATGAGGCCAATGTTTAATCCTGGAGACCCGCTTTTGGTGGATCGAGGCGTGCGCACGGTCAACCATGAAGGCATTTACTTCTTTCGAGTGGGCGACGAAGGCTTCATCAAAATTGTCCAGCGCGTTCCTGAGTTCGAGGGCCCCGGCTTTGTTTACCGGATCATCTCCAAGAACCCAGACTATCCGCCTTACGACATTTCTGCCAAGAATCAGCACTTCCAAGTGATTGGGAAGGTCCTGACAGTGTGGCGAAGTGAGCAGTTCTGAGTAATAAATGGCAGACTCATGAAGAAGCTTTTTTTGCCTCTAGCCTTAATTATTTTTATCACGGGATGTGGCAACCACCAAGCTGAGGTTGATGCATGCTGGGAGCGCGGCGTGGCCTACTTCAAAGACATGGGCTCTTACCCAAATCTGCAGAGTGCAGAGAACCAAGGCAAACGAGCGACTGATGTGGCGTGGGAGAGATGTAAGCGCAACACTAACGCTTTTTGACAAAGAGGATGCAGCAGTGATTAAAAAATATGCAATCGGCTTGTTGGCCGCCTGTGCAGCAGTGATGTCTCATGCAGATGCTATGTGGGGGAAGGTCGCTGCTGGAGATTCCCTGGAGGCTGTGAAGACAGCCCACCCTGGAGGCCAAGAAGTGCCCCCAGATGAGAAAAATGTTGTTGCGCGCACAGGTGCCATGATGCTTTATCAGCTCCAAAACGTGCCAATCGGCGCTCACAAGTTCACCGCAAGTTTTAGCTTCAAAGAAGACTCCCTCGCGCAGGTCACACTAGCAACAAAATTTAAGTCGAATGAGCGGACCTGCACTTCCGAACATCGAGGGCTAATAGATGCTTTGACCACGAAGTATGGCAAGCCATTTTCTGCAGACCCTCAAAGCACGATGCGCAGGACGGTATTTCAAAGTGGTGCGACGACGATCACTGCTGTGGGTTTCGACAGTCCGGGTGGTGAATGTTGGCTCAATGTTTTTTATACCAGCGAACTATCCGACAAGGCGAAAAATTTGTGATTGTTGCTTGAGTGTTGATGCTCCCCTCCCCCGCTGCGATGCCAGCGGGGCTGAGCCACCCAGCAGCCCGCAGACGCGGGCTTTTTTGCGCGAATAGAGAGCGCAACGAGGGTTTACCCTATCACTTGTTTCAGGGATAGCAATTGTTAATATTGTGTATAAAAATAACAATTCAGGCACAATCTGCTCAACATGAGCCGTGTCAGCGACTTCATCTTTCCGGAGCGGAACTCATGCGCCAAATCAAATCCCAGCCTATGCTCGCCGTTGGCAGCGTCAAGACCATTGCCAAGAACGCATTGCTCATAGCAGCGTTCGCTGCTTCTGCGGCGTCAGCACAGACATATGTGGGGAGCTTTAAAGTTCATGATGGCCCACCACATCCCTCAGCCCCTACGGTTTATTCGGCCTTAGAGGTCGCCGCCATGCTATTCGGGGGCGTGCCAAGTGACTATGCTATTTCTGTAAATCCGAATACCACAGACCCGAGCACGATCACACATTCCGCTCACTATTCGCCTTATGGATATGCTTGCGCGATTTTTGATGAAAATGCACGTATTGATACCGGAGCCCCAGGCTATACCTCGGGAGATCTATCAGCATACGTTAGAGATAATTGCGGAAATGGAGAAACTAATTACGTGTGGAGACTAGCTGCAACTGCACCCGCAACTGCTCCCAGTCCGACCATCACTGATACTGGAGATTCCCGAGTAAACATCTCCTGGACAGCACCAGCCAACAACGGCTCGCCCATCACGAAGTACACCGTGACGGGTGTTCCTGCCGGTTCGTGCACAACCGAGGTCGTCGCACCTGCCACGGAACCGGCAACTTCTTGCACGATTACGGGCCTTACCAACGGAACACCCTACAAGTTCACGGTCGTGGCTACCAACGCAATCGGCGACAGCGTTGCTTCCCCCGAAAGCGCAGAAGCTATTCCTAGCGCCGACATCATGTTTGTTGGTGGTGGACCAACCATCACCCTCGCCGGCGGTGTAGTGGCAGCTCCCTATTCTCAGACTCTGCAGGTAACTGGCGGCCTGCCACCGTACACCTTCTCCTACCTTGGGGACCTGCCTCCTGGCCTGTCCCTGGATTCCGCTACCGGCGTAGTCTCCGGAACGCCTACGACACCTGGCTCATACACCTTCTCGGTCGGGGTTGCTGACACCGTTGGCACAGTAGGCGTTGTGCTCAAGGCGGTACACGTCGCTGAGCAGACCTTCACCATCGTGATCACCGCTGCGCCTGTGATTCAAGCCAAGCCTGTCCCTGCTCTGGGCGGCGTCGGCCTCCTGCTGCTCTCCGGGGCAGTCGCTGGATCGATGGGCGTCATGCGCCGGCGCAAATCGAAGTGATCTGCAAGCCCTCTTCGGAGGGCTTTTTTATGCCCAGTTGTCATCTAACTAACGTCAATCCGTTTCATGCACAACAAGCATCTCAAGTTTGTAAGTTGGATCCGTTCAGCTTCGTATGATGCCGGCCTATGACGAGTAATGCACCTGAGAGTGGATCTACTGAAACTGACGATCTCCGAGAGCAGTTGCCCCCAATCCTTTGGAGAGCTTTGGCCAGAAATGGAATTCTCACCGTTGAACAAGTGAGAGCAATTTATCCAGAGCAGTTGCTCGTAATGCCCAATATAGGAGCCAGAAGATTCAGGATGATTGAGGAGATCCTCTTCCCAGGCCGCTTCTATGCGCCGATCACAGGGGATCCCGCGCACGACATGCTCAATGCCGCACAACTAGGAACAATGCTGCGCCGCGCTCAAGGGGAGCTGCATAGGCAAGATTTAAAGGCGGCAGAGCGCAACAAACAGCCCTAGAAATCTCTGCCATGCTTATGATGCTTCGCATGCCCGATGATCTGACGACACAAGCAGAAACGCCTCTAGGTGACTTGCTGCCAGCGTATGCCACTACTGTCCTCGCGAAGAACGGGATTCATACAGTCGAGGCAGTACGCCGGGCCTACCCACATCAACTACTCGATATGCATGGCATGGGCATGCTCAGGTTCAGGCAGATAGAGACAGTCCTGTTTCCTGGAAAGTCATTCACGCCGGCCAGGATCTACTCGCCCGTGCGCCACGTCAAAGGCTCATCTCTTAACGGCGTCCTCTCCCCAGCTACGGTTCAAGTCTTGGCACGAGCAGGGATCACTTCCATCGAGGAGCTGCGAGCAATGGAACCCAAGCAACTGATGAGGCTGGAGGGCTTCGGCGCAGGGAAGCTTCGGGAGATTGAGCGCGTGTTTTTTGCGAGTGAAGTAGCGCGAACCGTAGGGCCACTTTGCGACAGTCTGTAAGGTGATGTAAGCATTACACTGCTAGGATAGCGATTCTTTGGTAGCAATTCAGTACCAGAGATAAATCGCGCTGTGCAAGTGACATCAATCTACGGGGCGTTGCTCCAGATGCTAAATACTGCAGCAAAGGGCTTGAGCCAAACGTCCAACTAGCCAGCGGCGAAAACGCCAAGATGGCATTTTATCAGGCATTCGAGGATGGTATGTGAGCGTTGCTCAAAGATCACCCGTTCAATGAAGCATTACGGCCTGCAACCAAAGGCCAGTGATAACAGCTTTGCAAATTAAAAACCTAAGAGACCAGCGAATATGCAAATTCAAGAGGCAACCATTCATCGATTGATCAAAAAGGTTGATACAAGTGGCGAAGGCAGCGTTGAAAAAAAGATTCGTCCATCTGTGCTTCCCATAGATAAGGTCTTAACAACAGTTTGCTCAGATCTTTTGTCGTTATATAACGATAGTTCAAAAAACTACGGAACGTTAGGCCAAGATTCAACTTTACATATTTTCCCAGTTCGATTGAATGAATATTTAAGCTTGACTCGCAGCTTTCAATCGTTTACCATCGAAGCGCTGAAACTTATAAAATCAGAAATGGAGTCTGCTTATTTCTCGAATGGCGGATATGCACTTTTCTTGAGATATCAACACGACGGAAATGACCATCTCCTAATCGCCATGCTGAAGCTTAAGCCAGGAGCAGGGGTTAATGAAGATACATTAAGTTTGGAACCAAATCTGAACATCGATCTATCGCAATTGCATGAAGCTGCTCGAATTAATCTCACGAGACTTGACTCTCAGGTTGAGCCTTATTTGTCCTTTATTAAAGGAAAGCGAACCAAAGGAGCCATCACTGAATATTTCAGAAATGCACTTTCATGCCAAAACTTTACGAGCTCGAGTCAGCAGACGGAAATTCTAATTAAGGCTGCTGATGCCTATGTGGAAGCACGCCAGGATCTAACTACAACAGAAGAAAAACGAAGCGAACGAATTGAGATGCGACAGCGTTTGGTGCAATGCTTTGCAAGTAATAGCGACGAAGTAGTTCTGATGACTCTTGCTGCATCCATCGCACCAGCATCGCCGCAAGAATTTCTTGACTTCATAAAGAGCGGGCCTCAAGCAGAACAGTTCCCAGTCAATGATACATTCACACCTCACAAGGGCACCTATAACAAGCTAAAACGCTTTACTGGTAAAATTGGAGGTTCTGTTTCTGTGGGGTTTGACATTTCTGATATTCAAGAGCATCGCGTTTACTATGATCCTGCGATTGATGGTCTAGTACTGAAGTCTCCTACCGAACATCTTAAGAAAGTTATTCAAGAGTATGCACCAAGTCCCGGAAGCTCCTCATGAGCTTGCCCTCTGGCTTTTGGATAAGCTGGAGGGCTTGGAGAATGTTGGCGGGAGTGCACGAGCGGGCACTCTCCCCATCAAGTACGACTTTCAGGCAGTTGTATCGAATCTAGAACATGCAGGAAGTCTCGGTGGCGTATGCAATGATCTCAATAGAAATATCGAATTTTATCCAACATCAGTAGGCGTGTATGAAACACTTGCTGAGTTCTTCTCTCACTCAGGTAATCTTCGCAGCGTTCCTAATAAATTTTCAATACGAGATTTAGGATATACATCCGACCCAAACTCGCCCCCCCCGGATAAAATACAACACTACCTTTCAGCAGCGAAATTAAGCTCGTTGATTTCGGAGGTGTCAGATCACGCAGCCAACACGGGAAACTCGCAGTACTTTATAAAAAGCCATGATGCGAAGTTAGAGATCCTAATGGAGTATTCTGCAGAGGATATCCGCAACTTACCATCATTGGCTGCATTTGAGGATGATTTCATTAGGAGTGCTCATCATCAGGACCAAAAGCGAAACATCATCAGATCAACACTTTTAGATCTATTCAAGAACAAACGCAGAATTACCTTTGGTGAATTCCTGCCTTACTTCGAGGAGTTCGTACAAAACGCTCGAAGCTCTTATGCAATGTATACAGCTGATTTTTCATATGAAAAAATCAGAACAGAAGTCGAAAAGCAAAATCTTGAAGATACAGTAAGGCTGAACAAAACGGTGTCTGAAATTCAGAATCAATTGCTAGCACTTCCTGCCGCTTTGATCTTAGCTGGTGCTGGGATCGATGAAAAATCGATCATGAAAAGTGTTGCAATATGGGTGGGAATCACTATTTTCTCCTGGATTATGTGGAAGCTCATAAACAATCAAAATCACTCAGTCAACGCGATTAACAAAGAGATATCGATACGGAAAGAACGACTTGGTGCGCAACCCGAAGCAGTAGCTTCACGATTTTCAGAAACATTTACAGACCTCGAGTGCCGTGTGATAGAGCAAACAGCAGTGCTTAACGGAATTAGATGGGTTGTTGGTGTAATCTGGCTTGTTGTTTCGTTCATGTTATTCACTGTCGTCTTCCCTGAATACAGTGAGAATTTGAAAGATTTTATGGCTGCACTACCTAACAATCTTATTAATATGGGCGAAAAATAAGTGTACTATTCACAAAACTATGTAACTTTATATAAAGGTTACATTGTCACGTTTATCCGTACATCTTTAAGATACGCAACCACCAGCCTGCCCTCGCAATATGGGCTATCTGCAAGCAGTCAACTAAGGACAATTTTAATAAGCCACCTCCGGGTGGCTTTTCTTTTGCCTGCGCTGTAGCATCCCAGAAGGAGGCAGCTATGACAAAACCCGAAGATCCCTACATCGAGACCTTCCGCCTGCAAGCCGAGCGCATGGACGAGCTGGGCATTCCATGTGACCCGGATGCTGCAATGGTGCTCCTGGCGCAGTTCATGGCCGAGATCGAGGGAAGCATCTCAGAAGAAGAGATGTTCTCCCTGGCTGAGATCGGAGGCCACCTATTCCGAGAGGGTCTGAGACGGAAAATGATCAAGATGCTCAAGTAGCCCCATCGAGACATCTCAGGCCCATTAACCAAAAAAATTTGGACTAATATGTACCAATAGATTTCGAGCCGAAGTCGTGCGACACCTCCGACATCCCTCTTATCATTGCACACTGCCCTGTATAGCAGGAATCGGCCTTTTTATTTTTGGCACTCGCCACCTTTGCGGTGGCATTTTTTTGCCTGGTGCAGAGCTTCGGTGAGGCAAACGTAAGACATTGTGCAGCCCGGTTTAAGGTCATTAAAAGGAGTAAGGTGGGCCGAGGCAATCCATCTTGATTCGCCGCTATAGACCGGAGGTCTACATGTTCAAGTTCTCAGCCTATCCCCCTGCTTCGTTTTGGGACAGGTCCAAATTTATGCTCGGCATCTCTAGCGTTCCAGCCCCACAGGAACAGGAGAAAAAGCCGCCGACAGAGCCTGATAAGGCAGGCCAGGACCAGCAGATTGCTGGAACCTATCCGTTTAAGTTCTTGTAAGAGCACCCTCCTCGGACCAACCGCCTCAGGGCGGTTTTTTGTTGCTTGGACTTTGAGTCCGTACTCCCTAACAGCAACGCCTCTCCCCGCAGCCACTAGGTCAGCGAAAGCCTAGGCCGGCTCGCCCATGCCCGCCTCGATCTCAATGCGCCCTCTCCCATCATCAACGAGTCCCGTCGGCTCTGCTGCACCATGCGCGACCGCATCCCTATAGCGAGCCTTTCGTGCCCGGTTGATGGTGGGCATGGAGGGATTGTAGGATCCTTTGCGTTAATTTCGCGTTACGCTATTGACAGACATTTTGCGTAACGCTAATATTCACCCATCGCAGCAACGAACGCGAAACGACCGAAGGGGTAGCGATCCGGCCCCTGAACCGACTCGATGCAAGAGGAAGGTCTAGCTCCAGTGGAGCGCAGCTAGTTGCAGAACGCGATCAAGCCAATGACGAGAGCAGCGAAGGAATCCCGTAGCTGAGCAGCCGCCGAGGTCTGCGTCTCTTACCAGGCCGGGGGTGGAGGCAAGCAGTAGCTTTAGGCCGGGACATGAAGCTAGAAAACCAAAGCTCTGCAGATGAGGGCTTTGGTTTTCAAAGGAGAGTCACATGGCAAAGCCTGAAGGAATCTCGCAGAAGTATTACGAGTATCTGCAGGAGTGTGGATGGGATGAGAGCGACATGCAGCGCATAGCTGAGGATGTTCAATCCATGAAACAGCACATGGAAGAAAGCAGGGTTGCCCAACAGTCTCCAACTTATCAGCCTCGTGATGTTACCTGCTCGAACTACGAAAGAGCTCAGGACCGGCTATTCAAGGAAGTTGATGGATGGCTGACAGGCAAAGCTGGGCTGCGTCGTTGACCTCTAACCCCCAAGCGCCCTACTCAGGGCGGTTTCAATTTATGCGCACAGGCGCGGAAGGATGATGATGACACCAGAGCAAAACGCGATCTGCTTTGCCAAGCGAAAGCGGTTTCTTCCTGATGCCCGCGTGACTGGGATTCTGATCAATGCCGACATCGGCCCTGTCTGCTGGGGTGAGTTGCATGGCGCTGACCGTCCAGCAGGTCAGGAGTTTGTGCGCTTCGAGGCAGTGGGAGTGGATAACCGCAATGGATATGACATCGTGCAGACGGCCGATGGTGTGGCCTATGTGATTGTGTCTTTTGCTGCGCACGCAAAGGCTCGAGGCTTGACGCTCCTGAAGAATCACATCGCGGCTAACCGAGACTGGTATATGGCGCGCTTTGCGGCGACTTGGGATTGACCAAGGCAACCTCATAAGCACCCCAAGAGCATCATTTCAGATGATTTGATGCTTTGGGTACTCACCTAGGAGGATGAATGCTACTGCAGATACTAGCAATAGCCGCCATCCTCACTCAGCCCAACCCCGAGGGCAGCGGCTCCTTGAATGCCGCAATTAGCCGAGACCATAAACCCCGCCAGAAACCAAGCGGGTACGGCTAGTGACTTTGAGTGAGGGGTAGTCCGCTCTGGCGACGTTAAAGGCCAGAACCATCAAGAGAGCGCGTCACAGGGTTCGACTCCCGCCAATGACCATAAGCCGTACTGCGGTGGCTGGTAGTGAGGGTTCTGACGCGCTCCCTTGATGGTGGACTTGCTAAGCGTCCGGGGATAAGCATGTCGCGCCCGGCCACCATCCCCTATTCATAGATGTAGCCAACCCTGGCCAATCTATTCACAAACACACTCCAGCACTACCACGCTGGATTTGCCGCCTTCGGGCGGTTTTTTATTGGAGCAACCATGAGTGACTTGTCCAACATGAGGTGTTAGTGCCGATGCAAATCTGATCAGGTAAACCACAAAGTGCCGATGCAAAATTGACCAGGGTGTTCCACTGACCTGCTGAAACTTTCAGCAGG
>NZ_SOAL01000022.1 GCF_004364775.1 Comamonas sp. JUb58
TACTTCTGGACCATCTTGAGCTTGAAGCTCTCATCGTATTTCGTCATGAAAAACACCCCAAAGGTTGGACTGGTGTCCAACTTTTGGGGTGCAGTCCACACGGGACTGCCGGTTTTACTTGGAGGATCACAACCCGGGCGGCATCAGCCAGCCCAGGCCAGGCCAGGGCCCTATCAGGCCAGTGCATCCACCGCTGCGTTGAAGGTGCTGCTGGGGCGCATCACGGCGTCCAGCTTGGCAACGTCAGGCTGGTAGTAGCCGCCGATGTCGGCAGGCTTGCCTTGCACGTCCTTCAGCTCGCCAACAATCTTGGCTTCGTTCTCGCTCAGGCTCTTGGCCAGTGGCGCAAACTTGGCGGCCAGTTCGGCATCGGTGGTTTGGGCGGCCAGGGCCTGGGCCCAGTACAGGGCGATGTAGAACTGCGAGCCACGGTTGTCCAGCTCACCGGTGCGGCGCGATGGCGACTTGTTCTCGTCCAACAGCTTGCCGGTGGCCTGGTCCAGGGTCTGGGCCAGCAGCTTGGCGCGCTCGTTGTTGTTCTTGATGCCCAGCTCTTCGAAGGACACGGCCAGCGCCAGGAACTCGCCCAGCGAATCCCAGCGCAGGTGGTTTTCCTCCACCAGCTGCTCAACGTGCTTGGGGGCCGAGCCGCCAGCGCCGGTTTCGTACAGACCGCCGCCTTGCATCAGTGGCACCACCGACAGCATCTTGGCCGAGGTGCCCAGCTCCAGGATCGGGAACAGGTCGGTCAGGTAGTCACGCAGGATGTTGCCGGTCACCGAGATGGTGTCCAGGCCACGGGCTGCACGCTCCAGGGTGAAGCGCATCGCGCGCACTTGCGACAGGATGTGGATGTCCAGGCCGTTGGTGTCGTGGTCCTTCAGGTAGGTTTGTACCTTCTTGATCAGCTCGGCTTCGTGTGGGCGGTACGGATCCAGCCAGAACACGGCAGGCATGCCGGAGTTGCGGGCGCGGGTGACGGCCAGCTTGACCCAGTCGCGGATAGGCGCATCCTTGACCTGGCACATGCGCCAGATGTCGCCCTGCTCCACGTTCTGGCTCATCAGCACTTCGCCGGTGGCGATGTCGACGATGTTGGCCACGCCGTCTTCGCTGATCTCAAAGGTCTTGTCGTGCGAGCCGTACTCTTCGGCCTTTTGCGCCATCAGGCCCACGTTGGGCACGGTGCCCATGGTCTTGGGGTCGAAGTTGCCATGCCACTTGCAGAAGTTGATCACTTCCTGGTAGATGCGGGCAAAGGTCGACTCAGGCATCACGGCCTTGCAGTCGTAAGGCTTGCCATCGGCGCCCCACATCTTGCCGCCAGCGCGGATCATCGCGGGCATCGATGCGTCCACGATCACGTCGTTGGGCGAATGGAAGTTGGTGATGCCCTTGGCAGAGTCCACCATGGCCAGCGCGGGGCGGCCTTCCTGGCACTTGTGCAGGTCGCGGATGATTTCTTCGCGTTGCGATGCAGGCAGGGTTTCAATCTTTTCGTACAGATTGGCCATGCCGTTGTTCACGTTCACGCCCAGCTGCTCGAACAGCTTGCCGTGCTTCTCGAACGCTTCTTTGTAGAAAATGCGCACACAGTGGCCGAACACGATGGGGTGGGACACCTTCATCATCGTGGCCTTGACGTGCAGCGAGAACAGGATGCCCGACTGCTTGCAGTCTTCGATTTCCTTTTCGTAGAAAGCCAGCAGGGCCTTCTTGCTCATGAACATCGAATCGACCACTTCGGCGTCCTGCAGCTTGACCTTGTCCTTGAGCACCACGGTCTTGCCGGACTTGGTCTCCAGCACCATCTTCACTTCGCGGGCCTTGTCCAGGGTCATGGACTTTTCGCCGTGGTAGAAGTCGCCCTCTTCCATGTGCGACACATGGGTTTGCGACCACTGCTTCCACTCGCCCATCGAATGGGGGTGCTTCTTGGCGTAGTTCTTCACGGCCAGCGGTGCGCGGCGGTCCGAGTTGCCTTCGCGCAGCACGGGGTTCACGGCCGAGCCGATGCACTTGCTGTAGCGGGCCTTGATGTCTTTTTCTGCGTCACTGGCAGGGCTGTCTGGGTAGTCAGGCAGCTTGTAGCCGTGGTCTTGCAGTTCCTTGATCGCTTCTTGCAGCTGGCCCACCGATGCGGAGATGTTGGGCAGCTTGATGATGTTGGCATCCGGCGTCAGGGTCAGCTTTCCCAGGTCGGCCAGGTTGTTGGGCACGCGCTGTGCTTCGGTCAGAAACTCGGGGAATTCACCCAGAATACGGGCTGCCAGCGAAATATCACTCTCGGCCACATTGATGCCAGCGGCGCTCGCAAAGCTGCGAACTACGGGCAGGAACGCTGCGGTCGCCAGACGAGGCGCTTCGTCGGTCAGGGTGTAGATGATGGTGGGTTGCTGGGTAGTCATCTGGTCTTTCAAGTGGCAAAAGTTCTGATGTGCGTCGCGCCTTGGCCTGTCTCCACGGCTCAGGGCGCGCCCGCGTAAACTCCCTCATGATGGACTGCTCGCCTGCCGTTGGGAAGCCTGCTCCTCAAATGCTGCAATGCAATATCACAATACGGAATTCAACGCCAAGGATTGTCGCTGCTTTTTAAGTCTTATACAAGAGTTGGCCCAGCGATTTGTTGAGGCTTCCCGGGCAGCTGCCGCAAAATACAAGGCTGGGGATCCAAGCAACGGTTATGCCAGCGCTGCACGACAGCCCTGTGAAACCCCAGCCAAGCCTCCCCCAACGCTTTACCGTTTCTTTCAACGCGATACGCCTCCTGACATGACCACGCCCCTGCCCTCCGCCCTCACCCTGCATGAAGCCGATGTGCAGTGGACGGCCATCCGCGCCCAGGGGCCCGGCGGGCAGAACGTGAACAAGGTCAGCTGCGCCATCCACCTGCGCTTTGATGTGCGTGCCTCGCGCCTGCCCGAGCCCGTGCAAACGCGGTTGCTGGCCCTGGCCGATTCGCGCATCACCCAGGAGGGCGTGGTCGTCATCAAGGCCCAGAGCTACCGCACCCAGGAGCAAAACCTCTGGGATGCGCTGGAGCGCCTCAACGCCCTGGTGGCCAGCGTGGCGGTGGAGCCGCGCAAGCGCCGCGCCACCAAACCCACCTGGGGCTCGCAGCAGCGCCGCCTGCAAAGCAAGAGCCTGCGCGCCAATGTCAAAGCCCAGCGCGGCAAGGTGCGGGATTGACCATGCACTGCTCCCACTGGCGGATGGCCGGTGATAATAAGAAGTAATCTCATTTGCCAATGCCCGAATTTCCATGAATGTGCGACGCAGCATCCTGATCGTCGATGACCACCAGAGCATCCGCGACCCTCTTGCCACCTTCATGCGCCGCTATGACTTCGATGTCGACACCGCCTGCGATGGGCTGGCCATGCGGCAGCTGCTGAAGGAGCGCAGCTATGACTTGGTCATTCTGGACGTCATGCTGCCCGGCGAAGACGGTCTGTCGCTGTGCGGCTTTGTGGCCGAACACATCGGCACCCCCGTTATCCTGCTGACCGCGATGACCGACCAGGCCGACCGGGTGGCGGGCCTGGAGATTGGCGCCGACGACTATGTGCTCAAGCCCTTTGACCCGCGCGAGCTGGTGGCCCGGGTCCGCAGCGTGCTGCGGCGCGGTGCCCGCCGCCGGGCAGACGATGCAGCGCAGGCGGCACCCGCCGCCGACGTATCAGCAGAAAAGCGCTACCGCTTTGAAGGCTGGTCCTTTGACCTGACCACCCGCGAACTGCAGGACCCCAACCTCAGCCCCGTGCCGCTGACCACGGCCGAGTTTCACCTGCTGCGCGCACTGTTGGAGAACCCCAACCGCGTGCTGAGCCGCCAGCAGCTGATGGACCTGACCCAGCGCGAGGGCGACGCATTTTTTGACCGCAGCATCGACACCCAGATCAGCCGCCTGCGCAAAAAGCTCGAATCCGACCCGCGCCAGCCGCGCATGCTCAAGACCGTGCGCGGCGACGGCTACCTGCTGGCCGCCAGAAACATCAGCCTCGCTCCATGAAGCTGCTGCCGCGCACCTTAGCCGGCCAGTTGCTGGCCCTGTTGCTGCTGGCCCTGATCGTCGCCCACCTGGTCGCCGTCTTGCTGCTGACCTGGCTGCGCCAGGACAGCGATGTTGTGCACCCGCTGTCGGCCCACACCATCGAGACCCGGGTGGCCGCCGCCTACCGCGCACTGGAGAGCAGCCCCGAATCCGCCCAGCGCCTGGTGCAAAGCATCAGCCTGCCTGATTCGCAGTTCCGCATCCGCCCACGCCCTTTTGACGACGGCCAGCCCGTCACCGAGCAGGAAGCCAAGCTCACCGCCAGGCTGCAGGAGCGCCTGGGTCTGGATGCCGGCGCCAACGCTGCTGACCCGCCTGTGCGCATCCATCTGCGCATGCGCTCGCCCCTGGCCGCCAGCCAGGCCGGCGATGTGGACCAGGACATCCTCGCGCTGCTGAGCCCGGCCTTTGAGGAAGATGGCAACTGGATGCTGCATGTCGATGTGCGCCTGCCCGATGGCCAGTGGCTCAGCAGCTGGCACCTGCCCACCATGCTGCTCAGCCACTGGAGCCGGGTGCTGAGCTTCTCCATCCCCGTGGGCATGCTGCCCATCATCGTCATTGCGGTGCTGTTTGGCCGGCGCATCATGCAGCCGCTGCGCATGCTCACCGACGCGGCCCAGCGCATCAGCCGGGGCGAACGCTCCGCCCACCTGCCGCTGTCCGGCCCCGAAGGCGTGCGCGAAATCATCGAGGCCTTCAACGAGATGCAGGACCGCCTGCTCGGCGTCGTGAACGACCGCACCCGCATGGTCGCCGCCATCGGCCACGACCTGCGCACCCCCCTCACCTCGCTGCGCATCCGCGCCGAGCTGGTGGACGACGACGAGCTGCGCCAGGCGATGGTGATCACCATCAACGAGATGCACAGCATGGTCGAAGAAATCCTGCACTTTGCCCAGGACGACGCGATGCGCGAAACCACCCAGCCGGTGGATCTGGATGCGCTGGTCGGCGAAGTGGTCGAGCAGCAGCGTACCCTTGGCCGCCAGGTGGACTGGAGCCCGCCAGACAGCATCAGCTACCGCTGCCGCCCCGCCCACCTCAAGCGTGCCCTCGCCAACCTGATCGACAACGCCGCGCGCTACGGCCGTGTGCAAGTCCGGTTGACCGTGCCGGACGCCGCAGACCCGGGCACCCCCGGCACCGTGCGCATGGAAATCGAAGACGAAGGCCCCGGCATTGCCCCGCAGGACATGGAGCAGGCCTTTCAGCCCTTTAGCCGGCTGGAGGTCGCCCGCAATGGTGAGACTGGTGGTTTTGGATTGGGGCTGGCGATTGCGCGCTCATGTGTACGGGCGCATGGGGGCGAGTTGAAGCTGCATAACCGCAGCGAGGGTGGGCTGAGGGCGGTGATTGAGTTGCCTGCTTGAATACATCTGGACGCCGGATTTCAAGGCATTTGTGAAACAGTCCATAGAGCCAATGCCAGCCGCTAAACTGCCCCAGTTTCAAGCCCAGACTATTTTTCGCCGCGCATTGAATACCGTGAACGACTCCGTACTTGAAAATTTCTTGGAGAAAATTGCCTCCTTACCAGAATTCATTGGCATGGCAGGCATTGGTGTGCACACCCGTGGTAACTGGAACTCCACACCACTGCACGTAGCGGCCACCCAAGGTGATATTGAAGCCATCGCCGCAGTGCTGGACGCGGGAGCCAATATCGACAGCCCCGGTGAGCACGGTTATCGCCCCTTGCATGAAGCGGTGGAGCAAGGCCATATCGATGCGGTCCGGCTACTGCTGGAGCGTGGCGCTTCGGCCCATGCCAAAAATGATGACGGTGCAACGCCGATTCAAACTGCAGCCATTCATGGCCATCAGGAAATCATAAAACTGCTTCAAGCCGACGCTGGCTGAGCTTGCGCTCAACAGCACCCCAAAATCGCTCCCCCGCCATATGCTCAGCCTCCCTCCATCCATTCAGCAGCTCTTCCTCGCTGCAGGATGGCAGCCGCATCCCGCATCCAAGTCTGCGGACCTCGACCATGCAAGCGCAGCGGGGCTAGCAGCCGCAATACTTCAACAGTTCGCAGGTCTTCATGTCGGTGAAGTTGGCTCTGGGGCAGAGCAAGCCAAAAGCGATATCAGTTTCTATTTCCAGCTCCGCCCCACCGTCAGCGTTGTGGCCTCACCGTGGCGCCTTCAGGTCGGCAATTGCGCCGCCTTCGCAACTGCACACCACGACCACATGGTCTTATTTGTCAACGACCAGGGGCGGTATTTCGTCTTCACGGACCCAGACAGTTGCCTTTACCCATTGGGAGATTCGTTTGGCAACGCCATGCATACGCTGCTGCTGGGCTACAGCTATGGTGCCTCACTCACTTGCGATTCCTAGCCCTGCAAAGCAATAGTTTTGGCGATAAGGCTCAGACCAAAATCCCCATCGGCACATTTTCGAGAAGCGGTTCAAAAAAATGTTGGACTATCTGCAATTTTTACATAAGCCATAGCGGAGGACCAGATCTCAGAAAATCTTCATCTCCGCTGCAGGAAACACCATGCCCCATGCTATCTGTTCGGCGTCAATTTTGTGGGCTGGTATCTTGCATACTAAGCAACACTTATTTATTGCACAACAATAACGAAGACTCGCGACTAGTTGCCGAATACAAGCTACAGTTGCTCGGTTTGGCTACTATCTAACTTATCGAGGCAAAGGCTGAGCTTTCACCGAATCTGAAATTCTGATCGAATGAAGTGCAAGCCGGCAAATCATGGACAAGTAAAAAATGAACATCGCTTCGCAAATTTTCTCTATCTCAAATTCAAATTCCTAGAAGTAAATACTATGAATTCACTATTTTCCCAATAATGCTGCTGACGAGTGGTCCGTATGCTTGTTTTCGCAATTATCACTTCTTGCGAATAAGCATGCACT
This sequence comes from Comamonas sp. JUb58, assembly GCF_004364775.1. GTDB lineage: Bacteria > Pseudomonadota > Gammaproteobacteria > Burkholderiales > Burkholderiaceae_C > Comamonas. Next base: position 6,942 of record NZ_SOAL01000022.1, read on the forward strand.
TCGAGAGTACATGCAAAACAGTCAGAAGCAGCACTGTGAATCAGAGATATGGTTTTCGGGGAAACAAAGATAACACACGACACTTTCCTCCCACTGGGACATGTAATTTCTATGGCTTTATGGGACATGTAATTTCTATGGCTTTATATTCGCCAATGGATGAGCCTTTGGCGCACATATCTGTGAATTAGGGCATCACAAGCAATTTTCATATGTAGACAAAATCATCCACATCAATCTTGAGGTGGCACATTGCATCGTCAACCCTATTAACAATTTTGCCGCATACCCAGCGAAAAGGATTTTACTCCTGGGGCTAGCGTCTACAAAGTCTTATTTCTTTGATACATTGTGTATTTCAGACCTCTCAAGCATCATTGGAATCGGGATAATTTTCACGGCACTTTAAAAATCCAAAAATTATAATTTTCAAATAAAATTATTAAAATTCGATTGATAATGCACAATCAATAATTAGCCATTTAACGAGAATTAACAAATGATCAACAGCTATTCATTTCGCATAAGAATTATCCAATCTCCCAGCGACTACATTTCAGCAGATGAATCAGAAATTCTTCTAGTTAACGAGCCAAACACTCCCCTTATATCATTGAAAATCCCATCCCGGAATCAATCACTCAATCAAAAACAATATATTTCACTTACGGGCAAAGGCTACTTAAGTCAAGTAGATGCAGAAAACGCCGGAAAGGCTTATGAAACTATACTCATGATTGCATTTGCAAGCGTGCGCATTGGGGCAGACTTTGGCGATAGAGCCGCAAGAGGTATTTTTACCAACGAGGGAATTAAATATTTAGAACAATCGCATGGCCAGCGAGTATTGAATGATACTCATGGCCTAATGGTATTCCTTACCGAACCCAAACCATTATTCGCTCTTACAGAGATGAGTATGCAGCGAGGTGTAAATAAGGAAAAATTCCGACAGTCTTTCGAAGCAGCAAAAAAGGCAATTCCGACCCTTACCGAACGTGATCGCCTAGCATTCGGACTATTTAATGCATCCCTTTTTCAGACCACAGCAGAAGGCCGTTTTTTACTACTTGTAATGGCGCTGGAAGCGATGATTGAGCCAACAACTCGATCGCCTGAATGTCAAGCTCATGTCGATTGGCTCATGGCAGCTACGAAGAAAGCAGAAATCTCTAAAGAGGAGCGTGAGTCGATGCTTGGAGCAATTAGGTCGCTAAAAAAGGAATCCATAAATCAAGCAGGTCGTCGATTAGCGGAAGATCGCCTCAATAACCGTCGATATGATGATCTAAGTGCACCAGATTTCTTCACTTATGTTTATAGATTACGAAGCAACTTGGTGCACGGAAATATTCCATACCCAACTGTCCAAGCGGTAGGAAACGCTGCTGCTCCCTTGGAGGTATTTGTATCAGAGCTTCTAACAATTCCATTTATTGGAATTGTTAATGAAACGAGTTTTAACAAAACACCGCCACCCCACCCACAAATTGAATAAATATTCGCACTTATTATTAATATATTGCGAACATAGTTACACCAACTAAATTCAGGCCTCCATATTTCGACTATTGCCCAATGTTGGACTGCACAACAGTCAACTGGCGCGCTATTCACCATTAGTAGGATCAACGGTCACCCGAAAACTGCCGAGTAGACTCACATTCAGTTCACATGACTCTGCGCTCCCAATAGTAGGCTAAACAGTCACAAACTGACACAAACAGGCAAACACCAGCCACATGCGTCGCAAATGATTCCGATTGCGAATTCATTTGCTCACCCAGCCAACGTGGTCGGCTCCGCGCCGCGTCCACACCAGCCAGCTCCGCTCTGCATACCTTTGGCCTGCCCGGCTTTACCCAGGGTTGCGCCGCCTGCAGGCCGTCTTATCGCCATTGTTTGTTGTCATGTCCCATCCCGCTGCTTCATTCCCCCTTCTTCCCATTGCGCTGGCCGCAGGCCTGTGCCTGGCGTCGGCCGCTTCTGCGCAAGACCGTGCCGAGCCCAGCACCACGCTGGACACCATCACCGTGACGGCAGCCGCCACGGCCACCGCTGTCAAGGACGCGCCCGCCAGCCTGACGGTGCTGACCGCCGAAGACATCGAGCGCGTGCCTGCCACTGATTTGAACGAGGTGCTGCGCCGCGTGCCCGGCCTGACGCAGGCCACCACGCCCGATGGCGGCACCAGCATCCAGATTCGTGGTCTGCCGCAGCAGTACACCTTGATCCTGGTCGATGGCGTGCGCGTGGGCAGCTCCAGCGAGACCTTTGACCGCTACACCCGCAATGAGCTCAACTGGATTGCGCCCGAAGCGATCGAGCGCATTGAAGTGGTGCGCGGCCCCATGTCCTCGCTCTACGGCTCGGACGCGATGGGTGGCGTGATCAACATCATCACCAAGAAAGGCGGCGACAAATGGGGCGGCCAGGTGTCTGCCGGTGCCGAGATCAATCCCGAATCCATCCGTGGCAATGACTACAGCGGTGGCTTCAACATCAGCGGCCCGCTGGGCAAGGGCTTCAAGCTGCAGCTGAATGGCCAGCAAACCTACCGCCAGGCCGACAGTGGCCTGGAAGACGGCACCACGGCGTTCCGCTGGGGCGGCGGGCGGGAAGGCGCTAAGCGCCAGTCTCTGGGTGCACGCCTGGATTGGGACATCAACGACAACCACAAGCTGAGCCTGGATGTGCAGCGCGCCGAGTGGAAGACGCTGGGCGGCCCCTCGCCCTCGACCAGCAACCCGGGCGGCTTTGCGGCTGCGGCCACCACGCGCGGCCCCTCCAATATGGAGCGCGAAAACACCAGCCTGACCCACCAGGGCAAGTACAGCTTTGGTACGTCCAAGCTCTCGCTCAGCCACAGCAAGTACAGCAACGAGACGACCGCGCCTCGGATTGAAAACGGCCAGTTTGTGCCCGTGCCCGGCGGCACCGCGACCCAGACCTACAACACGCATTCGGTGTCGGAGGACCTGATCCTCGACGGCTCGGTGACCATGCCCTTCAAATTAGGCTTTGACCAGATGCTGACCGTGGGCGCGCAGTGGCAGCGCCAGGAGCTGGACAACCCAAACTCGGTGGGCTCGGTCGCCAATGAGGCGGGTGTGGTCGGCCTCAGCTACAAGCAGGCCAAGTCGCAGGCCTTGTTTGTTGAAGACCAGATCTTTCTGCGCGACAACCTGACCCTGACCCTGGGCCTGCGCGGTGACCGCCATGACGACTACGGCTCGCACATCAGCCCGCGCGCCTACCTGGTCTACCACCCGACTGCTGCCTGGACCCTGCGTGGCGGCTACTCCGAAGGTTTCCGCGCGCCCAACCTGCGCCAGTCCAACGAGAACTTTGTGAGCCAGTCGCAAGGCGCGGGCTGCGGCTTTGCCGGCTACACCGGCGGCGGTTGCAGCATCCGAGGCAATTCCGACCTCAAGCCCGAGACCTCGCAGAACTGGGAGTTTGGCGCAGCCTGGGAGCATGAAGGCTGGCAAGCGGGCCTGACCTTCTTCAACACCGACTTCAAGGACAAGATCGATTCGCAAGGCATTGGCTACCTGCCGGGCGGCAGCAACTACTGGGCCCAGTATGTGAACATCGACTCGGCCATCACGCGCGGGCTGGAAGCCAACCTGCGCGTGCCGCTGAGCCGCAGCATCACCTGGAACAACAGCCTGACCCATATGCTCAAGGCCGAGAACAAGACCACCGGCGTGGCGCTGACCACCGTCTCCAAGTGGAGCGGATCCTCGGTGCTGGATTGGCAGGTCAACTCCGCCTTGGGCCTGAGCCTGGGCGCCGAGCTGGTGGGCAAGCAGATGGGCCTGGCCCAGCGCCTGGCCGACAACTCCAACTTTGGCGAGCAGCGCATCCAGAACAGCTATGTGCTGTACGACCTGGCAGCCAACTACCGCATCAACAAGGCGCTGCGCATCAACGCCGGCGTGAAGAACCTGTTTGACCGCAATGCCAGCGGCAACCGCGATGTGGGCAACAATTTCTACCTGCCCGGCCGCCGCTTCTTTGCCACCTTGACGGCCAGCTTCTAAGCTGATTTAACGCCCTAAGGCAAAGGCGCTGAGAGTCTTATCTCAGCGCCTTTTTCTACGTCTGCTCTGTCAGGGCTGGGCCGCTGCAAAGCCATGGCGTTTGGCCAGCAGCACCACCGCCAGGCTCAGCAGCATCAGCAGCAGCACCGCTGGTGAGAAAGCCGCTACTCCCCACTGCGCCAGCAATACGCCACCAGCCATGCCGCCCCCGGCAATGGCCAGGTTCCATGAGGTCACCAGCATCGACTGCGCCACATCGGCTGCCGGCCCTGCACTCTTGGCCAAGGCCGTTTGTAGCAACGGCGGCAGCCCCCCAAAACCCAGGCCCCAGACGGCCACCGCCAGGTAGACGGCAGCGGGCAACTGCATCGCCAAGGCCAGCAACACAGCACCCAACAGGAACAGGCCCGTGCTCGCCAGGCTCAGCGCACGCAGATGGCGGTCAATCAGCAGGCCGGTGATCCAGATGCTGAGCACCGACATCAGCCCAAACACCAGCAGCACGCGGTCGATCTGCGCGCCCAGATCTGCCGGCGCAAGCAGGGGCGCGATATAGGTGTAGAGCAGGTTGTGCGCCAGCACATAGGCCAGCACCACCAGCAGCACTGGCCGCACCCCAGGCAGGCGGAAGACCTGGCCCAACCCAAAGGACTGGCCAGCAGGCTGGCCGGCAAAATCGGGCAGGCGCAGTTGCACCCAGGCCATCAGCAGCAGCGCCAGCACGCTCATGCTGGCAAAGCACAGGCGCCAGCCCAGGTGCTGGCCCATCCAGGTGCCCAGCGGCAGGCCCAGCGAAAGCGCCAGCGGCGCGCCCAGCATCGCAATCGCAATGGCGCGCCCGCTTTGGTGGGGCGGCACCATGCGCGTGGCATAGCCGGCCAGCAAGGCCCAGAGCAGGCCTGCCGCCACCCCCGCCACAAAGCGCGCCAGCAAGGTGAGCGCATAGCTGCCCGACACCGTGGTGATGCTGTTGGCCAGCACAAAGCCCGCCAACGCCGCCAGCAGCAAGGGCTTGCGGCGCATGCGCTGGGTGGCCGCCGTCAGCGGTATCGCCGCCACCAGGGAGCCAATCGCATACAGGCTGACCAGCTGGCCGGCCATGGACTGCGACACCCCCAGCCCGGCGCTGATCTGCGGCAGCAATCCGGCCGGCAAGGCCTCCGTCAGGATGGTGACAAAGCCCGCCAGTGCCAGCGCCAGCAGCGATGCCAGCGGCAGGCCGCTGCTATGGGGTGGGCAGCTGGATTCAGGATGGGGGGATAGGTGGGAGGAGAGCGAAGAAGAATCTGCCATGGCGCTACGCGAAGGTCCTGTACAAACCCGCACAGGCCAAGGGCCGCTGGCGGGTGAAAAACATCAGCCGCCATGGTGCAGCGATTGCCACAGCAAGACAATCAGGCCGAGATTCAGAACATATCGGACAGAAATGTCCGCAATCCAGCAGTAGTCAGCGGCCACCTATGGCGTGAAGGACTCTTCTCTTGGTGTGTACTGCCCATGCGCCCAAGCAGCGCCAACACCGTTAAAGCGGCGCGTCGCCTGTGCTGATCGGCTCGCCTTCTGCATCTTTCGCATCTTTGGCAATGTGCGGCGCATGCCAGCCCATTTTTTGCGAGATCGCCGCGCTGGCGGTTTTCAGCAAGCTGCGGTAGTAGTGCGGCGTGTCGGCGCCGCAGCGCATGATGGGAAAGGACACCGACAGCGCGGCAATCACATGGCCAAAGCGGTCAAACACGGGCACCGCGATGCAGCGCAGACCGGGTTCGGCCTCCTCGTCGTCCTCTGCCACCTCTTGGGCGCGCACGCGGGGCAGGATGTCCATCACAGCATCGACGGAGCTCAAGGTTCGGGGCGTGAACAGCTTGAGCGGCTGCGACGACAGAAGGCTCTGCGCCTGCTCGGCAGGCATAAAGGCCAGCAGCACCTTGCCAATGGCGGTGCTGTGCAAGGGCTTGCGCCGGCCAATGCGCGACTGCATGCGCAGTCCAAAATCCGATTCGATCTTGTGGATGTAGATGATCGCGTCTTCATCGAGCGCGCCCAGGTGGATGGTCTCGCGGGTCAGCGCGCCCAGGCGGCGCATTTCCTCATCGGCCTCGCGCACCAGGTCGGTGTTCTCCAGCGCCTTACCGCCCAGCTCAAACAGCCGCAAGGTGGCGCGGTACAGCTCCGATTCGCCATCCTGCGCCACATAGCCCAGGGCCTTGAGGGTTTGCAGCAGGCGGTGCACGGAGGACTTGGACAGCGACAGCTGCTGGGCCAGCGCGGTCACGCTGACATCGCGCTGGTTGCCCAGGCATTCCAGAATGGCAAAGGCTTTCTCCACCGCGGCGACGGTGTCGGTCTTGTCCATGGCTGCGGGGCTCTCGCTCATCGGTCCGTCCTTCTGTGTTGGGCTGTGGTGGATGGGCTCGATTATCGGGCCAGCCAGCCGCCATCGACAGCCAAGGTATGGCCGTTCACATAATCGGCCGCGCTGGAGGCCAAAAACACCGCCGCACCGCCCAGGTCTGCTGGCTGCCCCCAGCGCCCGGCGGGGATGCGCTGCAGGATCTCGCCCGCGCGGCCGGCGTCCTGGCGCAGCGCCTCGGTGTTGTTGGTCTCGATATAGCCCGGCGCAATCGCATTCACATTGATGCCCTTGGCGGCCCATTCATTGGCCATCAGGCGCGTGAGGCCCAGCACACCGCTCTTGGCTGCCGTATAGGAAGGCACACGCACGCCCCCCTGGAAAGACAGCAGCGATGCGATATGGATGATCTTGCCGCCGCGCCACTGCGCACCCTGCTGCGCGGCGCAGTCCAGCATATGGCGCGCCACCGCCTGCGACAGAAAGAACAGGCTTTTGAGGTTGGTGTTCATCACCGCATCCCAGTCCTCTTCGCTGAAGTCCAAGGCATCCGCACGGCGAATGATGCCGGCATTGTTCACCAGGATGTCGACCTGGCCCACCGCTGCCAGCACCTGGGCTAGGACATCGGCCATCGCCTCCGTACGCGACAGATCTGCCTGTACCGGCACAAATCTGCGCCCCAGCTCCTGCACCTGCGCGGCCGTCTCGCTGGCATCGCTGCGATTGAGCCCGACGATATCGGCCCCCGCTTGCGCCAGCGCCACCGCAATGCCCGCGCCAATCCCGGTATTGCAGCCCGTCACCAATGCCACGCGGCCCTGCAGATCGAAAGGGTGGCGAGGGCTGGATGGGGCCGTAACAGGCACATGGGCGATGGAGGGATGGGACATGAAACCGGGGGATAGATGGGATCAAAAACAGCCAGCCCAGGAAGCGGCCAGCCAAGAGATATGGCAACCATTGGAACACAATCTTAATTTTCTGGAACTATGTTCCGTAAATTTTTATGAACAGAAATAGATAAAGGGTTTACCAGCTATTTTTCCATTTTGAATTTATGGAACACTGTCCCGGTTGCTTCGATAGTCATCGGACAACACCTCTACAAGCGATAACAAATTCATCACCAAAGTGTGAGGAGCGAGACATGGAAATCCAGAAAACCATTGAGCGTGTGCCCGGCGGGCTCATGCTGATCCCCCTGCTGCTGGGCGCCTGCGTGCACACCTTTGCACCGGATGCCGGCAAGTACTTTGGCTCGTTCACCAACGGGCTGATGACCGGCACCGTGCCCATCCTGGCGGTCTGGTTCTTTTGCATGGGAGCGACGATCAACCTCAAGGCGACGGGCATCGTGCTGAAAAAATCCGGAACCTTGGTGCTGACCAAAATTCTGGTGGCCTGGGTCGTGGCCATGGTGGCCACGCGTTTTCTTCCCGCAGGCGGTATCCAGACAGGGTTGTTCACCGGCCTGTCGGTGCTGGCCCTGGTCACCGCGATGGACATGACCAATGGCGGCCTCTATGCCGCGCTGATGCAGCAGTACGGCACGCAAGAGGAGGCAGGCGCCTTTGTGCTCACCTCCATCGAGTCGGGCCCGCTGGTCAGCATGCTGATCCTGGGCGCCACCGGCGTGGCGGTGTTTGAGCCGCGCTTATTTGCCGGCGCGGTGCTGCCGTTTCTGATCGGCTTTGCACTGGGCAACCTGGATGCCAACCTGCGCGAGTTCTTTGGCCGCTGCGTGCACCCGCTGATCCCCTCCTTCGGCTTTGCGCTGGGCTGCTCGATTGATCTGGGCGTCATCGCCAAGAGCGGCTTTACCGGCGTCTTTGTCGGCGTGGCCGTCATCATCGTCACCGGCATTCCGCTGATCCTGGCGGACAAGTTCATTGGTGGCGGCAATGGCACGGCCGGGCTGGCCGCCTCATCCACGGCCGGTGCTGCCGTCGCCAATCCGCAAATCATTGGCACCATGGTGCCCGAGCTCAAGTCCATGGCCGATTCGGCCACGGCCATCACCGCCACGGCTTGCCTGTTGACCGCCATTCTGGTGCCCATCCTCACCGCCATGTGGGCGCACAAGTATGGCCGCCGCCCACAGACAACGGCAACCGCCCCCAGCCCGGCAACCAGTGCCGCCGGCAGCCCGCCCAAGCTGGCCCAGGACGGGCACTTCTAAACCCGCAGCGCTTTCCCCCCGCCCGGCTGCGCTGACCTGCGGCGCAGCCGGGCCTGTTGATAGTTGATGAATAGGACTGACTCCATGACCCAATCTTCCGTCTCCACCGGCCGCCTGGCAGGCAAGGTGGCCCTGGTGACCGCAGCGGCGCAAGGCATTGGCCGCGCCAGCGCCGAGCGCCTGGCAGCCGAAGGTGCCCGCGTGATTGCCACCGACTTGCACATCGGCCCGCTGGCAGGCTCCGGCCTGGATGCGCGCCAGCTCGATGTGCGCGACAGCACCCAGATCCAGACCCTGGCCGAGGTGCTCGGACCCATCGACATCCTCTTCAACTGCGCAGGCTTTGTGCATGCCGGCAGCGTGCTCGAATGCAGCGAAGAGGACTGGGACTTTGCCTTTGACCTGAATGTCAAAGCCATGTACCGCAGCATCCGCGCCTTTTTGCCGGGCATGCTGCAGCGAGGCCAGGGCAGCATCATCAATATGTCCTCGGCCGCCTCCAGCATCAAGGGCGTGCCCAACCGCTTTGCCTACAGCGCCTCCAAGGCGGCAGTCATAGGCATGACCAAGTCCATCGCCGCCGATTACTGCACCCGGGGCGTGCGCTGCAATGCCATCTGCCCGGGCACCGTCGATTCGCCCTCGCTGGGCCAGCGCATCGCCACCCAGGCGGCGCACGATGGCCTGTCAGTCGACGCCGTGCGCGCTGCCTTCGTGGCCCGCCAGCCGATGGGCCGCGTCGGCAAGCCCGAAGAGATTGCCGCACTGGTGGCCTATCTGGCCTCGGACGAAGCAGCTTTCACCACGGGCCAGGCCCATGTGATTGATGGTGGCTGGTCCAACTGAGCCTGCCGCCCCAGCTAGATTTTTTCGCTGCGCGACAGCACCCTGGCGGGCAGGCGCCTAGACTGGCGGCTGCCAGCCCTTGATCCTTTGGAGATGACATGAAATTACTGCGTTACGGCCCGGTGGGCCAGGAAAAGCCCGGCCTGCTCGACAGCAGCAACACCTTGCGCGACCTCTCCGGCGTGCTCAGCGATATTGAAGGCGCAGAGCTTGGCGATGCCGCCCTGGCCCGCCTGCGCGCAATCGACCCCAGCACCCTGCCAGCGGTGCCAGGCCAGCCCCGCATCGGCCCTTGCGTGGCGCGCGTGGGCAAGTTCATCTGCATCGGCCTCAACTATGCCGACCATGCCGCTGAATCGGGCGCCGCCATCCCCACCGAGCCGGTGATCTTCAACAAATGGACCAGCGCCATCTGCGGCCCCAATGACGCGGTCGAAATCCCCCGTGGATCCACCAAGACCGACTGGGAAGTCGAGCTGGGCGTGGTCATCGGCAAGGCCGCCAAATACATCACCGAAGCCCAGGCGCTGGAGCATGTGGCTGGCTACTGCGTGGTCAATGATGTGTCTGAGCGCGAATGGCAAATCGAACGCGGTGGCACCTGGGACAAGGGCAAGGGCTTTGACACCTTTGGCCCCATCGGCCCCTGGCTGGTGACGCGCGATGAAGTGCCAGACCCACAAAACCTGTCCATGTGGCTGGATGTGGATGGCAAGCGCTTCCAGAACGGCAACACCAAGACGATGATCTTCACGGTCGCCCAGATCGTCGCCTACGTCAGCCAGTGCATGAGCCTGCAGCCGGGCGACATCATCTCGACCGGCACGCCTCCTGGCGTGGGCCTGGGCATCAAGCCCCAGCCCGTCTACCTGAAGGCCGGGCAGACCATGCGCCTGGGTATTGAAGGCTTGGGTGAGCAGCAGCAAACCACCGTCAACGCCTAACGAGACGCAGCACCCGGCGCCAGCGCGGCAACGGGTGCTTACAGATGGAAAAATCGCAGCAGCCATCGCCATAGATTTACACCATCAAAACAGCCGCAACAGCTGATGTACAAAGCAACCATTGCTCATCTTTTGATACAGGATTTTCCGCTAAGCTGCCAGCATCGTTCACCACCCCACCCCCTGCCATGAACCGTTTGTTGACCCCTTTGCTCACTGCGTTGGCGCTCTCCTGCCTGGCCGATGCCAGCTGGGCCCATGGCGGCGGCCACCGCCACCACCACCGCAAGGAACACAAGGAACAGTTCTGGGACGGCAACTGCAAGGTGGAGCGCAAGTGGAAGCGCAATGGCGAATACAAGGAAAAGCGCCGTTGCCATGACCGCCCGGCCGCCTACTACGCGCCGCAGCCGGCCTATGCGGCCCCGGTGCTGGTGGCGCCCCGCACCCCCGATGCGATTGTCATCAGCCCGCAGATCGTCATCCGCCCCTGACCGGCACGCGCTCGCACTCCTGCCCAACCATGTTTGCGGGCTGTCAGACACCTGCTTGACAGCCCGCTGTCTTTGCCGCTGCAGCTGCAAGCCCAGTTGGCCCACAATCGGGCCATGTCCTCCTCCCCCCTCCCCATGGCTCCGGCCGGCTCCATCACCTTGGTGCAAGGCATCGAAGTGGGCCACTTCACAGACACGCGCCGCCCCACCGGCTGCACGGCCATCCTGGCCAAGGCCGGGGCGGTAGGCGGCGTCGATGTGCGCGGCGCTGCACCCGGCACGCGCGAAACCGACTTACTCCACCCCACCAACCTGGTCGAGCGCGTACACGCCATCATGCTGGCGGGCGGTAGCGCCTGGGGCCTGGATGCGGCCAGTGGCGCGATGCGCTGGCTGGAAGAGCAAGGCGTAGGCCTCGATATCTCCGTGGGCCGCATTCCACTGGTGCCTGCCGCCGTGCTGTTTGATGTGCTGGTGGGCGATATGCGCATCCGCCCCGATGCCCAGGCCGGCTATGCCGCCTGCCAGGCCGCCAGCAGCGCCATGCCCGCGCAAGGCAATGTGGGCGCCGGGGCCGGTGCAGCCGTGGGCAAGATCTTTGGCATCCAGCGCGCGATGAAGGGCGGCATCGGCACCGCGTCGGTCACCGTCGATGGTGTCACCGTGGGCGCCATCATTGCCTGCAATGCGCTGGGCGATGTGCTGCACCCGGACACCGTCCAGGTGGTAGCCGGCGCGCGCACCAGCGATGGCTTGGGGCTCATTGACACGCGCCGCGCGCTGCTGCGCGGCGAGCCACCCCAGCCACTGCTGGCAGGCACCAACACCACCATCGGCGTGATCGCCACCGACGCGACCATCACCAAGGCCCAGGCCAACCGCCTGGCGACGGTAGGCCACGACGGCCTGGCCCGCGCCATCAACCCGGTGCACACCATGTCGGACGGCGACACCTTGTTCTGCCTGGGCACGGGCGCTACCGGGCGCAGCCCCGGCATGATGGTGCTGGCCACGATGGCTGCCGAGGCCGTCGCCCAGGCCACCTTGCAGGCGGTGCTGCATGCCAATCGTTTACAAATCGATGCCGGAGAAAACCACAAGGCCTTGCACCTGCCCAGCGCGGCTGATTTACAGTAAGCGCCATTCCAACAGCGCTGCGCCGGCAGCCCGCCACACACCATGGGTGACCGCTCCACGTCCATGCGCCAAAAAGCCTACGGGCTGCGCCAAACCCTGATCACCCTGGTGCTCAATATCCGCGATGCGCTGGTCTCCGGCGGCCCGCTGGTGATCCTGGCCGTGGCCTTGATCGTGGCCGCCTACTGGTGGCTCAAGCCCAACCCGCCCTCGCAGGTCAAACTGGCCACCGGCCCGGCCCAAAGCGCCTATGCCAGTTTTGGCGAGCAGTACCGCACGCCCCTGGCCAAGAACAAGATCCGGGTTGACCTGGTCGGCAGCGAAGGCTCTTTCGACAACCTGCAGCTGCTGCGCGAGGGCAAGGTCGATCTGGCCTTTGTGCAAGGCGGCACCGCCGAGCTGACCGAGAACGACCTGGACAGCCTCACCTCGCTGGGCGCGCTGTTTGTTGAGCCCGTCTGGCTGTTCTACCGCACCGACTCGGCCCAGCGCCTGACCAAGCGCCCCCACCTGAACAGCCTCACCCAGCTCGCCGGCTGGCGCATCAACGTCGGCACCGCCGGCAGCGGCGTGCCCAATCTGTTCAACCAATTGCTGGAGGCCAACCACCTGAGCCTGGCCCAGCTGCGCGTATCGCACCTGGCCGAAACGCCTGCGACCGTGGAGTTTCTGGCCGGCAAGATCGATGCGCTGGTGCTGGTCTCCGCGCCCGAATCACCAATGGTGCAAATGCTGCTGAAAACACCCGGCGTGCAGCTGATGGATTTTCCGCAGAACGAGGCCTATGGCCGCAAGTTCAAGTTCCTGAGCCCCGTCACCCTGCCGCGCGGCATTGTTGATCTCGCCGCCAATGTGCCGCCGCAAAATGTGCACCTGCTGGCCTCCACCACCTCGCTGCTCGCCCGCGATGACACCCACCCTGCCATCAAGCAGCTCTTCGCCCAGGCCTCGCAGGGCATCCACAGCCAGGCGGGTTGGTTCAACCGCGCACGCGACTTTCCCAACACCCGCAGCAGCGAACTGGCCGTCGCCCCCGAAGGCGTACGCGCCATCAACGAACCCGCCCCCTTGCTGCAGCGCTACCTGCCCTTCTGGCTCGCCAACCTGGTCGAGCGCATGTGGCTGGTGCTGGGCGTTTTGCTGGCCTTCATGCTGCCGCTCTCACGCATCGTGCCGCCCCTCTACCAGTTCCGCGTGCGCTCCCGTGTGTTCAAGTGGTACGGCCAGCTGCGCGCCATCGAGCACGACATGGAACAACCCAACCCCGACAGGGCGAGCATCCAGGCAGAGCTGCTGGAGCTAAGCCGCAAGGTCGAGAAGATTACTGTGCCGCTGTCGTATGCGGATGAGCTGTATGCGCTGCGTAGCCATATTCATTGGGTGTTGAAGAAGTTGAGGCAGCAGGGGGACGCCGAGAATGCCAGCACTCATCCCTCCACTGAAAATCTACAGGGAGAAACCGCATGATGAAGATTTTCCTCGCCTGCGGATTTTCGCTACTTGGAACCAACACCTCCGCCAACGCACAAGCGCCAATCTATCTCACACAAAGCCAATGCGCTGCTATTTTTCAAGCAGCGGGAGATAGCTATGCAGGAATGTGGCTGGCCGAAGATGGGCAATTCGTGCTCGGTCTGACATCCGAGGTTTATTTAGACGATGCCATTTTGAAAAAACTCCGCATCGAGCGCGTCAAATATAGCGAGGTGGAGTTGGAGAGGTTCCACAACGAGGTCGTCAAAAGAAAGTTCAGCAGCCACCCTGATATTTCCAGCACGCACATCGACCGCAAGGTCAACCGGGTCGTTGTAACGGCTCCAAAAAATCGATTACAGGACGTGATCAATTTTTTCAAAGCCAGCAGTGTTGATTTGGCCATGCTTGATTTTAGAGTCCAGACCACAACGGTCACTTTTATGGCGATCTTAGACGATGGCAGTTGCAAGACGTAATGAATGCAGTTTGGCAAGCGTACGTATCTAGGTAGCAGCACAGCTCGCTCCATCTAGTTCACACTGATGCCACAACAATTCCCGGCTCTGGTACATGACGGAGACATAATTACCAGAACCTCGTGGTAAACGCTTCCTTCAAGTCCATCTTCAGCCTGCTTACCCTCACCTGAATGCAAGACCAGAGGAATTCTCTCGATGTTCATGGCATCTATGATCTTAGAGATATTCTGCATTCGATCTTGAGAAAGATCAGCGAATTTTCTATTGTTTTTTGGATAGATTGACACAATGTCAATTTCATCATGAGACCTGACATCTCTTTGATGTACAAACCATATAGCAAGAGCCACAGCTTCTTTCTTCCCAAGAGTAGATTCATCAACGCTGAATTTTATCTCGTGCTGCAATCCGGTTATTTAGCAGGCAAAAACAGAAGACGACATTCCAAACTTTAATAACGACACAAACGCGATATTCTTGGAAAAATTCAGCAATTTAGACAACATCTGCTCCTAACTTGGATCTACCCAATAATATATGCAGCGAGACCAGTTGCATTGAAACGGATTTCCAATGTCTTGAATGCATTTTCCGCTTGATGTCTAAAAGCCATGACCACCGCGATCTGGAATGATCAGCACCCCCTAAGCAGTCAGACCTAGCCGGGCCGCACCTGACTACATCACCCTGCTTTTGCCAGTTAGCGGCGATTCCAGTCGCCCCCCAACAACGCTCCATCTCCCCCAGCCCACCCCCTAGGGAGAACCCGCGTTCTTCTTGACTTACAGCAAGCTCTGTTCACACTCTAGGCAACACAATCGGCTCAAGCTCTTGGCAAAGCGGGCCCGAAACACCGTGCTGCAGCCAGGACTGAAGGCTCTTGGGACTGCAGCAACTTCTGCGTTATCTATGTTTCTAGAGCCTTTGATGCTCTGAATTTCGTAGCAATTTATGCCCATGCATTGACCGACCAGTGCAGCGCCTTTGACCAACGTAGTTCGTATCAGGTATTCGATAAATTGAATTAATGAGCGTCTTGGAGATACAATACTTTCAAGAATTTCTGAAAACTAAAAACTTTCCCCATGCCAGCCAACCGCGCCACCCCTTCCACCAGCAGCCCTGCTGTGGCAACGCGCCCCTCTGCCCAGGGAGCGTGGTGGCAGGTGCTCGCGGCCCTACTGTGGCTGCCACAAGCGGCGGTGATTGCCTGGGGGATTGAGGCGATTCAGCAGCACGCGGCCTGGTCGGCCTTGGCCAAGGCTTGCGCCCTGTTCCTGGCGCTGGGTTTGCTGCGGGCCCTGGTGGATGGCTATGGCCTGCGCCGGGCTTTTGCAGCGGCGCGCGCCCATACCCAGCAGCTGCGGCTGCAGGCACTGCAGGCCTTGGCGTTGCACTCGCCCTTGCACCCACAGCGCCCCACGGCCGGGCTGGCGGCCAGTGTGCTCAACGAGCAGGCTGACAACATCACGTCCTACTTTGCCCGCTACACCACGGCGCGCACCAAGGTCATGGTGGTGCCGTTGGTCATCCTGGTCTGTGTGTTCAGCCTCTCTTGGGTGGCTGGCCTGGTGCTGCTGGTGGCTGCGCCCCTGATCCCCATCTTTATGGCGCTGGTGGGCTGGCGGGCCGAGGCGGCCAGCAAGAAGCATTTGCAGGATGTTGGCAACCTGAACCAGTTTTTGCTCGATCGCCTGCAGGGCCTTGCCAGTATTCGCGGGCTGGGCGCCGTTGCCCAGGTGGCGCAGCAGCTGGCCAGTGCGGCAGAGCAGCTGCGCGC
Source organism: Comamonas sp. JUb58 (assembly GCF_004364775.1). Classification (GTDB taxonomy): domain Bacteria; phylum Pseudomonadota; class Gammaproteobacteria; order Burkholderiales; family Burkholderiaceae_C; genus Comamonas. The sequence goes on from NZ_SOAL01000022.1 coordinate 22,676, forward strand.
CAACACCATGGCGGTGCTCAAGATTGCGTTCTTGTCTTCTGCGGTGCTGGAGCTGTTCTCTGCGCTGGGCGTGGCCCTGGTTGCTGTCTATGTCGGCTTTCACATGCTGGGCCAGATCCCGTTTGGCAGCTGGGGCGGTACCTTGGGCCTCGCCCAGGCCATGTTTGTGCTGTTGCTGGCCCCCGCGTTTTTTGAGCCACTGCGCGAGCTGTCTGCGGTTTGGCACGACAAGGCCGCCGGTGTGGCTGCAGAGCAGGCACTGCAAGCGCTGCAAAAGCCTGGCCCGCAGTTGCTGGGTGGCGGAGATGGCCAGCCCGACCGCGCTGCCCGCGCCAACCAGACAACGGCTGCGGCGCTGGCGATCAACGACCTCAGCTTTCAATACAGCGCCGAGAGCCCCCGGGTGGTCCATGCCTTCAGCGCAGAGATTGGCTCTGGCGAGCGCGTCGCGCTGTGGGGTGAGAGCGGCAGCGGCAAATCCACCGTGATGGCGCTGATCGCGGGCCTGGCCGCGCCCAGCGCTGGCTACATCCTTATCGATGGCCAAGTCATGGATGCCACCCATGCAGACAGCCTGCGCAGCGGCATGGCCTGGGTCGCGCAAAAGCCCCATGTGCTGGCCGCCAGTCTGGTGGACAACATCCGCCTTGGCCGCGACATTGACGACGCCGCACTGCAGCAAGCGGTGCAGAGCGCAGCCCTGGGCCCCGTGCTGGCTTTGCGCGGCAATGCCGTGGTGGGCGATGGGGGGCTGGGCCTGTCGGGTGGCGAGGCCTTGCGCCTGACCCTGGCACGCGCAGCCGCCACGCCTGGCTGCCGCCTGGTGCTGGCCGATGAGCCCACCGCCCACCTGGATGCCGAGACCGCCCAATTTGTGCGCCAGGGCCTGCTGGCCTTGGCAGCGCGCGGCGCCACCTTGGTGGTGGCCACCCATGATCCGCTGCTGGCCGCCTGCATGGACCGGGTGCTGTCGCTCGACGGCAGCCAGCCACCCATTGCCACCGGCCTGCCCGCCGCCACGAGGAGCATCGCATGAAGGCCTGGAACGCGCTGCGCCCCATTGTTCAGCTGTTTGCGCAATCGCCCTACCGCCGGCGCATGCTGCTGGGCAGCTTGCTGGCCGCCATCACTGTGTGTGCCGGGATGGCGCTACTGGGCCTGTCGGGCTGGTTCCTTACGGCCGCCTATGTAGCGGGTCTTTCCAGCGCCACGGCGGTGGTGTTCGATGTGTTTGCACCCGGTGCCGGTGTGCGCTTTTTCTCGATGCTGCGCACCGGCGCGCGCTACAGCGAACGGGTGGTAACCCACGATGCCACCTTGCGCGTACTGGCCGCCCTGCGGGTGCAGCTGTTCTCGCGCCTCGCCGCCGCTGACACCGCATTGGCACTGCGCCAGCGCCCCGCCCGCCTGCTGCATCGCCTCACCGCCGATATCGATGCGCTCGACGCCGTCTACCTGCGGCTGCTGACCCCGGCAGTGTCGCTGCTGGTCAGCGCCTGCGTCACGGCCTTGGCGTTGACGATCTTCCTGAACTGGCAAAGCGGCTTGCTCGTTGGCGCCATGGTGCTGGCCGGCGGCCTGGCCTGCGTGGCCTGGTGTGTGCGCCATGGCTTTATGACCGCGCTGCGCCGCAGCTTTGCCGGCGAGCAGCTGCGGGCCCAGGTGATTGATGCCGTCGGCGCGCAGACCGAGCTGGTCATGGTCGGCACCCTGCCCCGCCAAATGGCCCGTATTGCTGCGGCCGAGCGCCAGCAGTTTGCTGCCGATATCCGCCTGAATCGGCTGGAATCGGGGGTCGCCGTCGCGATGGCCATGCTGGGCCACCTGGCCACCGCAGCCGCCTTGCTTTGCGCCGCCTGGCTGGCCCAGAAGGGTGACATTGGCGCGCCCATTGCCGCGCTGGCCACCTTGCTGCTGCTGGCGGCGCTGGAGCCCCTCGTCCACATCCGCCGTGGCGCGATGGAAGCGGGCCGCACCTTGCTCGCTGCACGCCGCATTGCACCGCTGCTGGGTGCCGCTGTCGACGCGCCCTCCAGCGAAACCCAAGCGCCCGCCACCGGCTTGGCCGTAGACATGCAAGCCGTCCGCCTGCAACACCCCGGCAGTGCCAGCGCCTTGCTGCAGCAGATCGATCTGCAAGTGGCCGATGGCGAATGGCTGGTGCTGGCGGGGCCCAGCGGCGCTGGCAAATCCAGCCTGATGGCACTGATAGCGGGTGACCTGGCGCCCAGCGCCGGCCAGGTACTGCGCGCGCCCTGTGCCAGCCTGCCCCAGCGCACAGAGCTGTTCCAGGCCAGTGTGGCAGCCAACCTGCGCCTGGGCCGCCCTGACGCCAGCGATGCCGAACTCTGGGCCGGGCTGCAAACGGCAGGCCTGGCTGATGTCATCCGCGCCCTGCCCCAGCAACTGAACACGCCCTTGGGCAGCCAGGGCGCCGGCCTGTCGGGGGGCGAATCACGCCGCCTGGCCCTCGCCCGCCTGCTGCTGCACCCAGCCCCCTTGAGCCTGCTGGACGAACCCACCGAGGGCCTGGACCGCCAGACCGCTGCCCAGGTGATGCAGGCGATTGCGCAATGGCATGCCCAGCGCGCAGCCAGCGGCCAGGGCGCCATCGTGATGGCCAGCCATTTGCAGCGCGAGGCGCGCCACGCCGACCGCATTGTTTGGATAGCCCCCTTGCAAGGAGGCATGGCGCAAGCGCGCAAGGGCACCGCAGAGTTTGAAGCGCTGTTACAGCGATTGCGGCCCGGCTAGCCCCGCCGCTTGCGCAAGCCAGGAATTTGTCAGTTTGGAACCCACGTAGTTTTTCTACCAGATCGAGCACTTACAACACGGAAGGACCAGTTCATGGATCTCGACATCGTCGGGCTATCAAGATTGCAGTTTGCACTCACAGCCCTGTACCACTTTCTCTTCGTACCCCTGACCCTGGGGCTGTCCATGCTGATCGCCATCATGGAGACGGTCTATGTGATGACGCGGCGCGTCATCTGGCGCCAGATGACCAAGTTCTGGGGTGTGCTCTTTGGCATCAACTTCGCCATCGGCGTGGCCACCGGCCTGGTGATGGAGTTCCAGTTCGGCATGAACTGGAGCTACTACAGCCACTATGTGGGCGACATCTTTGGCGCGCCGCTGGCCATCGAAGGGCTGATGGCCTTCTTCCTGGAGGCGACCTTTGTCGGTCTGTTCTTCTTCGGCTGGGACAAGCTCTCGCCGGTCAAGCACTTGATGGTCACCTGGCTCACCGCGATCGGCACCAACCTGTCGGCGCTATGGATTCTGATCGCCAATGGCTGGATGCAGAACCCGGTGGGTGCTGTCTTCAACCCACAGACCATGCGCATGGAAGTCAATGACTTCGCCGCCGTGCTCAGCAACCCGGTGGCGCAGGCCAAGTTCGTGCACACCGTCTCTGCCGGTTATGTCTGCGCGTCCATCTTTGTGCTGGGCGTGTCGGCCTGGTACCTGCTCAAGGGCCGCCATGTGGCGCTGGCCAAACGCTCGATGACGGTGGCCGCCGCCTTTGGCCTGGCCGGTTCGCTGTCGGTGGTGGTGCTGGGTGACGAGTCCGGCTACCTGTCGGGCGAACACCAGAAGATGAAGCTCGCCGCGATCGAAGCCATGTGGGAGACCGAGCCTGCGCCAGCCGCGTTCACCGCCTTTGGATTCCCCGACCAGGAAGCACGCGAAACCCATTACGCCATCCACATCCCGTGGGCCATGGGCCTGATCGGCACGCGCTCGCTCGACACCGAACTGCAGGGCATCAACGACCTGGTCAAGCATGCCGAGGTGCTGATCCGCGACGGTATCAAGGCCTATGACGCGCTGGAGAAGATCCGCGAAGCGGGCTCCACCACCACCATCTCGCCCGAGTTGAAGGAACAGTTCGAGGCCAATGGCCAGTCGCTGGGCTATGCGCTGCTGCTCAAGCGCTATGTCGATGATCCACGCCAGGCCACCGACGAACAGATCGCCAAGGCCGCATCGGACACCATCCCCCAGGTCGCACCGCTGTTCTGGACCTTCCGCATCATGGTCGCGCTGGGCATGTTCTTCATCGTGCTGACGGCGGTGTTCTTCTACCTCGCGTCGCGCCACCAGCTGGAAAACCGCCGCTGGCTGCTGTGGGTGGCCGTCTGGGCCATCCCGCTGCCCTGGGTCGCCATCGAGTGCGGCTGGTTCGTGGCCGAGTTCGGTCGCCAGCCCTGGATCATTGAAGGCGTGCTGCCCACCGCCGTAGCGGCCTCCAACCTGGGCGTCACCACGCTGCTGATCACCATCCTGGGCTTTGTGGCGCTGTACACGGTGCTGCTGATCATCGAGATGAAGCTGATGCTCAAGGCCATCCAAAAGGGCCCCGAGCTGGAGCCCGAGCAGCGCGACCCGCAGCCGCTGAGCTATGCCTCGATCGCCACGGCACAACCTACCTATTCGGGAAAGTAACACCATGATCTTGCATACACTTTTGAACTACGACACACTGCGTGTCATCTGGTGGGTGCTGCTGGGCGTGCTGCTCATCGGCTTTGCCGTGATGGACGGTTTTGACCTGGGCACTGGCATGCTGCTGCCCTTTCTGGGCAAGAACGATCTGGAGCGCCGCGTCATCATCAACGCCGTCGGCCCCACCTGGGAAGGAAACCAGGTCTGGCTGGTGCTGGGCGGTGGCGCCATCTTTGCCGCCTGGCCACAGCTGTATGCGGTGTCCTTCTCGGGCTTTTACCTGGCCATGTTCGTGATCCTGATCGGTCTGATCCTGCGCCCGGTCGCCTTCAAGTACCGCAGCAAGAACGAGTCCCCTACCTGGCGCAGTCGCTGGGATTGGGCGCTGTTTGCCGGCAGCTTCATCCCTGCGCTGATCTGCGGCGTGGCCATGGGCAATGTGCTGCAGGGCGTGCCCTTCCGCCTCACGCCTGAGCTCTACATCCACTACGACGGCAGCTTCTTCGGCCTGCTCAACCCCTTCGCCATCCTGGCTGGCCTGATCTCCGTCTCCATGCTGCTGATGCATGGCGCGGCCTGGCTGTGCATCAAGACCGAAGGTGCGATTGCCGCCCGGGCGCGCAGCGTAGGCAGCATCGCGGCCGTCGTCACTGCGGTGCTGTTTGTGCTGGCCGGTATCGTGCTGTGGAAGTTTGTCGATGGCTACAGCATCACCTCGGTGCTGAACACCACCGGCCCGTCGAACCCGCTGTTCAAGACTGCAGCCCACGCCCCTGGCGCCTGGATGCAGAACTACCAGCAGCACCCCTGGACGATGGCAGCGCCCATCCTCGGCGTGCTGGGTTGCCTGGTTGCTGCGGTGCTGATCCGTGCGCGCAAGGATGGCCTGGCGATGATCAGCAGCGGCCTGGGCATTGCCGGCATCATCCTGACCGTCGGCGCCTCGATGTTCCCGATGATCCTGCCCTCGTCGGTGGATCCACGCTTCAGCCTGACGGTCTGGGATTCCTCGTCCAGCCACATGACCTTGTTCATCATGCTGGTCTGCACCGTCGTCTTCATTCCGCTGATCATTGCCTACACCAGCTGGGTTTACTCGGTGCTCTGGGGCAAGGTCAATGCCAAGGACATCAATGACGGCAACGGCCACGCGTACTGAGCGCCGCCGCACACAGAAAGGATTCAACTATGTGGTATTTCTCCTGGATTCTCGGCCTGCCACTGGCCGCCGCCTTTGCGGTGCTCAACGCCATGTGGTTTGAGATGACCGAAGACCAGAAGCTGCGCCAGCAGCTGCTGGACGACCCGGACTCGCAGCACTAAGCCGCTGCACAAAGAACAAGGCCCAAACCTAGGTTTGGGCCTTTTGCTATGGATGGAGCCCGATCAGCTCTGGTTTTGCAGGTCTTCCGAGAACAAGCGCCAATCCTTGCCCACCTTGCGCCAGTACTGGCGCAGCGACAGGGGTTGGGCCTGCTCACGGCTCTTGAGCTTGAGGTTGGCGACGCGGATCTCGCCCTTGTCGTCTTTCCAGCCGTAGGTGGAGATGTCCTGCAGCTCCACCTTGCGGCCCTTGAACAGCCCGGCCATGCGCGTCTGCCAGGCCTGGCCTTCGGTCGAGGCCGTCCATTGCGGCGTGGCCAGCTGCAAGGCGGCCTGGGGGTCGTCCTGCATCCAGGCCTGGTGCCACTGCTGCAGCACGGCTGTGAAGGCCTCGCTGTTCTGGCGGTGGGAGGCATCGCTTTGCGCCACCCAATTCAGCTGGTCGCGGATCAGCACCGGTGTCAGCTTGTCCACCGTGCGCATCAGCGCGATCAAATCGGGGTTGGCCAGCACCACGCAGCCATCGCTGGCCTGGGGCAGGCGCGCAAACTGGTCCGGCGGCGCGCCATGCAGCCAGATGCCGCTGCCCGAGCGGCCCATGGCCTTGTCCCAGTCATTGGGGTAGTTCAGGGTCAGGGCACCCTTGCCATAAAACTCGGGCAGGCGCTGGCCAGCAATCTGCCGGCCAATAAAGTAGATACCTTCCGGCGTGCGCTGGTCGCCCTCTTCGAGCTTGCCTACGCCAAGCTTGCCGACGGAGACATAAAAGCTGTCCACCAACTGCAACTGGCCCTTGTCATGGCGCAGCAGGTAGAGGCGCGACTGGCTGGCATCGATGGCGATGACCTGGCGCACCGATGGCGACAGCGACAGAAACTCCGAAGGCACCTGACCAGCGGCCGGCAAGGACTGGGCGCCATGCATGCGGCGGCGGATTTCGTCCTGCAGGCCCTGGAGCTGCTCCAGGCTGTGCGCGCCTTGGGGGTTGCTGGCGGGGATGGGCAGCACCGCGGCCTCGGCCTGCGGCAGCGGAATATGTTTGACCGGCAGCATCTTGGCCCGCTGGACCACCGCAGCGGGCGTCAACGCACCGGGCTGGCCGGAGCGAAAACGCAGCAGATCGGCATACACCAGCTGCGCCGCCTGAAAATGCGGCACATCGGCCGTCAGGCTGGCAGCAGCGCGCAAGGCCTGGTCCAGCTGCTGGTTTTGCACCAGCGCAATGATCTGCACCAGGCGCTCTTCGGCATCGGGCTGGCGGGCCTTGGCGGCAGCGGCCGTATTGGCCTGCGCAGCAGCTCGCGGCGTGGCGGGGGAGCCGGCGGCCAGCGCCGCAGCTGCGGCGGCCACCATGGCTGCGCCCACCCCTGAGCGCCAAAACTGCTTGCGAAAAGGCATAGCCTGTGATTCCTTCTACTGACTTCTGTGCGGACCAACGCCGATCATAGCCTGTGCAGCTTGGCCCGTTCAGCCACCGGTGGTCTCGCGCATGATGCGCCAATGGCCTTTTTCCAGGCGCATCACCAAGGTCTTGCGGGTGGTTGTCTTGAGGGCCCCCGCCGCATAGTACTGGCGGAACTTGGCCGTTGCCTGCTCGCCATCGACACTGACCTGCAGATTGCGCACATTCACCACAATCGCCTGCTTGCCGACAATGCGTTGGCGCCGCTCTTCCTTCCAGGCGCTCAGGCTGCCGCCACCGGCCGGGCTGAAGTGGTCGCTATAGGCGGCCAGGTAGCCGGGCATGTCCTTCTTCTCCCAGGCCGTGGCCCAGGTGTTGACGGCGCGCTCCACATCCAGCTTGGCGGTATCCCGCGCTGGCTTGGGCTTGGTTTCTGCCACCGGTGCTGCCGGCTTGGCAGCTGGGGCGGCGGCCACGGCCTTGGCGGGCTCGGCAGACACAGGCGCCGGAGCGGCTGCTGGCGTGGGCGCAGGAGCCGGAGCCGCCTTGGGCGCCGGGGCCGGCGTGGGTGCTGGCGTAGCTGCAGGTGCTGGCGTTGGAGCGGGCGCCGCAGCCGCCTTGGCGGGAGCCGGCGCAGGCGTGGGTGCTGCTTGGGCCACAACGGCCGGTGCCGGGCTGGGTGCAGGCGGTTTGGGCGCTGCAACCGGGGCTGGGGCTGGGACAGGTGCGGGCACCGGTGCAGGAACCGGCGCGGGTGCTGGCGGTGGAGGCGGCGGTGCCACCGGTTTGGGCGGCACATCGGCACGGGCCTGCACCAGCGCGTTCTTTCCATTGGCGAGCGAGGCCGGAACAATCTGCGTGATCAGCGCCAGCTGAGGCCCCTGTTGCTTGGGCGCGCCTTCCAGCTGCAGCGCCTTGGCATAGGCATCGCTGGCCATGCGGGCATACAGGTCGCCCAGGTTCTCATGCGCCGTGGTGTAGCTGGGGTTGGTGCGCATCGATTGCTCCAGCGCCTGCGCTGCCTTGCGGTCCTGGCCGTCGGCTGCATACAGCACGGCCAGGTTGTTGTAAGGCTCGGGCATGCCGGGGTAGTCGCGGGTCAGCTCCTGGAAGATCTTGATCGCCTGCGCATTCTGCTTTTGTTCGGTGGCAATCACGCCCCGCAAAAAGCGCATTTCCACGTCGCCGGGTTGCTTGCGCAGATAGGCATCGGCCTCTTTGGCGGCTTGCGCGGCCTTGCCCTGTTGCAGCAACTGGCTCACTTCTGCCACGGCGGGCGATGCCGGCGATGTGGGAGTCGCCTGCGCCTGCAGCGCGGCACCCCCCATCAGCACACCGACGCAGACCGCCGCCCAGCGCTGGCGAAAAAGAACGGGCACCAGGGATCGCAGGGAAGAGCGCGCTGGAAAAGCACTTTGCATGGGGGATTTTCTCGTTGCAATGGACCAAAGCCGCAGAAAACAGCCAGAAATCTTGTGTCTCTGATGCGCAGCCGCAAGCGGCAAAAAGCGCCGCCTGGCGCGCGCCAAAAACCGGCCGATTATACAGACCCGGCCTGCGCCAAGGGCCGGCTGCCGGGCGGCGGAACGCTCCCGGCACAACGCAGGAACGTTACGTAACACCTCCGTAACAACTAGGCCAAAAACAACAATTTTCAAAGCATAGAAATGGCATCACAAACAATAAACATTATATAAAACAACGCACTTTAAAATTTCACAGATGTAACCGCATTAGGTTTTGACACTGGCATGGGAGTTGCACCAGTCAGCACAAGGCCTGGGCATTTGTCCGTCAGGCCAGCCCTTAGACCGGAGACCTGCACATGACCCAAAACGCCCCCTTGCTCAGCCCAGAGGTCTGCGAAACCCTGTTCGATGAGATGCAAGAGCGCCATATGTGCATGGAGGTGCATTGCACCCCCGGCCTGGCCCACCAGCTGAACATGGCCGCGCGCTTTGTGGCGCAGCAGGCGGTGGATCTGCCCAAGCCCTATGAGGGCTGCCTGTTGTTTTTCACCATCACGGCGCAGAACCTGCCCATCACCAGCTTTAGCATCCAGCAGCCCAGCCTGGCCGATGCCTGGTCCGAAGGCGCAGCGCGCATGCGCCAATGGGCCTGGGCCTTCAACGCCAGCGGCGTGGAACTGCGCATTGACTGGGCCAAGGCGGTACTGCCCCTGCCCGGTGATGACCCGCAGGATGCGCTGGCTGATCTGCGCCAGTCCTGGACCCTGGCCGACAGCGCGCAGGAACGCGCCGAAATGCTGGCGCTGCTCAGCCACCGCATGACGCGCTCGCTCTCGCGCCTGCAGCTGCTGAGCGATCCGGTGCCAGCCAGCACCCAGGGCCGCTGGCAACTGGTGCTCGAAGGCCTGCACATCAGCCCGCTGGGCGAGATGCGCACCCTCCCCCGCTACGACCCCTCGTCGCCCCGCAGCGGCCATGGCAACGCCGCCTCGGCCATCTATGAGGCCACGCAGGAGCTGCTGGCCCGCAGCCAGAGCGAGGACGGCAGCTGGTCGGAGGCCAGCACCTTGATCGATCACCTCGGCATCACCTACGCCTTGCTGCTGACCCAGCGCCAAATCGCGCCCACGGAAGCCTCGTCGATGACGGTGCACCGCGCCATCGCCTACCAGGCCGAGCAGATGCAGCGCTGGAGCCTGCATGAATGCGGTAGCGACCTGCTCAAGGCCATGAGCCTGATCGTGCTGGTGCAGTATGTACACCTCTACCCAGGCGCCGGCTGCGCCACCTCGCTGCGCGACCTGATTGGCCTGCTGTCCCGCCAGCTGCATGGCAAGGCTGCACGCGGTGCCAACGCCAGCGCCCCCTGGGCCCAACTGGCGCTGCAAAGCCTGCAAAAGAGTGGCCAGCAGCCCTCCGACCTGCAGGCCGCCGGCAGTGCCGCTGCCGATGGCGACAGCCAATGGCTGCATGCCGCCTGGCAGCAACTGCAAGCGCTGGCGCAGGATGAGGAACACAGCAAGCTGCATCCCGAGCCCTGGGTGTCTGCTGCGTTGATGGAATGCTCGCTGCAGCAAGGCAAGCCGCTGTTCGCCAGCCATGCGCAGCGCAGCCAGTTTGTCTCGGGCATGCAGTCCGTGTTCAAGACCTGCTACCAGCGCATGGTCTGGCCCAAGCTGCCCCACACCCAGGCCAGCCGCCAGCGCTGGGGTTCCAGCACCGCTCCCCTCACCGATTGCCGTGTGGCCAGCCAGTTGCTGATCACGATCAGCGCGGCGGTGAGCTTCTCCAACCTGTCTCAGGCACGCTAACGGCTACCCCACACAGTCATTCATAACCACCCTCCACGCCACCTAAAAAAGGCGCCTGCTCAAGAAAGAGCAGGCGCCTTTGCTTTATGCCGGAGGGTCGATCAACGCCCCACGGTCTCACTCACGATGCGCCACTGGCCTTGGTCGGCTTGTAGCACCAAGGTCTTGCGGGAGTTGCTCTTGAGTGCCCCAGCAGTGTAGGCCTGCATAAAACGGGCCGTGGCGCGTGGGCCGTCCACGGCGACTTGTACGTCGCTGAGTGCCACGCTGATCTCGCGCTTGCCCTCAATGCGCTGTCGGCGTGACTGCTTCCAGGCCGCCAGGCTGCTGCCATCCGCAGGTTTAAAGCTGGGGCTGTAGGCGGCCAGGTAGGCATCCATATCTTGCTGCGCCCACGCCTTGGCCCAGGCCTGCACGGCCGCCTCCACCGCTGCGGGAGAGGCATCCAGCGCCGGCGATGCCTTGGCCGTGGGCGCCGCCTCTGCAGCCGAGCTAGGGTTGGCGGCTGCCCTGGCCGCCTCGGCAGCGGCCAGTTGCAAGGGGGTTGCGGAGGATATGCGCTCAGTGGCCGGCGGGCTGCGCTCTGCGGTGACCGGTTCGGCGACTGGCAAGGCGGCCGCAGGCTGCACTGGCGTCAGGCTGGGGGTGGGGGCCGCTGCCACCGCAACCGCTGCCGTGGGCAAAGCGGCAGTGGGAACGGGAGCAGCAGCCTTGCCAGGCGCAATCTGTGCTATCAGTGCCTGCTTGGGCGCAATGCCCTGGCGGTTGCTGTCCAGCTCCAGGGCCTTGCCATAGGACTGGCTGGCCATGCGCGCATACAGATCACCGAGGTTTTCATAGGCGGTGGCATAGCCCGGTTGGGCGCGGATGGCCTGCTCCAGCGCATCGACAGCCTTGCGGTCCTGGCCCTGGGCGGCATACAGCACGGCCAGGTTGTTATAGGGCTCGGGCATGGCCGGGTAGTCGCGCGACAGTGCGGAAAAGATCTGGATGGCCTGCGCCGGCTGCTTTTGCTCGGTGGCGATCACACCCCGCAAAAAGCGCATCTCGGCGTCATTCGGGTTCAGCTGCAAGAACTGGTCGGCCTGCGCCGCCGCCTGCTCGGTCTGCCCCTGCTCCAGCAGCTGGGCCACGGCATCCACTTCACGTGCCGCTTGGGCAGGCAGCGCCAGCATTACAGCGCTACCACCTGCGCAAATGGCAGCCAACAGCTTGGGGAGACGTGCCTGCATTAACCGGAGAGGGGAAGAGAAATGGCGAGACGCAATGCGCATAGATGGCTTTTTAAAAGTCATGAAAACAGAAGAGTACGGCTGAAGTTCCCGGTGCCAGCGCTTCAGAGACTAGGAGAAACACTAATGTGGCAAGAGACAACAGAAATAGTATGCGAGCCCGGCAGCTGATTCATTATGTAAATTTTTATGGATAGCCCAGGATCATGATTTAAAGCCTATTAATCGCAAAAGGAGACGAGAAATGCTCCGCAGTAACGGCAGAACGTTACGTAACGGGCGAGGGAACAACATTGGACATTGCTTGAATCTCAGATCACACCATAGTTTTTAAACTGGCATTCATCGACGCCTAAATATATTTATCCATATATTTCAATGACTTATGAAATACCAAAAGAACGCAAATAAAAAACAAATCTATGGCACGCAAGTTGCACAGGCTCCACCCAGATAAGCCTCGCGAGGCGAGTCGGAGCCCTTGCGTTTGATATTCCACTCTCCAACAGGACAGAGAACATGACCACCTCTACCGCCCTCCCTTCCAATACCGCAGCTGCCGCACTGGCAACCCACGGCATGGCATCCCAAACCGGCAGCGGAGCGGCGATGGCCGCGTCGGCCAAGGGGACGCCGGCCACACTGTCCCAGGCGACTGCCGGGGTGCAGATCGTGCGCGACGGCCAGACCATGGCAGCCCCCGCAGGCACCGCCTTGCAGGTGGGTGACAAGATCATCGTCCCGGCCGATGGGAGTGCGCAGGCGCAGTTCACCGGCGCTGGTGGCCAGAAGCTGATCGGTACCTTCGCAGGTGGCACCGAAGCGACTTTGGGCTACCAAGCCGGTGCTGACGGTGGCGGCGCGATGGCCCTGGATCTCGCATCGGGCAAGGTCGATGTGGCCCCTGCCAACGACGACAGCAACGCGCTGGGCCTGATCGTGACCCAGGAAACGGCCGAGGCCGGTGGCTCCACCTTGGGTGATTTTCTGCTGGCCGGCCTGGTCGGCATTGGTGGCGGAGCGCTGATTGCGGCCGCACTGGACAGTGGTGACGATGACGACGACCGCACGCCGCCCGTTAACCCCACCAATCCAACCAACCCCACCAACCCCACGGATCCGACCAATCCGACGAACCCCACGAACCCTACTAATCCTACGGATCCGACCAACCCCACGGATCCCACGAATCCAACCAACCCAACGAATCCGACCAATCCCACGGATCCGACCAACCCTACCAACCCTACCAACCCTACCAACCCCACGAATCCTACGAACCCGACCAATCCAACGAACCCTACGAATCCGACCAACCCTACCAATCCAACGAACCCCACGAATCCGACCAACCCGACGGATCCTACGAACCCGACCAATCCAACTAACCCCACGAATCCTACGAACCCGACAAATCCAACCAACCCTACGGATCCCACCAATCCGACCAACCCTACGAACCCCACCAATCCGACGAACCCGACGGATCCTACGAACCCGACCAATCCAACCAACCCCACGGATCCCACCAATCCGACCAACCCAACGAATCCGACGGACCCTACCAATCCGACGAATCCTACGAACCCGACCAACCCAACCAACCCTACGGATCCAACGAATCCGACGAACCCGACCAATCCTACGGATCCAACCAATCCAACAAATCCAACCAACCCTACGAACCCCACCAATCCGACCAACCCAACGGACCCGACCAACCCTACCAATCCGACTAATCCAACGGACCCCACGAACCCGACCAATCCCACCAACCCCACGGATCCAACGAATCCGACCAACCCGACCAATCCTACGGATCCAACCAACCCCACCGATCCCACGGATGGCCATGGTCTGATCACCTCGGTGGAGGACGTACTGGGCGCGCTGGGTGGTGGCACCTTGGTCGCACCGGTGACGGATCTGGTGAACTCGCTGATCAACCCATCGACGGGAACCCTGGCAGTGGTGACCAGCGTGCTGGAGCAGTTGACCAACACCAACGGCGGCCCTCTGGGTGTGCTGACTGAACTGGTCGATGGCCTGGTCAATATCCAGGACCAAGGGCTGGAGCCGCTGGTGTCGACCCTCAACCAGCTGATCGCCGGTCTGGGCGATCCCACCTCCACCGAAGGCATCCCCGGCCTGGTGAACCAAGTGCTGGGCGGCCTGCTGGGTGAGAATAGCCCGCTGGGCGACCTGCTCGCCGGTGTCGGCGGTCTGCTCGGCGGTTTGCTCGGTGGTGGTTCCGGCACGCCTCCCGGCGGCACGGATGGCCCTGGCATCGTGACCACGGTGCAAGAAGTGGTGGATGGTTTGCTGGGTGGCACGGTGGCCGAACCCGTTGGCCAGTTGATCGACAGCCTGCTGCACCCCACCGATGGCACCTTGGCAACGGTGACCGGTTTGCTCGAAGGCCTGACCAGTGTGGAAGGCGGCCCGCTGGGTGTGTTGACCGAGTTGGTCAATGGCCTCACCCAAGTGGACGGCCAGGCACTGCAACCGCTGATTGGCACCTTGAACGAGCTGATTGCCGGCTTGGGCAACATTGGTGAAGGTGGACTGAGCGGTGGCCTGATCGGCTCCATCGTGGAAGGCATTTTGGGCGGCCTGGTACCTGGCGGTGGTGCCACCGACGGTGGCGTGGTCACCAGCGTGCAAGACGTGCTGGACGGTTTGCTGGGCGGCACGGTGGCCGAGCCGGTGGGCCAGCTGCTCGACAGCCTGCTCAACCCTGGCACGGGCACCCTCTCTACCGTGACCTCGGTGCTCGAAGGCCTGACCTCGGTGAACGGCGGCCCGCTGGGCGTGCTGACCGAGCTGGTCAATGGCCTGACCCAGGTCGATGGCCAGGCGCTGCAACCCGTTATCGGCACCTTGAACGAGCTGATTGCCGGTTTGGGCAATGTGGGTGAAGGCGGCCTGGGCGGCGGCATCATCGGCACCATCGTCGGCGGTGTGCTGGGCGGGCTCGTGCCTGGTGGCGGCGCCACCGATGGCGGCATCGTCACCACGGTGCAGGATGTCGTCGATGGCTTGCTGGGCGGCACGGTGGCTGAGCCTGTGGGCCAGCTGCTGGATAGCCTGCTCAACCCGGGCAGCGGCACCCTTGCCACCGTCACCAGCGTACTGGAAGGCCTGACCTCGGTCGACGGCGGCCCGCTCGGTGTGCTGACCGAGTTGGTCAGCGGCTTGACCCAGGTGGAAGGCCAAGCCCTGCAGCCTGTGATCGGCACGTTGAACGAGCTGATTGCCGGCCTGGGCAGCATCGGTGACGGTGGTGCTGGCGGCGGTCTGGGCGGTGGCCTGATTGGCAGCATCGTCGGCGGTGTGCTGGGCGGCCTGGTCCCTGGTGGCGGCGCCACCGATGGCGGCCTGGTCACCACGGCACAGGATGTCGTCGATGGCTTGCTGGGCGGCACGGTCGCCGAGCCGGTGGGCCAACTGCTCGACAGCCTGCTCAACCCTGGCACGGGCACCCTGGCCACTGTGACGAATGTGCTCGAAGGCCTGACCTCCGTCGAGGGCGGCCCGCTGGGTGTGCTGACCGAGCTGGTCAGCGGCCTGACGCAGGTCGAAGGCCAAGGTCTGCAGCCGGTCATCGGCACCCTGAACGAGCTGATTGCCGGCTTGGGCAGCATCGGTGATGGTGGTGTCGGAGGCGGCCTGGGTGGCGGCCTGATTGGCACCGTAGTCGGCGGCGTGCTGGGCGGTCTGACGGGCGGCAACGGCGGCCTGCTGGGCGGCCTCACTGGTGAAGGCGGCCTGCTCGGCGGTTTGACCGGAGAAGGTGGTCTGCTGGGTGGCCTGACGGGCGAAGGCGGTCTGCTGGGCGGCGTCGTCGGCGGCAATGGCGGCCTGTTGGGCGGCCTGACCGGTGAAGGTGGCCTGCTTGGCGGTTTGCTGGGCGCCGGCTCTGGCGGCAGCGATGGCAGCGGCGTGGTGACCACGGCGCAAAACGTGGTGGGCGACCTGGTCGGTGGCACGGCCGCCGCCCCGGTCAGTGCAGTGGTCGATACCCTGCTCAATCCACAAAGCGGCGTGCTGGCCCCCGTGACCAGCATCGTCGAGAGCCTGACTAACAGCAGCAGTGGCCCGCTGGGTACGGTTACCTCGGCCGTCAACGGCCTCACCCAAGTGCCTGGCCAGGCGCTGGAGCCAGTGGTCTCTGCCGTGCACGATGTGGTCGCGGGTCTGAGCGGCGGCCTCAGCGGTGAAGGTGGTCTGCTCGGCGGTGTTATCGGTGGCAATGGCGGCCTGCTGGGCGGCCTGACCGGCGAAGGCGGTCTGCTCGGTGGTTTGATCGGTGAAGGTGGTCTGCTGGGCGGTGTCGTCGGCGGCAATGGCGGCCTACTGGGTGGCCTGACTGGCGAAGGCGGTCTGCTCGGCGGTTTGACCGGTGAAGGTGGTCTGCTGGGCGGTGTCGTCGGCGGCAATGGCGGCCTGTTGGGTGGCCTGACCGGCGAAGGCGGTCTGCTCGGCGGTTTGACCGGTGAAGGCGGCCTGCTCGGCGGTGTTGTCGGCGGCAATGGTGGCCTGCTCGGTGGCCTCACCGGTGACGGTGGTCTGCTGGGCGGCTTGCTGGGCAATGGCTCCGGTGGTGCCGATGGCAGCGGCGTGGTCAGCACGGCGCAAAACCTGGTCGGCGATCTCGTCGGCGGCACGGTGGCAGCGCCAGTCAACGCGGTGGTCGATACCCTGCTGGATCCGCAAAGCGGCGTCCTGGCACCGGTGACCAGCCTGGTTGAAGGCCTGACCAACACCGGCAGCGGCCCACTGGGTGTGGTGACCTCGGCGGTCAACGGCCTCACCCAGGTGCCTGGCCAGGCGCTGGAGCCGGTCGTCTCTGCGGTGCACGATGTGGTCGCGGGTCTGAGCGGCGGCACATCGGGTGGCGCGGTCGGCGGCCTGCTGGGCGGTTTGACCGGTGAAGGCGGTTTGCTCGGTGGCGTGCTGGGTGGCAACGGTGGCCTGCTCTCCGGCGTCACCGGCGAAGGCGGCCTGCTCGGCGGTGTCGCCGGCGGCAATGGCGGTCTGCTCGGTGGTCTGACCGGTGACGGCGGCCTGCTGGGCGGCTTGCTGGGCTCCGGCACCGGCGGCGCCGATGCCAGCGGTGTGGTGACTACGGCGCAAAACGTCGTGGGCGACCTGGTCGGCGGCACGGTGGCAGCACCGGTCAATGCGGTGGTCGATACCTTGCTGGATCCGCAAAGCGGCGTCCTGGCACCGGTCACCAGCGTGGTCGAAAACCTGACCAGCACCAGCAGCGGCCCACTGGGCGTGGTGACCTCGGCGGTCAATGGCTTGACCCAGGAAACCGGCCAGGCGCTGGAGCCGGTGATCTCGACCGTGCACGATGTGGTCGCAGGTCTGGGTGGTGCCACCTCGGGCGGCACGGCGGGTCTGGGCGGTGTCGTCAGCGGCCTGCTGGGCGACCAGGGCGTGCTCGGCAGCGTGCTGGGCTCCACGGGCGCAACCGGCGGTCTGCTGAGCGGTCTGACGGGCAACGGTGGCCTGGTCGGCGGCTTGCTGGGTGGCAACACCGGCCTGCTCTCAGGCATCACCGGTGAGCACGGTGTCGTCGGCGGTCTGCTGGGCGGCAGTGGTGTGCTGGGTGGCTTGCTGGGCGGCACGGCAACGCCGCACCTGGCCGCCAGCAACGACAGCAGCGCGCTGCAACCGGTCGCTACCGCGATCAGCAGCGTGGCCAGCGGCGATGCACACAACGTGCTGCCGCAGGACCTGCTGCATCACCAGTTGGCCTGATGCACAGCGCGCCCCGCGCTGATCACTGACCCGCTTCCATCCCATGGGTCTGCAGCGCTTGCCTGGCAACAGGCAAGCGCGGGACCCCATCAAGGATTGCCATGTTCAAACATCTACCTCTCTCCATCGCCGCCGTGCTGGCCCTGAGCCTGACCGCCTGCGGCACCAGCTCCACCACCTCCAAACGCGAGGAGCATATTTACGCAGTGTCCAAACCGGCACCAGCGCCAGCCCAATCGGGCGTGGCACCCGTCGTGGCCACCGCACAGCCCGGCAAAAAAGGCCCGGCCGATACCGCCCATATCGTGTATTTCGACTTTGATTCCTACACCGTGCGCCCGGCCGATCGCCCGATTCTGGAAAGCCATGCGCGCTGGATGCGCAGCCACCCCGGCCAATCGCTGACCCTGCAAGGCCATACCGATGCGCGCGGCGGCATCGAGTACAACCTGGCGCTGGGCCAGAAACGCGCCGAATCCGTACGCAGCAGTTTGCAGACCCTGGGGGTCGACCCCGCCCGTGTCGAGGCGGTGAGCTATGGCAAGGAACGCCTGGCCGATACCGGTACCAGCGAAGAAGCGCACCAGCGCAACCGCCGGGTCGAGTTCGAGTACCGCTAAGCGCCGCGCTGCATGGCGTGTAGCAGCGCCATGCCTTTCCCTTGTCTCAGCCCCTGGAGGACGCGTGTTGGCGCACCAAGCACCCCACCGCTGGAGCAAACAGCCCAGCCTGGTCCAGCAACTGGGCCTGGGCCTGGACTATCTGAAGACCCGCACCAGCCCCCTGCCCGAGCCCTTTGGCGATTGCATCTTGCTGCTGAGCGTGGCCACCCCGGGTGAGCCCGTGGCCACCTTCTATGTGCGCCGTGCCACCCTGGATGCGGCCTGGCGTGCCGGCACCACCCAGGTGCGCCAATGGGCCTGGAGCCGCAGCCTGGACTGCCTGGAGCTGCGCATAGACTGGCCCTTGCACATCAGTGCGCTGCCAGCCAGCACGCCCTCCTGCAGCCCGCTGCCCGCCGTATCGGCCTGGGCGCTGGCCGACGAGAGCCTGGAGCAGGTGCAACTGGTGCCGCCCCAGCGCTGGTCATCAACAGCCCCCGCTCCCAGCGCATGGCTGCCCGGCATGGCCGAGCCGCCCGACAGCCTGCCCCGCGCCCATTGGCTGCTGCATCTGCAAGGCCTGTTTGTGAACAGCGAAGGCAGCCTGACACAGCTGCCGCGTGTGGACCCGGCCCCGGTACCCAGCACTGCGCCTGCGCTGCCGCTGCCCCTTCCTTTGGGCGATGCCAGTATCGCCATGCTGCAGTCCCTGGCTGTGCCTGAACCCGCGCTCAGCCCCTGGAGCAATGAGCGCCTGGAAGCCTTTTGCGCGCGGCTCTATGCGCTGCTGCTGGTGCAGCAGCACTACCAGCAGCAGCCGGGCGATGCGCTGCCCCAACAGCGTGGCCTGTCCCAGCTGCTGGGTCGTGCTGCGCTGCAGCTGTGCCAGCAAGTCCAGCGCCAGCAGGCAGAGCCAGCGCAGAAACTGAACCATGCACTGTGCCTGCTGGTACTGGCCCGCTATGCACAGGCCCAGCGCGCCGACGCGCTGGACAGCGTGGTGCCGGTGATGGCCCAGTTGGCCCAGCGCATCGGCCCTAAGGAACGGCCCGCGCACAGCGACCTGCAGCCGCCCTTGCCCACACCCAAACCGGCCGCCCTGGCACCCGCCTGGCGCCTGGTGGCGCTGGCGGCCTATGCCGATTGCATGGCTACCGACGGGGCAGCATCGACAGGACCCACCGCGCTGAGCGATGCCAGCGCTGCCAAACCCGGTAGCAAGCTTGCCAATGAAGCCAGCACTGCCAGCATCGCAACACCTGAAATGAATGCCATCGAAACCCTGACCCGGCACTGGCTGCAGTGGCACCTGCTGGCCCATGGCGGGGCCTCAGCGCCGCAACCCGATTGGTCCGTCATCGCAGTGGCCGAGCTGGCCTTGCAACCGGGCCTGGTCGCTGCGCGCCAGCATTTGCAAAGCTGCAGCTGGCTGGCGGCGCTGCGCCAGCCCTTGCGCGCCAGCTTGCCGCAATACATCCAGCCTGAGGCTGCGATGTTCGTTCCACCCGACACCCGGGAGCAGGCCGCGTTTATCGAGCCTTTTGCCTATGCCGATCCCTTCCAAGCCAGCAGTTGGCGCAGTTACCAGTGGATTCACCGTATCGCTGTTCCCCAATTAATCAATTTTTGATTAGCAAATACCTTTAATTTGTTGAACATTTACATAGAAAAAAGCTTTAAGAAACCCTCTCTCGCAATATTTAGATAAACCCTATATTTAGTATCTGGGTGGGAGACATTTGTCATAAAAAAATACAATTTCTTACTAACGCTGTTCCGGGATATGTTTGATAAAAATCAAAGTAAATTACAAAAAATGGCGGCTAGAACCGCAGTCGAGTTAGCGAGTTAATAAGAAAAACCAATAACGTATTTGCATATTTGTGCAGCGCAACAGTGGATCGCTGAGAGGAATTGGGAGAGACCAACATGATCGAGTACCTGCTACCCCGCGCCTTGGTGTCCCGCACCGAAGCCACGGCGCAGGCCCAGGAGGCCGAAGCGGCGACGGCCAGCCCGTTTGCCTCTGCCATGGCGACGTCGTTCGCTCATGCCAAAGGCCACCTGCACCAGGCCGTCTGGCTGTCCCTGCCCATCAGTCTGCTGGGCCTTCTGCCCTCCATCTTCTTGCTGCAGGTCTATAACCGCGTCATCTCACGCGGCGGCACGGCCACCCTCACCGCCATGGTGGCCGGCGTGCTCTGCATGCTGGGCCTGGAGCTTTACCTGCGCCGCAAGCGTGCCCGTGCACTGCGGGAAGCCGGCGCCACGATTGACCGCGAAGTCTCGCAAAGCTTGATGCGCTCCATGCTGGGCCACCCCTTGTTGACTCTGGAGCAACGCTCTGCCACGCAGTGGTTGCAGCTGTTCCGCGATGTCGGCTCGATGCGCTCCTGCATCTCGGGCGGCGTGGCCTCCTCGGTACTGGATCTGCCGATGGCCCTGCTCGCGTTGATCGTGATCGGCATCATCGCCTGGCCCGTCCTGCCGGTGATTGTGGTGGCCATGATTGTGCTGGGCGTGCTGGCCTGGTGGTGGGCCGATGAGGTGCGCAGTGGCCGGGTCGAAGAAGTCGAGCAGGCGCGCCAGTTGGACCGTGGCACGGCCGAGATCTGCAATGCACGCGGCACCCTCAAGGTGCTGGGCTATGACGCAGCGGCCCAGCAGGCCTGGCAGTCCGGTTATGACCGCTGGCTGGCCGAGAGCTTCGACAAGAACGGCGAAATGGAAAACGCCAAGGAAACCAGCCATGTGCTGCTGACCTTTTTCTCGATGGCCGTCATCACCGTCGGTGCGCTGGCCATCAATGCGCAATGGATGAGCATCGGCAGCCTGATGGCCGTGAACCTGCTGTCAGGCAAGGCCCTGGGCCCGATCGCCCAGCTGGCCAGCAACTGGCGCTCATTGGCCCGTGCCAACGAGGCCACCGTGCGCCTGCAGGAAGCGCTGGAAGAGCCGCTGGAGCCCGAAAGCCAACGCATTGCGCTGCCCCGGCCACGCGGCGTGTTCCGCCTGGAGCAGGCCAGCTTCCAGTACCCCTCGGGCCATCTGGCGCTGGACCAGGTGTCGCTGCAGATCGGCCCTGGCGGCATCCATGCCATCCTGGGCCGCAATGGCGCCGGCAAATCCACCCTGGCCAAGCTGTTGGCCGGCCTGTACCAGCCCACGCAGGGCACGATCTCGATCGACGAATACGACATGGCGCAGTTCCCGCGCAATGACCTGGGCCGTTGGGTGGGCTGCCTTGCGCAGCAGACCTACTGGTTCAGCGGCCCCATCGTCGATATCCTGCGCATGGTCAGCCCCGATGCCGATGACGGCCAGATCTTGGCGGCTTGCCAACTGGCGGGCGCGCACAGCTTCATCAGCCGGCTGCCCCAGGGCTACCAGACCATCCTGGGCGAAGGCGGCGCGGGCCTGTCCGCCGGCGAGCTGCGCAAGCTCGGCCTGGCCCAGCTGTTCTTGCGCAACCCCTCGGTGCTGATCCTGGACGAGCCCAGCAACGACCTGGATTTCGAAAGCGAAACCGCGCTGCTGCAAACCCTGCGCCAGATTGCGACCAAGCACACGGTCATCATCGTCACCCATTCGCTGCGCGTCGCATCGCTCGCCCAGCATATCTACCATGTGCGCGGCGATGGCCAGGTTGACCAGGGCCAGCCCGAGCAGATGCTGCCACTGCTCTTTGGCCTCAGCAACAAGCCAGCGGCGGCCGCCAATGAGGCCACCGCATCGCGCAGCGCAGCCGCCAAGCCATCGGCCCCATCCGGCCCCACACAAGCCCAGGGGTTGGCATCATGAGCGCCCGCACCCTCCACGACCTGCCCCAGGTACTGCAAAACCTGGAGCGCGCACCCGATCCCGGTACGCCCGCACCCGGCCGCAACCAGCGCCGCATCGCGCTGGCGGCCCTGGGCGTGCTGGTGCTGGTCGGCCTGTTCTACCCGGTAGAGAACGTCGTGGTGGCCACCGGCCAGGTGATTCCTTCCGACCGCGTGCAGACCGTGCAGCATCTGGAAGGCGGCATCGTCACCACCGTGCATGTGAAGGAAGGCCAGGAAGTACACAAGGGCGAGCCGCTGCTGGAGATTGACCTGGGCGGCAGCAGCCTGAACCTGGAGCAACTGACGGCCCGCAGCGCCACCGCGCAGGCCAGCCGCACGCGCCTGACGGCCGAGAGCCAGGGACTGGCGCTCAAGGCCACAGATTTCCCCAAGGAGCTGGAGAGCAAGATCGTGCGCGCCGAGATGGGCGCCTTCACCTCCCGTGCACTGGAATACCAGGGCAGCCTCGCATCCAGCCAGGCCATGCTGCTGCAGGCCCGCGGCGATGTGGCCCAAAGCCAGGCCCGTATTGACGGCCTGCGCAGCAGCCTGGCCCTGCACGAGCAAGAGGCGGGCATTGCCCAGCAATTGGCGGCCGAGCAGCTGATTGGCCAGCTTGAAGTGCTGGACAAGCAGCGCGCCCTGACCCTGGTACGCACCGATCTGGCGGCCGCCGTGCAAAGCCTGGTCAGCAACCGTGCCAAGGTCGAGCAGGCCCAGGCCAAGATTCTGGAAACCCAGGGCGCGTTCCGCCGCCGTGCCTCCGAAGAGCTGGCCCAGACCGAGCGCGAACTGCTCAGCCTGAGCGAAGACCTGTCCCGCGCCCGCAGCCAGCGCAGCCGCACCGTCGTGCTGGCTCCCACCGATGGCGTGGTCAAAGGTCTGCGCAGCTCGGGCGCCGGCTGGGTGGTCAAGCCCGGCGAGGCGATTTTGGAAGTGGTGCCCGACAAGGACGAGGTCATCGTCGAAGCGCGCCTGAACCCGGCCGACCGGGGCTATGTGCGCGCCGGCCAGGAAACCAAGGCCAAGGTCAGTGCCTACGACTACCTGCGCTATGGCTTTGTGCCTGGCAAGGTGACCCTGGTGTCAGCCGATGCCGACCACGACCCGAACGTGCCCGATTCGCCCTCGTATTTCCGCATCCAGGCCAGCCTGAGCCAACCCTGGGTCGGCCGCAAGGACAACCGCATCACCACCGGCATGCAGGCCGAGCTCGATCTGCTGCTGGGCCGCGAACCCTTTATCTGGTACCTGCTGCGCCCCGTGCTGCATATCCAGAGCGAAGCTTTCCGGGAGCCTTGAGCCATGCGCCTCTTTGCCCCGCTTCCCCCCAGCAGTCTGCCAGCCCGCTACCTGGTGGCCCAGCCGCGCCTGGCTTGCCCAGGGCGTGCCGAGCCGCAGGGGTCTGCGGTGTGGGGAATCGTCTGCGCGCTCACCATGGCCTTGGCCAGTAGCGATCTGCAGGCGCAGGGCTTCTCCGATGGCACCGTGCCGGCGCAGGACAGCAGCCAGGCCGAAGCCACGCCAGTGCTGGAGATGCCGCTGCGCGTGCAGATGGCCGAACCCGCGCCAGACAGCAGCGATACCGCGCTTGAACTGGCCAGCAGCGCCGAAGCCACAACCACGGCAGAACTGCCTGCTGCCCCGACACCTGCGCCAGCGGCACCAACTGCCCCCGTCATACCCGCCTACAACGGTCCGGCTGCCCTATTGCAGATGGCGCCCAAGCTGATGCCCGGCACGCTCGCCGGCAACTCGTCCCAGCAGCAGCTGCTGGCGGCGCTCTACACCATGCTCAGCGAGCATCCCGATGTGCGCAAGGCGCGCGCCGCGGTGGAATCGGCGGGCTACGACACCCACACGGCAGAAGGCGCACGCTGGCCTACCTTCAAACTGGGTACCTCGGCCGGCAATGCGGCCCTGCCCCAGGGCGGGCGCCGCAGCTCGTACACGGCAGTGAATGCCGAGGTGCGCATGAACCTGCTCGATGGCGGCGCCATCAGCGCCGGCATCGATTCGGCCCAGGCCATGGAAGCGGCGCAAGGCAGCGCCCTCTACACCACGCGCCAGAATGTGCTGCTCGACGCGCTGTCGGCCTTGCTGGAGCTGCACCGCTTTCAGACCAAGGCCCGCATTGCCTCCGAGTCGGCCGAGATCATCGGCCAGCTGGCCCGGGTGGAAGAGCGCCGCGCCGAGCTGGGTGCCGTGGGCCGCAATGACCTGCGCCAGGCCGCATCGCGCCGCGCCAGCGCACTGGCCCAGCAAAACGCCCTGGAAGCCCAGCGCATCGATGCGCAGGCCCGCTTTACCCGGTTCTTCAACTACATCCCCAGCCTCACGTGGCTGCCCGAGCCCCAGGTGCCCAGCTTCTGGGTGCCAACGAATGAACAAGCCGCACTGCTGGCCGCCGAAGACCAAAGCGCCGAGCTGCGCGAGATCGGTCATCTGATCGAGCGCGCCCAGGCCGAGGTGGACCGCAGCAAGGCCCAGCGCTGGCCCACGGTGGCAGCGGTGGTCTCGCACACCCGCGACCCCAAGAGCGTGCTCTACACCGAAGGCACGCGCTATGGCGTGGAGCTGAACTGGAACTTTGGCAATGGCTTTGAGCTACGGGACCGCATCCTCAAGGCCATCAGCGAGCTGCAGGCCCAACAAGCCCAGCAAGAAGCCGTGCGCCGCCAGGTGCATGAGGCCGCCTCATCGGCCTGGGGCCGCTGGCAAGCGGGACGCGCCCGCGAAGCCCAGCTGCGCGATGCCGTGCGCGAAGCCAGTGCCGCCTTTGAGGGCTACCGGCGCCTCTTGGAAGTGGGCCGGGGCAACCTCTCGCAGGTGCTCGATGCCCAGCTCGACGTACAGCGCCTGATGCTGGACGCCGCCGATGCCATGTATGACCAGCGCATCAATGAATTGCGCCTGACCCGCACCACCGGCCAGTTGCTGCCCCGCGACTTGCCCGAGCACTGGCTGGACCAGCTCTTTGCCCAGCGCTTTGCGAATGCCCCCGCGCCTGCCACCGCGCAGCGCCCCTTTGCCGGCCCTGGCTCCGCGCCACTGGCCAGCAGCCGCGCAGCCCCTGCCCGGCCCGGCACACCTTATACCTCCCCCCCTGTTTTGACTGCACAGCACCTGCCGCTGCGCCTGGACCACCGATGGGACACGCAGCTGCTCAGCCAGCCGCAAGGCCCTGGTGCGCCGCGCGCTCTGCGCTGGTAAGAGGTACGGGTTTCCACAGCGACAGGCGCTTGCCCACGCCTGCCACTGTTTTTCAGCTGGGCTATGTAAATGGAGAGCATCATGACCAACATCATCAAGAACTTCTGGAACGATGAAGAAGGCGCGACCGCCATTGAGTATGGGTTGATTGCGGGGCTCATTGCGGTCGGTCTCCTTGCAGCACTGACTGATATCGGGAAGGAGCTAAAAGTCGTTTTTGAAAAGATCGCTGAATCTTTGACTGCTGCTGCCACACCCGGTTGAGCAGACGTGGCTACCACTGCCTTCACCTGGATCCTGCTGCTGTGGCTCGTCGCCATAGCAGTCATGGACCTGCGCAGCCGCAAGGTGCGCAACTGGATGGTGCTACTGGGCCTGGCAACCGGCCTAGCAGCACTGTTCGGAGGTGCACAACCGTTCGACATGCTGGCCTGGCAAGGCCTGGCAGGTATGGCGGTGGCCTTTGTCGCTCTGCTGCCCCTGTACGCCATCCGCTGGATGGGCGCCGGGGATGTCAAGTTTGCGGCGGTGGCTGGGCTGTGGTTTGGGCTGTCCCCCTATCTGCTGGCCATCTGGCTGGGTGCCAGCCTGCTTGCCGGTCTGCACAGCATGGTCGTATTGGGATGCCGCATTCTGCTGCGCAGCCCCCTAGGCGCACTGCTGCTGGCCAGGCTGCCCATGCTGCAACCCGTACTGCCAGCCGGTGCCGATGCGCCTGCCAACGACCGACCCCGTGGTCCCCGGCGCAGCATTCCCTATGCCGGGTATATGGCCCTGGTGGCAATCGTGCTGATGATGCGCAATTCCGTTCCTTTCCAGGGTTGAAGGACTGCTGACATGCACCTCTATCCACCTCCCCCTTCCATGTGCTTTGCTGTCGTCCCCCTGGGCCGCATGCGCTGCCGCGACAGCAAAGCATATGCCGCGTTCAACCTCTAGGAGCCCTCGACCATGAACCTCACCAAGATACTTGCCGGCCTGCTGCTGGTACTGGCCTTGGCCCTGGGCCTGGGCGCCTTGCTGCTGGGCCGCCAGACGGCCAATCGGCCGGTGGCGCCGACCACCGCGCCAAGCAGCGGTGCTGCCAGCCAAGCTGCGCCCACCTTTGCCGTTGTGGTAGCGGCCAAGCCTATTGCGGCAGGCCAGCGGCTGGTCGCGGACGATATCAAGATCGCGCAGTTGCCGGTGGCCGTGGCCTCCAGCTTTGCCACCACCGATGTGCTGCTGGGCCGCACCACCACCATGGCCTTGGCGCCTGATGCCCCCTTGTTTGAGCAGCAGCTGATCAGCGGCTTAGCGCTGCAGGTCGAGTCCGGTCAACGGGCGGTGTCCGTCGGTATCCGCGAGGCCATGGCTGCGGGCCACCATGTGCGGCCGGGTGATTTTGTCGATGTGTTCTTCACCTTGGACGGCAAGACCGATGCCGCCGAGGTAGACAGCCAGACCCGGCTGCTGCTGGCACGCACCCGTGTGCTGGCCTATGGCGCAGCCAGTGTGGAAAACCCACCGCTCACCCAGGCCCAGCGCCAGCAGGAAGAGCAAGAAGCCGCCAAGACCGGCAGCAGCGCCAATGCGGCGCGGCGCAATACACAAGATGCCCAGGCGGCGCGCAGTGCTGCCACCGCCGTGCTGGCCGTGCCTTTGCAGGACGTAGAGCGCCTGACCCTGGCCGAGAAATATGGCCAGCTGAGCCTGGCACTGCGCAACCCCGATGACAGCCGCTTGCCCGACCCGGCGCTGTTTGCGGCCCTGCCCACCGTGCTGCAGCCCGTAGCGGGCAAGCTGGCCAAGGGCGAACAACTGCAGGACATGGACCGCTCCTTTGCCGGCCTGCGCTTCAAGGATCTGGCAACGGGCGCTGACAGCAAACCAGCGCGCCGCCCCCCCACCATCACGCAGGCCAAGGCGCCCGCGCCCGCTGCACCCATGGCGCCACCACGCTCGCTGGAGGTCTACCAAGGCGGCAGCGTGCAGACCGTACGTTATTGATGGCGGCCGGGGTTGTCAGCCCCGGTTGACCGCGCCGCCACAGGCGCACACGGGCCCGCAAGGCCCGGAACCAGAACGAGACAGACGAGGGAACCGACTATGAGAACCACCGCACTCGCATCCGCCGCCTGGCTGCCCCTGCTGGTCAGCGCCCTGGCCGTGCAGGCCCAGACTGTAGCGCCCGCTGCCAATAGCGCACAGCCCCTGGCGCTGGTGCAAGGCCAGCAGCAGCTGTTCAAGCCCGGTATCGCCATTGCACGCATCGCCATTGGCGACCCTGCCGTGTTGGATGTGCAGGTGCTGGGCGAACTGCCCCAGACTGGCAAGCCTGCCACAGGCAAGGCAGCCGGCCAGCGCCCCGTCCGCCATGCCGAGCTGCTGCTGACCCCCAAGGCCGCAGGCAGCACCACCTTCATGGTCTGGCCTAGCCAGGGTGAGCCTCAAACCTGGAACGTCGTGGTCAGCGGCCCGCGTCTCTTGCTGGAGCGCCGCCTGCAATCCTTGCCCGAGCATGCACGCGCATCGGCCGACTTGGCCCTCACCGCACCCAAGGGCACGCCACTGACCGACCTCTCCCAGGTGAATGTGCGCAGCAATACCGTGCAGGTCGATGTGCAGGTGGTGGAGTTCAAGAAGTCGGCCATGCGGCGCGCGGGCGTGCAGCTCAACAGCGGCGGTGCCAATGACCATGGCTTCCAGTTTGGGGTCTACACCCCGGGCAGCAATGGCAGCAGCAGTGGCTCGTCGAGTGGCAGCAGTGGCAGTGGTAGTGGTACTGGCAGCGGTACCGATGGGGGCACCTCGGCCATTGCCAGTGCGATGAACCTGGTGCTGGGCTTTGGCCGGGCCTTCAGCGGCAAGGGCATTACCGCGCAGCTGGGCTTTCTGGAAGGCAATGGCCTGGCGCGTGTGCTCGCCAAGCCTACGCTGGTGGCCCAAAGCGGCCAGACCGCGAGCTTCCTGGCTGGCGGCGAAATCCCCATCCCCGTGCCCAGCGGCGGCAGCAACAGCATTTCCATCCAGTACAAGGAGTTTGGCGTCAAGCTGCAGCTGACGCCGACCATTCTTTCCAATGAGCGCATCGCCCTCAAGGTCGCGCCCGAAGCCAGCGACCTGGACTACACCCAGGGCGTCACCATCAACGACATCTCGGTGCCGGCCTTGCGCACCCGCCGTGCCGACACCTTTGTCGAGCTGGCCGATAGCGAGAGCTTTGTCATCGGTGGGCTGGTCAGCCGCTCAACCCTGTCCAATGTCAACAAGGTACCCCTGCTCGGTGACCTGCCCATCCTGGGCACCTTCTTCAAAAACCTCAACTACTCGCAGGAAGAGACCGAGCTGGTGATCATCGTCACCCCACGCCTGGTGCAGCCCTTGCCCGCAGGCACCAACCTGGAGGCACTGCTGCCCGGTGCCCAGCAAGAGCTGCCCAATGCCGGCCGCGTCTGGGCGCCTTATGCCGTGGGTGCGCCCTATGCCGACTCTCCCCTGCCCGGCTTTTCGTACTGATGCCATGAACAAGGATTCTCTCGCCCCCCACGGCGCAGGCCCCACGCCCGAGAACCCCTCGCTGGCCGACCTGCTCACGCCCAGGCCCGGGCAGGCACGGCCTGCGCCGGCAGATGCCAACGAGCGCCCAGCCCTGCGCGCTGTGCCGCCCTCGCTGACGCCGGTGCCGGCCGCGGCCGAACACGCTGGCGACATGCCTGCCACCGTGCCACTGCTGCTGGTGCAGGCGCCGCCGCCGCAAGGCGCTCTGGCCCTGGTCTGGATGCAGCGCCTGCTGGGCGGCGCCCAGCCCCATGTCGCCCAAAGCCTGTACACGGTGGCCGATCAAGTGCAGCAGCTGCAACCCCAGGCCGTCCTGGTGCAGTTTGACTGCGCCAATGTCGAGGCCTCCACCGCGCTGGTCAGCCAGTTGCAGCAGGCCTTTCCGCACATCCCCCGGGTGGCGATTGGCCATGCGCAAGACGCAGAGTGCCTGCTGGCGGCACTGCGTGCAGGCGTGCAGGATTTTCTGGATCTGGATGCGCCGCTGGAGCCGGCCCAGCGCGTGGTCAGCCAGTTGCTGGCACGCCCCGCTGCTGTTGACCACCGCCGCGCGGATGCCGCGCCCATCACCGCGCTGCTCTCGGCCCGGGCGGGCCTGGGCTGCAGCCTGCTGGCATCGCACCTGGCCTGGCATCTGCAAGAAGGCCTGAGCCCGGCACGCGCAGGCAAGGCTGCTGCAACCACCAACCATGCAGCCGATGCGCAGAGCCTGCACACCCTGCTGCTGGACATGGGTGCCTCCGGCGGGGACTGCGCCATCTACCTCAACACGCCAGGCGAGTTCAGCCTGGCCGATGCGCTCAGCCAGCAGCGGCGCCTGGACAAGCGCATGGCGGCCAGTGCGCTGTCGCGCCACCCCAGCGGCCTGCGGCTACTGACCATGCCGCGCCATGCCGCATTGCCAGCGGCCGGAGAGATTGACGCGCTGGTCCAGCGCCTGGGCCAGTATTTTGAGCACCTGGTATTGGACCTGGGTGCCGATACGCCGCTGCCGGTGATGGCCGAGGTGCTGCCCCAGGCCGACCAGATCTGGTTGGTTTGCGACCAGAGCGTGGCCAGCGTGGTCTGGACGGCCGAGCTGCTGCAGCAGCTGCAGGCCATGGGCATTGCGCCCGAGCGCATCGAGCTGATCGTGAACCGCCATGACAGCCGCCTGGAGCTGGCAGCCGCGCATATGGCGGCCCAGTTGCAACTGCCTTTGCTGGCCAGCATTCCAGAGCGCCGCCGCCCCTTGATGCAGGAGGTCAACCGGGGCCAGCTGCTGCAGGCGCAGCAGCGCAGCGAGCCCTATGTGAAGGCCGTTGGCCAGCTGGCCGATCAGCTGCTGGCCGAGCACCACCCTCAGCGCCTGAGCCAGCGCAGCAGCGCGGTCGGGCCCTTGCAATACCTTCTCCAGCGCCTGCGCGGACACTGAAAACCATGACGACCACGGACTACACCCACTCCGCCACCGCTGCCAGCGAGAGCCTGCAGCATGCCCAGCTGCTCGCCGATCTGAAGAACCATGCCTATGAGCATTTGCTCAGCCGCATTGAGGAGCTGGGGGCGGAGTTTGGCCGCTGGTCGCAGGCGGCAATTGCGCAGTTTGTGAAGCTGGAGCTGGACAGCTTTATCCGCCTGCATGCGGTGCCGGTCAACGACCAGGAAGCGCGGCAGGTAGCCGAGGCGCTCAGCCGCGAGCTGACCGGCCTGGGCCCGCTGCAGCCGCTGCTGGAAGACCCACGTGTCGAGGACATCCTCATCAATGGCTACCGGGACATCTATGTCTCGCGCGGCGGCATGCTTGAGCGCGAGGCCTCGCACTTCAAGGATGACGAGCATGTGCTGCGCATCGTGCGGCGCATTCTGGCGCCGCTGGGCCGGCGGCTCGATGAATCCAGCCCCATGGTCGATGCCCGTCTGCCCGATGGTGGCCGTATCAATGTGATCATCGGCCCGCTGGCCATTGACGGCCCGACGGTCTCGATCCGCAAGTTCCGCAAGGATCCGCTCACCCCCAAGGACCTGGTGCAGCTGGGCAGCTTCAACGAAGACATCTGCCGCATTCTGGAGATGGCCGTCAAGGCCCGCTGCAACATCTTGGTCAGCGGCGGCACCAGCTCGGGCAAGACCTCCTTGCTCAATGCGCTGGCCAGCTTCATCCCCAGCAACGAGCGCATCGTGACCATTGAGGACACCGCGGAGCTGGCCCTGAACCACAGCCATGTGGTGCGGCTGGAGAGCCGGCCGGGCAGCTTTGACGGCTCGGGCCATGTGAGCATCCGCGACCTGCTGGTCAACAGCCTGCGCATGCGGCCCGACCGCATCATCGTCGGCGAAGTGCGCAGCGGCGAAGTGCTGGAACTGCTGCAGGCCATGAACACCGGCCACGATGGCTCCATGGGCACCATCCATGCCAGCTCGCCCCGTGAATGCCTCTACCGCGCCGAGATGCTGGCCGGCTTTGCCGGCTTTCAGGGCAGCGAAGTGAGCCTGCGCCGCCAGATTGCCAATGCGGTGGACTTTATCGTGCAGATCGGCCGCCTCTCCAACGGCCGCCGGCGCCTGCTGTCGCTGACCGAGGTCACCGGCATGACCGACAACATGATCTCTACCCAGGAGCTTTACCGCTACGAGTCCCAGATCGGGCCCGACGGCCAGGAGCAGGACCAATGGGTCTCCATGGGCATCTCCCCACACTCGCCCAAATTGCTGGCCTGGTGGCGGGGTCAACAGCAGGCTGGCAACAGCGGAGGGCAACGATGAACATCCACCCGGTCGTCCTGGTCATCGCCGCCCTCGCCTGCGCGCTGCTGGCCCTGGCGCTGTGGCTGTTCTCCCGTGCGCGCCAGCAGCAGGCGCGGCAATCGATTGCCGGCCATATGCAGCGCAGCCGAGATATCCAGCGCGATCTGATGGCCAGCGTTGCAGCAGCGCCCATGCCCGGCATGGTGGCCGATCCGCGTGCCTCCGCCGCCTTGCCGAGCGCGCTCAGCCCCTCGGCATCGGCACGGCAATGGCTGTATGACCATCTGGGTTATGGCGCCTGGGGCATCACCCCGCGCGGCCTGGTCATGATCGCCGGCCTGGGGCTGTTACTCGCGTGTCTGGTGGCATTGCAAGCAGGCGCCTTGCTGGGCCTGATGGTGCTGGCCGTCTACGCACTGCTGACCTGGTTTGGCATCTGGCACCGGGTGAGCAAGCGCCGCGCCAAGATGCTCTCGCTGCTGCCCGGCTTTCTGGACAATATGGTGCGCCTGATCTCCATCGGCAACTCGCCCCATGCCGCCTTCCAGTTTGCCAGCGGCAATGTGCCCGAGCCACTGGGCAGTGCCCTGCAGCATGTCAATGCCTCGCTCAGCGTCTCGCCCGATTTGGGCCAGGCGATGACCCAACTCGAACGCACCTGGAAGCTGGCCGAATTTGGTCTGCTCGCCGCCGTGTTCCGCATGAGCACGCGCTATGGCGGCCGGGTGGACCAGGTGCTGGAGCGGGTATCGGCCTATATCCGAGACCGCCAATCGGCCGAGCGCGAACTCCATTCCCTCTCCACCGAAGTGCGCCTGTCAGCCTGGATCCTGGCCTTGCTGCCCATCGTTGTGGGCAGCTTGATCATGCTGCTCAACCAGGGCTACTTTATGCGGCTGTGGCAGGACGGTACGGGCCAAAAAATGATCTTTATCGCAGCAGGCCTGGAAGTGTTTGGCTCCTTCCTGCTGTACCGGCTGGCACGCCTGAAATAAGGAGGGCTAGAGATGCTTCTATCCATTTGCCTTCAAGACCGCCGGGGTACATCGCCGTCGGCGCACGCCTGCTGTGCAGAGGAGCGCCCATGACCGCTGACCAACTGTGGATCGCAAGCCTGGTGCTGGCTGCTTTGGGTCTGCTGATGCTTGCTGGCCGGCTGCTGCTGCGCCAGCACCGCGCCGAACGCACCGAGCAGCGTGTCGTACAGCTGCTGCGCCAGCGCGAAGCGTCAGCGGCGGTAATTCAGCCTTTCCCGATACCCGGCCTGCAGCCCTTGCCCAGCTCCGCGTCTCAAAGCGAGCAGGAAGCGGCCCAGCAGGTGATCGAGCGCCTCAAGCCCCCTGCCTGGCTGGAAACGGGCTTGGCCAAGGCCTTGTTTGCCGACGAAGACCGCAAACTCATGGAGCAGGCAGGCATCGAGATGGCACGTGGTGGCCTCACGTTTGTGGTGAGCCGCACGGTGCTGTGCTTGGCCCTGCCGGCTTTGGCGCTGCTGATTTTTGAGCCCCAGGGCACCATGGCTGTGTTCTATGCTTTTGCGGCTTTCAGCCTGGGCCTGATGCTGCCCAAGTGGATTCTGCGCTCCAAGGCCACCAACCGCCGCAAGCAGGTGGTCGAAGAGCTGCCGCTGTTTGTGGACCTGTTGCGCCTGCTGCAAGGCGTGGGCCTGAGCATTGACCAGAGTTTGCATATTCTGGCGACCGAGTTTGGCAGCGTGCTGCGGGTGCTGAGCGCCGAGCTGGGCCTGGCCAACCGGCTCTACAGCTCGGGCCGCACGCGTGAGCAGTCGCTGCAGCGCCTGGCCATGCTGGGGGCCGACGACGACATGAGCGCCGTGGTCAACCTGCTGGTGCAGGTGGACCGGCATGGCGGCGCCGTGCAGGAGCCGCTGCGCGAGTTCAGCCTGCGCCTGCGTGAAAAGCGCCAGGCCAACTTCAAGGAAAAGATCGGCACCATCACGGTCAAGATGACCGGCGTGATGGTGCTGACTTTGCTCCCTGCCTTGATCGTGATCACCGCAGGGCCCGGCTTTACGGCGGTGATCCGCTCCCTGTCATCCATTGGAGGGCGATAAGCATGCGCCAAACCAACCGCAACACCTCTCTACTCGCCATGCCGCTGCTGGCCTTGGCGGCCGCGTTGCTGACCGGCTGCGCCTCCAAAGGCCCGCAAGGCTATGGCGCTGCCGAGCAAAGCACGGCGGCCCAGGCCCAGCAGCAAATGGAAAAGGCCGCGCAGCTGACCCAGATCGATCCGCAGCAAACCTATCTGAACCTGATCCGCCAGATGCAGCAGGCCAACCAGTGGTATGCGTCACTGGCGCACACGCAGGCCTTTGAGCGCCAGTACGGCAGCCAGCCGCAGATCCGCTTGATGCGCGCGGATGCACTGCGCAATACCGGCCAAGGCAAATTGGCCGAGCAGGGTTACCAGGCCTTGCTGGCGGACCCTGACAGCAGCACCGTGGCGCGTGCGCGGCGTGGCCTGGGCCTGCTGTACGCCAGCCAGGGCCAGTACCCCAACGCCATTGCGCAGCTGGAGATGGCACGCCAGATTAACCCCATCGATGCCGATGTGTTGAGCGACCTGGCCTACGCCCATATGCTCGATGGCCAGACGGAGGCTGCCCACCTGCCGGTGCTGCAAGCGGCGCAACTGGCCCCCAGCAATGCGCGGGTGCAGCTCAACCTCGCCCTCTACCTGATGGCCAGCGACCAGAAGGCACAGGCCTCGCAACTGCTGCAACGGCTCAGCCAGCCCGCCGCCAAGAATGTGCCCGCGCTGATTGATGCGAACTCGATGCAGACCCTCCAAGCGCAGTTGCAGACGGTGCAGACCGCCATGCGCCGGCGCAACGGTGGCGAATTGCCAACGCCCGCACCCGCTGCGGCGGTGCCCATGGTGGACAGTGCCACGCTTGCAGCCAGCCCGCTGACCGCTCCGGCTACTGCCCCTGTTGTAGCCCCGGCAGCAGCGCCATCCGAAGTGCCAGCGGCAGGCCCCGGGCCTGCCGTGCCCACGGCCTTGCGCAGTGCGGCCGCTGGCAGCGACAGCCCGCCCATCACCGCATCCCCGGCACGCCCCATCGCGCCTTAGCACCACCAGGAGTACCCCATGTCTCAGTCTCTTTCTCTTCCCACCTGGCGTTCCGTGCTGATGCTGGGCCTGGCTGCTGCAGGCCTCTCGGCATTCGCCGTGCATGCAGAATCCAGCCGCGCCGTGGTCTCGGTCGAAGCCGAGGTGCCCAGCCTGGAGATGACGCGGCAAGCGCCGGTGGTGGATATCCCCGAGCGCGTCTCGCCTGCCACGCAGCCCTATATCCCGCTGACCACAGAGAACAGCAATCCTTCGCTGGAGAACCCCGTCATCTGGCGCAGCCGTCCCATCATCATCGGCAGCGCTACCGAGCGCTTGCTGGCCATGCAGGTCGCATCGCCCGGCGTGCATCCACGCCCTATCGATGGCGAGCAGGCCAGCCGCAGCTACCAGCGCTATATCAAGAGCTTTGAGACCAAGATCCCCGAGCGCTTTGATACCGGCCTGGATGTGAAGAAGTAAAGCCAAGCCGCCCAGGAGCCCAGCATGCGCCCGCACCCCAACCCGTCCATGTACCGCTGCAGGCGTGCGCGCCAGCAGCGCGGGGTGTATGCGCTGGAGTGGGCGATCATCTTTCCGGTGTTCTTTGCGCTGCTCTACGGCATCGTCTGCTACGGGCTGACCTTTCTGGTGCGCCAGTCAATGCAGTACGCGGTCGAAGAAGGGGCCCGGGCGGCGCTGCGCTATCCCAGCTCCACCATCATTGGGGCCAGCCCGCCGACCTGGGTACACCGCAGCCTGCAGGCACGCCGCACCACTGCCAATGCCCTGAACTGGCTACCGCCAGCCCTCCGACCTGCCGAGGGTGATATCAGCTTTACCCTCTGCCGCCTGAACGACAGCAGCTGCAACCAGAACACTGCCTTCAACCCGGGGCTGGATTGCAATATCGACAACCCGTGCCTGGTACTCGTCAGCTACCGCATGGCCAACTATAGCCAGGGCGCCATCGCCCCTGCCATTCCCGGTTTGGGCCTCGTACTGCCTGCCAGCCTCCAGGCCCAGGCCAGTGTGTTGGTCGACAGGAGGATGCTATGAAACGCAGCGCCCTGACACAACAGATTGGATGCCTTCAGCGGCAACGCGGCGTAGCGGCCATCGAGTTTGCGCTGATTGCCGTTTTCATGATCATCATGCTGCTAGGTCTGGCGGTGTACTGGCGCGCTTTCCAGGCCCAGCAATCGCTCACCCGGGCTGCTGGCGATGGTGGGCGAGCGATTCTCAGTGTGCTGGCCGCAGGTGTGGGAGACCCTTGCGACCCTCTGCACGCCTCAGTCAACCGAGCCATGATTCAGCTGCGTGTGGAGCAATCGGTACGCGCGAGCCTGGAGCGCAGTGCCATTCCGGGCACGGTTGGCAGTCAGCTCACGGTCACGGCCATTCAATGGCAAGGTGCTTGTCCTAACAGTGCCAGCTTCGAGCTGCGTTACCAGCTCCCACCGATGTTCGACATTTCAGGCCCATGGATCGCCGAGCCGAGCCAGCTCTACGAAAAAACCGTGGTGCACTTTGCATCCATGTTGTGAGGAGGATTGCCACCATGTCCCCCCATGCCCCCCAAGCGCCTCTCCGCCCATCCGAGCGCGGTTCTGTGCTGGTGCAGTTTGCGCTGCTAGCCGCCGTGATTGTCACCCTGCTGGGTGTTGTGCAGATTGGCTATATGTACTACGCCAAGCGCGATCTGCAGCGCGTGGCAGATATTGCAGCCATTGAGGCGGTCAATGCCATTACCTATAACGACTTCGACACATGTCCACTGGGAAGAATCGCTGGCAGCCGGAGCGTGTCTACTCAATTGCGTGCTTCCATCGACCTCAACACTCCCGACCCTCAGTGCGGACACTGGGACGGTAGCAAAGCAGACGCAATGCGTTTTGATGAGGACCGTGTCGGGACATTTAATGCGATGCGCGTTCAACTTCAAGGCGAGGTGTTGCAGCTGCTCCCCATGGTGGGCTCACGCGTGATAACTGCCACCGCTACAGCTGCTAAGGACAGCGAGCCGCTAGCCGCCTTTTCTATTGGCTCTCAGCTGATGCGCTTTAACAAGAACGGCTTGCTCGGTCGTATCACTGCGGCGGTGGGCCTCGACATTGAGCGCCTGACCATCCTCGACAAGGATGGCATTGCCAACGCCAAGATCACGCCAGCCGGTCTGTTGAAGCTGATAGGTTTGCCCATTGGTGTCAGTGACTTGTCCTTGCTCACACCCAATGACCTGGCCAATGTCAACGCGTCGGTGATCGATCTGCTTAATGCGGCAATCAACGCTGGGGGGAGTAGCCTGCTCAATGCTGGGGTCGATATTGCCGCACTGATCGACCTGCGCGCCTACCTGTCGGCCTTTCAGCTCGCCAATGTCAAGATACCGCTGGGCGGCGACAAGGGCTTGCTGGCACTGATCTCCGCGGGTGGCAATGCCTCGCCTATAGGTGCCAGCTTGGATGTGGCA
Organism: Comamonas sp. JUb58; assembly: GCF_004364775.1. Lineage (GTDB taxonomy): Bacteria > Pseudomonadota > Gammaproteobacteria > Burkholderiales > Burkholderiaceae_C > Comamonas. The sequence goes on from NZ_SOAL01000022.1 coordinate 59,585, forward strand.
GTAGATCTGAGCGACCTGGTACGCACGCAGTTGCTGCTGGCCAATGGAACCAATAGCGTCGCACTGGGCCTTGGGCTGCCAGGTGTCTTGGGTGCCAAGATGACTGTTGTGGAGCCTCCTAGTTACGCCATTGGCGCAGCAACCGGCAAGACGAAAGCGCGCAGTGCGCAGGTGCGCCTGTCTATTGATATTGGCGAACAAAAGAATGTCACCACCCCCAGCTTGTTGAGTGCATTGCTGGGCGGGCTGCTGGGCATCCGCGTGCATATCCCCATACAAGTTGATTTGGTACGAAGTACCGGCACCCTGGAAGCCATTCAGTGCACCCCTGACAAGAATCAACGCACCGCCAACATCTCAGTGCGCTCTGCTGTCGGCGATGTCTGCATTGGCGAGCTGGATGCGAACGGTGTCTGCCAAAAGACTGAGTTGGTGGACCTAAATCTGTTGAATGTTCTGGGAGGCGTTCGCATTCAAAGCAAGCTGTCCACCTCATTGCTGCAAGGCGCAACCTACTCTTCAGCGCCCAATGCGCAGGCTTGCCCCCACAACAACAGCAGTGTGGACGAATGTCTGGTCGGGATGCAAGTGGGGGTAGAGAAGCCTAGCGGCCCTAATGGATTGCATTTGGGTACCACGGTAGCTGATCTGCTGAAGCAAGTGCCACCGCTGGTAGGTGATGTGAAAAACGCGGAGTTCTATGGTGTGCTGGGCGGTGTATTGGGCGTATTGCTGAACGCTCTTCTTGGAGGCGTTAGTACCCTGCTCAATGTGATAGTCACTGTGGTCACGGCGTTGCTCGCCCCCCTGCTCAACACCATCGGCGGTGTGCTGGACCTGCTGCTGCAGGGACTAGGTATTGAACTGGGACGCGCAACCGTTGAAGTACTCAAAATCCAGTGCGACACCGCCCAGATCGTGCAATGAAGACAGGAGTGAGCGCAGCGACATGAAGAACCGAGGGAATAGAACGTGAATCAGAACGATTTGGTCATCTACGTCTGGGAAGGCCAAGCGGACATTGCGGAGCGGGTCGAGCGCTGCATGGTCAACTTGGATGTGGACGTGGTGCGCGCCGATGGCCTGACCCTGTCGCCGATGGCGGCACAAGGGGGCAATGCCGTTGCCGTGGTGAGTGTGTCGGTGCTGGAAGGTGCGCGCTTTACGCGCCAGGGGATCGAGGGCAATTTTGGCGGCATGCCGGTGCTGTGGGTCAGCGCCAAGCCGCGTGGCGAAGGACCGGGCACCTATGCCACCGAGTACTCCCATGTGCTGCCCTTTGACTTTACCGGCGCCGAGCTGCGGGCCATGCTGGTGCGCATCGTGCGGCGCCTGCAAAGCACCAGGCACAGGCAGCCGCGTGCTGACGACATCATCGCCGAGGCCGAGGTCATGCTGGCCCTGCTGCGCGATGTGGACACTTTTGCCGACTGCGAGCACAGCGTGCTGATCTTTGGCGAGACGGGCACCGGCAAGGAGCGCATTGCCGAGCGCCTGCATGAGCGCAACACGCACTACGGCCAGGGGCCCTTTGTCGTGGTCAACTGCGGCGCCATCCCCGATGGCCTGTTTGAGTCGCTGTTCTTTGGCCATGCCAAGGGCTCGTTCACCGGTGCTGTAACGGCACACAAGGGATTTTTTGAGCAGGCCAATGGCGGCACCTTGTTTCTGGACGAAATCGCCGACCTGCCGCTGTACCAGCAGGTCAAGCTGCTGCGCGTGCTGGAAGAGCGCACGGTCACCCGGCTGGGTGCCACCTCGCCGGTGGCGCTGGATTTCCGGCTGGTGGCGGCCACCAACAAATCGCTGCGCGAGCTGGTGCATGCCGGGCGCTTCCGGGCCGATCTGTTCTTTCGCCTGGCGGTGATCGAGCTGCAGATGCCCAGCCTGGAAGAGCGCGGTGAGGCCGACAAGCTGGCCATCTTCAACAGCATCCTGCGCAAGGTGGTGGGTGAGGAAATGATGGAGCGCCTGGGCGGGCCGCCCATGTTCATCCTGGATGCGATTGCGCAGATGTACTTTCCCGGCAATGTGCGCGAGCTGCGCAACCTGGCCGAGCGCATTGGCGTGGCCGCCCGCCAAACCCAGGACTGGCATGCCGGTGGCGCCACCGAGCGCCTGCTGCAGCAGGCCCAGAGCCTGTCAGCCACCACCTTTCCACTGGAGCCCCATGCCGCCGAGCCGCTGCTGGCCGACCGCAGCAACTGGGATCTGGAGGAGCGCAACCGCATCATCGAAGCACTGCACGCCAATGCTTGGAAGCGCCAGAACACCGCGCAGCAGCTGGGCATCAGTCGCAAGGTGCTGTGGGAGAAGATGCGCAAGTACCAGATCTCGGACGGCGAACCGCTGGTGCCCCTGGCACGGGCGGCCGCGCAAGCCAACGACAACCTGCCCCTGTGACCCTGCAAACCCAGCCTTTGCCGACCATGATAGACATACCCCTGATCGTTTTTGTAGGCGCGGTGTACCCGAGCCAGTACAGCCTGCTGTGCAGCCACCTGCGTGCCCAGGGCCTGGCGGACGCCTGGTTCATGACCACACCCGGCCACAAGGCCAACCATGAAAAGCACTGCGACCACCTGCTGTCCTTCCAGCCCGATGGCCTGATCGTCGGCCCGCAGAGCTACTACTACTCGGACAAGGTCGAGCGCTCGGCGCGCATCTGCCGGGGCGTGCTCAAGGCGCTGGAAGACTTTGAGGCTGCGCAAGGCCGCAAGATCGATGTGGTGGTGGCCCATTCGCTCTGGGGCGCGCCCAACTGGCTGTATGGCGAGCTGGACGCCGCCATCATCAGCTACATCGAGTTCCCCAGCTACCTGGCGCATGGCTGGGATGCCGCCTACCCGCCCGACCAGGCCCAGCGCCTGGGCGACCGCAACACCGAGATGCTGAGCTTTCACCAGGTGCTGTGTAGCGACCTGACCATTGTGCCCAGCGCCTATGCGCGCTCGATGTTCCCGCCGCTGCTGCAGGACCGGGTGGCGGTGCAGTTCGAGGGCTTTGACATCCAGCCGCCGCTGCGCAATTTTGGCGCGGCCGGCGATGCAGCGGACGGTACCCAAAAGCCTTTCACCATCGCGTTCTCGGCGCGCGATCTGTCGAGTGCCAAGGGCTTTGAGACCTATATCCGGCTGGTGGACCGCATGGTGCACGAAGGCGATGGCCAGAACACGCGCTTTATCGCCATTGGCGATGCCAAGGCCTCCACCTATGGCTATGAACAGCAATGGGTGGAGCGGCGCTACGGCGGCAAGGTGGAGAGTTTTCGCGACCACCTGCTCAAGGTCTACCCGGCGGCCGATGTGATCGAGTTCCCCGGCCACCTGCCCTATGACCAGTTCTCGGCGCTGCTGGCCGAGGTCGATCTCTTCCTCTACCCACTGCGCTATGGCGTGGCCAACTGGGGCCTGATGGAGATCCTGGCGCGCGGCGGCTGTGTGATTGGCTCCAACTGGGGCTTCGCGCCCGAGCTGATTGCCCACAACGTCAATGGCCTCTTGCTGCCTGACAACGACGACGACTGGATCCAGGCGATACGGCAGCTGCGCAAGGACCCGGCCCGGCGCCAGCGCTATGCACAGGCCGCGCTGGAGACCGGCAAGGCCTACCATATCGCCAAGGTGGCGCCCCGCTTCATGGCGCTGTTTGAGCGGGCGATGGCCAACCGCAAGGCGCAGCTGGTGGCGCCGCGCTGACCGGGGCTGTTGTCTAGGCCGCTTGCTTCCAACGCGCGAAGCCCTGTGCGCGCAATGCACAGGCCGGGCATTCGCCGCAGCCATAGCCCCAGTCATGGCGCTCACTGCGGTCGCCCTTGTAGCAGGTGTGCGTGTCTTCCTGTACCAGGGCGGTCAAGGCGTCGCCGCCCAGGTCTTGCGCCAGCTGCCAGGTCGCGCCCTTGTCGATCCACATCAAGGGCGTCTCCACCACCAGTTGCCGGCCCAGGCCCAGGCTGAGCGCCACCTGCATGGCCTTCATCGTGTTGTCGCGGCAGTCGGGGTAGCCGGAGAAATCGGTCTCGCACATGCCGCCGACCAGCACCGTGCACTGGCGGCGGTAGGCCACGGCAGAGGCCAAGGTCAGGAACACCAGGTTGCGCGCCGGCACAAAGGTATTGGGCAGGCCATCGGCCTGGTAGGCCAGCGCGGCATCGCTGGTCAGCGCCGTGTCGCTGATCTGGCCGAGCACATCGATGTTCAGCAGGTGGTCATCCCCCAGCTTTGCCGCCCACTGCGGGAACTGCGCGCGCAGATTAGCCAGCACGGTGCCGCGACATTCCAGCTCCACCCGGTGGTTCTGGCCGTAGTCGAAGCCAATCGTTTCGACATGGGCATAACGGCTCAAAGCCCAAGCCAGGCAGACGGTGGAATCCTGTCCACCCGAAAAAAGTACCAGCGCCTTGGCGTCTTGCATGCTGCGCTTCTCCATCCATCAAAAATCTAAAAACCAGGCTTGTATTGGCAATCTAGCTGCGCTCGCCCCAGGCCGTGCTGGCATCAGTCAGCGCGTCGCTGCGCGTGGCTGAGAGTATCGCGTCGAGCAGACCGGGAAAGCGGGCATCGAGGTCCTCGCGCCGCAGCGACAGCAGGTTTTCGCGCCCCGCAGGGCGCTGCCAGATCACGCCGCTGCTGCGCAGCACGCGCCAGTGGTGCGTCATCGTGGACTTGGTCTGGTCGCGCAGCAGCGCCGTGCAGCTGCGCTCCTGGCCATCGGCCAGCACACGCACCACCGCCAGCCGGGTGGGGTTGCCCAGGGCGGTGAGCACATTTTCCAGATGGATCTGTGCCGCTTCAGGGTGGTGAGGAATCATCGGGGTCCAAGCGCCACAGTGGCGCACATCGATCGACCCGTCAGGCCGGGTCATTGCCAAAGGGCGCCATTCTGCCTGCGTCTGCAGACCAGTCAGCCCGAATGGCGCTATTGTCCCCAAACCGCCAATACCCATGACGACAGTACGATTGTCTTCGTACTATTAATATCACTCTTTTCTGGCCCTGTGCCGGTGCTGTCTTGAAGGCGCCGGATGTCGCAAAGTGGGAGCGCACAGGGCTGTAACACGCAGCTGAATCCGGCTGAAAAACCGACCCAAGGAGGTCAACATGGCCCGCCATACCCCCATAGAACGCTATCGCAACATCGGCATCTCTGCGCACATCGATGCCGGAAAAACCACGACGACCGAGCGCATCCTGTTCTATACCGGGGTGAGCCACAAGCTGGGCGAGGTGCATGACGGCGCCGCCACGATGGACTGGATGGCCCAGGAGCAAGAGCGCGGCATCACGATCACCTCGGCAGCGACAACGGCCTTCTGGTCGGGCATGGAACGCAACTTCCCGGCCCACCGCATCAACATCATCGACACCCCCGGTCACGTGGACTTCACGATCGAGGTCGAGCGCTCCATGCGCGTGCTCGACGGCGCCGTCATGGTCTATGACTCGGTGGGCGGCGTGCAGCCGCAGTCGGAAACCGTCTGGCGCCAGGCCAACAAGTACAAGGTGCCACGGCTGGCCTTCGTCAACAAGATGGACCGCATTGGTGCAGACTTCTTCCGCGTGCGCCAGATGATGGTGGACCGCCTGAAGGCCAACCCCGTGCCCATCGTGATCCCGATTGGCGCCGAGGCCGAGTTCTCCGGCGTGATCGATCTGATCAAGATGAAGGCCATCATCTGGGACGAGGCCTCGCAGGGCATGAAGTTCGAGTACCGGGACATCCCCGCCGAGCTGCAGGCCTCTGCGCAAGAGTGGCGCACCAAGATGGTGGAAGCCGCGGCCGAAGCCAGCGAAGCGCTGACCGACAAGTACCTGAACGATGGTGACCTGCCTGAGGCCGATATCATTGCGGGCTTGCGCCTGCGCACGATTGCGACGGAGATCCAGCCCATGCTGTGTGGCTCGGCCTTCAAGAACAAGGGTGTGCAGCGCTTGCTGGACGCCGTGGTCGAGCTCATGCCGTCGCCACTGGATGTGCCTGCGGTGACCGGCCACAGCGAAGACGAGAACGACAGCACGGTGCTGACGCGCCGCGCTGACGACGGCGAGAAGTTCTCTGCCCTCGCCTTCAAGCTGATGACCGACCCGTTTGTGGGCCAGCTGACCTTTGTGCGCGTCTACTCCGGCGTGCTCAGCAAGGGCGACCTGGTCTACAACCCGATCCGTGGCCGCAAGGAGCGCATTGGCCGCATCGTGCAGATGCATGCCAATGAGCGCCAGGAAATCGATGAGATCCGCGCCGGCGACATTGCCGCCTGCGTGGGCCTCAAAGAGGTGACGACCGGAGAGACCTTGAGCGACCCGAGCGCGCCCATCATCCTGGAGCGCATGTCCTTCCCTGAGCCCGTGATTGCGCAAGCGATCGAGCCCAAGACCAAGGCCGACCAGGAAAAGATGGGCATCGCCCTGTCGCGCCTGGCCGCCGAGGACCCTTCGTTCCGCGTGCGCACCGATGAGGAATCGGGCCAGACCATCATCGCCGGCATGGGCGAGCTGCATCTGGAGATCATCGTGGACCGGATGAAGCGGGAGTTCAACGTGGAAGCCAATGTGGGCAAGCCCCAGGTGTCCTACCGCGAGACCATCCGCAACACGGTCAAGGATGTGGACGGCAAGTTTGTGCGCCAGTCGGGCGGCAAGGGCCAGTATGGCCATGTGGTCTTCACGCTGGAGCCGATGGAGTCCGGCGAAGGCTTTGCCTTTGTCGACGAGATCAAGGGCGGTGTGGTGCCACGCGAGTACATCCCTGCCGTGGAGAAGGGGGTGCGCGAGGCGCTGACGACCGGCGTGCTGGCCGGCTACCCGGTGGTGGATGTGCGCGTGCGCCTGACCTTTGGTTCGTACCACGATGTGGACTCGTCCGAGCAGGCCTTCAAGATGGCGGCCATCTTCGGCTTCAAGGAAGGCATGAAGAAGGCCAACCCGGTCATCCTGGAGCCGATGATGGCGGTCGAGGTGGAAACGCCGGAGGACTATGCCGGCACCGTGATGGGCGACCTGTCGTCACGCCGGGGCATGGTGCAGGGCATGGACGACATCGCCGGTGGCGGCAAGAGCATCAAGGCCGAGGTCCCCTTGTCCGAGATGTTTGGCTATGCCACGCAGCTGCGCTCGATGACGCAGGGCCGTGCCACCTACACGATGGAGTTCAAGCGCTACACCGAAGCGCCTGCCCATGTGGTGGCGGGCATTGCGACCCGGTCGAACCGCTAAGGCCTAGGCCTGCCTCAGCAGGCCACGCCCCATAGGCAAGCAAGTCAACAGGCACACAGCTCCCAAGGCTGTGTGCCTGTTTTTTTATGCGCAGTCCTCAAAAGCGCCAGGTGGCACCCAGCAAAGGCCCGGCCATCGTCACGTCGATGCGCGTACCGCCCCGGCGGTAGTCCAGGGTCAGCACCCGGTAGCCCAGCGAGACAAAGGCTTGCTCGCTCCACTGGTAGTTGACGGTGGCAGCGACCTGGTGCGTGGCGCGCGAGCCTACGCCAAAGCCCCCCACATCGCCATAGGCCAGGGCTGACCAGCGTGCTGCGATGGGGATATGGGCGCGCAAGCCGAGGACGGGATCGACAAAGCGCTTTTCTGGCGAGGTCTGCACCAGACCGCCCGCCACATCGACGGAGGCCTTGACGCTCCAGGCGCGCAGGCCCGCCAGCAGATCCAGGTTGATATCAGCGTTGGAGACCGCGCGGTAGCCCGCTGCCAAAGTGGCCGAGGCCTGGCGGAAGCTGCCCGATGCCGGCAGGCCAGGCGGCAACTTGCCCGAGCGCGAACTGGACGAATAGCTGATGTCGCCCAGCAGCACCAGGCGGTCCTTGCGGGCATAGCCGGTCAAAAAGAACGCAGCATCCAGGTCCTTCATCACCTCGGAAAACGACTTGTCCATCGACACCACACTGCCACCCCGGAAAGGCCGCAGATCACCGCCCACCCCACTGGCCCAGACATAGGGCGTGAGCTGAACAGCCCAGGCGCCGGTGGCGCCCTCCTCGGCGGGTGCTGGCAGCTGCTGCGCCACAGCGGCCAAGGGCAGGCCTGCGATGGCAGCCAGCGCTGCATGGCGCCAGGCGTTGGCGCAAAGGCGCACCCGGGGGTGCAAGGTGGAAGACCCTGGCATCGCTATCCCTCCATCTGCCCGCCCGGTAGTCCCGGGCAGCTTGTTTGATTAATAAAACAACTTATAGATCGAACAAATCATCGCACGGATTCGCGGCCATGCACAGCGATGGCAGAGCGCGATAACCAGCCCACCGGGCCGGGCCGGGCCGCTAAGCTACATGCGCAAAGCGCTCGGCCAGCCAGTCGATGAACACGCGCACCCGTGCCGAAGGCTGGCGGCTGTAGGGATGGAGTACCGACACTGGCATAGGAGGTGGAGGCAGATCGGGCAGCACCTCCAGCAACACACCCTCTTCCAGCGCCTGGGCAATGCGGTAGCGCGGCACCTGCACCATGCCTAAGCCCGCCAAGGCCGCACCGGTATACAGATCGGCGCCGTTGACGGTAATGCTGGGTTTGAGGCGCCGCTCCACCACCTGCTTGCCCACACAAAACTCCAGCGCCACCGGCCGGCCCGTGGCGCTGGACACATAGGCCACCGCCGCATGCTGGGGCAGCTCATCCAGCGACGCGGGCAGGCCATGGCGCTCGGCATAGGCCCGGCTGACCACGGTCACCTGGCGCAGCGAGGCGACCTGGCGCCCGATCAGCGATGAGCTTTGCAGGCTGCCGGCCCGCAGCACGCAGTCCACCCCTTCGCGCACCAGGTCCACCAGGCGGTCGTCTTCGGCCATGTGCAGCTGCACCTCGGGGTAGCGGTCGGCAAAGTCGCCCAGGTGCGGCATCACAAAATAGCGCGCCAAGGTGCCCTGCAGGTTGACCCGCAGCAAGCCCTGCGGCGGGGCATGGCGAAAGGCGCTTTCCGCCTCCTGCAGATCGGCCAGCAGCCGGGTGCAGCGGCGGTAATAGTCCTCGCCCTCAGGCGTCAAGCGCACCTGGCGTGTGGTGCGGTCCAGCAGGCGGGCGCCCACGCGGGCCTCCAGCCGCTGAACCAGGTTGGTCACCGTGGCGCGCGGGATCTGCAGGTCGTCCGACGCCTGCGCAAAGCTGCTGCGGTCGGCCACCCGCACAAATACCTGCATTTCCTGAAAACGGTCCATTGCAACCCTGCCGCGCAAAAGCAGCGTAGATTATTAAAGTAAACCGAATTATAAAATTCAAATCAGGGTAATGATCTTTTGAATGGAATAGTGAAAAATCCATCCATCCCATCAACGACAGGAAAGCAGACATGACCAAGTCCAACTCCATTGCCCTCATCACCGGCGCATCGCGCGGCATCGGTGCCACCATTGCCCGCCGCCTGGCCCAAGAAGGCCATGCCATCGCCATCAACTACGCCAACAACGCCCAAGAGGCAGACGCACTGGCCCAGGCGCTGGTGCAAGAAGGTGGCCAGGCGACGGCCATCCGTGCCGATATCTCGCAGGCAGACCAGGTCCAGGCCATGTTCAGCGCCGTCGAGCAGCAACTGGGCAAGATTGATGTGCTCGTCAACAATGCCGGCGTGCTGACCACCAGCACCCTGGCCGAGACCAGCGATGCGCTGTTTGCCAAGACCTTTGCGATCAACACCCAGGGCGTGTTCAACACCTTGCGCGAAGCAGCCACGCGCCTCAATGACGGCGGGCGCATCATCAACCTCTCCACCACCGCATTGGCCCTGAACATGCCCGGCTATGCCATCTACAACGGCAGCAAGGCAGCGGTGGAGGCCTTCACCCGCGTGTTTGCCAAGGAGCTGCGCGGCCGCCAAATCACCGTCAATGCAGTGGCCCCGGGCCCGGTCGCCACCGAGTTGTTTTTTGCCGGCAAGAGCGAGGCCCAGATCGAACACTTTGCAAAGATGCCCCCGCTGGAGCGCCTGGGCGAGCCCGAAGACATCGCCGCCGTGGTCGCCTTTCTGGCGAGCAAGAACGCTGGCTGGGTCAATGGCCAGGTGCTGCGCGCCAATGGCGGTATTGCTTAAACCGCTGACTCAGCCACCAGGCCCAGGCAAAAGCGCTGGGCCGCAGGCAGCGGCAGATCGGACTGCGCATGCAGCGCCCAGTGCGCGACGGGGCTGCCGGTGCATACCGACACCATCGCCGCTTGGCCGGCGGGCGTCGTTGTCGCCCATGCCCAGGCATGGGCACTGCCGTCCACAGCGCCCTGCACGGCTGCAGCGGGGGCCGGCAGGCAGGCCAGACGCGGCAGCATGGCAAAGTCCACCCCCGTGCCGCGCTGCTTGAACCAGGCCTCCTTCAAACTCCAGAGCTGCACAAAGCGCTGCTGGCACTGTGCAAGGTCGGCGATCTGCGCCAGCTCCTTGCGCTGCTCCGGTGTGCAGGCTAGCTGGGCCAGGTCGGCGATGGCGCTGGCCGGCTTGCGGGTGACCAGCTCCATATCGATGCCCACCGGTTCAGGCGCCAGCGCGCAGGCAATCCAGCCATGGCTGTGGGACAGTGACAAATGCAAGCCCGCGCCTGTGCTTGCTGAAAGACGCGGCGGCTGCCCGGCCGGCGCCTCCAGCGGCCAAGCGGCAACCTCTTCCTGGTCGCCCGCCAGCAGCAACCGCAGCGCATAGCGGCAGGCGATGAACTCGGCGCGCCGCGCTGGTGCCGCCATCTGCGCCAGGCGCGTCTGCTCCGAGGCGCTCAGCCACTGCGGAGGAGCGCTGGCCTGCAGCGCGCCCTCCAACGATGCCTGCGAGACCAGCAGCAGCCGATGGGTCATGCGGGCGACCTTGCGTCAGCGCGTCTTGGCGTAGCTGCCCTTGAGGGTCACGCCCGCCACGACATTGCCGGCATGGCATTCAACATTGACCGGGTCCTTGAAGCTCTTGCGCTTGTAGAAGCTGTGCAGGTCCACCACCGCATTGGCCCCCTTTTGCTTGGCCGATTCCTGGAACGCGATCAGCGCCGACAGCGCCACCCAGCGGCAGGCGGTCAGGTCTTCCTTGCCCACGCCATTGGTCTTCTTGTTGGAGACGTCCTCGCCCAGCCTTGCCTGCACCGCAGGTGTGTTGGCACCTGACAGGTAGAACTTGACGCTGCCATCGAGCTTGCCATCGGCCAAGCCCATCTGGATGACATCATTCAGCGGAACCAGCAGGCGGGTATCGCGTGCATGCGCTGCGCTCAGGCTGCCGCAGGCCAACAGCAGTGCCATGGCATAGTGGCGTGCTGTCATTGGGCAGCTCCTGGTGCTGCAGGCACGACCATGACCGGCGCGCTGATCTGCTTGTTCAGGTTCTTGATCCAGCGGTTGTAGTTGGGGTGGATCTTGCGCTGGCCATCGCGCTCCTCGTAGGCCAGGTTGTTGCTGCCCAGGTAGTTGATGTCAAAGCCTGCGGCATCGTAGTTCACCTCGATGTAGACCTGGTGCTTGCCGGCCTTGTCATACATCAGCTCCATGCGGCCGGGCTCATCCTTGATGGGCTGCCAGCCAATGTTGTTGGCCGCGTTGAGGATTCGGGCACGCACCATTTGCTCGGTCAGCGGCGCGCCGTCGCTCAGCAGCAGGATCTTGTCGTGGTCGATCAAATCAGCCTGGCGGGCCATTGCCGTGCCGGAGCATAGTGCCAAAGCCAGAATCCAGCCTGCGGTCTTGAATGTGTTCATGCGTTTCCTCGCTTCCTGAAGTTTCTATCCACTTGAATCGGTGTTGGGGCCCGGTCAGGCGGCCCAACGCTTGAAGATCAGCGACGTATTGATGCCGCCAAAGGCAAAGTTGTTGCTCATCACCACATCGGTATCGATGGCGCGGGGCTGGCCGGTGATGTAGTCGAGTGCGGCACAGCGCTCGTCCACCTGGTCGAGGTTGGCGTTCTGGGCAAACAGGCCCTCGCGCATCATCTCCAGGCTCATCCAGGCCTCCAGCGAACCGCAGGCGCCCAGCGTATGGCCCATGAAGCCCTTGAGCGTGCTCACCGGCACCCGGTCGCCAAAGACATCGAAGGTCGCCGCCGACTCGGCGATATCGCCCTGTTCGGTGGCAGTGCCGTGCGCATTCACATAGCCGATGTCGGCAGGCGTAAGGCCCGCATCCTGCAGCGCCAGCCGCATGGCCTGCGCCATCGTGGCCGGGTTGGGATGGGTCACATGTGTGCCGTCGCAGTTGGTGCCAAAGCCGATCAGCTCGGCGATGATGGGCGCCGCCCGCGCTGTCGCATGCGCCAGCTCCTCGAGCACAAAGGTGCAGGCGCCCTCGCCCAGCACCAGGCCATCGCGCCCGGCATCAAAGGGCCGTGGCGTCAGCTCGGGCGTGTCGTTCTTCACGCTGGTGGCAAACAGGGTGTCAAACACCGCCGCTTGCGTGGCGTCGAGCTCTTCGGCGCCACCAGCCAGCATGGCCAGCTGCTTGCCGCTCTGGATCGCCTCGAACGCATAGCCAATGCCCTGGCTGGCGGAGGTGCAGGCGCTGGAGGTGGTGATCACCCGGCCCGTCAAGCCAAAGAACACGCCGATGTTGACCGCAGCCGTGTGCGACATCATCTTGATGTAGGTATTGGCGTTGATGCCCTCGGTGGTGCGGTCCATGATCATGCGGCCAAAATCACCAATGGCCGCGGGCGTGCCCGCCGATGACCCGTAGGCCACGCCCATGCTCCCGTTCTTGAGCAGCGGGTGGCCCAGCAGACCGGCGTTCTCCAGCGCCAGCTCGCTTGCGCGGGTGGCCATCAGTGCCACGCGGCCCATGCTGCGCATGGTCTTGCGGTTGTAGTGCGCGGGCAGCGCAAACTCAGGCACGGTACAGCCCAGCTGGGTGTTCAGGCCTTCGATGTCCTGCCACTCGTGCATCACGCGGATCGCATTGCGTCCGCTGTGCAGCTGTTGCCGCACCGTCTGCCAATCATGGCCCAGCGGGCTCAGGGCGCCGATGCCCGTCACCACGACACGGCGCTTGGCATTGTTGCTGTCGTTGCTCATCCCAGCATGCCTCCATTGACTGATATGACTTGCCGGGTCACGTAAGACGCATCCGGCCCCATCAAAAAGGCCACCACCCCGGCGACCTCCTCCACCGCCCCCATGCGGCGCATGGGGATCAAGTCCATCGCGTGCGCCAGCACTTCTTCGCTGACCATCTCGGTGTCGATCAGCCCGGGCGCCACACAGTTGACGGTGATGTCGCGCTTGGCCAGCTCGATGGCCAGCGACTTGGTGGCCGCGATCACCCCCGCCTTGGCGGCGCTGTAGTTGGTCTGTCCCCGGTTGCCCATCAAGGCCGACACCGATGCCAAGGTGACGATGCGCCCGGCCGCGCGTCTGCGCACCATCGGCATGACGACCGGGTGCAGCACGTTGTAGAAGGCATCCAGATTGGTGTGCACCACGGCATCCCAGTCCTCGCCGGTCATCGCCGGAAAGGCGCCATCGCGCGCAATGCCGGCATTGCAGACCACGCCGTAGTAGGCACCGTGCTCTGCCATATCGGCCTCCAGCGCGGCACTGGCAGCGCTGCGGTCGGCCACGTCAAACTGCAGCAAGCGGGCGGTGCGGCCCAGCGCCTCGATATCGCGCAGGACCGCTTGCGCCTGCGCCAGGCCGCTGCGGCAATGCACGACCAGGTCAAAACCATCGCGCGCCAGTCGCAGCGCTATAGCCCGGCCTATGCCTCGGCTGGAGCCGGTCACCAACACGGTGCCCTTGGAGAGGGATTGGGTTGTCATTCAATTCTCAGTCGTTTGCAGCGCCTGCACATAGGCACTGCCGTCTTCAGGTTCATAGACCGAAATGCGGGCCGTGGCACACACCTGGTCGTCCGCAAGGATGCTGCATGCAAACATGCCCAGTCCGTTTTCTGCAATCAGTTCGCACTGCACCTGCACCTGCAGCCGGGTGCCTGGCGCAAAGAAAAGTGCCGTGGACTCGAACTTGCGCGTACCGAGCAAAAAACCCAGTTTCACAGGCTGACCAGCCTGCAGCGCACGCCATCCGGCCCAGGCCGCCACGGTCTGCGCCATGTACTCCAGCCCCACCCAGGCGGGCATGCCTTCGTCCTGCAGGAAGAGACCGTCGCGCGGCACCTGCAGCTCGGCGGTCGCGCCGTCTGCGTCTGCCGCCAGCAGGCGGTCGATCAGCAGCATCGCGCCACGGTGGGGCATATAGTTCTCGATAGGCAGCATCTCAGTCATTGCTTGTGGTTCGTCCATAGGTCAGCCCGCCGCCAACAGCAGCGCGCAATTGCTGCCGCCAAAGGCAAAGGAGTTGCTCAGCACTGCCTGCGGCGCGCGGCCCAGCGCTGTGTGCGGCCCCACCACCTGCAGCGCCGGCAGGGCCGGGTCGGGCTTGGCATCCCACCAATGCGCTGGCAAACGGCCCTGCGGATTGTCATGCAGCACATGCCAGCACAAGGCCGCCTCCAGTGCACCTGCGGCTGCCAGGCTGTGGCCGCTGAGCGGCTTGGTGGAGCTGACCGCACAGCCCTCGCCCAGCAGCGCATGCACCGCCAGGCTTTCCATCGCGTCGTTGTGTGGCGTGGCCGTGCCATGCAGATTGATGTAGTCGAGCGCGCCTGGTTGCATGCCGGCACGCTGCAATGCCTGCTGCATGGCCGACAGCGCCCCGCGCCCGCTTGGGTCAGGCGCAGACATATGGTGTGCATCCTGGCTTTCGCCCCAGCCGGCCAGGCGCACCGGCCCGGCGTCGCGCGTCATCACAAAAAAGGCAGCGGCTTCGCCCAGATTGATGCCCTGCCGGTGCAGCGACAGCGGATTGCAGCGCTGGGCAGACACCGCTTCCAGCGCACTGAAGCCCGCCACCGTGAACGGGCTGAGCGCATCAACACCGCCGGCGATCACCGCATCCACCACCCCGGCACGCAGCAGCCTTGCACCACTGGCCAGGGCCTTGGCACCGGAGGAACACGCCGTCGAGATCGCATGGGCAGGACCGGCGACGCCCAGCGCGGAGGCCAGAAACGCGGCCACATCGCCCAGCTCCTGCACCGCGTAGTCAAAACCGGGAGGAAAAGCCCCTGTGCGGCGGTAGCTGTCTGCGGCCAACGCCCCTTCGTCCAGGCCGCCGGTGCTGGTGCCGACGACCAGCGCCACCCGCTGCGGGCCGCAACGCGCCACCAGCGCATCGATGTGCGGGCGCAGTGGCAGCATCGCCGCCCAGGCCAAGGCGTTGTTGCGTGACCGCTGCTGAGGCGGTGCAAAGTCCAGTGCCGGCAGCATGACATCCGCCGGCAG
This sequence comes from Comamonas sp. JUb58, assembly GCF_004364775.1. Lineage (GTDB taxonomy): Bacteria > Pseudomonadota > Gammaproteobacteria > Burkholderiales > Burkholderiaceae_C > Comamonas. The sequence goes on from NZ_SOAL01000022.1 coordinate 74,816, forward strand.
GCAGCCCAGCATCAGCGTCCGCCCGGTTGAATAGGCCTCGGTGGCCGTCAAGGTCGGCGGCAAGGCCGGGGCAAACAGGTTGGCACGCAATGCCTCCGGCGTGCCACCGACCGCGCTGATCGCTGAGCTCGCATTCAGATAGACCGTGGTAGCCGTCATGGTGCCTCCGCCGCGTTGCTGCACAGATCGGCACCGCCCGGGCTGTCGATACGCAGCGACCAGGCACCCTGCTGGTACACCAGCTCCAGGGCATTCGCACCGGCAGCACGTACCCGCACCCGCTCGCTGCCCTGGTACTGCAGCACCCGCCCGGCTTCAGACACCGCCAAGGACCAGCCCTCGGGCAGCGCGGCCGAAATCGCCTGCGGCGGCCAGAACGCCAGCTGCACATCGCTGAGCACCTGCTCGGGCTCCAGCACCGCCGGCCACCAGCGTGACAGCTGGGGCTGGAGCTGCGCACCATCCCATTCCAGCGTGCCCACCATCTGGCCCAGGTTCAGGATCGCCAGCTTCATGCTGTTCGCATCCACTTCCAGCAAGGCATCGAGTTCCTTGGCGGCCTGGCCCGGGGGCTGCACCGTCAGGCGCTGCTGCACAGCCGCCGAGCACCCCAAGGCCGCCGGCGCCAGCGCCAGCCAGGGTGAACTAGCGACCGCTTGGGCGGTGGATTCCCGCTGCGACCCTGGCTGCAGCGCACAGCCGGCCAGCAAAAGGGCCGTGCCCAGCATTCCCAGCGCCTTCATGCCACCACCTCCGGACCGGGCTGCTGGCACAGCTGGCGCAATACATCCAGGCGGCGCTGGGGTTCGGCTACATAGGGATTGCTGCGGTCCCAGGCATAGCCGGCAAGGACAGAAGCGATCATGCGGCGAATCTCTGGCGCGTGCTGGTCATGGAAGATCACATCTTGAAAGCCCCCCTCGTACCACCCGGCCACAAAGGCCCGGAAGGTGTCGACACCGGCTTGCAGGGGTACGGCATAGTCCGCCTGCCAGTCCACCGTCTCGCCCTCGTAGGCGCGGCCGATGCAGCGGGCGGCCAGGCTGGCCGACTTCATCGCGATCGTCACGCCGCTGGAGAACACGGGATCGAGGAACTCCCCCGCATTGCCCAGCAGCGCATAGTTCTTGCCCCAGAGCGAGGTGACATTGGCTGCATAGCCCGTCAGCGAGCGCCCGGGCGTATCCCATACCGCCTGGCGCAGCAGCTTGGCCAGCGTGGGCACCTCGGCAATGATGGCGCGCAGGCGTTCGACCTCCGTGCCCGGGTAGCGCGCCAGGTACTCCAGTGTAGCGACGACCCCTTGCGAGCTGCGGCCGTCGGAGAACGGAATGGTCCAGAACCAGACCCCGTGGTGCGCGGGATGTACGGTGATGAGAATCTTGTGCCGGTCCATCTCGCCCAGCGCAATGTGGTCTTCGATGTGCGTGAACAAGGCCCCGCGCACCGGGAAATCAGAGGGCCGCTCCAGGCCCAGCAGGCGCGGCAGGGTGCGCGCAAAACCACTGGCGTCGAGCAGATAGCGCGCGCTGACGGCGTAGTTCTCACCGCCTTCGCCGCGCACCTGTACCAGGGGCCGCTCAGCACCGACATCCACGGCCGTCACCGCATGGCCATAGCGGATCTCGGCGCCGGCCTTTTCTGCAACATCGGCCAGCAGCTTGTCAAACTGCGCACGCGGCACCTGGTAGGTCGTACCCCAGCCCGGCGAGAACTTGTCGCGAAAGTCAAAATCGCTCCACAACGCCCCCTTCGCAAAGGCTGCGCCATTCTTGTGCTGAAAGCCGGCCTCAACGACCTCCTGCAGCATGCCCGCTTCCTCGATGTACTGCATGCTCTGGGGCAGCAGGCTCTCACCAATGGAAAAACGCGGAAAAATCTCTTTTTCGATCACCAGCACCTGGCGGCCCTGCTTGCGCAGCAGACCCGCAGCCACCGCCCCGGAAGGGCCGGCACCGATGATCAGGATCTCTGTCTGCTCGATCTTGCCCATAGGCCGTTTATCCTTTCTCAGCCGCAGGCAGCGGCGCAGCTGACGCGCGGAACAGCGGCGCCAGCAACAGCACCATCGGCAGGCCCAGCATCAAGGTCACACCAAAGGCCCGCAGCGCCGGCGTCTGCGACAGGCCCAGCAAGCCGAACGACAGCCAGGTACTGCCAGCGCCGATGATCACCGCCAGCCAGGCCTGCGGATCGTCCTCGTGCTCCTGCAAATAGATGCCGTAGTCAATGCCTACGCCCAGCAGCAGCATCAGGGCCAGCACATTGAACAGCTGCCAGGGCTCGCCCATCAGCGCCATGGTGATGACCACGGCCAGGCTGGCCAGCACAGTCGGCAGCCAGGCACGCCAGGCACTGCGGCCAAAGCGCAGGCACAGGGCAGCCAGCACCAGCAGATGGCCCACCACCAGCAGCTCGGTCATCGAGATGCGGTAGCGCTGCAGCAATTCAGAAATCTCCGCCGGCTTGTCCACCCAGGTCACGGCCTCCAAGCCTTGGGCGGCGGCTTCCAGCGCCGGCAAGGCCGCCTGGCCACGCACACCGCGCAACATCACCATGCTGCGGTAAGCGCCTTCGTGCTCACCCAACCACAGCGGGCGCGCAGCGGCCGATATCGGTTGTGCCAACCAGGCCTGCACCGTCAGCGGCTGCTGCGGGCTGCCCGCAGCCGCGGCCTCAAAGGCCTCACCGAGCTGTGCATTCACGCCAGCCAGCACCACCTGGTTGGCATGCTGCACCAGCTGGGCATTGCGCTGCTGCATCTGCTGCGATGGCACCCAGTCCGAGACGGCGCTGTAGCCAGCGATGTCCTGCTGCGCCACCAGCGCATCCAGCCGCTCCTTCAGCTCCTCCTCCTGCTGCAGCAAGGCTTCCGGGCTTGCTGCCTTGACCAGGTAGAACTGCGCCGGGCTGGGCAGCCCCAGCATCTGGCTGACCTGTATCTGCTGCTGCAGCAGCTGGGGCGAGCTGTTCTGCAGTTGGCGCACATCATCGCGCAGGTGCAGCAGGTGGCCTTGCGTGATCCACAGCAGGGCCAGCGCGCACAGCGCCAGTGACCAGGGCAGTGCCGAGCGCCAGCGCGGCCACCACCACAGCGTCTTGCCGATCCACTGCGCAGCCGCGTTGCCCGCCACCTGGCCCCGGTCCAGCCAGGGAAACCAGCAAATCACCGTCAGCATCGCCGCCGCCAAGCCAACCACCGAGAACAAGGCCATTTGCCGCAGGCCCGGGAAGGCCGCCATGCCCAAAGCCACATAGGCGATGGCGCTGGTGCCCAGCGCCAGCCAGAGCGCGGGCAGCAGGCCTCGCATCAGCGCATGCGGCGCGCGGCCGGGTGCGCCCTGGCGCGATGCAAAGTAGTGGATACCGTAGTCTTCCGCCACGCCGACCAGGCTGGCACCGAACACCAGGGTGAGCAGATGCACCTTGCCAAAGACCAGGTCGGTCACGCTCAGCGCCACCGCGCAGCCAATCAGCAGTGACAGACCCACCAGCAGCACCGGGCGCAGCGAACGAAACGCGATCCAGGCCAGCAGCAGCACGCCCGCCAGCGAACCCCAGCCAATCACATTGATCTCGCCATTGGCCTGCACGGCAGCAGCCTCGGCATGCAGCGGCACGCCCGCCATGATCATCTGCGCATCGGGTGCTTGCCGGCGCACCTGGGCCAGCGCATCATCCATCGCCGAGCCAATTACCGGCTCCCCCGAGAGGCTGAAGGCCGAGCCATCCAGCGTGTACTGCAGCACCACCCATTGCTGGCCCTGTGCAGCCACCCACAGCTCGGCATCCCGCGGCCGGGCCTGGCTTTGTGCAGCGCGGGCCGACCACCACTGCGTCCACAGGCCAAGCGGGTCGTTCACCCAGTCGGTCAGGCGGGCTTGTGTGGCAGGTTGGTACAGGTCCTGCAGCGCGCGCTGGACCAGGGTCTCATCGCTGGCCGTGCGCAGCTCGGCACGCTGCGCAGGCGTCAGCAGCGCCGTGTGCCAGGGCTGGTAGAAGCCCAATGCCGACTGCAGTGACACATCCTTGGCCATCGCCGCTTCCTGCAGATGCGCATCTGGGTGCTGGCGCAACGCTGCGCGAAAGGTCTGCGCCGCCGCCCGCGTCTGCTCCCATTGCTCGGTGCCCAGCAGCACCACGACCTGGCGCTGGATCTGCTCGGCCAGCTGCTGCGTGGCCTGCGCCACATCGGGCGCGCGTTCATTGATCGGCAGCAGGGCCAGCACATCGGTGTCGATGCGGCCCTGCTTCCAGAAATGCCATTGGTGCGCGCCAACGGCCAGCACCAGCAAAAGCCAGAGCAGCGCAGCGGCACGCCACAGCAGGCCGGCAGGCCGCTCCTGGTGGCCGCTGTGGGTGGCAGTCTGTGAGGTAGCAGTCATCAGGCTCCCATCCTTCAGCGGAACTGCGCCAGCTCGGCATCACTGGCCTTGGACGCCGCCTCGGCCCCCTGGATGCGGATCAGGCTGCTGTCGCCCCGGGCTTCCTGCAGGCGCACTTCACGCACAAACTGCCCGCCTTCCAACTCGATCGACGCCAGCCACTGCGCCAGCATCGGGTCGCGCGGCAGCAGGCGCATCTGCCAGCCAGAAGCCTGCGCCTTGCCGCTGACCTCAAAGAAATGGTGCAGCTGCACCAGATCCGCCGACATGACGGCAAACAACATGGCGTTTACCGTGCGCAGCACCGGCTCGTCTTGGGCACGCATCTGCATGCTCAGGGAGCCATCGGCGCGGCGCGATTGCAGGCTGTCGGGCTTGACCACCAGGCTCGACTCGAAGGGCTTGCGCACATGCCAGACGATGCCCTGGCCCTTGGCCACCACAAAATCGCCGGAGGAACGCAATGGCTGCTTGAAGCCCTTGACCGTCTTCTCCTGCGTGAACTGGCCCCGCACCACGGGCGCATCCTTGAGCTGCTGGCGCACCTGCACCAACAGGTCCTGGCCTGCCGGCTCCGTCGGGGCCGCAGCGGGCTTTTGGGCGAAGGCCGGGGCGATCCCCGTAGCCAGTGCCATGCACAAGATCCAGGCCCTCATGGCGCCACCCCCAGCCGCTCCCACAGCACAGGTGGGCAGACAAAGCGCATTTCGCGGGTCTGCATGTCGACCGCCACCTGGATCGTGTAGGCCGAATTGAGCTTTTCGCCGGTCTGCGCATCGCGGATCAGGTAGTCGATGCGCAAGCGGTTCTCCCACTCCGTGATGCTGGCCTTGATCTTGAGGCGCTGGCCAAAAGCGGCCGGGCGCACGTATTTGAGGCGCATATCCACCACCGGCCATCCAAAGCCCGAATCGCGCATGCGCGGGTAGTCGTAGTCGAACTGGGCCAGCAAGGCGCTGCGGGCCAGGTCCAGAAAGCGCACATAGTTGCCGTGGTAGACAATCTCCATCACATCGATGTCATAGAACGCCGGCGTGATCTCGATTTCGCAGGACAGGCGCTCACGCGAGGCCATTTCACTCTCAGTCGGCATACAGGCTCCAGGTTTGGGCACGGATGCCGCTCAGCAACTGGTGCAGATCGCGGTCCAGCGCACGGTCCTCCTCGACCAGCGCCACGCGCTCGGCCAGGTCGGCAATCCAGGCACGCATGGCGGGGCCCACCGGCACATCGGGCTGGATGCGCTCACGCAAGGGCACTCCCTGGCGCGCGGCAATCAACATGGCCGCCAGCACCTGCTCGGTCAGCTCCAGCACCCGCAACGCATCGCGCGCGGCAATCGTGCCCATGCTCACCTTGTCCTGGTTGTGGCACTCGGTCGAGCGCGAGAACACCGAAGCCGGCATGGTCTGTTTGAGGGCTTCGGCCGTCCAGGCCGAGGCGCTGATCTGCAGCGCCTTGAGGCCATGGTTGATCGGCTGCGTTGCGCCCTGCGAGCCCGACAGGTTCGATGGCAGGCCCTGGCTGTAGCGGGTGTCCACCAGCAGTGCGAGCTGCCGGTCCAGCAGATCGGAAATATTGGCCACCGTGTTCTTCAAGGTATCCATGGCCAGCGCAATATGGCCACCATAGAAATGGCCGCCATGCAGCACCCGCTCCTCATCGGGCTCGATCAGCGGGTTGTCGTTAGCCGAGTTGAGCTCCGACTCGATCAGTTGGCGCAAAAAGGGCAAGGCATCTTCGAGCACGCCGATCACATGCGGTGCGCAACGCAGCGAGTAGCGGTCCTGCAGGCGGTGGGAGTTGCGCAGCTGCGCCTCGGCCACCAGGTCGCCCCGGATGCGCGCGGCGGCACGCTGCTGGCCGGCATGCGGTTTGGCGGCAAACAGCGTCTCGTCAAAATGGTGGGCATTACCCGCAATGGCAACCACATTGGCTGCCGTGATGCGGCAAGCCAGGCGCGAGACATAGTCCGCGCGCTGCCAGGCGAGGCAGCCCAGCGCCGTCATCACGGCCGTGCCATTCATCAGCGCCAGGCCTTCCTTGGGGCGCAGGCGCAATGGCGTCGCGCCGGTCTCTTGCAGGGCCTGCGCGGCGGGCACGATCTGGCCCCGAAACAGCACCTCACGCTCACCACAGAGCACCGCTGCCACATAGGACAGCGGGGTGAGATCGCCACTGGCACCCACCGAGCCTTCGGCCGGGATACGCGGCAGGATATCGTGCTGGATCAGGTGCTGGAGCTGCTGCAGCAGCGCCCAGCTGACGCCGGACATGCCCCGGCACAGCGAGGCCAGGCGGCAGGCCAGCACCGCGCGCGTTTCCACGTCGGTCAGAAAACGGCCCATGCCACAGCCGTGGTAGGCATAGAGGTGGTGCGGCAGATCGGGGATCAGCGCTGGCGGAATCTCGACCGTGCAGGAGTCGCCATAGCCGGTGGTGACGCCATAGACCACACCGTCTTCGCGCAACAGCCGGTCGAGAAAGTCCGCACCGCGCTGTATGCGGCTGCGGAACTGGGGATCGGGCGAGAGCTGCACTTGCGCCTGGCCCTGGGCGATAGCCGTGATCTGCTCGATCTGCAGCGGGCTGCCATCAAAGAGGATCAGCGTGGGTGGAACGTTCTGAGTCATGGGGAGCTACTTTTCTGGGCCTGTGCCAAAGGGGTGAGGGGCTGCGGCGCCTGGGCCTGCGCCCAGAAGGGAAAGAAATTGAGCCAGTCCCAGGGCGCGCTGCGCAGCCGCGCCTCCAGCGCAGCCGCATAGCGGGCGGCATACTGGGCCAGGGCCTGCTCGCGGCCAGCGCGGGGCAGCAACACCTGCGAGGCCAGGGTCTCGATCTGCAGCGCATAGCCGTGGCCGGCATGGGTGCAGGTCATCAGCAGCAAGGGGCACTTGAGCAGGGCCGCAATCACATAGGGACCGGTGGGAAAGGCCGCCTGCGCGCCCAGGAAAGGGGCTTCGGTGGTCTTGCTCTTGTGCACCGGCACCCGGTCACCCGCAATGGCGATGAACTCCCCAGCGCTGACGCGCTCGGCCAGCATCATCGCCGTGGCAGCGTTGAACTCCGTCACCTGCAGGAAGCGCACCTGGCTGCCCGGTGACAGGCGCGCCAGCATGCGGTTGAATTGCTGCGCATGGCGGGTGTGCACCAGCACATTCAGCCGCAGGCCCGCGCGCTGCTCGGCCAGCACCTGGCTCAGCTCGATGCAGCCCATATGGGCGGTGATGAACACGGCCCCCTGGCCACGTGCTATCAAATCCTGGACTGCCTGCTGCCCCTGGACCTGCACCCGGGAGGCCGGGTAACGGCCCGAGATGGCCAGCATCTTGTCGAGAATGACCTGCGCAAACACGCGGAAGTGGCGCAGGCTCTGCCGCCAGCCGGGCGGCTGCGGCCACAGGCCATGGGCCTGCTGCATGCGCTGCAGGTAGTCCAATGACGACCGCCTGGCCAGAGGCCGGCTGAGCCAGTAGTAGCTGACGACCGGGTAGAGGCACAGCAAGAACGGCCAACGCCCCAACAGCCGGTGGATCTGGTAGAGCAGCCACATGCCTGCGACAAAGCTGCTCTCCCCGATCTGGGCCCAGTGCGTGGATGGCGTCTGCGGGGAAGCCTGGGAGGCCTTGTTGTATGCGCCTGCCATCAGACCGCCCTCCGCCGCGTCAGCTTGCGCAGCAGCAGCACCGGGCTGCGCAACAGCATGCCCGCAAACAGGCGCGCATGCATCTTGGAGATCAGCAGGTTGTCACGCAGCATACGGAAGTGGGACAGGCCATCTTGCGGGTAGGTCACGCGGGTGAACTGCGTGACAAAGGGCACGCCCTGCCAGTGCATGCGCACGAGGATCTCGGTATCAAACTCCATGCGCCGCCCGATGTGGGCGCTGTCCCAGGCACGCAAGCTGGCCGCCAGCGGATAGACCCGGAAGCCGCACATGGAGTCGCGGATGTCCAGCGACAAGGTATTGATCCAGACCCAGACATGGGTGGCATAACGGCCATACAGCCTGGCCTTGGGCACGCTGTGGTCGTAGACCGGCGCACCGCAGACCATGGCCAAAGGGTGCTGCCGTGACAGAGCGGCGAAACCAGCGATGTCGGCGGTAGCGTGCTGGCCATCGGCATCGATCTGCACCGCATGCGTGAAGCCGCGTTGCTGCGCGCGGCGCATGCCGGCGATCATGGCCGCGCCCTTGCCCTGGTTCTGCGCCAGGCGCAGCAGCTCCACATGGGGCGCATGTTCGGCGGCCAGCGCGTCCAGCACGGCGGCGCAGCGCGCCTCCGAGCCATCATCGACCATGATGCAATCCTGCCCGCTGGCCAGGACACCGCGCAGCATGTCTGCCATCGTGTCGGGATGGTTGTAGACCGGGATGATGGTGATGATGGCGTGCTGCATGCGTCAAATGCCCTGGATCAGCCGGCCACTGGCATGCATGCCACGCGCCGAACGGATGGCGAACTGGACCGCGCCCTTGACCTCCAGCCACTGGAGTTCGACCTCGACGCTATCGCCCGGCAAGATCGGCTGCTGGAACTTGATGACCTCGCCCCGGCCATAGGCCGATGTCAATGCAAAGGCCTGCTGCGCCAAAGTCACCGCCCAGTGCAGCTGGGCCACGCCGGGAACCAGCAAGGCCTGCGGAAAATGCCCATCCAGCACGCGCAAGCCCGCCACGACCTGGAGGCGGGCGCAGGCCTCGGTGGCGCTGCGGCTCATCCATTGCGGCGTGGGCATCATCGGATCAAACAGCGCCAGCAGGCTTTGCTGGGTGACCTTGCTCTGCGCATTCATTGGCATGCGCTCGACATAGCGCCAGCTGCGTGGCAGCGCCACCCGCTCTACCTGATCAGCAAGCAAGGCACGCAGGGCCTGAGCCATGGCCTGGCGGCCATGGGCGAGCAGCTGCTGCCAGCCCGCGTCCGTCAGCGCCAGCACCATGCCCACGCGGGTAGGCAAGTCGCTGCGCTCGATCAGCACGGCGCGGGCCGCATGCACCCAGTCACTGGCCTGCAGGGCCTGCTCCAGTGCAGTCAAAGAAATGCGTTTTTCGGCAATTTTCACAATCCGGTCCACCCGGCCCCGGAGCACAAAGCTGGTCCCATCGCTGCTGGCCTCGGCCCGGTCTGCGGTCTCCCACCACCGTGCAGGATCAGACAGATGCGGTGAGCGCACCTTGAGCACACCGCTGTCCGCATCCAGCGCGACGGCCACACCTGGCAAGGCTTGCCATACCTCGCCCGAATCGGCGCGGCGCCGCCAGGCAATGCCACCGGTCTCCGAGCTGCCAAACACCTCGGTCGGGGAATGCCCCAGCACCGCCACACTGTGTGCCGAGGCTTCGGCGGCCAAGGGCCCGCCGGAGGAAAAAATGGCGCGCAAACGCGATGGCGCATCAGCCCAGGGCAGCTGCTGCGGCAGCCGGCCCAGCATCGCAGGGCTGGACACCAGCAGGCAGGCCGGTGCCTGGCGGAACTGCGCGAGCAGGTCTTCGGGGTAGCGCGCGAAGGCCGTGCCGAGCATGCGGCCCGCCGACAGCGGCCACAGCACCCGGAACAACAGCCCATAGATATGCTGGTGTGACACGGTGGCCAGCACCTGTAGCGGCCCACCGCCCAGCGCAGCACCAAAGGCGGTCTCCAGCGCCTGGACTTCGGCATCCAGCTGCGCCAGCTGCTTGACAATGCGCTCGGGCTTGCCGGTCGAGCCCGAGGTGAACAGCACCAGGCGCGTAGCCTGCCTGTCCAGGGGCCGCAAAGAAAGATCGCCAGCGGCATCGGCCACGGGCGCCACGGCGCCGGGCAGCAAGCCTGCGCTACCGGCCAGGCTGGGCAGCAGGGCATCGGTGTTCGTCGGCTGCAGATCGCTCAGCAGCACCGGCGTTTTGCCTGCATGCCAGGCCCCCCACAATGCGGCCGAAAAGTCCAGCGCATCGTCAAAATAAAAACCGATCTCCTGGCCGGGCAGCTCTGCAAAGGCGGCATACCAACGGCGCACCATCTGCAGCCATTCGCTGCCTGCCACGGCCTGGGCATTGCTCGGGGTGACCCGCATGGCCACGGGGCGCTGGGCGCCCTGCTCTGCCATCGTCACGGCCACGTCGGCCAATGCCACACCCTGCTTCAACTGTGTCTCCCCTTGTCCCATTGCGTTCACATCCCGGGCGCTGGCTGCCTGCAAGCTTGCAGGGCGATGCGCCTGTCCATCAATCTGCACTGGCCGGTTGCCGCACACGGCGCCGTACCAGCCACTCCCCGCCCATCAGACATCCCATCAGGACATAGGCGAGCAGCCCGTTGTAGAAAGCCCAAACGGCATCGCTGCCCCAGAGCGCAGTCATGGCAGCGACCGCACCATTGAGCACAAAGAACAGGCACCAGACCAGCGTGACCTTGCGCGTGTAGCGCACGCCGGATGCCGGCAGATCTGGCTCCTGCAGCCGCGCCAGGCGCTCGACCACCGTGGGTGGGTATACGAGGCTGTAGCCAAATACCGCCAACATCACCGCATTGACCCAGACCGGGTAGAGCTTGACCATCAGCGGATCGTTGCCCAGCCAGGCAGCCAGGCCCAGCACAGCAGCGCCTGCGGCCGCCAGCCACCAGAACTTCTCCTGGGCAATGAGCGCACGCACGACGGCCAACACCACCATCAACAGCGCCAGCCACTGGGGCGCAACCCGCCCGATGGTGGCGTAGACCACCAGCGGATAGAGCACGGTCAGCACGACCAAGGCCCATTTCAGCGAGCTGCGCATGCCCATGGCGCTCAGGCGGCCTGCTGGTCCTCGTTGACCAGCAGGTAGAGCGCGTCCACCACGTCCTGCACGGTGCGCACCGACTTGAAGGCTTCCGCATTCAGGCGCTTGCCCACCAGAGGCTTGAGCTGCACGATCAGGTCGACCGCATCGATGCTGTCGATATCCAGGTCGTCATAGAGCTTGGCCTCAGGCGTGATGCGCGCGGCCTCGATGCTGAAGTTCTCGTCCAGGATGCGGACGATATGTTCATAAATTTCTTGCTTTTTCAAAGCGGTACCCAATGAGGTCAATGAATGAGAAGGAGCCAGGGCCGCTTACTGCGCCTGGTGGCCCGCGACAAAAGCCACCAGGGCGTTGACGCTGCTGAAATGCTGGCGGGTCTGCTCGGAGTCGGCCGACATACTCAGGCCGTATTTCTTCTGCAGCGCCAGGCCCAGTTCCAGCGCGTCGATGGAGTCCAGGCCCAGGCCGTCCACAAACAGTGGTGCGGCCGAATCGATGTCCTGCGGTGCCAGGTCTTCCAGTGCCAGCGATGCGATGATGAGTTCCTTGATTTCCTGTTCAAGCTGAAGCACGTGAGGGTCCTCTGAATAAATAATCGGACAGGTAATCGGTCACCTGGCGTGCCGCCAGCGACTCGTTGCCTGCCACTGTGCAGAATTCTTGAATGGCGATGTCATCCCGCACTTCGAACGTGAAATGCGGCTTGCGCGCCGGCACTCGCCACCAGGGAACGCCCTTGGACAGCATCGGCAAGCTGGTGTGGATGTACACCGGCGTGATATCGACGCCGCCCTTGACCGCCACATGCGCAGCGCCACGCTGCAGCTTGGGCGCCCCCTGAAGCGGCGTGCGCGTGCCTTCCGGGAAAATGATCAGGTTACTGCCGGCATCGAGCGAACGTGTGCAGTCCTCGATCAGCTGTGCGCCGCCGCCATTGCAGATGAAACCTGCCGCCTGGATGGGACCGCGCGTGAAGGGGTTGCGCAGCAGCGAGGCCTTCACAATGCAGTCCGCCTTCGGGATGAAGGAGATCAAAAACACCACGTCGATCAGCGAGGGGTGGTTGGCCAGAATCAACAGGCCTTGGCGGTTGAGGCGCTCCAGATGGCGGGTCTCGTACGAGATCACGCCCACAAAGTTCATCAGGCCGACAAACCAGCGAAAGCTATGGTGTATCAATGCCTGCGCGGCATTTTTGCGCTTTTGCGGATCGCGGTTGCAGACCAGCAGCAGCGGATAGACGAGCAAGCGGATCACCAAGCCGCCCAGACCAAAGACGGCAAAACAAAAGCCCGTCGCAAAGACGCGCCAGTAACGGTTGAGACGTTCAGCCATGCATGCGCTCCCAGGTCCAGCCCCTGCCCGGCGCGGCTTGCGGGGCTGCCCATTCGGTTTGCGCGGGGTCCAGCAAGAAACGCAGCACCTGCAGGCCATGGGGCAAGCCTGCCTGGCTGCCCTCTGTGTCGCCAGCATCGCGGCCGGCAGCCCTGGCGGTCAGCGCAAAGCCTGGTCCATCGGGCTGGGCCAGGCTGACCACGACGGCCCAGGAAAATTCGGCAGCGCCTGCTTCGCCAAAAGGCGCGTACTCGCCAGGCAGGCCCTCGTCGTAGCAGACCAGCACCACCGCCGGAGCACCCTCGTGCAGCAGGCCGATGGCCTCGACGATGCCGGCCTCAGGGCCTGCGGCGGACGCCGCGACACAGATGGCATTGGACACCATGCCCCGCAAGATCGAATACTGGGCCGCAATGCCGTTGTGCACGGACAGCGCAAATGCGGTCGGAGAAAGGGCTTCCGCGCCGACCTGGGCGCGCAGCAGTTGCAGGGATTTGTCGCTGTCACCGTAGCGGGAGACCCAGACCATGGGGATGTCGGCCAGCGCTGTCTGCGCCAGCACATCGTCTGCCACCACGACGGCCATCTTGGCCAGCGGGCCGAGCCTGCGCCGTGCCATCGCCGGGATATGGGAGACATCCAGCGCCAGCTCTCCCACGGGCGCCGACGGCTGGGCCGCCCAGTCCTGCCATTGGGTTGACGTGCGCAACCCGCGCGCGACGGCCGAACTGGCTCGAACGGAAAACTCAACCCTCACGCCTGCTCCACTTGATGATGTTTGTTTGGATGATGGATACGCGTACTACGCACTGACCCGGGATTTTATCTTGCGATTGCTGCGAGCTATGAGTGGAAGCATCACAAAAGAAACCAACATTTCGACACATAAATAGCGAATGGCGTGATGCATGCCGCTCAATCAAGATTTTTGCTATTTAAAAACGCGCGTCCGAAATGGCGGCATCGCTTGCTAGCAGAGCGTTGTGTACACAAGGTAAAGACCGCGATCGGCCCGGTCCATCAGCATTCGTTGGGACAGGTTCCGTGGTGCTGTGCTGCGCTGCAAGTCCTTGTGGCTTCTTTGTTTATGTTGGCTTTGAAAAACTTGGCATTAGCAAAGCACTATGGATTCAAAATGTTTCTTTTGCACCACAAAGTGGCAAGCAGCGGGCAACAGCGCGGCAACCGACATGAAAAAACACCTGCGCCTGGCATCGCTGCCGGGTGCAGGTGTTCACAATGCTCGCCGCAGCGCCTAGACAGGCTCAGCCTGAACCATGACAGGCTCGGCGCGCTACCTCACCACTCCGCCACACTGCCATCCGCATGGCGCCAGACCGGGTTGCGCCAGCGGTGGCCTTCCTTGGCGCGCTCCACCACATAGGCTTCGTTCACCTCGATACCCAGGCCCGGGCCGCCGGGCATGGCGACATAGCCGTCCTGGTAGTCAAAGGCATCGCGGTTGTGTACATAGTCGAGCAGGTCATTGCCCTGGTTGTAGTGGATGCCCAGGCTTTGCTCCTGGATGAAGGCGTTGTAGCAGACCGCATCGATCTGCAGGTTGGCGGCCAGCGCAATCGGGCCCAGTGGGCAATGCAGGGCCACCGCCACATCGTAGGCCTCGGCCATGGCGGCGATCTTGCAGGTCTCGGTGATGCCGCCGGCATGCGAGGGATCGGGCTGGATGATGTCGACACCGCCCTGCGCAAACACGCGCTTGAAATCCCAGCGCGAATAGAGACGCTCGCCCAGCGCGATCGGCGCGGCACCGATGGCGGCCAGCTCGGGGATCACTTCCAGGTGCTCGCTGAGAACCGGCTCCTCGATGAACATCAGGTTGAAATCGCGCAACTCGCGCATCAGCACCTTGGCCATGGGCTTGTGCACCCGGCCGTGGAAGTCCACACCTATGCCGATGTGCTTGCCCACCGACTCGCGGATCATCGCCACATTGGCCACAGCCTGCTCCACCTTGGCATGGCTGTCGATGTACTGCATCTCTTCGGTGCCGTTCATCTTGACGGCGGTAAAGCCGCGTGCCACTGCCGCCTGCGCCTGGGCTGCCGTGTCCGCCGGGCGGTCACCCCCGATCCAGGAATAGACGCGGATGCGGTCGCGCACCTTGCCGCCCAGCAGCTCATGCACGGGCACACCCAGCGCCTTGCCCTTGATGTCCCACAGCGCCTGGTCCACGCCGGCGATGGCACTCATCATCACCGGGCCGCCCCGGTAGAAGCCGGCGCGGTACATCACATTCCACAGGTCCTGCACATTGCGCGGGTCGCGGCCCACCAGGTAGTCGGACAGCTCCTCGACCGCAGCGGCCACCGTGTGGGCGCGGCCCTCCACCACCGGCTCGCCCCAGCCGACGATGCCCTCGTCGGTTTCGATCTTGAGAAAGCACCAGCGCGGTGGCACGATAAAGGTGGTGAGCTTGACGATTTTCATGGGAAGAACAGAGAAAGAATGGGTGGGGATCAGCGGTTGCGGAGGCGATTCATTCGAAGTCCAGCAGCACCTTCATCGCCTGCGAGCGGTCAGCCGCCAGCGCAAAGGCGCGGGCTGAATCGCGGTAGGACAAGGTGGCCGATATCAGCGGCTTCACATCGACCAGGCCCTTGTTGAGCAAGGCCACGGCGGTGGCGAACTCCTCATGGAAGCGGAAGGAGCCGCGCCAGTCGAACTCCTTGGCCACCAGGGTGTTGATCGGCAAAGTCATCTCGGCACCTGCCAGGCCCAGCTGCACGATGGTGGCGCGCGGGCGCAGCACATCAAAGGCACCGCGCAAGGCATGCGGGTTGCCGCTGGCCTCGAATAGCACATCGAACTGGCCCTTGTCGGCCGCGTAACGCGCCAGCCCATCGGGCGATTCGCCCACATGCACGACCTCATCGGCCCCCACCTGCAAGGCCTTGGCCAGCGGGTGCGCGCTCATGTCGGTGGCCACAATGTGCGCGGCGCCTGCGCGGCGCGCTGCGATGATGGCCAGTGCGCCAATTGGTCCGCAGCCCGTCACCAGCACCTTGCGGCCCAGCAAGGGCCCCGCCCGCTGCACGCCATGCAGGGCCACGGCCAGCGGCTCGGCCATGGCGCCTTCGGCATCGCTGACCTGGGGGGCCAGCAGATGGGCCTGGTGTGCCTCGATGACGATCTGCTGGCGGAACGCCCCTTGCACATGGGGGCTGCGCATCGCGCTGCCGTAGTAGCGCATGTCCAGGCAGTGGTTTTGCAGGCCCATCTGGCAAAAGCGGCACTGGCCGCAGGGCCAGCTGGGGCTGACTGCAATGCGCTGGCCGGCAGCGAAGCCCGTCACCTCGGCACCCACGGACTCGATGACACCCGAGACCTCATGGCCCAGCACCATCGGCTCCTTGATGCGCACGGTGCCAAAACCGCCGTGCTGGTAGTAATGCAGATCAGAGCCGCAGATGCCGCCGCAGCGCACCCGCACCAGCATCTGGCCAGGCCCGGGCGCAGGCGCGGGGACGGATTGCACCCGCAGATCGCCGGGTGCGTGGATAACAAGCGCTTCCATGTCAGGAGTTCCTAGTTGGCTTGGATAAGGGAGTGGCTCAAGGCTTGGTCTTACGGTAGCTGGCCAGCGCCGCATAGAACGACTGGGCAAACTCAACGCCCACCGTCGCCTGGTTCTTGTCGATCACCGGCTGCACCGCAGCGCGGATCTTCTCCAGCTCGGCCGGCGGCATCTCGCCCACCTGCATGCCATGCGATTTGAGCTGGGCGACCACCTCGCCGGCCTGGCGCAGCTCTTCGCTGCGTTGCAAGGTGCGGGCCTTTTCGGCGGATTGCTGCACCGCCTGCTGCTGCGCGGGCGTCAAGGCCGACCACCATTTGTCCGAGGCAATCAAGGCCACCGGCGTGTAGACATGGTTGGTGATGGTCAGGTACTTCTGCACCTCGTACATCTTGTTGGCATACATGTCGACCACCGGGTGCTCATAGCCGTCCAGGGCCTTGATCTCCAGCGCGGGGTAGACCTCGGAGAAGGCCATCGGCACGGCATTCATGCCCATGGCATTGAAGCTGGCCAGCGCCATCGGGCTTTGCATGACGCGCACGCGCAGGCCCTTCATGTCCGCCAGCGAGGCCAGCTGGCGCTTGCTGTTGGACATATTCCGGAAGGCGCCGCCCGCCCAGACCAGGCCGCGCATCTTCATGTCGGCAATGCCGTCCAGCATCTGGCGGCCAATGGGGCCATCGAGCACATGGGCGGCTTCGGCATCGCTGGCAAACAGAAACGGAAAATCAAAAATCTGCAGTGCCTTCTTGCGCGCAGCGATGGGCGATAGCGCGCCCATATACAGGTCCTGCGTGCCGCTTTGCACCGCAATCAGCATCTTGTCTTCGCTGCCCAGGGTGGCGCTGCTGTACACATCGATCAGCACCTTGCCATCAGTCGCCTTGGCCACATCGGCAGCAAACTGCTTCATCGCGATGGCGCGAGGGTGCGAATCGGCAAAGGAATGGCCCAGGCGTGCACGCTTGCCCTCCTGGGCCTGGGCGGGCGCCAGGCTCAGGACTGCCAAGGTGGCGAAGGCAAGGCCTGCAACGAGGCTTCGGCGTTGGATCAGTTTCATGGTCGGCTCCTTGTCTTTTCTGGGCAAAGCCCGCCCTTGGCGCTTGCGGCTTGCAAGCGCTCATGGCTTTTCAATGAATGGGTTTGGGTAACGGTTTGGCGCTTAGCGGCTCATCATCTCCAGCGGCCACATGACGATCTGCGGGAACACCACCAGCAGGAACATCACAATCGTCTGAGCCACCATGAAGGGGATCACGCCCTTGATGGCACCACTCATCGGTATCTTGGCCACCCCGCAGACGACATTGAGCACGGTGCCCACCGGCGGTGTGACCAGGCCGATGGCGTTGTTCATGATGAACAGCACACCGAAGTAGACCGGGTCGATGCCCGCTTGCTTGAGCACCGGCATCAGCACCGGGGTCATGATCAGCACGGTGGGCGTGAAGTCCAGCGCCGTGCCTACCAGCAGCACCAGCACCATCAGCGCAAAGGTCAGCAGCATCTTGTTGTCCATCAGCGGCTCCACCAGGGCGGCCAGCTGCTGCGGGATGTTGGCGGTGGTGATCAGCCAGGCCGACACGCCAGCGGCCGACACCAGGAACATGATGATGGCGGTGGTCTCAGCGGCGCGGTAGATCAGCGCGAACAGCTGGTTCAGCTTGATCTCGCGGTAGATGAACATGCCCACGACCAGCGAGTACATCGCGGCAATGACGGCGGCTTCGGTTGGGGTGAACCAGCCGAACTTCAGGCCACCGATGATGACCACCGGAAGCACCAGCGCCCACAGCGACTGGCGAGTAGCAGTCAGGCGCTCGGCCGTCGTGCGCTTGGGCTCGGTGATGATCGGGTCGCGGCCAATGCACCAGCGCCAGGCCAGCAAGATCGCCAGCCCCATCAGCAGGCCCGGCACAATGCCGGCCATGAACAGCTTGGTGATGGACACGCCACCGGTCACGCCGTACAGGATCATCGCGATCGATGGCGGAATCACCGGCGCAATGATGCCGCCGCAGGCGATCAGGCCACAGGACCGGTTGACCTCATAGCCGGCCTTGCGCATCATCGGCACCAGCACAGCGGCCAGTGCGGCGGTATCGGCCACGGCCGAGCCCGACAGCGAGGCCATGATGACCGCAGCGCCCACGGCCACATAGCCCAGGCCGCCACGGATATGGCCAATCCAGGCCATGGCCATGTGGATGATGCGGCGGGTCATGCCGCCGGCGTTCATGAACTCACCCGCCAGCATGAAGAAGGGCACGGCCAGCAGCGGGAAGCTATTGGCGCCATCCCACATGTTCTGCACGACGATCTGCGGATCGGTAAAGCCCATGTAGTACATCAGCGCCAGGCCGCAGCCGATCAGCGCAAACGCAATGGGCATGCCCAGGGCCATCAGCCCCAGCAAGGACGAGATAAAAATGAAGATGGTCATGCGCGACCTCCTTGTGGCGGGGTCTGCTCCTGCATGGCGTGCTCGGCCTCGCGCGCCTCTTCCATGCCCTCTTCCTGCACATCGATCAACTCATAATCTGCCACCTTGCCCAGCACCAGACGCACCAGGTTGGACAGGCAGATAAAGCCAATCGCCGTGCCGGTGAAATAGCTCACGCCATAGACCCAGAGCATGCTCAGCTGCGCCACCGGCGATGCGTTGCCCGCGATGATGTCGTGCTGCAGCCAGGTGCCGTAGACGATGTAGACGCAGCACAGCAGCATGATGGCCTGGCTCAGGCCCCAGCAAACACGGCGGCCGGCCAACGGCATCATCTGCACCATCAAATCCACCCCCAGATGGGCGCGCTTGCGCATGCCCACGATGGCTCCCAGAAAGGTCAGCCACACAAAGGCAAAGCGTGGCACCTCTTCCGACAGATCAATGCCGGTATTGAAAAACAGCCGTAGCATCACATTGCCGAACACCATCACCAGCATGACGAGCATGCACAGCACCATCATGATTTCCAGCGCGCGCGTCAGCCCGTCCGCGAGCATTTTGAGTACCTTGCCCATGGCAATACCTTTCCCGGCAGCGCGGCCTTGTGCCGTGCCACCACCTGAAGCTTGTAGGTCTATGTCGGCAGCGCCGCACCAGGGGGCGCTGCCAGAACGTTGAAGAGAAGCAAAGGGAGCGGACACGGCTTAGACAGCCGCTGCCCAGCACCCTTTCTGGGCTTTACTGGGCCTTGCGGGCCTGTTCGATTTCGGCAAAGAAGCCCTTGACGAACTCGTCGCCAATCTGGGGCGAGAACTTGGCCAGCACGGGCTTGACCTTGTCCTGCATGCGCGCCAGCTCGGCTGCAGGCATGCTGTCCACCGTCACGCCAGCCTTCTTGAAGTTCTCGACAGCCAGGCTGTCGCCTTCATCGAGCAGCTTGCGTTGCAGCAGGCCGGCTTCGGTGGCGGCCTTTTGCACACCGGCCTTGTCGGCGGGCGAGAGGCTGTCCCAGAATTTCTTCGATGCAACCAGGGCCGATGGCGTGTAGACGTGGTTGGTGATGGTGATGTACTTCTGCACTTCCTGCATCTTGTTGGCCCACATGTGCTGCAGCGGGTTCTCCTGGCCGTCCAGCGCCTTGATCTCCAGAGCAGGGAACACCTCGGCAAAGGCCATCGGCGTGGCATTGGCGCCCAGGGTCTTCCAGGTGTCCAGCGCGACCGGGTTGGTCATCACGCGGATCTTCAGGCCACTCACATCCTCGGGCTTGGCCACGCGGTGCTTGCTGTTGGACAGGTTGCGAAAGCCCATGCCGGTCCAGGTCAGGCCCACCAGGTTGGCCGGTGCGATCTTCTCGAAAATCTTCTTGGACGAGGCGCCATCGAGCACGGCATAGACCTCGGCCGAGTTGCGGAACATGAAGGGCAGATCCCAGACCTGCACTTCCTTGACCCGCGAGGACAGCGGCGCCAGGGTGCCGATGTACAGATCCTGCGTGCCTGCCTGCACGGCCTGCAGCTGCTTCTCGTCGCTGCCCAGCACGGCGCTGTGGTAGGCCTGCACCTTGACATTGCCATTGGTGTAGGTGGATGCAAGCTCGGCGAACTTGTTCATCGCAATCGCTTGCGGGTGGCTCTCGGGCATCGCATGGCCCACGCGTGCCTTGACTTCGGCATAGGCCGCGCCAGCGCCCATTGCCGATGCCGCCAGGGTGGCCAGCAGAATGCGGCGCAGTTGGAAGTGAGTGGTCATCTGTCTGTCTCCGTCTTTGTTGTGAATCGAAAAAAGCCGGCGCTCTTGCCCGGCACGCTGGGAATCAGGGGGTCTGCAGGCTCCCGTCGCTCAGGCGGGTCTGCGTCCAGGTGGTGACCGCGCTGCTGCAGGGGTACTTGGCGGCCTCGCGCTCATCAATGTCCACACCCAGACCGGGTTGCTCATTGGCGTAGACATAGCCATTGCGGAAGCTTGGCAAGCCAGGGAACACAGCCAGCAAGGCATCGCGCGGGCCCTTGAGCTCCTGGATCACAAAATTGGGCGGCTCGGTGCCCGACCATTCCTGCACGCCAAAATTGCGAGAGGCCAGGTCGATATGGATATTGGCCGCATGCGCCAGCGGCGACATATCGCCCGGGCCGTGCCAAGCGGTGCGCACGCCATATTGCTCGGCAAACAGCTGCAGCTTGCGCGCGGGGGTGATGCCGCCCACCTGGCTCAGGTGCACGCGGATAAAGTCGATGAGCCGCTCGGCGATGATGCCGCGCCACTCAAAGGGGTGGTTGAACAGCTCGCCCTGGGCCAGCGGCACATTGGTCTTGTCGCGCAGCTGGCGCAGCCAGTCGCCCTCTTCCAGCGCAATCGCGTCTTCCAGAAAGAACAGCTCATAGGGCTCGAGCGCCTGCGCAAAGCGGATCGCATCGGCGGGCTTGAGGCGCTCGTGCACGTCATGGCACAGCTCCACCTCAAAGCCGATGCGGCTGCGGATGGCGTCGAACATTTTCAGCGTCTCGCGCATGTACTTGCGCGCATCGAGGTAGATGCCGTCTGCTGCGCCCTGCGGCGCCGTACCAGGCGCCGCGCCAAAGCCGCCACCGCCATAGCCTCCGCTTTGGCAGCGGATATGGGTGATACCCTGCTCGCGGTACTTCTGGATGTTGTCGCAAAGCTCTTCCAGATCACGCCCATCGGCATGGCGGTAGATGGGCACGCCCTCGCGCAGCTTGCCGCCCAGCAGCTGGTAGAGCGGCATGCCAGCCTGCTTGCCCTTCAGGTCCCACAGCGCCATGTCCACACCCGAGATCGCATTGTTCTCGATGGGGCCGTTGCGCCAGTAGGCGTTCTGGTGCATCAGCTGCCACAGCTCTTCAATCTGGCTGGCGTCACGGCCGATCAGCAGCGGGCGCAGGTACTGCTCGACCAGGCACTGCACGGCCAGGTGGCGGTAGGCAAAGGTGGCGCAGCCCAGGCCGTAGAGGCCGGGCTGGTTGGTCTCAATCTTGACGACCAGAAGGTTGATGCCCTCTGGCGCCGTTGCGATGACTTTGACGTCGGTAATCAAGGTAGCCATGCTGCTGCGCCCACTTACAGCACCGCCAGCCAGCCACCATCCACATAGATGATCTGGCCGTTGACATAGTTGGATGCGCCCGAGGCCAGGTAAATGGCGGTGCCCACCAGCTCATCGGGGCGGCCCCAGCGCTGCGTGGGGTTGCTGGCCTTGACCCAGGCGTCAAACGCCACGTTGTTGACCAGGGCCTCGTTCATGTCGGTGAGGATGTAGCCCGGGCCAATGGAGTTGGCCTGGATGCCATGCATGGCCCATTCGGCCGCCATCGCCTTGGAGAGCATCTTGATGCCGCCCTTGGCCACCGTATAGGGCGCCACCGTGGCGCGTGCCGCCTCGCTGGTGAGCGAGCCGATATTGATGATCTTGCCGCCGGTGCCGCGTTCGATCATGCGGCGTGCTGCCGTGCGGCCCACGACAAAGGCGGCCGTCAGGTTGGTGTTGATGACCCGGCTCCAGTCCTCCAGCGACACATCGAGCAACGGCTCGCGGTGCTGGATGCCGGCGTTGTTGACGACGATATCGATCGCCAGTCCCTGGGCATCAAACGCGGCAAAGGCCGCTTCCACCGCCGCCTGGTCGGCCACATCAAAGGCCGCCCCTTGGGCTTGGAGGCCCATGCCCTGCAGCTGCGCCACGGCCGCATCGACTGCGGCCTGCTGGCGGCTATTGATCACCACGGTCGCTCCTGATTCGGCCAGGCCCTGGGCCAGCGCCAGCCCAATGCCGCGCGAGGAACCGGTAATCAGCGCAGTACGGCCCGACAGATCAAACAGGGAACGAGACATGGAATGGCGACCTTGAGAATTTCAGAAGTCGCCATCATCGTTTTATTTGTATGATGATTGAATCAGAGCAAACCCTAGACTTTTATCGCTCTTGCGCTTTGCGCGACAGCCGCCTGGGGCCTGGATTTAGCGGCTTTTAGGCGGGTGCGCCCCATCGTGCAATCGTGTCGGCCAGCAGTGCCCGCATCCACAGCTGTGCATCCTCAGCACTGCGCCGCTCAATGGCGGCCAGCACCTTGCCATGCATCACCAGACCATCGTTGAACTGCCCAGCCTGCTGCGCATTGACGGTGAGCAAGGACTCCAGCGCCGAGGCCACAATGCCGCCCAGCGAGATGAGCAGAGGGTTGCCGGTGGCCTGCAGGATGCTCTGGTGGTAGGCCAGATCGGCAACTACCCATTCATCAATCGATGTTGCCGCCTCCATCGCGGCAAAGGCCTGCTGCAGAGTGAGCAGCTGGGCATCGGTGTGCATGCGTGCGGCCAACGAGGCGGCGGCTGGCTCCAGAATGCCGCGCATCACCATCAGGTGCCGGCCCAGCTCCTGGTCCACCCCCTGGCTGCAGAGCCAACCCAGCACATCCGCATCAAACAGGCTCCACTGCTCTTGCGGCCGCACGCGGGTGCCGGTGCGGGGCCGCGCCTCCAGCATGCCCTTGGCGCTCAGCGCCTTGATCGCCTCGCGCACCGCAGTACGGCTCACCCCCAGGCGCTCGCACAGCTCCTCTTCATTGGGCAAGGTGGCCCCGGGCCCGTACTCGGGGCTGGCAATCAGCCGGCCCAGGCTGTCCATCACCTGGTGGTGCAGACTGCTGCCGGACTGTGACGATAAAGACATGGCAATCGGTGGTGGTGCAGAATCATTCATCATACAAAACAAAAGGGCTTGGGGCCAGCCATGGCGTGCTGACGCCGCCCGCTGCCTCGGGCCCGATCATGCCCGCCTTCCGTGCTTGAGCGCGGGACTCGCCTTTGCTGGCACCAGCCTCCACCTTCTTGCCCCGCCACCATCAGCCACATCGCGCAGCAAAATGCCGCCCGAAGGCGGCATTTCGATTTGATCGCAATGCGCTGGCAGGTTCGGTGGCATGACAGCACTGTGCATAGGGATCACACCGCCATACCCGGTGCAAGCTTCTGCGGTCCCTCAGGCCTTGTGCTTGCGCCCGCGCGCTAAGCCCAGCATCGCTGGCAAGGCCGACAAAGCCGCCACCGCCCAGTGAACTGACCCCAAGAAGTTGGACAGTTGAATGTTAGCGGCTCAAGGCCTGAGTTCGGTACTCCACCGGGCTCAGGCCTTTTAGTTTGAGCTT
>NZ_SOAL01000023.1 GCF_004364775.1 Comamonas sp. JUb58
AACTTGTAGTCCAGGCCTTCCTGGTTGCGTTGCTCGATGGCTTGCCCGCCTGGCTCATATCGGTCATAGGCATAGTGGTGCTCCGGCCCGCCGCGCTCCTGGTGGGCAATCATCAAGTGGTTGCGCCAGGCAAAGCGGCGCACGACCTGGCCGTGGCGGTTGGTGACGGAAGTGAGGTCCCCTTGCTCGCTGTAGCTGTACTGCACCAAGGTAGTGGGATTGGTCTGCAGCATGGGTGCCAAAGGGTCGCGATAAAGGTCTACCTTTGACAATCGCACGCCGCTGTCGGCCTGCCAGAAGAAGTGCTCGTCTTCGTGGTCGTCGGTGTCAGTGCTCTTGTGGTGGAAGTGCTGGGCGTCTTGCGCTGCAATGGCTTGCGTGTAGTGCAGCTGGTAGCCCCTGCCTACGCCATCGTCGATGGTGGTGATTCGCTCCTGGCCCAGCACCTTGGTCCAGTGGTAGCGCTGGGACCGCCCCAGCCGGTCCACCTTGCCCAGCAAAATCCAGTTTGCATCGATATCCGGCTCGGTCACCGTGACCGGTTTGCCTGCGGTCTTCTGTTCATAGATAACTTTGCGCGCCGCTTCAATCGCCTGCCAGTTCGCCGGACCAAACACCCAGACGGTATCTCCGCTCCCATTGGCCGCCAGGATCATCAAATCCCCGCAGGCCATATCGCGCCGAATCCAGGAGAAGCGCCCCCGCCACCACAAGGGCGCCTGCTGGCTACGCGGAGGTGGGGCTTCAAAGCTATCTGCTGCGCCTGCCTCAGTGAACTTGGCGGGCCCGGTCATGGCCGCAAGATCGTGCGTCAGATTGCCTGGATGCCAGCCAGAGCGCAGCAGCCAGATATCTTCGCTGGGGCTGTAGATCGACTCCCCTGCTACCAGCGCATCAAAGGTGATCGTGCGGCCCTGGCTGTCGTGCAGCAGAGTGGCGCTTGCTTCCACCTTGATGCGCAGATCCATTGGAAGCCCCCAGCCGTAGCCCAGCACCCCGCAATGGCCGCCATGCTGCGCGTTGACATAGCTGCTGTACTGGCGCTGCCAGACCAGGGGCATGGCGCCGGGAAGGGCGAAGTCCAGATCCGATGAGCCAGACAGAACCTTGGCGCCCAGCTGCGGATTGACAGGATTGCCGACTGCCTCGCCACCCGGGCAGACGGAGCACGCCACCCCGCCTTGGCTACCTATCAGGACCGTCCTGGAGCCGGTGATGATTCGCGCATATTTGACCTTGTCATCTATTGGAGCTGCTGGCTTTCCGGACATGCAATCTCCAATCGAAAATGATTAATAGTTAGTTTTAATCTAACACATAGAAGATTTCGATTTGCAGTTTTGTGGCGGATGTAAGCCAACCCAGGGTTGGCCCTAGTTCATTTTCAGGCGTTTTGTATACACTTAATGTATGCATATGTGCACACAAAGCATAGCCATTGAGGCCCTGATTTTCTGCTGCACATGCCATGCATGGACCCGCGCACATGACGAGACAATGCCGGCCGCAAGGCCGTTAATAAGGCGCACCTGGATGCGCCCGATCCAAGGATGTCAATGACCGATCTTGCAGCAACCCAGAACGCAGGCTTTGCCTTCAACCCCGCCCAGCAGCGGCCCGCCGATGGCGGCGACTTGCCCGCCGGCGTATGCCCCTCGCTCTACAACAAGGACCTGGCTCCCACCAAAAAAGACAGCCGATCCTGGGGCGCTTACAGCCTGTTCACGCTCTGGGCCAATGATGTGCACAGCCTGGGCAACTACGCCTTTGCCATCGGCCTGTTTGCGTTGGGCCTGGGCGGCTGGCAGATTCTGACGGCGCTGATGATGGGCGCCGGCCTGCTGTTTGTGCTGCTGACCTTGTCGGGCTTCATGGGCCCCAAGACGGGCGTGCCTTTTCCGGTGATGAGCCGCATCAGCTTTGGCACCCGGGGCGCGCAGATTCCGGCGCTGATCCGGGGCGGTGTTGCGATTGCCTGGTTTGGCATCCAGACCTACCTGGCCTCCAAGGTGCTCGACGTGCTGTTGATCACCCTCTTCCCCAGCCTGCAGGCGCTGCTCGCGCACCAGGTGCTGGGCCTGCCGGTGCTCGGCTGGATCAGCTTCAGCCTGCTGTGGGTGGTGCAGACGATGATCGCCTGCTGGGGCATGGAGAGCATCCGCAAGTACGAGGCCTTTGCCGGCCCGGTGATTCTGGTGACCTTCATCGCGCTGGCCGGCTGGGTGCTGTACAGCTCGGGCGGCAAGATCCAATGGACGGCGCCCAAGCCCAGCACCGGTGGTGCCATGTGGGTGCAGATCATGGGTGCAGCCTCGCTGTGGGTCGCCATCTACGGCACCTTTGTGCTCAATTTCTGTGACTTCACCCGGGGCGCCACCTCGCGCAGCGCCGTGGTCAAGGGCAACTTCTGGGGCATTCCCATCAACATGCTGATCTTCGGCCTGATCGTCGTCGTGCTGACCGGCGGCCAACTGGCCATCGATGGCACCCTGATCCTGAGCCCCACCGACATCGTCGAGAAGATCCCCAACAAGCCGCTGCTGATTCTGGCCAGCCTGTCGCTGCTGATCCTGACCATCGCCGTCAACCTGATGGCCAACTTTGTCGCCCCCGCGCTGGCCCTGGCCAACCTGCTGCCGCGCCAGCTCAACTTCCGCCGCGCTGCGCTGGTCAGCGCCATCCTCGGCTTTGTGATCCTGCCCTGGAACCTCTACGATTCGCCGCTGGTGATCCTGTATTTCCTGGGCGGTCTGGGCTCCTTCCTGGGCCCGCTGTTCGGTATCGTGATGGCCGACTACTGGCTGATCCGCAAGGAGCGCGTGCATGTGCCTGCGCTCTACAGCGATGACCGCAACGGCCCTTACCATTACGAAAACGGTGTCAACCGCCGCGCCATCCAGGCCCTGGTGCCCTCGGCCCTGATTGCGCTGCTGTTCGCCTTCCTGCCGGCGCTGGAGTCGGTGTCCCATTTCTCCTGGTTTATTGCGGCCGGGCTCGGCGGCCTGTTCTACTGGCTGCTGACCCCCAAGGGCCAGCACTACGAAGACCAGGACGGCGAGGCCATTGCCGTGAACCATGCCCAACATTGAGACGGAGTTTTTTGCATGCGCATTCTGATCGTGAACGTCAACACCACCGAGAGCATGACCGAGGCCATTGGCGCCCAGGCGCGCCGGGCCGCATCGCCAGGCACCGAGATCGTCGCCCTCACCCCGCGCTTTGGCGCCGAATCGGTGGAGGGCAATTTTGAAAGCTACCTCTGCGCTGTCGGCGTGATGGATGCGGTGATGCGCTACGACCAGCCCTTTGATGCCGTCATCCAGGCCGGCTACGGCGAGCATGGCCGCGAAGGCCTGCAAGAGCTGCTGGAAGTGCCTGTGGTCGACATCACCGAGGCAGCGGCATCGACCGCCATGTTCCTGGGCCACAAATACGCCGTGGTCACCACCTTGGACCGCGCCGTGCCGCTGATCGAAGACCGGCTCAAGCTGGCCGGCCTGGATGCGCGCTGCGCCTCGGTGCGCGCCAGCGGCATGGCCGTGCTGGAGCTGGAGAGCCAGCCCGAGCGCGCGGTCGATGCCATCGTGCAGCAGGCGGCCAAGGCCGTTGAAGAAGACCATGCCGAGGTCATCTGCCTGGGCTGCGGCGGCATGGCCGAGCTGGAAGACAAGGTGCGCAGCCGCACCGGCGTGCCCGTGGTCGATGGCGTGGCCGCAGCGGTGACGATCGCCGAATCGCTGGTGCGCCTGGGCCTCAAGACCTCCAAGGTGCGCACCTATGCGCCGCCGCGCGCCAAGCGCATCACCGGCTTTCCGCTGCCCGATTCGCTGGGCCGCTGAACGTCTCCACGAACCCCTCTCCGTTTACTCCAACCGCCCTGCACCGCAGGGCTTTTTTCTGGCCGCCGTTGGCTGCTTTTGGAGGCTACTGGCTGGTCTTGAAGCCCTGGGTCGCCGCCCAGGCGGCTACATCGTCGCGGCGGATCGCAGCGGCCATCAGCTGCGGGAAGGCATCCGGCGTGCAGGCAAAGGAAGGCACGCCCAAAGCGGCCAGCTTGGCGGCCAGCGCGGCATCATAGGCGGGGGCACCTTCGTCGCTCAGCGCCAGCAAGGTGATGAACTGCACACCGGACTCCACCAGCTCATTGGCGCGGCGCAGCAGGCCTGACTCTACCCCGCCTTCGTACAGGTCCGAGATCAGCACCAGGATGGTGTTGCGCGGCTCGCTGATCAGGCTTTGGCAGTAGCCCACGGCACCATTGATGTCGGTACCACCGCCCAGCTGCACGCCAAACAGCACATCGACCGGGTCGTCGAGCTTTTCGGTCAGGTCCACCACGGCCGTGTCAAACACCACCAGCTTGGTAGCTACCGCTGGCAGGCTGGCCATCACCGCACCAAAGATGCTGGAGTAGACCACCGAGTTGGCCATGGAGCCGCTTTGGTCGATGCACAGAATCACCTCGCGCTGCGGGCGGCGCGCCTTGCGGCCGTAGCCGATCAAGGTTTCGGGGACGATGGTCTTGTACTCCGGCTGCCAGTGGCGCAGGTTGGCGCGTATCGTGCGGTTCCAGTCGATCTCGGCATGGCGCGGACGGCGGTTGCGCTGGCTGCGGTCCAGCGCGCCGGCCACGGCGCTGCGCATCGGCTCTTCGAGCTTTTTCATCAGCTCGTCCACCACCTTGCGCACCACCAGGCGCGCGGTGGCCTTGGTGTTTTGCGGGATGACCGAGCCCAGCGAAATCAGGTTGGCGACCAGGTGCACATCGGGCTGCACGTTCTCCAGCATCTCGGGCTGCAGCAGCAGCTCGCGCAGCTGCAGGCGCTCCATCGCGTCGCGCTGCATCACCTGCACCACCTGGCTCGGAAAGTACTTGCGGATATCGCCCAGCCAGCGCGACACCGAGGGCGAAGAATTGCCCCGGCCGCCCTTGCGCGAACCGAGCTGGCTGTCGCCCTCGTAGAGCGCGGCCAGCGCCTGGTCCATCTCCTGCAGGCGTCCGCCCACGGTTCCGCAGCTGGCATCGGCCGGGCTGCCCAGCACCATGCGCCAGCGCTGCAAGCGGGTGGTCGGCTGCAGCGCCTCTGCCGCGTCGGCTGCCAGGGTTTGGCTATCGTCTTGCGCCGGGCCTGGCGCGGGATGGGTGGCATTCGTCATCGTCATCACTCCAGCGTGGGGGCGTCGTTGCGGGGGGCCGAGGCAGCGGTGATCTGCGCCAGCAAATCGGGTGGCAGCTCCAGCCCCAGCAAGGTGTTGAGCAGTGGCAAGGCCAGCACGGCGCGCGCCTCGTCCCAGGGTGCATCCCCATCGCCCAGCGCCAAGGCGGCGGCAGGCACAGCCGCACCGGCCACCGGCGCGCGCCGGGCCTTGTCGCCCAGGCTCTGGCGCTCATGCTTGCTGAAGTTGGCAAAGCTGCGCCGCACCAGCGGCAAAATCTGCGCAAACTGCACTTCGCCCAACCCGGCCAGCCAGGCATCGACGGCACCCCAGATGGCCTCGTCGTGCAGCAGCACCAGTGCCTGCTGGTTCAAAAAGCCATCCAGCCAGGCGGCCACATCCAGCGGCGCCGCGCCCAAGGACAGGTTGCGGTTGAACTGCAGCACCACCTCGGCGCTTTCCAGCAGATGCTCATCGAGCAGCAGCCGGCAGGCCATGCCGCGCAGCAAGGCCGCAGCGGCATCGCCCATCGCCAGGCTGCGCAGCGCAGCGCGCCAGGCATCCACAGCGGCCTGGGCCTCCGTGCCGCGCAGGCGCAGCGCCTCGTGCGCGGCCAGCACCTTGCCCTTCATCGCCGCAGCGGCCTCTTCGTCCATCGCCATGCAGGCCACTGGCAAGCCAATGGCGGCGCGCAGCACCAGCGAATCGATGACCGTGGCCAGCAAGGCCGTATCGGTCTGGCGCACGCTGCCGTAGCGGTACACATTGGCCAGCGGCGGCAGTGCCTGCAGCAGCTGCGCCACATCGCCGGTGGTGGCCGCGCGCTCGGCCAGGGTCTCAATCAGCGACTCGACCAGCTGTGGCAGATTGGCCAGCAGCGCGTCATCAATCGCCTGCGCAATCTCGGGCAAGGGGGTATCGGGCGAGAGGCTGGCGCGCAGGCGTGCGGTGGCGGCCTGCGCCACGGTGGCGCCATGCACACTGGCCTCGATGATGCGCACGGCCAGCTCCGGCTCCCACTGCATCTGCCAGCTCTCGCGGAAGGTGCCACGGTTGCGTTGTGCATCGACCGCACGCGTGCCCCAGCCAATGCCCAACAAGCGCAGGCGGTGCAGAAAATGGCTGCGCGCCAGGTCGGTTTCCTTGCGCAGATCCAAGGCCAGCAGCTTGCTGGCCGCCTCGGGCTTCATGCGCAGCGATTTCTGCTGCTGCTCGATATCGCGCTGCAACGGCACCTGCGGCACATCGGCGGGCACGGTGCCCAGCACATGGCCGACGGTGAGCTCGTCGTCGATCAGGTTCAGCGGCGCGGTCTCTCCCATGCAGACCACCGTGACGATGGCCTCGTTGATCTCCTGCAGCCCCGGTATCGGCTGGCCACGCATGGCAGCCAGGCCTTCGGCCAAACGGGTGGCCTCGATGATGTGGGCGCTGGAGCAGTCCAGGTCCTTGTCGCGCAGCAGGCGTGCCACGCGGGTCAGCCAGCCTGCGGTGCGCAAGGTGGCGGCATCACGCGCGCTGCGGGCAGGTACGGCCAGGCCTTCTGCCGCTTGCTGTGCCAAGGCCGCATCGGCCCGGTAGCACTGCCAGAGATGCTCGTACCAGCCCGGCGAGGTGACGCCTGCGCCATAGCCGCTACGGCTGGCCAGGTTGCGGTAGGTCCAGGGCGCCCAGGTCGCCAGCACCTTGGCTTTGGGCAGGCCCTTGAGCACGGCGCTGTCGGCCTTGGCGGTGGTGCTTTGCTGCAGGGCGGGCACATGCCAGGCGCCGCAGACCACGGCAATGCGCTGGTAGCCGGCCCTAACTGCTTCACGGATGCACTGGCGCATATGCGCCTCCCGCTGGGCCTCGCGCAGCACATAGTGGGGGCCGCGCCAGGCCTCGCCCTCGTCGCCCAACTCGCTGCGCACCGCCGTCATGGCCTCGTTGATGCTGGTAAACAGCGCTTCGCTGTTGCCGCGTTCTTCCACCAGGCGGTTCCACCAGCTCTCGCCATCCTCAAAGCCGGCTGCATGGGCCAGCCAGTCGAGCGGGTCGCGCATCGGCGCTTGCGGGGCTGCAGGGGGTTCGCCGGCATCGCTGTCCACATCCGCCACCGGGGCCGTGTCGGCGCTGGCCTCGGCGGCATCGACAGGCGCCTCCTCCGCTATCGCCACCGCATCGTCCTCGCCCTCTTCCCCGTCCACGTCTTGCGCAGGCTCCGGCTTTTTCAGTGCCTGGCGCCGTGCCCAGTCCTGGGCCATCGCATGGGTTTGGGGCAGGTCGATAAAGCGCGTGGCCACCCCTTGCTCGCTCGCCCATTGCAGCGCCTGCCACTCGGGCGAGAACTCGGCAAAGGGGTAGAACGCCGCCTGGCTGGGCTCGTCTTGCATGTACACCAGCATGGCCACCGGCGGGCGCAGCTCGGCACTGCGCAGCATGGGCAGCAGGGCCTCGCCTTCGGGCGGGCCTTCCACCAGCAGGCAGTCGGGCTGCAGTTGCGCCAGCGCTTGCACCAGGCTGCGCGCACAGCCCGGGCCGTGGTGGCGAATGCCAAAGAAATGGACGTTGTCAGCAGAAGTGGCCATGGGCTCGTCAGCGTTGTCGGGGGCAGAAGAAGAACGGTGTCAGCGGCTTAGATTTGCTCGCGGCAGGCGCGGTACAGGTCTTTCCATTCGGCACGTTCTTTGACCACGGTCTCCAGGTATTCCTTCCAGACCACGCTGTCCTGCACCGGGTCCTTGATGACGGCGCCCAGCAGGCCGGAGGCGACATCGTGCGCACGCAGCACGCCATCGCCAAAATGGCCGGCCAGTGCCATGCCGCTGTTGATCACCGAGATCGCTTCGGCGGTCGACAAGGTGGAGCTGGGCGACTTGATGCGCACGGTCTTGCCGTCTTCGGTCTGGCCATTGCGCAGCTCGCGGAAGATCTGCACCACGCGGCGCACTTCTTCCAGCGCCGGTGCCTCGGCAGGCAGCTGCAGCGCGCGGCTTTGCTCGCCCACGCGCTTGGTGACGATCTGCACCTCCTCGTCCTGCGAGGCCGGCACCGGCAGCACGACGGTGTTGAAGCGGCGCTTCAAGGCGCTCGACAGCTCGTTGACACCCTTGTCGCGGTTGTTGGCCGTGGCGATCACCGAGAAGCCGGCAACGGCCTGGAACTCGGTCGAGAGCTCGGGCACCGGCAAGGTCTTTTCGGACAGCACGGTGATCAAGGTGTCCTGCACATCGGCGGGGATGCGGGTCAGCTCTTCGATGCGGGCGATCTTGCCCAGCTTCATCGCATGCACCAGCGGGCTGGGGATCAGCGCATTTTCCGAGGGGCCATGGGCCAGCAGCTGAGCATAGTTCCAGCCGTAGCGCAACTGCTCTTCGCTGGTGCCGGCCGTGCCCTGGATCAGCATGGTCGAGTCACCACTCACGGCCGCCGACAGATGCTCGGACACCCAGGACTTGGCCGTGCCGGGCACGCCGTACAGCAGCAGTGCGCGGTCGGTGGCCAGGGTCGAGACGGCAATCTCCATCAGGCGTGGGCTGCCGATGTACTTGGCGCTCACCTCAAAACCATTGCTCAGCTTGCCGCCCATCAGGTACTGCAGCACGGCCCAGGGCGAGAGCTTCCAGTTGGGCGGACGCGGACGGTCATCGGCCTTTTGCAGGGCATCTAGTTCTTCGGCAAATTGCTGCTCGGCATGCTGGCGTAGTACTTGGCTCATGGTGTGCTTCCGGTAGAGATCAAAAGGTTCGGGGTGGGCGCCATCAGGCGGGCTGGGCCGCTTGCAGCGCCAGGCGCAGATCGACAATGCGGTTGAGTTGGGTGAGCACCTGCTCGTCATCCCAGGGGCGAAGACGCGAGCGCTCCAGGCGCGCTTGCTGCTCCTGCTTGAGCTTGGCGATGTCGGCCTCGCTGCTGCCTTCGGGCACCACCAGCGCAGCGGCGTCTTCAGTCGCCGTGGGCTCGGCGGGCACTGGCGCCCGTGGCGCGCGCCACAGCTGCGCAAAGCGCTCCAGGTCGCCCTCCTGCAGGCGGCGTGCGCAGGCCAGAATCGCATGGTCGGCCTGCCAGCTGTGCCAGTTGCCGGCAGGCTGGCGCGCCTGCAAGGTGCTGAGCAAGGCCTCCAGCAACCAGCGGGACATCGCAGGCGACAGCAAGGCGGTGCGCTCCATGCTCTCGTCAATGCGGTGGATGGCCTCGATGAAGGCGCTCTTGCCCAGCTTGGCCTGCAGCTGGGCCAGCCACTGGGTTTCGCGTTCTTCGGCGCTGAGTTCGGCCATCAGCAGCGGCAGCACATCGCTGCTGCGCGAGTCGCTCTCCATGCTCTGGATCAGCGGCAGCCAGCGCACATCGCGCTGCGCACGCAGCGCCGCGATCCAGCCCTGGCGCAGCGCGCTTTTCCAGTCGCTGCGGCGGCTCCATTCCCAGAGCTGCTCGGGCGTCTTTTCCAGATGGCGGTGCCAGAAATCGAGGGGCGTGAGCTCTACCAGCTGCTGCAGCCACCAGGCGCGATGGCCCTTGATATAGGCGGGCGGCTGCAAAGTGACGCCGTCGCGCTCCCAGTCCTTGTGACCCTCTTGCGGCGGCTCGATCTGCCACTCGCCCTTGGCATCCTGGCTCAGCATGGCCTGCAGCGCGGCGCCCATGCGCTGGCTGTGCGGGCTGTGCGGCAGGCGTGCCAGCAGGCTGGCGGCCGACTCGCGCACTTCCTTGCTGCGGTCACCCAGCAGCTTTTCCAGCAAGGCCTCATCGTCTGCCGACAGGCCGCGCGCCAGGCTCTGCACCATGGGCGCACGCTCGCGGGCGCCCAGTTCCTTGAGGCTGGCCTCCAGCCGCGCGCGGGCGCCTGCCGGGTCGGTGGCGCGCTGCTGCTGCAGCAAGGCCACGCGCTGCTCCAGCGAGCCTTCCTGCCAGATCTGCTCGGCATCGGCCGTCTCTTGCACGCCATGCGCATAGGCCCACTGCGGGTTCTGTGCGGCCAGCCAGCGGCCGCGCTCGCCCAGCACCGGGGTCAGCCACTGGCGCAGTTCCACCGATTGGCGGCCCTGGTGCAGCGCATCCACCAGCAGCGCATAGGGCAGGCGCTGGCCGGCCGCATCGAGGCTGGCCAAGGCCAGTGCCAGCAGTTCGGGCGCATGGCCCTGCAGCACCTCGCCGAGCAGCCGCAACAGCTGATCGCCCTGGGGCGCCGGGCGCGATTCAGCCGCCGGTGGCGGCAAGGCTGCGGCTAGCGCCGTCGCAGCGGGCGTTGCGGGGCGCCAACCGGCGCGCTCCAGCACCGCAGCCACAGCGGTGGCGCGCAGCAGCTGCACCGCCTTGCTGTCTGCCGGCAGCAGCAGCGCCGCCTGCAGCGCTTGCTGGCTGGCCGGCGCCGTGCGGTCGATGCCCTGGCTAAAGATGGCTGGCAGCGCCAGCCGCTCGGCACCCACCAGCGCCGATTGCTGCAACGCAGCCCAAAGATTTGCATGGCTCACAGCACTTCACCCCGGTTCTGCCAGATGTTGGTCCAAGGCGCCTGGCCATCGCCCGCCTGCCAGGCACTGAGCAGGCGCCAGCGCCCTGACTGCTGGCCGCCTTCCCATTCGCCAAACAGCGCCATCGGAGAGCCACCACCCAGCGCCTGCAGTTGCCAGGCATGGTCATCGGCCACGGCCAGCGGCACCAGCGCGGCGGCCGCGTCCCCTTGCGGCCAGACGGCATACCACTGGCCCGCGCTGACCTGCAAACGCGCCTGGCCGCACCACAGCGGCTGCACCGCCTGCAGGGGGTTGGCGGCAATGCGCTGGCTCAGCTGCGCCAAGGCATCGCGCCATGCGGCCTCGCCCAAAGGGGCGCCGGCGCCGGGCGCCAGCAGTTCGATATCAGCACCCGCAATGGCGCGCAGCGGCGCCTGGCCGGGGTAGAAATGCAGGCTGCCCCGGTAGCATTGCGCCGGCACCCAGGCGGTCTCAAAACCCCGGCCGCCTTGCGCATAATCCAGCAGCCAGGCGATGCGCCCGCTCTGCTGGCCTTGCAGCCATACGCGGCGCTCCAGCAAGCGGCCTTCGCGCTCGATCTGGCGCAGGCCTACGACCCGCCAGTCATCGGCCACCACCTGGCCGCGCGCCTGCACCTCGGCCTTGTCCATGGGCCAGCCCAGCGCGGCCATCACATCGGCACGGGTCTCGGCGCTCAGGGCATCGCGGCGTGCCACCGCATCGGCCAGCAACTGCCAGTGGCCCAGCTGCACCAGCAGGTCACGCGACCATTGCGGGTGGCTGTCCACCAGCTCCCAGGCCTCCTTGATGCGGGCGGCCATGCCGCTGGCCTGCGCATCGATCATGCGCGCGGCCATGGTGTTCCAGTGCTGGCGCGCCTGGTGGTCGCCCGAGAGGTTGGCCAGGCCGTTGCGCAGCATGTCCTGCATCCACAGCTGCAGCTCCTGCATGCCGGCGGCCACCTTGTCCCAGCGCTTGTCGTCGCGCTTGGCCTGTTGCTTGGCCATTACCTCGGGATCGGGCGGCGGCGCAGCAGCAATGGCGGCGGCCTTGGCTTCTTTTTTCTCGGCTTTTTCAGCGCGGCTGTCCAGCCAGGCGCTGACCCAGGCGGGCGGCTCGGCATTGTCAGCCACCTGGCCGGCAGCGCGCAGCAGCATCAGCGCCAGGCCATGTTTGCAGGGGAATTTGCGGCTCGGGCAAGAGCACTTGAAGGAGGGCCCGCTCAGATCAACCTGGGTCTGGTAGGGCTTGGAGCCGCTGCCCTGGCATTCGCCCCAGGCTGCCGTTTCGTTGCAGCCCAGGCTGGGCCATTTGCTGGGGTTCTTCAACCCTTGTGCCGCCTTGGTGGAAGAGGCATCCGGTGACAGCGCCACCACCTCGGCTTCGGTTGCTAAGACACGTGACAAACCGCCTCCCCTTCCGTTCAATCTGTTAGTAATCCGCTTTATAGATTTATTACTAGCGGCATCGCACGATTGTAGGCAGGGTCCAAGACGAAATGATGCAAGACGGGCCTCCAACCCGCCTGGCGTCTCACTTTTTTACAGATTTGCGGCGTTCCCAAGCCAGCATCGTGAGGATGACGATGGCGGCGCTGAGCGAGATATGGCCGCACCAGGTGACCAGGCCCAGCGACCAGCCCTTGAGCCCGACTGCGATGGCCAGCGAGGCCAGCAACGCAAGCCAGCCGGCCAGGCGCAGGCCCCGGGTCTGGCCGGGTGGCAGCTCACGGCCAAACAGGTCGAGCTGGTGGCGGTCCATGGCCAGCGCCAGCAGTGCAAACGCCGGCAGCGATACCAGTTGAATGGCAAGGTGGTTCATGGCCGGGCCTCCTGCAGATCGGACGCAATGGCAGCATTGGCAGCCACGGCGCCACTATCAGCAGCACGGGCGGCAGGCGCTTGCCGTGGCGCCGCCTGGCGCTGCGGCTTGAGCTTGGGCTTGTGGCGCCAGGTGCGCACCGCCAGCCAGGCATGCAGCGCGGCCAGCGCCAGCAAGGTCAGCTCCAGCCCGCTGAACACCCAGTCACCCTCGACCAAGCTGCGCCACAGCGGACGGTCAGTGGTCAGCACATTGAGGACCGGCAGCAAGGCCAGTGCCGCGCAACCGGCCCAGAGCAGCTCCACCCAGGCGCGTTTGGCTGGCCGCAGCATGGCCCAGACCAGGCTGGCACCCCAGAGGATGAAGAACCAGTGGATCTCCCAGTCGCTGCGCTTTTCCATGCCCAGCGGCAACAGGCGGTTGGCCCAGAGCATGGCGGCCATGCCAATGCTGAGGCCGGCAATCGCAGCAATGTTCAGCCGCTCCACCAGCCAGAAGCCAAAGTAAGGCTTGTCCGGATTGGGCAACTTGGTGCGGCGCTTGACGGTCCACATCACCAGGCCGGTGCCGACCATGGCCGTGCCCGCCAGGCTGGTGAGGAAGTAGAGCCAGCGCACGGTGCTGTCGCCAAAGCGGCCCAGGTGCAGGGCATAGAGCACGCCCCGCGTCTCGGCCGCTGCGCCAACCTGATCCTTGACCTCCAGCAGCTTGCCGGTGCTGCCCTCGAACAGCATGTATTTGGGGCTGATCGACACGCGCTCGAAATCGCCATAGGTGACGATCACGCGCGCCGAGGCATCGCCGGCGTTGTTGACGGTGACGCGGCCAATGCGGTCCTCGCCCCAGCGCTGCTGGGCCTGGCGCACCATGTCGCCCAAGGGGGCCAGCGGCGCGGCCACACCACTGGGCTTGCCTGCTGGGATGAACGAACTCAGCTCGCTTTGCATGGCCTGGCGCTCAGCCTGGGTCTTGAAGGCGGCGCTGCCGGCCCAGGGCATGGTCATGGCCATCAAGGTGACCAGGCCGGTATAGGTAATCATCGCGTGGAAAGGCAGCCCGAAGACCGACAGCGCATTGTGCGCATCCAGCCAGGAGCGCTGGCCCTTGCCCCAGCGGAAGGTGAAGAAGTCGACAAAGATCTTCTTGTGCGTGATCACGCCGCTGACAATGGCCACCAGCATGAACATGGCGCAGAAACTGGCCAGCCAGCGGGCCCAGAGCACGGGCATGTAATGGAACTGGAAGTGGAAACGGTAGAAGAACTCACCGCCCACGGTCTCGCGGCCGGCTACCTTCTGGCCGGTCTGCGGATCGAACACCGCGCTGCCAAAGCCGCGCTCGCCCTTTTCGGGCTTGGCAATGCGCCAGAACGCGCTCACGACGTTGTTGCGCGCATCGGGCATGCCCAGGCTCCACTGGTTGCTGCCAGGGGCCACTTGCTCCAGCACCTGCGCCACGCGCGGTGCCACTTCGGCAGCATCGGGCACCACGGCCTGGTGGGCCAGCTCGGGCCGCATCCACTGCGAAATCTCTTCCTTGAAGTAGCTCACCGTGCCGGTGAGAAACATCGCATACAGAATCCAGCCCACCAGCAGCCCGGCCCAGATGTGCAGGTCGGACATGGTCTGGCGAATGCCGCGTACCGCTGGCTTGCTCGGTTTGCTATCTTTTTTATCAATGGCAGTCATGCCGGAGTCACTCCATTCCATACCGGCCAGGCGGCCAGCAGCAGCGGTACCGCGGCCAGCAGCAGCCCCACCCAGGCACGGGTGGCCGAACGCACCGCAAACACCCAGATCACCGCGCCGGTGTAGACCAGAAAGCTGGCCATGGTGCCGGCCAGCACGGCCTGGGGTTTGGCCATGGGCAAGGCCAGCACGGCCACGCTGGCCACGGCCGCCAGCGCGTAGCCGCCGCCAATGGCGGCGACGATGCGCGACAGCAGCGGGCCGACCTGGCAGGCCTTGGCCAGCGCGGCGCGCAAGGCGCCGCTCAGCACTTGGCTGGTCATTTGGCCGGGTTGGGCGTTGCCACAGGGCCAGCAGCCACGGGAGCCACGCCTTCAGGCTTCACATAGGTAACCGAGGTCACATAGCTCACGCCGTCGTACTTTTCGCCAGCGCGTTCGCCGGGCGTGCGGTCGTTGTGCTTGATCTCGGCCACGTACTGGCCTTGCCATGGCAGGTCGAAATGCACCAGGCCTTGGGCATCGGTGTGGCCCTCTTTCATCCAGCCCGATTGGGTGACCACGGCGACCTGGGTCTTGGCCAGCGGCTGGCCCTTGAAGGTGGCCTTGAACTCACCGTCCTTGCCGGTCGGGGTCAGGTCCAGCGCCAGCTTGGGCTTTTGCGCGGCAAAGCCGGTGACCAGGCGTGCAGCGGGGTGGTACCAGTTGGTGACATCCTTGCCATCGCGCTTGAACTTGGACAGCGGGTAGTTGGCATCTTCAGCGACGATGGAGACACCGTCCTGGACGTTGAACGGCAAGGTGAAGCCATTGGCGGTCTTGTTGCCGGCAGCGGCCTTTTCCTCGCCCTTGGCGTTGATCAGCACGCCCTGGGGCTTGCCAAAGTGGTCCAGCAGGCCGGGGGATGCTTCGCGCAGGTTGTCGCCAAACTCGCCAAAGCGCAGCACCACCGCATGGTCTGCACCGGCAGGCTCCAGCCAGATCTGGTGGGCTTGGGCGGACATGGCCAGCACGGCCAGGCTCAGGGCAGACAGGGATTTCTTCAACATATGCTCTCTCTCCTTTTTTGATAAACATGCTGCCGGCGCCTTGCGCGCTCCCGCAGCCCACTCCCCAGAACCGGTGGGCGGTCTCTACGCAGCTGCGCGGAAACCACCCTTAGGTTCTCAAAAATCAACCGTTGCCGACAGCACCACGGTACGCGGTGCGCTCAAGGTCAGGTAGTTATTGCCACTGATCAACCAGACGTTCTTGCCCGTCAGGTTCTCGACATTGGCACGCAGCACCACGGCCTTGCCGCTGACCAGGGTGCGGTAGCGCGCGCCCACGTCAAAGCGGGTCCAGCCCGAGAGCTTGAGGGTGTTGGCATTGCTGGCCCAGGCCGAGCCGGTGTGGATCATGCGGCCGTTGACGGACAGGCCCTGCACGCCGGGTACATCCCAGTCGGCGCCCAGGTTGGCATTGATCTTGGGCACGCCGTAGGCATCGTTGCCCTGGTACTGTGCCGCCTTGGTGACCTTGGCGCGGTTGAAGGTGAGGCCACCCATCAAACGCAGACCGCGCTGCAGCTCGCCATAGGCGGCCAGCTCCAGGCCCCGGTTGCGCTGCTCACCATCAAAGCTGTAGATGTTGGTGGTCGGGTCGGTCATGCTGTTGGGGCGGCTGATCTGGAACAGGCTGGCCGTCGTCATGAAGCTGCCCCAATCCACCTTCACCCCCGCTTCGTACTGCTTGGATTTGAATGGTGGAAACACCTCACCGGCATTGACCGCCGTGTTGGGTGCCGTGGCACCGCGCGACAGGCCAGCCGTGTAGTTGCCGTAGACGGAGACCTGGTCATTGGCCTTGACCACCAGACCGACCAGCGGCGTGGTCGCGCTCTTGGCGTAGCTGCTGGTCTGCGCGCCGGTAGCGGTGCTGAAGTTGCGCAGGTCCACGGTCTGGCGGCGCAGGCCCAGGGTCAGCAGCAGGCGGTCATCGGCCAGTGCCAGGGTGTCCGTCACCGCGATGCCATAGTTGTGCGCCTTGGAGGCCTTGTTGGGCTCGGTGCGCGCGCCTTCGACTGGTGGCAGCGGCGCGGGGTTGTAGATGTTCGATGGCGAGGTGGTCAGGCCGGCCACATAGGCGTTGCCGGATTCCTGGCGCAGGTCGGAGGCGCTGACCACCAACGAGTGCTGGATACCGGCAGTGGCGAACTTGGCACGCAGGCCCAGATCGGCGCTGCTGGTCTCGGTGTAGGAGTCATAGAAGCTGCTGCGCACGGTGAAGTCGCCTGCCGCATTCATCGACGTGGTCGTGGTCGGGAAAATCTGCTGGGCCTTGCCCTTGCGGTAGCCGATGCCGGCAAAGGCTGTGACCTGGTCGTTCAGATCAAATTCGAGGCGCGAGGCGATGACCTTGTCGTCCAGCGACAGATCGGTATCGGGGAACCAGTTGCTGCGCGAATTGGGCGGCTTGGGCAAGGACGTCAGCGCCGGGTTGAAGCCGATCTGCGGGCGGAAGTCTTCCATCTCTTCGCGCTGCGCATAGGCATCGAGCGACCAGCGCAGATTGCTGCCCCGGTAGTCGACCGCGATTGCGCCCACGCCCAGCTTCTGGTCGCCACCACGGATGCTGGCCTCGCCACCGCGCGCTGCGCCATTGACGCGCACGCCCCATTCCTTGTTCTCGCCAAAGCGGCGCGAGATATCGACACTGGTGCCGAATTGCGCACGGCCCAGGTACTGCAGGCCCACGCGGTTCAGCGGCTCATCGCCTGCACGCTTGGTCTGCACATTGATGGCGCCGCCAATGCTGCCGCCCGGCGGCATGCCGCCCACCATCGCGCCTGGGCCCTTGAGCAGCTCGGCACGCTCCAGAATCTCGGCTGGCACCCGGCTGGCCGAGGTCAGGCCATAGAGGCCGTTGAGGCCCACATCGCCACCGCTGATGCCAAAGCCGCGCACCTGGATGTCTTCGCTGAAGCCCTGCGAGGCGGTGGTCAGGCGCACCGAGGCGTCGTTGGCCAGCACCTCGCCCAAGGTGCGTGCCTGCTGGTCGGCCACCGCTTCAGCGGTGTAGGCCACGGTGGAAAACGGCGTGTCCATCACATCCTGGTCGCCCAGCATGCCAATGCGGCTGCCGCGTGCCTGCTTGCCACCGGCATAGGCCTCGGGGCGGTCGCCGGCGCGCGTCGCGGGGGCCGTCACCACCACCGGGTTCAGCGCCACTTCGCCAGCGGTCTGGCCGTTGTCGATGACCAGGGTGGTGCCTTCGATGCGGGCCACCAGGTTGGTGTTGCGCAGCAGCTGGCGCACGGCGTCCTGGGCGCTCATGCTGCCCTTGACGGCAGCGCCGGGGCGGCCTTGTACCAGCGCTGGTGGCGCCATCAGTTGCAGGCCGGCCTGGCGGGCCAGCTGGGCCAGCGCGCTGTCGAGCGGCTGGGCGGAAATATCAAAATCAGCAGCAGAGGCTGCGCCGGCCAGGGCGGCAATGGCCAGGGCGATCAGGTGGCGTTTGCAGGGGTGCGACATATCGTTGGGTACTTTCCTCATGTGGTTCACAAGAGGTAATACGAACGAGACGCAGTTTTCCCTCAACAACAGCGCAAGTATTTTTAAATGGCCGGTCAGCGGCCCATAGTGCATGCGCGCCATCGCTTAACTCTGCGCCTTGCGCCGCGCAATCGTGATGCGGCGCGCAGCGCCCTGGCCTTCTTCGCGCACCACCACCGGCACACTGCGCGGCAGCAGCTGCAGCCAGGCGCGGGCGTCGGCAATACGCACCCGGCCAAAAATCGTCAGGTGTTCGGCATCGGGCGCCACCTGCATGGGCACCTGGCAGTAACGGGCCAGGCGCTGCACGGCCAGGCCCAGCGGTTCGTGGCGGAAGTCCAGCCAGCCATTGCGCCAGGCCGCCACCTCGCCCGCGCTGCTATCGCGCCGAGGCGATTGGCCTTGCTGCCAGTCCAGGGTCTGGCTGTCGGTCAGCTCCCAGCCATCGCCCGCATCGGCCAGATCTCCCTCGCTGCCGCGTTGCTGCACGCGCACCCGGCCCTCTTCCACCGCCACGCGCAGCCCACCCTGGTCATCGAGCGCGACTTCAAACCGGGTGCCCAGCACGGTGATACGGGCCGGGCCGGCATCGACGATAAAAGGCGCATCGGCATTGCGTGCCACCTTGAAGAAGGCCGCACCATGGTGCATTTGCACATAGCGGCGGCTGCCGTAGTAGCGCACATCCAGGCGGGTCTGCGCATCCAGCGCAATGCTGCTGCCATCGGGCAGCGCCTGGTTGAGCTGGCGGCCGGTAGCGGTGCCCAGCTGGATCTGCCACGTCACCACCTGGCTCTGGTACAAGCGCCAGGCCAGGCTGCCGCTGGCACCCAGCCCTGCCACGCCGAGCAAGGCCGACAGAGCGCGGCGCCGGCCCTTGCGCGGCAGCGCCTGCACAACGCCATCGCCACGCCATTCATGCAAAGCCGCTTCGATCGCATCCATGGCGCGCATGATCTCGCGCTCCACCGTCTTGACCGAGACACCATGGGCGGCGGCAATCGCCGTCTGCGATTCGCCATCAAGCCGGTCGGCCAGGAACATGCTGCGGCAGCGCTCGGGCAAGGCGGCAATCGCGGCGTCGACCGCTACCAGCGCCTCGCGCCGCAAGCTGGCCTCGGCGACATCCTGGCCCAGTGCCTGCACACCGGCGCTGCTGTCATGCAGGGCACTGTCAAAGCGCTCGGAGGTGCGCGCCGCCCGGCGCAGGTGGTCGATCACCAGATGCTCGGCCACCGTGTACAGATAGGCGCGTGGCGCCGGATGATGGCTCTGCGCCATCGGCCCCGCTTCCACCACGCGCAGCCAGGCGTCATGCACGATGTCCTGCGCCGATTGGCGGCTGCCGGTACGGCGTGCCACAAAGGCGATCAGCTCGCGATAGCTATCGCGAAAGGCTTCCAACGGGAGGGCGGACATGACGGGGACGGGCGGGCGCTAAAAATGACAAGGCGCGCTAGT
Organism: Comamonas sp. JUb58; assembly: GCF_004364775.1. Classification (GTDB taxonomy): domain Bacteria; phylum Pseudomonadota; class Gammaproteobacteria; order Burkholderiales; family Burkholderiaceae_C; genus Comamonas. Next base: position 19,113 of record NZ_SOAL01000023.1, read on the forward strand.
ATATTACGAATGAGAATAGATCTCATTTGTTATATAAATTCTCTTTAAAAACAGGGTGTTAAATCGCCCGCCCGTGGAGGCGGTTACTGCTGCCAGCGCAACCATTTTCCTGCGATAGATGACGCCATAAAAAACGCCCTGTAGCGCCAGCTACAGAGCGTTGGGGCGGGCAAAAACCGCTTATAGATCGCGCTTGATCAACGCTCCGCTGAACAAGACCGGCCCGGTCGGCCCCGTCTCGCTGGGCACGCCGCCCTTGGGCTCCAGGCTGATCGCCAGCGCTGGGACGGCCTGCACCTGGGCCAGCTGCGCCTGCAGTTGCTCCAGGCGCCCCTCGCCCATGACGCCCAAGGACTGCGGCGCGCCATGGGTGGGCAAGGCCCAAAGCTGGAGCGACCGGTCGGCCGCCTCCTGGTAGCCACCGACCCGCTGCAGCTCCAGCTGGCCATGGCGGGCATCAAAGGTCACCAGCATGGAGGCCTGCGCCTTGCCATCGGCCAGCACGGCCACATACTGCAGCTGCGGGGCGGCCTGCAAGGCGGTCTGGGTCTTTTGCAGCTCCGTCTGCAAGGCGGCCAGCTGCTGGCCGGTGTTGCGTTGCAGGCTTTGCTGCGCATACAGGCCGACGGCGACGGCAGCGACGGTGGCCACGGCACCGGTCAGCGCCAGCGAGCGCCACCAGCTGAGGGCCTTGGGGCTGCGGGCCTGGGCAGTGGCGCGCTGCTGCGCCAGCGCCAGGCCTGCCTGGTCGGCATCGACCAGGTTCTGGATGCGGGTCCAGACGGCGGCATCGGGTTGCACGGGCGACTGCAGCTCGGACAGCGCCGACCAGCGGCCCTGCCACAGCAGTGCGGCCGAGCGCACCTGGGGATGGGCGCGGGCCATCTGCTCAAAACGGCGGCGGGCGCCGGCGCGCAAGGTGCCCAGCGCATAGGCGGCGGCCAGGCGGTCCAGCAGTTCGGGGTGTTGTACCAGGTTCATCAGAGCACTCCTTTGCGCCTACACGTGGCGGTCCATGCACTTGCGCAGCTGCTCCAGACTGCGGCGCATCCAGGTTTTGACGGTGCCCAGCGGCAGCTGGAAATGGCTGGCCAGTTCGCTGTGGCTCAAATCTCGCAAATAGGCCAGGCTCACCACCTGGCGCTGGGCCTGTTGCAGGCGCTCCATGCACTGCTGCAAGACCGTTGCCTGCTCACTGGCCTCCACCGATTGCATGGGGCCTTGGGCCTCGTCGCCCTGCGGCAAGTCATCCATGTCATCCACCACCGCATGCTGGTCCAACCGCTCCGCCTTGCGCCGGCGCAGAAAATCCAGCGCCCTGCTACGCACCAGCATGCCCATCCAGGCCAGCGGCGGGCTGAGCGAATCGCGGTAGCTGTCAGCATGGCGCCAGATGGCGACAAAGCTGTCCTGCAGCACGTCCTCGGCCCAGGCCTTGTTGCCCAGAATGCGCAGCGCCAGGCCATACAGCCGGGACGCCGTCTCGTCGTACAAAAGCCGGAGCGCCTTGTCCTCGCGGGCGGCTATGCGGTCTAACAAAAGCATCAGTTCAGTGTCTGTGGTAGGTGTGCGCATGCAAGCATTGTGGGGCGAAGGTCGGCTGGCCGGTCAATCCGTTGTATTGCTGCCAAGCAGCAAGCACCCGGAAAAACAGCCCTGGTCCGCCCAGGTCAGCGACTGCTCACGCTCCCCACTTCGCTGCATCTGGCCGCTATACGCAGCAAGCCGCCGATTGGATGCAGAAACGATGCAAAAAAATAATCGGCGGCACTGAATCCAAACGTTCTGCTGGCGCGTAGTGATGGGCATAGACCTTGCCGAGACAGGGTCGGATAACCGGAATACCCAATGAAAACAGCCGTCAACGCCCATACCGCCGTACTGCAACCCTCCAGCCCATGCGCCAGCGCCAGGAGGCAGCCATGCCGCTGAACATCCCCATCGAGCGCTGGTACGGCATGCGTGTCTGGCTGGTCGGCGCCAGCGCGGGCATCGGCATGGCGCTGGCCGAGCAGTTACATGCCGCAGGCGCCCAGGTGATCGTGTCGGCGCGCCGGCAGGAGGCGCTGGACGCCTTCGCCGAGCAGCACCCCGGCTGCCTGCCGCTGCCGCTGGACGTCACCGACCGCGACGCGGTTGTCAGTGCCGTGCAGCAGCTGCTGGAAGACGGCCCGCTGGACCTGGTCTGCTACTGTGCGGGCGAGCGGCAGACTATGCGCGCCGATGACCTGGACCTCAACAGCTTGCTACAACACCGCGAAGTCAACCTGACCGGTGCGCTGCATGTGATCGCGGCCATCACGCCCCACCTGCTGGCAGCGGCACGCGGCGGCCGCCAACCCCATCTGAGCCTGGTGGCCAGCGTGGCCGGCCAGCGTGGCCTGCCGGGCAACCTGGCCTATGGGCCCAGCCAGGCGGCACTGATCAACCTGGCCGAGACCTTGCAGCTGGAGCTGGTGCCCCAGGGCGTGGGCGTAAGCCTGGCCGTGGTCAAACCCGGCCTGACCGAGGCTTTCTTTACCGATCCCCATCCCGCCAGCCTGCCGCTCTGGCCGCAGCCCGAACAGGCGGCCAGCGCCATGCTCAAGGGCTGGGCGCGGGGACATTTTCTGCTGGGCGTGCCTTGGCGCTCCCGGCTGAGCTGGCGCCCCGGCTACAAATCGACGGCATCCAGTCTGGTAGCCTGGGTGCGCCGCCTGCAAGGAAACTGAAGCATGCTGACCCTTCACCACCTGGAAACCTCACGTTCGCAGCGCGTCCTCTGGCTGCTGGAAGAGCTGAACCTGCCCTATGCACTGGAGACCTACCCGCGCGATGCCAAGACCCGGCTGGCGCCGCCGGCGCTCAAGCGCATTCACCCGCTGGGCCTGTCGCCCATCCTCTGCGACCGGGGCCTGGTGATTGCCGAATCCGGCGCCATCATCGAATACCTGGCCGAGCGCTATGGCGCCTGGGCACCGCCCGACATGGCCCACCTGGACCCCAAGCGCGGCAGCCCCGAGCACCTGCAGTGCCGCTACTGGATGCACTTTGCCGAGGGCTCGCTGATGAACTGGCTGCTGCTGCAGCTGGTGTTTGACAGCATCGCGGCCAAGCCCTTGCCGCTGCTGCTGCGCCCCATCGTGGGCCCGGTGCTGCGCGGCCTGCGCCAGCAGGTGCACAAACAGCTGATCGCCCCCCATATGGAGGCGGCGATGGCCTATATGAACCAGCACCTGGCCCAGCAGCCCTGGTTTGCCGGCGAGCACCTGACGATGGCCGATTTTCAGATGGGCTTTGCGGTTGAGGCCGCACTGACGCGCTGCGCCAACCCTGCCGACTGGCCGCATCTGCATGCCTACCGCCAACGCATGCAGGCGCGCGACGCCTACCAGCGGGCGATTGCCAAGGGCGGCCCGGTGGTGATGAAGCTCTGAGCGCTTGACAGCCCCCATGAAAAAAGGCCCTGCAGTGCAGGGCCTTCGTCATGGGGCGTTGCGCAGATCAACCCAGCCAGTGGCGGGCATTGCGCCAGACGCGCATCCAGGGGCTATGGGCCGAGCGGTCGCCGTCGGTCCAGCTCATCTGCACGTTGCGGAACACGCGCTCGGGGTGCGGCATCATCGCGGTGAAGCGGCCATCGGCCGTGGTGACCGCCGTCAGGCCGCCAGCCGAACCGTTCGGGTTGAACGGGTACTGCTCGGTCGCCTGGCCGTGGTTGTCCACATAGCGCATCGCAGCGATCACCGCATCGACGTTGCCACGGAAGCGGAAGTTGGCATAACCCTCACCGTGCGCGACGGCGATCGGCAGGCGCGAGCCGGCCATGCCTTGCAGGAACAGGCTGGGCGACTCCAGCACTTCGACCATGGACAGACGCGCCTCGAAGCGGTTGCTCTGGTTTTGCGTGAAGCGCGGCCAGTCTTGCGCACCGGGGATGATGTCGGCCAGCTCGGCAAACATCTGGCAGCCATTGCAGACGCCCAGGCCGAAGGTGTCCTTGCGGCTGAAGAAGGCCTGGAACTGCTCGGACAGCGGCTCATTGAAGGTGATGGAGCGGGCCCAGCCAATACCGGCGCCCAGGGTGTCACCGTAGCTGAAGCCGCCGCAGGCGACGATACCGGCAAAGTCACGCAGCTGGGCACGGCCCGTCTGCAGGTCGGTCATGTGTACGTCCACCGCTTCAAAGCCGGCTTCGCCAAAGGCGTAGGCCATTTCGACGTGGGAGTTCACGCCCTGCTCGCGCAGCACCGCTACGCGGGGCTTGGCCGCCACGTTGACGAAGGGCGCAGACAGCGCTTCTTGCGGGTCGAAAGTCAGGTGCACATGCATGCCGGGGTCAGTCGGCACACCGACCGAGGCGTGCTCGCTGTCGGCGCAGGCAGGGTTGTCGCGCTGCTGGGCAATCTTCCAGCTCACGGCATCCCAGACCTGGTGCAGATCGCTCAGGCTGGCGCCAAACACCTTCTTGGCATCGCGCCAGACTTGCAGCTCGCCCTTGCCCATGTCCATGCTGGACGAGGCCGGACGGGTCTTGCCCACGATGTGGCTGCAGGTGGACAGGCCATGCTCGCGCAGGGTCTGCAGCACCTCGGCGCTGTCGCTGGTCTTGACCTGCAGCACCACGCCCAGCTCTTCGTTGAACAGCGCGCGCAGGGTCAGGTCTTCGCGGCGGCCCGATACCTGGGCGCCCCAGTTCTTGCCTTCGCCACTGTCCATGCGGCTGTCGGAGATGCCATCGCCTTCGGTGATCAGCATGTCCACATTCAGTGCCACGCCGACATGGCCGGCAAAGGCCATTTCCGCCACGGTGGCCAGCAGGCCGCCGTCGCCCTTGTCGTGGTAGGCGAGGATCTTGCCCTGGGCGCGCAGCGCGTTGACAGCGTCGACCAGTGCGATCAGGTCCTTGGCTTCGTCCAGGTCGGGTGTCTCGTTGCCGCTTTGGCCCAGCACCTGGCCCAGGATGGAGCCGCCCATGCGCATCTTGCCGCGCGAGAGATCAACCAGCACCAGGGTGGTGTCGGCTTCGTTGGCATCCAGCTGGGGCGTGAGCGTGCTGCGCACATCATCGATGGAGGCAAAGCCGGTGATGATCAGGCTGACGGGCGAGGTGACCTTCTTGGTTTCGCCGCCTTCGCTCCACTGCGTGCGCATCGACAAGCTGTCCTTGCCCACGGGGATGGAGATGTTCAGCTGCGGGCACAGCTCCATGCCCACAGCCTTGACGGTGGCGTACAGATCCGCGTCTTCACCGGGTTCGCCGCAAGCGGCCATCCAGTTGGCCGACATCTTCACCTTGGACAGCGCAATCGGCGCGGCCAGCATATTGGTGATGGCTTCGGCAACCGCCATGCGGCCCGATGCGGGTGCATTGATGGCGGCCAGCGGGGTGCGTTCGCCCATGGCCATGGCCTCGCCCTTGAAGCCCTGGAAATCGGCCAGGGTCACGGCGACGTCGGCCACCGGCACCTGCCAGGGGCCGACCATCTGGTCGCGGTGGGTCAGGCCGCCCACCGCGCGGTCGCCAATGGTGACCAGGAAGCGCTTGGAGGCCACCGTGGGGTGGGCCAGCACATCGATCACGGCCTTTTCCAACGGCACGCCGGTCAGGTCAATGGCGGGCAGGCTGCGCGCCACGGTCTGCACATCCTTGTGCATCTTGGGCGGCTTGCCCAGCAGCACGTCCATCGGCATATCGACCGGGAATTTCTGGTCGTCTGCGGTCGCAGCCGGGTCTTGCAGCACCAGCTGGCGCTCTTCGGTCGCCGTGCCGATGACGGCAAACGGGCAGCGCTCGCGCTCGCAGAAGGCCGTGAACTGCGCCAGCGACTCGGGCGCAATCGCCATCACATAGCGTTCCTGGCTTTCGTTGGACCAGATTTCCTTGGGCGCCAGGCCCGATTCTTCGAGGTTGACCTTGCGCAGGTCAAAGCGGGCGCCACGGCCGGCGTCATTGGTCAGCTCGGGGAAGGCGTTGGACAGGCCACCGGCGCCCACGTCGTGGATCGCCAGGATGGGGTTGGCCGCGCCCTGCTGCCAGCAGTGGTTGATGACCTCTTGCGCACGGCGCTCGATCTCGGGGTTGCCGCGCTGCACCGAGTCAAAGTCTAGCTCGGCCGCATTGGTGCCGCTGGCCATGGAGCTGGCTGCGCCGCCGCCCATGCCGATGCGCATGCCCGGGCCGCCCAGCTGGATCAGCAAGGTGCCGGCGGGGAACAGGATCTTCTGGGTCTGCTCGGCATCGATCACGCCCAGACCACCGGCGATCATGATGGGCTTGTGGTAGCCACGGGTGATGTCACCGACTTGCTGCTCGTACTCGCGGAAGTAGCCGGTCAGGTTGGGACGGCCGAATTCGTTGTTGAACGCGGCGCCGCCCAGCGGGCCTTCGATCATGATCTGCAGCGGGCTGGCGATGTGCTCGGGCTTGCCGACCTCGCTGCCCCAGAGCTTGGAGACGGTGAAGCCGGTCAGGCCCGCCTTGGGCTTGGAGCCCCGGCCGGTCGCGCCTTCGTCACGGATCTCACCGCCCGCGCCGGTGGAGGCACCGGGGAAAGGCGAGATGGCCGTGGGGTGGTTGTGGGTCTCGACCTTCATCAGCACATGGCTGGTGGCTGCCTGCTTCTGGTAGCTGGGCGCCGTCACCGCATCGGCCTGGGTGTTGAACGGCGCCACATAGCGCTCGACCTGGTGGCCTTCCATGATGGAGGCATTGTCCGAATACGCCACCACGGTGTGCTGGGGCGAGACCGCCTCGGTGTGGCGGATCATGCCGAACAGGCTCTTGTCCTGCGCCACGCCGTCAATGGTGAAGTTGGCATTGAAGATCTTGTGGCGGCAGTGCTCGGAGTTCGCCTGGGCGAACATCATCAGCTCGACATCGCTGGGGTTGCGTGCCAGGCCCTTGAAGGCGTTTTCCAGGTACTCGATCTCGTCCTCAGCCAACGCCAGACCCCATTGCTTGTTGGCTTTTTCCAGCGCGCTGCGGCCACCGCCCAGCACATCGACAAACTCCATCGGCTGGGCTTGCAGTGCGGAGAACAGCTGCTCGGCTTCGGCGCGGGTGCCGAACACCGACTCGGTCATGCGGTCATGCAGCAGCGCGGCGATCTGCGCGGTCTGCTCGGCGCTCAGCTCGGGCTTGCCGCCCAGCAGGCCGGCCTTGAGCTCGATGCGGTACTCGGTCAGGCGCTCGATGCGGAACACCGCCAGGCCGCAGTTGCGGGCAATGTCGGTGGCCTTGGAGGCCCAGGGCGAGATGGTGCCCATGCGGGGGGTGACGATGAAGGCCTGGCCGTCGCTGCCGCCTTCATAGGGGTCGCCATAGGTCAGCAGGGCCGCTACGCGCTCGGCCTCAGCACCCGCCAGAGGCTGCTCCGTGGCTACCAGATGCACAAAACGGGCAGCAATGCCCGTTATCTTTGGATGGATCGCCGTCAATGCGGTCTGCAGTTGTTGGGCGCGGAAGGAGCTGAGGGCGTTACCGCCTGGTAGCTGAGTCAGGTGCAGTGTCACGTGGCAGCCTATGTGGACTAGGAGGATGGGAAGAAAGCACGCATGCGCCTTGCCCACTGCTACGGGCGGACCGTGGCAGCACAATGACAAGGGCGGGATAACCCGGGATTCTACTGTGCTGCGCTAGGTCACGTGGCCGCATGGACAACAGGCCAATGGCAGCGGTGGGATAATCATGGGCTATGACCATCAAAATCAATACGGAAGAAGATATTGCGCAGATGCGCATCGCAGGCCGCCTGGCCTCGGAGGTCCTGGACTACATCACCCCCCACATTCAACCAGGCATCACGACCAAGCAGATCGATCTGCTGTGCGCCGAGGCCATGGAAAAGCAGGGCACCAAGTCGGCCTGCCTGGGCTACCAGCCACCGGGCATGACGCCCTACCCGGCCTATGTCTGTACCTCGGTGAACCATGTGGTCTGCCACGGCATCCCCAATGACAAGCCGCTCAAGAAGGGCGACGTCGTCAATGTGGACGTGACCATCATCACGCCCGAAGGCTATTTTGGCGACAACAGCCGCATGTTCGTGATCGGCGAAGGCACGATTGCCGGCAAGCGCCTGTGCCAGCTGACCTTTGAAGCCATGTGGCATGGCATCGTGCAGGTCAAGAATGGCGCCCACCTGGGCGATATCGGCCATGCGATCCAGAAGTTTGCCGAAGGCCAGGGCCTGTCGGTCGTGCGCGAGTACTGCGGCCACGGCATCGGCAAGGTGTTTCACGATGAGCCCCAGGTGCTGCACTATGGCCGCCCGGGCACCGGCGTCGAGCTCAAGACCGGCATGATCTTCACGATCGAGCCCATGCTCAACCTGGGCAAGAAGGACATCAAGGACCTGGGCAATGATGGCTGGACCGTCATCACCAAGGACCACAGCCTGTCGGCCCAATGGGAAGTCGAAGTGCTGGTGACCGACACCGGCTACGAAGTGCTGACCTGGTCGGAAGGCTCGCCCACGCCGCCGAGCTTTGTGACCACCATCAAGTGCTGATGGCAGCGCGATAGCGCAGCCCTGCAATGCGCCCTGAAGGCGGCACCGCGACAAGCGTGCCGCCTTTTGTTATGGCGGCCCTGCCGCCGGAACGCCCTGATTTGGTGCGCCGTGGCATGGAATGTGCTTATTCGCATGCGCTGTTTATTGCTATGGCACACTGCCAGCGACAGCACAGTTAGGCACCATGAACGATCCTCGCATTCCGCAGCTGCGCGAGCAGTACCAGGCGCAACGCAGCGCCCTGTTTGACGACATCATGGCCGGGGGCAGCAGTACCCGGGGCATACAGACGCAGCTGCGCAAGCTCTCGCAGCTGGCCGATGTGCTGCTGCGCGACCTCTGGCACCTGGCCGGCCTGCCCGGCCGGCTGAACCTGGTGGGCGTGGGCGGTTTTGGCCGGGGCAAGCTCTTCCCCTATTCCGATATCGATGTGCTGCTGCTGCTGCCCGAAGGCACCGACCCGGAGCAGGACAGCGAATTGCGCAGCGCGATCGAACAGTTCATCGGTTCCTGCTGGGATGCGGGGCTGGAGATTGGCTCTAGCGTGCGCACCATCAGCCAGTGCATCAGCGAGGCCCAGGCGGATGTGACGGTGCAGACGGCGCTGCTGGAATCGCGCCGCATCATCGGCTCGCCACGCCTCTACCACCTGTTCCAGGCGGCACTGGCCCAATCGATCAAGCCCGATGCCTTTGTCGTGGCCAAGGTGCTGGAGATGCAGCAGCGCCACAACAAGTACGAGAACACCGTCTATGCGCTGGAGCCCAACTGCAAGGAATCGCCCGGCGGCCTGCGCGATCTGCAGCTGATCCTGTGGCTGGGCCGTGCCACCGGCCTGGGCAGCCGCTGGAAGGAGCTGGCCGACAAGGGGCTGGCCACCGTCTACGAGGTGCGCAACCTGCAGCGCAATGAGGACCTGATTTGCCTCATCCGCGCGCGGCTGCACATTGTGGCGCGCCGCCGCGAGGACCGGCTGGTCTTCGACCTGCAAACGCCGGTGGCCGAGTCCTTTGGCTTCAAGACCATCACGCCGGCCGGCCAGCGCTTTCCCAAGCGCGCCAGCGAGGAGCTGATGAAGCGCTACTACTGGGCCGCCAAGGCCGTGGCCCAGCTCACGCAGATCCTGATGCTGAACATGGACGAGCGTCTGCACCCGGGCAACCACACCCTGCGCCGCATCGATGACGAGTTCTACGACAAGGCCGGACTTATCGAGGTGGCCGACGACGAGGTCTACCAGCGCAACCCGCACGCGATCTTGCGCACCTTCTTGCTCTATGAGACCGAGCCGGGCCTGAAGGACCTGTCAGCCCGCACCTTCCGCGCGCTCTACCATGCGCGCCAGCTGATGGATGCGCAGTTCCGGCGCGATCCGGTCAACCGCGCCACCTTCATGCAGATCCTGCAGCAGCCCCATGGCATCACCCATGCGATGCGGCTGCTGAACCAGACCTCGGTGCTGGGCCGCTACCTCTGGCCGTTCCGCCGCATCGTGGGCCAGATGCAGCATGACCTGTTCCATGTCTACACGGTGGACCAGCACATCCTGATGGTGCTGCGCAATGTGCGGCGCTTCTTCATGGCCGAGCATGCGCATGAGTACCCGTTCTGCTCCCAGCTGGCCGCCGGCTGGGACAAGCCCTGGATTCTGTACCTGGCCGCCCTCTTCCACGACATCGGCAAGGGCCGGGGCGGCGACCATTCGGAGATCGGTGCGCTGGAGGTCAAGCGTTTTTGCCGCGACCACCAGATTGCCAAGGAAGACCGGCAGCTGGTCGAGTTTCTGGTGCGCGAGCACCTGACGATGAGCCAGGTGGCGCAAAAGCAGGACACGTCCGATCCCGAGGTGATCACCGCCTTTGCCGAGCGCATGGGCAATGAGCGCCGGCTCACCGCGCTCTACCTGCTGACCGTGGCCGACATCCGGGGCACCAGCCCCAAGGTCTGGAATGCCTGGAAAGGCAAGCTGCTGGAAGACCTGTACCGCGCCACTCTGCGCGTGCTGGGCGGACGGGCACCCGATGTGGCCGCACAGGTGGAAATCCGCAAGCGCGAGGCCCTGGTGCTGCTAGCGCTGTCGGCCCAGCCGCACGAGTCACAAAAGGCGCTGTGGGACACCTTGGGCCTGGACTATTTTCTGCGCCATGAGGCCGCCGATATTGCCTGGCACACGCGCCACCTGTCGCGCGCCGTGGGCAGCAAGGCCACCCTGGTGCGCGCGCGCCAGTCGCTGGCCGGCGAAGGCCTGCAGGTGATGGTGTATGCGCCGGACCAGCCCGATCTGTTTGCCCGCATCTGCAGCTATTTCGACCAGGCGGGTTTCTCGATTCTGGACGCCCGGGTGCACACCGCCCTCAACCGCTGTGCGCTGGACACTTTCCAGGTGGTGGCCACCGATGCACCGCAAAGCTACCGCGAGCTGATCAACCTGGTGGAGAGCCAGCTGACGCGCGTGCTGGTGGACGCCCAGCCGCTGCCCGAGCCGGCGCAGCGCCGTGTATCGCGCCGGGTCAAGAGCTTTCCGGTGGCGCCACGCGTGCTGCTGCGCCCTGATGACAAGGGCCAGCGCTGGCTGCTGTCGATCTCGGCGGCCGACCGCGCAGGCCTGCTCTACACCGTGGCGCGCATCCTGGCCCGCCACCAGCTGAGTGTGGAGCTGGCCAAGATCAGCACCTTGGGCGAGCGGGTGGAAGACAGCTTTTTGCTGCAGGGCCCGGAGCTGCAGAACAATGTGAGCCAGATCGCGATCGAGACCGAACTGCTCTGGGCACTGGCCGCCACCGGCAGCGGCGCGGCCGGTTGATGTTCACCAGGGGGCGACTCAGTCGTCCTCCGCCGCGCTGATGCCGGGGAACAGCACCTCGGTAAAGCCGAACTGGCTGAAATCGCGCACCCGCATCGGGTAGAGCTTGCCCCAGAGGTGGTCGCATTCATGCTGCACCACCCGGGCATGGAAGCCTTCGGCCACGCGGTCAATCGGGTCGCCATACTGGTCAAAGCCGGTGTAGCGGATCTTGTGCCAGCGCGGCACCATGCCACGCAGGCCCGGCACCGACAAACAACCTTCCCAGTCATCCTCTTCCTCGTCCGACAGGGGCGTGATCACCGGGTTGATCAGCACCGTGGGCGGCACCAGCGGGCGGTCCGGGTAACGCGGGTTGCGATCGGGCGAGCCGAAGAACACCACCTGCAAGTCCACCCCGATCTGCGGCGCTGCCAGGCCCGCGCCATGGGCGTCGCGCATGGTGTCGAGCAGGTCCTGCACCAGCTGGTGCAGCGCATCGGTGTCGAATTCGGTCACGGGCTGCGCCGTGCGCAGCAAACGGGCATCGCCCATTTTCAAGATTGGATAGATCGCCATGCCGGCATGGTAGCGCAGCGGGCAAGCCCATCTGCCGCCTTTTGCCACCCAAAACGGCAGCACTGCAAGAGGCACAGCTTGCCCAGCATCAAGACACTGTTATGCGGCGCGATGCACAATGCGAGACCATGAACGAGCCCGGAGCCTCTTCCCCCGCGCTGCAAGACGTGCAGACGCCGGCCTACTGCCCCATCCGCAGCCCGGTTTTGCGCTGGCTGCTGCTGTTGGCGGCCGTGGCCTGCCTGGCGATGGGCATCATCGGTATTTTTGTGCCGGGCCTGCCCACCACGGTGTTTGTGCTGATGGCCGGGGCCTGCGCGGCACGCAGCTCGCCTCGCCTGCATGCCTGGCTGTGGCGCCACCGCCTGTTTGGCGGCATGCTGCGCAACTGGGCGGCGGGCGGTTTTGTCAGCCGCAAGGCCAAGTGGAGCGCCAGCATCACGATGGCAGTATGCGCCGTCATCATGCTGCTGGTGCCAGCGCCGGGCTGGGCCAAGCTGTTGTCGATTGGCTGCATGGCCTGCGTGCTGGCTTGGCTGTGGTGCCGGCCCGAGCCGCCTACGCCCCAGTGAGCGCAGCGCCCTCCTGGCAGTCCCAGGCAGCCCCTGTCGGCAAAAAATGACCTGGTCTGTTTTTCAGGCCAAAAATTCGTTCTATAATCGCAGTCTTGTTCCTCAATAGCTCAGTTGGTAGAGCGCCGGACTGTTAATCCGTAGGTCCCTGGTTCGAGCCCAGGTTGAGGAGCCAAAGAATTTTTTGGCTTTGCAATCGAACAAAGCCTGTTTACCGATATTCCTCAATAGCTCAGTTGGTAGAGCGCCGGACTGTTAATCCGTAGGTCCCTGGTTCGAGCCCAGGTTGAGGAGCCATCACTTATCTGCCCTGCAATCGTTCAGGGCATTGACCAAAAATTTGTTCCTCAATAGCTCAGTTGGTAGAGCGCCGGACTGTTAATCCGTAGGTCCCTGGTTCGAGCCCAGGTTGAGGAGCCAAAGCATTTTTGGCTTTGCAATCGCACAAAGCCTGTTCACCGTTTATTCCTCAATAGCTCAGTTGGTAGAGCGCCGGACTGTTAATCCGTAGGTCCCTGGTTCGAGCCCAGGTTGAGGAGCCATTCAAAAAGCCTGCACACGTGCAGGCTTTTTTGTTTTTGCCGCTTAAAGCCTGCAGTGGCGGCAGAACTGCAGTATTTGTCACCCCCGCGTGGCCTTGGGGGCCAGCAGCCCGCCATTTGGCCGCTACCATGGCAACAGACACCATGAGCGCCAACCACCACACGCCCCCACTTGCCTGGCTGCAAGCCGATGACGACTTTCCACCGGTCGACATGGCCTGGGGACACAATACCCCCCACCCCGGCCTGCTGGCCGCCGGCGGCGTGCTCGACAGCGCCCATCTGCAACAGGCCTACCGCCAGGGCATCTTCCCCTGGTACAGCGAGGGCTCGCCGATCCTGTGGTGGTCCACCGATCCGCGCATGGTGCTGCAAACGGCTGATTTCCGGCTGCACCGCTCGCTCAAGCAGGCGATCCGCAAGTTCGAGCAGGACCCGCACAGCGAACTGCGCATCGACAGCGACTTTGCCGCGGTGATTGCCGCCTGCAGCCAGCAGGACCGCCCGGGCCAGGACGGAACCTGGATCGTTGACGACATCCAGGCCGCCTACACCCAGCTGCACCGGGATGGCTTTGCCCACAGCGTCGAACTGTGGCAAGGCGGCGAGCTGGTGGCCGGGCTGTACTGCGTCGCCATTGGCCGCGCGGTGTTTGGTGAATCGATGTTCACCACCGTGCCCAATGGCTCCAAGATTGCATTGGCCGCGCTGGTGCAGATCTGCCGGCGCGACCAGGCACCGATGATCGATTGCCAGCAAAACACCGGGCATCTGGCCTTCATGGGCGCCGCCGAGATGCCGCGCAGCCGCTTTTTGGCCAATGTGCAGCGGCAAATAGCGCTGCCCCCGATGCGCTGGGAGTTTGCATCTCGCGATTGGACTGACATAATCCCACTATCTGAAATGACATCTCCGCATCCGGATGAGTAGGCTGAACGAACTACCACTGCACAGCTTGCAGTTTTATGCGACAGCGCCCTACCCATGCAGCTATCTCGAAGCGCGCATGGCGCGGTCTCAGGTAGCCACGCCCAGCCACGCCATCCAGAACGATGTCTATTCCGAGTTGATCCAGCAGGGTTTTCGCCGCAGCGGCCTGTTCACCTACCGCCCTTATTGCGACGGCTGCCAGGCCTGCGTGCCCTTGCGCGTGCATGTGCAGGACTTCAAACCCAAGCGCCACCAGCGCCGCGCGCGCAAGCAGCACGAAGCGCTGGATGTGCGCGTGCTGCCGCTGGGTTTTCTGCGCGAGCACTATGAGCTCTACCTGCGCTACCAATCGGCCCGCCATACCGGCGGCGGCATGGATGAGGACAGCGTCGAGCAGTATTCGCAGTTCATGCTGCAAAGCCGGGTCAACAGCCGCCTGGTGGAGTTCCGCGAACCCACGCAGAACCAGCAGCCCGGCGCCTTGAAGATGGTCTCGATCATCGACATCCTCAATGACGGCCTATCCGCCGTCTACACCTTTTACGAGCCCGAGGCCCACACCAGCTACGGCACCTACAACGTGCTCTGGCAGATTGAACAGTGCCGCGCGATGGGCCTGCCCTACCTCTACCTGGGCTACTGGATTGCCGCCAGCCCCAAGATGCAATACAAGGCCGATTACCAGCCCTTTGAGGTCTATATCGACCAGCGCTGGCAACCGGGCCAGCTCGCCAACCATTGCGCCCCTTGATCGCTGCGATCAAGCGGCCCACCCCTATCTTTGTTATTTGAGCGCCAGTCTACGCATGACCAAAACCACATATGACACCGTCACCAAGCCCAGCGTGCAAGTGCTAGAGCGCATGTTCACGCTGCTGGACGTCCTGGCCACGCGCGAGGAAGCGGTGTCACTCAAGGAGCTGAGCGAGATCACGGGCCTGCACCCGTCGACGACGCACCGCATCTTGAACGACCTGACCATCGGCCGCTTTGTGGACCGCCCCGAATCGGGCAGCTACCGCCTGGGCATGCGCCTCCTGGAGCTGGGCAACCTGGTCAAGGCCCGCATCAATGTGCGCGAAGTGGCCTTGCTGCCGATGCGCCGCCTGCACCTGGCAACCCAGCAGGCCATCAACCTGAGCATGCGCCAGGGCGATGAGATCGTCTATGTGGAACGCAGCTTCAGCGAGCGCTCGGGCATGCAGGTGGTGCGCGCCATTGGCGGCCATGCGCCGCTGCACCTGACATCGACGGGCAAGCTCTTCCTGGCCAATGACGAACCCGAACGCGTGCGCGCCTACGCGATGCGCACGGGCCTGGCCGGCAACACCAAGAACAGCATCACCAACCTGGCGGTGCTGGAGCGCGAACTGTCCAAAACCCGCCAGTACGGCGTGGCACGCGACAACGAAGAGTTGGAGCTGGGCGTGCGCTGCATGGCCGCAGGCATCTATGACGACCAGGGGCGCCTGGTGGCCGGTCTGTCCGTCTCCGCCCCCGCAGACCGGCTGGAAGACGCCTGGACCACGCGCCTGCAGGCCACGGCCAGCGAGATCTCGTCCGCCTTGGGCTTTGACGAACACCGCCAGCCCAACGCGCGCTGAGCCCGTCCCCCATCCCCAGCGCTTAGGCGCAAAAAAACCTGCCGAGGCAGGTTTTTTGTTGGGTGCTTGGCGCTCAGTGCTTGGCCAGCAGTTGCGTGCCCGAGCCTTCCACCCAGTGGCGCACGCGCTCGGCATCGGCCAGACGGCCAAACTTGCCGGCCGAATCCAGGAACACCATGATCAGCTTGCGGCCGGCAACCTGGGTCTGCATCACCAGGCAGCGACCCGCTTCGGAGATATAGCCGGTCTTTTGCAGGCCGATATTCCAGTCCGGGTTGTGTACCAGGCGGTTGGTGTTGTTGAACTGGAGGGTGCGCTCACCCACTTCCACCTGGTAGGACGGCGAGGTGGTCAGATCACGCAGCAGCGGATCGGAATGCGCCACATTCACCAGGGTTGCCAGGTCAAAGGCGCTGGACTGGTTGGAGCTCGACAGGCCGGTGGGCTCAACATAGCGGGTGTCGGCCATGCCCAGCATCTTGGCCTTCATGTTCATCAGGCCGACAAAGCTCTGCATGCCACCGGGGTAGGTACGGCCCAGCGCATGCGCTGCGCGGTTTTCGCTGGACATCAGCGCCAGGTGCAGCAGTTCGCCGCGCATCAAGGTGGTGCCCACACGCAGACGCGAGCTGCTGTGCTTCTCGGTGTCCACATCGTCCTGGGTGATGGTGATCATCTCGTCCATCGGCAGCTGGGCCTGGGAGATGATGAGACCGGTCATCAGCTTGGTCAGCGATGCGATCGGCAGCACGGCATGGTCGTTCTTGGACAGCAGCACTTCGTGCGTGTCCTGGTCCAGCACCAGGGCCACACTGGACTTGAGCGCCAGCGGATCGGTCACATCATGCAGACCGGCCAGCTGGCCAAAGGATTGGCGTTCGGGAATGATGACGGCCGCAGCAACGGCAGCGCGCCCGGCATGGCGACCGGCCTTGGCGACCGTGGTCTTGCCCTTCACGGCCTTGGCGGCCACCTTTTTGGAAGCGGGGGCAGCAGCCTGCTTGTGGCGGCCATTGCGCTCGCCCTTGGAGGCCACGGCTGCCTGCTTTTTGCCCGCCTTGGCCTGCACATGCGCCTTGGCAGCCGGCTTGTTCTTGGTGCTGGCATGCACGCTGGGTGCCGCCAAACCAAAGGCCAGGGTGCAAATTGCAAACAAATGTGAAAAACGACGCAAAACACTGCGATGACGTAGCGCCATTATTCTGCTCCCTACAAATACGATAGCTGACAGCGGAAATTTGGATTCAAAAAATCGCGCAAATTCATGAACTTACGCGACTCTTCAATTATTTAAGTGAAATTATATTCCGAAGTCTCAACCTTGTGCAGCTACTCGCTCCGTAGGATTTTGTAACTTGTTTAGGGCAGCGATGTAAGCCTTCGCTGACGCCACCACAATATCAGGGTCTGCGCCTACACCGTTGACCACACGGCCGCCCATTTGCAAGCGTACGGTCACCTCGCCCTGGCTTTCGGTGGAGCCGCTGATCGCATTGACCGCGTACAGCACCATCTCGGCGCCGCTGCGGGCCTGCGACTCAATCGCCTTCATCGATGCATCGACGGGACCGTTGCCAGTGGACTCGCCGCGCACTTCCTGGCCATTGGCAATCAGCACCACACTGGCCTTGGGCTGCTCGCCCGTTTCGCTCGATTGCGACAGCGAAACAAAGCGGTAGGCTTCGGCCTGCGCCTCGGCGCCTTCCATGTGCACCAGCGCCAGGATGTCTTCGTCAAAAATCTCGCTCTTGCGATCGGCCAGGTCCTTGAAGCGGGCGAATGCGGCATTGATCTCGCTTTCGCTGTCCATCACCACGCCCAGCTCCTGCAGGCGCTGCTTGAAGGCATTGCGGCCCGAGAGCTTGCCCAGCACGATCTTGTTGGCGCTCCAGCCCACATCTTCGGCACGCATGATTTCGTAGGTGTCGCGGGCCTTGAGCACGCCATCCTGGTGGATGCCGGAGGCATGGGCAAAGGCATTGGCCCCCACCACGGCCTTGTTGGGCTGCACCACAAAGCCGGTGGTCTGGCTCACCAGGCGGCTGGCGGCCACGATGTGCTGGGCGTCGATGTTGACATCAAGGCCAAAGTAATCGCGGCGCGTCTTGACGGCCATGACCACTTCTTCAAGTGAGCAGTTACCCGCGCGCTCGCCCAGGCCATTGATCGTGCACTCCACCTGGCGTGCTCCACCGATCTTGACGCCGGCCAGCGAGTTGGCAACGGCCATGCCCAGGTCGTTGTGGCAGTGCACGGACCAGATGGCCTTGTCGCTATTGGGAATGCGCTCACGCAGGTTCAGAATGAACTGGCCATAGAGCTCGGGGATCGCGTAGCCGACGGTGTCGGGCACATTGATGGTCGTCGCGCCTTCGGCAATCACGGCCTCGATCACGCGGCAGAGAAAATCTGGATCGCTGCGGTAGCCGTCTTCGGGGCTGAACTCGATATCGCCCACCAGATTGCGGGCAAAGCGCACCGACATCTTGGCCTGCTCGAAGACCTCATCGGGCGACATGCGCAGCTTCTTCTCCATGTGCAATGGGCTGGTCGCAATGAAGGTGTGGATACGCGCACGGTTGGCGGGCTTCAAGGCCTCGGCAGCGCGGGCGATGTCGCGGTCATTGGCGCGTGCCAAGGAGCAGATGGTCGAGTCCTTGATGATGGAGGCGATGCTCTGCACACAATCAAAATCACCGTTGGAGCTGGCGGCAAAACCGGCTTCGATGACGTCCACCTTGAGGCGCTCCAGCTGGCGCGCAATGCGCAGCTTCTCGTCCTTGGTCATGGACGCGCCGGGCGATTGCTCGCCATCGCGCAAGGTGGTATCAAAAATAATCAGTTGCTCGCTCATCGTGTTCTCCATTGCATTGGTCTTGCGCTGCCGCCGTGCTACCACCGTGGGTGAGTGGAATCTCTAAAACAGGCTGCAGGAAAGCGATCTGCTCGCCCTCCTGCAGCCTGCATCAACCGCGCTACAGTTTACGTGCTTTGCTCTGCCTGTGGTTAGGCAGCAGCCGTTTCCGCAGCTGCTTGTGGCGCTGCCGTTTGCACGCTGGCGACAGCACCGCTACGTGCTACCGCGCTCATCACCGCGCGGAAAGCCGCCTGGGTGCTGTTGCTGTCCATGCCTACGCCGTACAGGCTCTGGCTGTCGCCCACGCGCAGCTCGATATAGGCGGCTGCCGTGGCATTGGCGCCCTTGTCGCCGCGTGCGTCGCTGGCGGCAACGGCATGCTCGCTGTAGTCAAGCAGGCGCACAGGAATACCGATGGCGCTGCTGACCGCCTGCACAAAGGCATCGATCGGGCCATTGCCCTGACCGGCAATGCTGACGGCCTGACCGGCCCACTGCAGCTTTCCGCTGATGCGCACATCATCGCTGTCGCCCGATTCCACGCGGTACTGGGCCAGTGCATGGTTGGCGCTGAGTTGGTACTCGCGCTCGAAGATCTGCCACAGGTCCTTGGCGGTGAACTCGGTGCCCGCCGTATCCATCGCGCGCTGTACCACCTGGCTGAACTCGATCTGCAAGCGGCGCGGCATGGCCAGGCCATAGGCTTCTTCGAGCAGGTAGGAGATACCACCCTTGCCCGACTGGCTGTTGACGCGGATCACTGCTTCGTAGCTGCGGCCCAGGTCCTTGGGGTCGATCGGCAGGTAAGGAATTTCCCAGATATCGGCATCCTGGCGAGCCGCAAAGGCCTTCTTGATGGCGTCCTGGTGCGAGCCCGAGAACGAGGTGTAGACCAGGTCGCCGGCATAGGGGTGGCGGGCGGGCACGGGCAACTGGTTGCAGTACTCGACTTCAGCGCGGATGGCGTCGATGTCCGAGAAATCCAGCTGGGGCGATACGCCCTGCACATACATGTTCAAGGCCACATTGACGATGTCGAGGTTGCCGGTACGCTCGCCATTGCCGAACAAGCAGCCTTCGACGCGATGGGCGCCGGCCATCAAGGCCAATTCGGCGCTGGCCGTGCCGGTGCCGCGGTCGTTGTGCGGGTGCACGGAGACCACCACTTCAGGGCGGGTGGCGAACTTGCGCACCATCCACTCGATCTGGTCGGCAAACACATTGGGGGTGGCGTTTTCCACCGTGGTGGGCAGGTTCAGGATGATGTCGCGGCCCGCACCCCAGGCGGCAATCGCGGTCTCGCAAGCCTGCAGGGACACATCGAGTTCGGCGAGGGAGAAGGTCTCGGGCGAGTACTGCAAGACCCATTCGGTGCCGGGTTGGGCATCGGTCAAGGTCTTGAGGTGGGTGACCTGGTCTTTGACCAGGGTCATTACCTCGGGCACGCTCATGCCGAACACGACCTTGCGCCAGACGGGCGCCACCGCGTTGTAGATGTGGACGATGGCGCGTGGCGCGCCTTGCAGGGCCTCGACCGTGCGCGTGATGAGCTCAGGACGGGCGGGGGTCATCACCTGGATGGTGACGTCAGCGGGAATGCGCTTTTCCTCGATCAACTGGCGCACAAAGTCGAATTCGATCTGCGAGGAAGCAGGAAAGCCGACTTCGATTTCCTTGAAGCCAATCTTGACCAGCATATCGAACATGCGCAGCTTGCGTGCCAGGTCCATGGGCTCGATCAGCGCCTGGTTGCCATCGCGCAGATCGGTGGACAGCCAGATGGGCGCCTGGGTGATCTGGGCATCAGGCCAGGTGCGGTCACGCAACGCAATGGCTGGAAAAGCGCGGTACTTGCTGGAAGGTTGGGTCAACATGGTTGTCTGGTCTTTCTCATCGGAACAAAAAGTTCGGGGTTAGAAACCAGCAACCTGCTAAAACAGAATCGGCCCGTTGCTGGTGCAAACGGGCCGAGGTGTAGGGGTGAAAAACTGCGCGCTACTCTACCTGCCCGTTGGACATGCTAGTAGTAGAGCTAGGGACAGGTTTTGCATGGCGTTCACTCTAACACAGGTTTTGGTAGATGTCTGCAAAAAGTTCAATCGTGGTGCAAGCCGCGCTCTTCGGGCTCATCGGTCGAGGTTGCCACGATCGACACATGCTGGCCCTTGAAGCGGCGCCAGGCGTAGATCACATAGCCCGAGAGCGAATAGGCCACAAAGATCAGGAACAGCATGGTGGCCGGCTCGACGCTGACCACGGCCAGCAGCAGCACCACCACCACCAGCGAGATGAAGGGCACGCTCTTGGCAGCGCCGGCATCCTTGAAGCTGTAGTAAGGAATATTGGTGACCATGGTCAGGCCCGCCAGCAAGGTGATGGCGAACATGATCCAGGACAGGTCATCGCGGCTGGCCGGGTAGCCGCCAAACAGCGCAATCACCTGGCCAAAGATCGGCACATCGCGGTGCGATACCAGCAGCGCACTGGTGAGCCAGATGAAGCCCGCCACCAAGGCCGCTGCAGCAGGCGACGGCATGCCTTGGAAGTAACGCTTGTCCACCACGCCGGTGTTCACATTGAAACGCGCCAGGCGCAGCGCTGCGCAGGAGCAATAGACAAAGGCCGCAATCCAGCCCCAGCGGCCCAGCGGGCGCAGTGCCCATTCATAGGCAATCAGCGCCGGCGCAGCGCCAAAGGACACCATGTCCGACAGCGAATCCATCTGCTCGCCAAAGGCGCTTTGCGTGTGCGTCATGCGCGCTACGCGGCCATCCAGACTGTCGAGCACCATGGCGCAGAAGACACCCACGGCAGCGGCCTCGAAACGGCCATTCATCGCCATCACGATCGAGTAAAAACCGCCAAACAGGGCGGCCAAGGTAAACGAGTTGGGCAGCACATAGATGCCCTTGCGCCATTTGCGCTGCGCAGGCGCCAGCGCATGCGCTGCGGCCTTGGGCTTGGTTTCGTTTTCGTCCAGCATTCAATCCACTCCAGCGCCAGCTATATCTGCGCAATCAGCTACTTATTTTATAGTTTCCGGCGGGCTGCGGCCCGGCCGAGCTTGGCCTACAGTGTAGCTTTTGCCACCAGGGGCCTCTCCGGGATGCCCATGAAAAAAGGACTGCCAAGGCAGTCCTGTGCGAATCAGCGCGGCGCCGCTGCAGGCAGCGGCAGCCGATGCGATTTAGTTGCGGGTCTGGTCGACCAGCTTGTTCTTGGCAATCCAAGGCATCATGGCGCGCAGCTGGCCACCCACTTGCTCGATCTGGTGATCGGCAGTGTTGCGACGGCGGGCAGTCATCGATGGGTAGCTCAGACGGCCTTCCTGGATGAACATCTTGGCGTATTCGCCGTTCTGGATGCGCTTCAAAGCGTTGCGCATGGCCTTGCGCGACTCTTCGTTGATCACTTCAGGACCGGTCACGTACTCGCCGTATTCGGCGTTGTTCGAGATCGAGTAGTTCATGTTGGCAATGCCGCCTTCGTAGATCAGGTCCACGATGAGCTTGAGCTCGTGCAGGCACTCGAAGTAGGCCATTTCAGGCGCGTAGCCAGCTTCCACCAGGGTCTCGAAGCCCATCTTGATCAGCTCGACAGCACCGCCGCACAGAACGGCTTGCTCGCCGAACAGGTCGGTCTCGGTTTCTTCCTTGAAGTTGGTCTCAATGATGCCGGCCTTGCCGCCACCATTGGCCATTGCGTACGACAGGGCCAGGTCACGGGCCTTGCCAGACTTGTCCTGGTGCACAGCGATCAGGTGGGGCACGCCGCCGCCTTGGCTGTAGGTGTTGCGCACGGTGTGGCCAGGGGCCTTGGGAGCCACCATCCACACGTCCAGATCGGCGCGGGGCACAACTTGGTTGTAGTGCACGTTGAAGCCGTGCGCGAACACCAGCGAAGCGCCTTGCTTGATGTTGTCCTTGACGTTGTCGTTGTACACCTTGGCGATGTCTTCGTCAGGCAACAGGATCATGACCACGTCAGCGGCCTTCACGGCGTCGTTGACTTCCATCACGGTCAGACCGGCCTTCTCGGCCTTGGGCCAGGAAGCGCCAGACTTGCGCAGACCGACGATGACCTTCACGCCACTGTCGTTCAGGTTCTGCGCGTGCGCATGGCCTTGCGAGCCGTAGCCGATGATGGCGACGGTCTTGCCTTTGATGAGGGACAGATCACAGTCCTTGTCGTAAAAAACTTTCATGCTTCGCTCCGTTGGTATCAGTCAAAAATGCAAACAAACACTTGTTCAAGAATCTGTATCGTCAGGTGGCCTTGCGGTGTTTCCTGACGCCAGCAAATAAGCCCCCGCTACAAAAGCGCCCAATCCTACTATGAGGGACAACCACAACTGGGAGCCAGGGGTAGCAAAGGCATCGGCCTGTGTGAGCAGTGGATCGCATTGGCGAATCTGGGTCCAGCCGTCCTGTTCCCAGGAGCATTCTGGATCATCTTGCTGTAGCGAAGACTCCACCAGCACAAGCCCCACCAGCAGCAGTACCACACCCACCGCCTGGCGGGCATGGCGTCGCAGCCGGTGACACCAGCGCATTACACGCGCAAGATGCGTTCACCGCGACCGATGCCGCTGGCACCGGTACGCACGGTTTCGAGGATGGCCGACCGATCGATCGCGCTCAGGAACGCATCGTTCTTGGCCTGGTCGCCGGTCACCTCGATGGTGTAGCTCTTCTCGGTCACATCGATGATGCGGCCACGGAAGATGTCGGCCATGCGCTTCATTTCTTCGCGCTCCTTGCCGACCGCCCGCACCTTGATCATCATCAGCTCGCGCTCGGTATAGGCGCCTTCGGTCAGATCGACCACCTTCACCACTTCAATGAGGCGGTTGAGGTGCTTGGTGATCTGCTCGATGACGTCGTCCGAGCCGGTGGTGGTGATGGTCATGCGCGACAGCGAGGCATCCTCGGTGGGCGCCACGGTGAGGGACTCGATGTTGTAGCCACGGGCCGAAAACAGGCCCACCACGCGCGACAGGGCGCCTGGTTCGTTCTCCAGGAGAACCGCAATGATGTGTTTCATAAGAACAGATTCCTCTTTTCGCTACCCTCCCCCAACGCCGGTAAGCGCTGGGCTCGGTAGACAATAGATTCGTCAGAAAGGAAAAACCGAAGGGAAGCTTGGACGCGCGCTTGCAGCAAGGCGCGCCCAGCCAGGAAGGCGTTTACAGATCGTCCGCGCCCAGCAGCATCTCGGTGATGCCCTTGCCGGCCTGAACCATCGGGAAGACGTTCTCGGTCGGATCGGTGCGGAAATCGAGGAACACGCTCTTGCGCTCTTCGCGGGCAATGCGCCGCGCTTCACGCAGGGCGGGCTCCACATCCTCGGGCTTCTCGATCAGAATGCCCGCATGGCCATAGGCTTCGGCCAGCTTGACGAAGTCAGGCAGCGAATCCATGTAGCTGTGGCTGTAGCGGCCCGAGTATTCGATCTCTTGCCACTGGCGCACCATGCCCAGGAAGCGGTTGTTGAGCGCGCAGATGATGATCGGCGTCTCGTACTGGCGGCAGGTGGCCAGCTCCTGGATGTTCATCTGCACCGAGCCTTCGCCGGTGATGCAGAACACCTCGGCATCGGGCTTGGCCAGCTTGATGCCCATCGCATAGGGAATGCCCACGCCCATCGTGCCCAGGCCACCCGAGTTGATCCAGCGGCGCGATTCCTCGAAGCGGTAGTACTGCGCAGCCCACATCTGGTGCTGGCCCACGTCCGAGGTCACATAGCAGTCCGCATCGCGGGTCATCTGCCAGAGCGTTTCGACCACGAACTGCGGCTTGATGACTTCGGTGTTCTCGCGGTCGTAGCGCAGGCAATCGCGACTGCGCCAGCCTTCGATGGTCTTCCACCAGTTTTGCAGCGCCTCGGCATCGGGGCTGGCCACGCTCTCGCGCACCATCGCGATCAGCTCGCTCAGCACTTCCTTGCAGTCGCCGACGATGGGCACATCCACCTTGACGCGCTTGGAGATCGACGAAGGGTCGATGTCGACATGGATGATCTTGCGGTCCACCGACATGAAGTGCTTGGGGTTGCCAATCACCCGGTCGTCAAAGCGCGCGCCCACGGCCAGCAGCACATCGCAGTTCTGCATCGCGTTGTTGGCTTCGATCGTGCCGTGCATGCCCAGCATGCCCAAGTATTTCTTGTCGCTGGCCGGATAGGCGCCCAGACCCAGCAGGGTGTGGGTCACCGGGTAGCCCAGCAGGTCCACCAGGGTGCGCAGCTCTTGCTCGGCGCCGCTCAACAGCACGCCGCCACCGGTATAGATATAGGGGCGCTTGGCCGCCAGCAGCAGCTGCAGGGCCTTGCGGATCTGGCCGCTGTGGCCCTTCTTGACCGGGTTGTAGGAGCGCATTTCCACCGTCGAGGGATAGCCGTTGTAGGCCACCTTCTTGAAGGAAACGTCCTTGGGGATATCGATCACGACGGGGCCGGGACGGCCGGTGCGTGCGATATGGAAAGCTTTTTTCATCGTCAGCGCCAGATCGCGCACATCCTTGACCAGGAAGTTGTGCTTGACGATGGGGCGCGTGATACCGACGGTATCGCATTCCTGGAAAGCATCCGAGCCAATGGCGGTCGTGGATGTCTGACCGGAGATCACGACGATAGGGATGCTGTCTGTGTAAGCAGTGGCAATACCGGTGACTGCATTCGTCAGGCCGGGGCCAGAGGTAACCAGTGCCACGCCCACTTCACCGGTAGCGCGGGCAAAGCCGTCTGCTGCATGCACTGCTGCCTGTTCATGGCGAACCAGCACATGGTTGATGGTGTCTTGTTTGTAGAGCGCGTCGTAGATGTAGAGAACTGCACCGCCGGGGTAGCCCCACAGCTGCTTGACGCCTTCGGCCTGCAGTGCCTTGACCAGCACTTCAGCGCCCATGAGTTCTTGGGATTTCTGCGCGGACTGATGCGCCGCTTGCGCCGAGTTCTGTTCGGCCTTGGACATTTCCATGATCAACCTTTGTGAATTTCTCTAACGAAAAACCTCTGGTGCTCCTCGCCCAGCTCTTGTGGAGCCTGCTTGGAACTTGAGGCCAACGGACATGGGCGAGATGCTTGCGACGCCGGACCGTGACCCTTTTGCTTTTTGATGCTTATACATTATCGCACTGCAGCATTGCTTTGCGACAAGCTACGGATTTTTTTTCGATAGGATGCGATAATCTAGGGCTTGATGCGGTGTTTTTTGCCACACTTGGTTTATTTGCCCGGGTAAAAAGCGAGAAATCTCTGAATAACCACGGTGTTGGGTACGATTTGGCCACAGAACGAGAACTGTCCGACTTTCTGAAAAGCGTTGAAAAGCGAGCTTTCAAGCGCTCGCTTTTTCATGTGCGCGACCAGGAAGCAGCGCTCGACATCGTGCAGGACAGCATGATGAAGCTGGCCGAGCACTATGGGGACAAGCCGGCCAACGAGCTGCCGATGCTGTTCCAGCGCATTCTGTCCAACAGCACGCTCGACTGGTTCCGCCGCCAGAAGACGCGCAATGCGCTCTTCACGACGATGAGCGACTTCGAAGGCCCGGATGACGAGGGGGAATTCAACCTCCTGGACATTTACAACGCCGACAATGGAGATGCGGAGCAAAGTGCCGAGGACCACACCAACCGCAAACAAACCCTTGCATTAATAGAAAAAGAGATACAACAGTTGCCAGCGCGTCAACGCGAAGCGTTTCTGATGCGTTATTGGGAAGAGATGGACATCGCAGAGACTGCAGCAGCCATGGGTTGCTCAGAGGGAAGTGTAAAAACCCACTGCTTTCGCGCCATCCAAACCTTGAGTAAAGTGCTTAAGGCCAAAGGAATCGTGCTATGAACCGCTCAAACACCGCCCAAACCGTTGTCAATGCTGAAATTTTTGCCCGCCGCGTTACCGCCCGGCTGAGCGAAGCCGAGGCTGATCTCGACTACGACATCAGCGAACGTTTGCGAGCGGCCCGGGAGCGCGCCCTGTCCCGCCGCAAGGTGGTGGCGGTGCCTGCGATTGCACGCCAGCCCCAGCAAGAGGCCGCTGCGCCTTCTGGCAAACGCAACTGGTGGCGTGCCGTGGTGTCGGCTGTGCCGCTGAGCGCGATGGTTGCCGGCCTGGCCTTCTTCAACGGTGTTCAGGCAGACGAAGGCGCCAGCGAAATGGCTGAGTACGATGCCACCTTGCTGGCTGACGAGCTGCCGCCAAGCGCCTATACTGATCCTGGTTTTACCCAGTTTCTGAAGATCGCTGCCCAAAAGCAGCCCACTGACAAGCGTTGAGACACGATTACGATAACGATGAGGTAGCCGGCAACACGCCCGCCCCTTCGACCATCCCCGCCATGGCAGCCAGTATTTTGCTGGCTGCTTTTGCTGTTGTGGGCGTCTACGCCGGCAACAAGGCCGCCAATATTTACGGCAGCGCCGCCAGCGATCTGGTCAGCGCCAACAGCGTCACCCGCTCCAGCAGCCCGCGCAATGAGGGCCCCAGTTGGGACGCGCTGGATGACGACCAGCGCACCGTGCTGGCGCCGCTCGAAGAGCAATGGAACTGGCTGACCACCCAGCAGAAAAGCCGCTGGACGATGATCGCCGACAGCTTTGACGATTTCTCCCCCGAAGAGCAGCTGCGCATTGGCGAGCACATGAAGGAATGGGCCAAGTTCAGCCTGTCCGACCAAAGCCAGGCCCGGCTCAACTATTCGAACATCAGCAGCCTGTCGGCCGAGGAAAAGCGCAAGCTCTGGGAAGACTACCAGGCACTCAGCGCCCGTGAGCGCAAGCGCCTGGCCCAGGGCGGCGTGCTCTACCACGGCGGCGTGGCGCTGGCGCCCCGCCCTTCGGCCCGCAGCACCGGGCGCCTGGTCAAGGTGCCGGCAGCGGCCATCAACCCCAACCGCGCCAACCCGCCCAAGATCCTGCCGCCACCTGAGATCCGCGTGCACTCGCGCGGCATGGTGACGCCGGTCGAGGTCGGCCCGCTCACCGGGCCTGCCCCCGCTGCCAACGGCGCAGCACCGGCGCCCGCCTTGCCACCCGCACCGCCCCCAGCCTTGCCGCCCGCCCCGGTGGTAGAGACGGCCCCGGTGCAAATGCCCGCGCCGGTCACCTCCTCGCCGTTGCCCCCGCTGGATTCCCCAAGCCGGCCGCCGGCGGGCGAATCACAGTCGCGCAACAGCGACAGCCCGGTGCACCCGCCGACCTGATACTGTCCGCATGCAGACCTCCACCAGCACAACAGCGCTCCCTCCCGGCCCCCTCGCCACCAGCGCGCTGTTGCGCGCACCGCGCCTGGCGCGGCGCATGGCCTGCTGGTTGTATGAGGGTATGCTGATGTTTGGCGTGGTCTTCATGTCGGGTTACCTCTACAGCTCGCTGAGCCAGACGCGCAACGCGATGGACAACCGCCATGGCCTGCAGCTCTTCCTGTTCATCATCTTTGGCATCTATTTCACCTGGTTCTGGCACAAGGGCCAGACCCTGGCGATGAAAACCTGGCATATCCGCATCGTGGACCGCAACGGCCAGCCCCTGACACAGGGCCGCGCGCTGCTGCGCTATGTCTGCAGCTGGCTGTGGTTTTTGCCGCCGCTGGTGGTCAGCATGCCCTTTGGCCTGCCAGTGGGCGAAATCGTGGTGCTGCTGAGCGGCTGGATCGTGCTCTGGGCGCTGGCCAGCCGGCTGCATCCCCTGCAGCAGTTCTGGCACGATGCACTGGCCGGCACACGCCTGGTCAGTGCCGAGCGCCCGGCGCCACAGAGCAAGACGCCGGATCCAGCGCTATAAGCTTGCCCCTATTGCGCCAGCGCTACCTGGCGCCAGAACCAGGCAGCGCGCCGATCAAATGCTGCAGTGCAATAATATGCGTTGACCTGCCCACGCTATGCCATGATGGGCGATGACCACGCCTCCGATGAACCAGCCCGATCCTCGCTCCCCTGCCGACCCCGCCGTGCCAGCGCACAGCCTGGCCGACATCCATGCCGCCAACCCGCAAAAAAGCCGCACTGGCCTGACGCGTGTCTGGCATGCCGCCGGTTATTCGATGCAGGGCCTGCGGGCCGGCTGGGGCGAAAAGGCCTTCCGCATGGAAGCCATCCTCGCGCTGCTGATGCTGCCCGCCTCGCTCTGGCTGGCGCACGACTGGCGCGATTGGGCCTTGCTGATCACCCCGGTTTTTCTGGTGCTGATTGCCGAGCTGCTCAACACCGGCATCGAGATGGCGATGGACCGCTTCGGCCCCCAATGGCATGACCTGGCCAAAAAGGCCAAGGACATGGGCAGTGCCGCGGTGTTCCTGGCTCTGGTGCTGTGCGCGGCGGTGTGGCTGCCTGCCTTGTATGAAAGATTGCTGAAATGACCAACTCCCCTACCTTCTCGATGTGCGTTTACTGCGGCTCGCGCCCTGGCAAGCTTGAAGCCTTTGGCGAAGCCGCCCAGGCCGTCGGCCACTGGATCGGCAGCCATGGCGGCCAGCTGGTCTATGGCGGCGGCAAATCCGGCCTGATGGGCACGGTGGCCCGCGCCACGCGCGAGGCAGGCGGCCGCGTGGTCGGCGTGATCCCCAAGGCCCTGGTGGACCGCGAACTGGCCAATGAGCTCTGCGACGAGCTGCATGTGGTCACCACCATGCATGAGCGCAAGGCCATGATGGCCGAGCGCAGCAATGCCTTTATCGCCATTCCTGGCGGCATCGGCACTTTTGAAGAGCTCTACGAGATCTGGACCTGGCGCCAGCTGGGCTACCACGACAAGCCCATCGGCATCCTCAATGCCAACGGGTACTACGACGGCATGCTGCAGTTCCTGCAGCAATGCGTGGGCCAGGGCTTTATGGACGAGTGGCAGATGGGCCTGATCAAGAGCGGCAATGACCATGCCGCACTGCTGGCCCAGCTGGTTGAAGAAGCCGGCCTGGCGCAGCAAAGCGATGCACTGCGCGAAGTGATCTAAGCAGCGCCCAGCAAACACAAAAAAGCGGCCCGTTGATGAACGGGCCGCTTTGCTTTTGCTGGATCACCTCGTCCACCATAGAACGAGGTTTTTGGGATAGAGCGCTTAGTCGTTGTCCGCCACGGTCTTTGCAAACGCAATGCCGATCAGCGAGATCATGGCCGTACCCACGATGTACCAGGCCACCGGCACCCAGGAGCCGTTGTAGGTGTTGAGCAACCAGGTGGCGAGCAAGGGGGCGGTGCCGCCGGCCAGCGCAGCGCCAATCTGGTAGCCCAGGGTGATGCCGGTGTAGCGCACGCGGGTCGAGAAAATCTCCGAGAACAAGGTGCCCAGCACGGCGGTGATAGGCGCCCAGACGAGACCCAGGCCGACGACGGTGGCGATAACCAGGCTGGTCATCGTGCGCTGCTCCAGCAGCATGAAGTAGGGGAAGGTGAAGGCGGCCATCACCAGGGTGCCTGCCACAAACATGCGCTTGCGGCCAATGCTGTCCGACAAGCGCCCCATCAGCGGGATCATCAAGGTGGTGACCAGGGTCGCAATCGTCACCGCATTGAGCACGGAAATCCGCTCAAAGCCCAAGGTGGCCGTGGCGTAGCTGACGATGAAGGTCGAGAAGATATAGAACGGCGCCGTTTCCACAAACTTGATGGCAACGGCCACCAGCACCGCACGCCAGTGGTAGCGCAGGGTTTCAACCAGCGGGATCTTGGCCACATTGCCGCTGGCCTTGGCCTGCTTGAAGGCAGGAGTCTCATCAATGCCCTTGCGGATCCACAGACCCAGGAACACCAGGATGGCGCTCAGCAGGAAGGGCACGCGCCAGCCCCAGGCCAGGAACTGGTCATCAGGCAAGGTGCTCATCACGGTGATGGCCAAGGTGGCCAGCACCATGCCGATGGTCACGCCCATCTGCGGCACGCTGCCAAACAGACCCTTGCGGTTCTTGGGTGCGTATTCGTAGGCCAGCAGCAACGCGCCGCCCCACTCACCACCAATGCCCAGGCCTTGCACCAGGCGCAGCACGATCAGCAGGATGGGCGCCCATATGCCGATCTGCTCGTAGCCGGGCAGCAGGCCGATCAGCACGGTGGCGCCGCCCATCAGCGACAAGGTGATCACCAAGGTCTTCTTGCGCCCGATGCGGTCACCGATGTGCGAGAAGATAAAGCCGCCCAGCGGCCGGATGAAGAAGGTCAGCGAGAAGGTCAGGTAGGACAGCATCAGTCCTACCACCGGATCGGCGGTGGGGAAGAACACCTTCCCAAACACCAGCGCTGCTGTAGTCGCATAGAGGAAATAGTCAAACCACTCGATGGAGCTCCCCATCAGACTGGCAATCAGTACTCGCTTGTTGGTGGCCGCAGACGCTGCTGGCTCGGTCGAAGATGTGCGCATGGAAGGAATGAATCAGATAGCAAAGAGAAAGGGGACGGCAGCCCGGCCCGGCCCGCATCGGGCCGGGTCAGCAGATCAAGCGGCAGCGCTGCCTGAGGCGCTGAAGGCGTCATAAGCCAGCGATGCAGCAGCCAGGTCTTCCAGCGCCGTGCCTACGGCCTTGAACAGCGTGATCTCATCGGCGCTTTGGCGGCCGGCGTGCTGGCTGCGGCAGAGCTGCTCTAAGGTGGCGGCCAGGCGGCTGGGCTCCCAGGCGCCGCTGGCGATGGGCTCCAGAATGTCGCCCGCCTTCATCAGCGCCTCGGGCGTATCGACAAAGACGGTGGCACGGGCAAAGCAGCGGTCATCGCTTTCGCGCATCGCCGGGGTAAAGCTGCCGATCAGGTCCAGGTGCACACCGGGCTGCAGCCATTCGCCACGCACCAAGGGCGCGTTGGACAAGGTGGCGCAGCTGATGATGTCAGCCTGGCGCGCCGCCTGCTCCAGGTCAGTGGCGACCGAAGCTTGCAGACCCTGCGCCTGCAGGCGTTCCACCATCGCTTGCGCGGCCTCGGGGCGGATGTCCCAGACCTGCACCTCTTGGATATCGCGCACACAGCGGTAGGCATCGGGCAGCAGGCTGGCCACACGGCCGGCGCCCACCACCAGCAGACGGTGGGCATCGGGGCGGCTGAGCCAGCGCGCCGCCAGGGCCGATGCCGCAGCGGTGCGGCGCGAGGTGATGGCATCTCCATCCAGCACTGCCAGCGGGGCACCGGTGGTCGCGTCGTAGAGGATGAAGACCGAATGCAGGCCAGGCAGGCCATGCGCCTGGTTGCCCGGGAAGATGGACACGGTCTTGACCCCGATGCGCTTGCCTGGTTGCCATGCGGGCATCAGCAGCAAGATGCCGTCTTCGGCACTGGTCTGGCCGACGATCTTGTGGTTGTGGCGCAGCGGCACTTCGCAGCCGGCGATGAACATTTGTTCAAGGCTGTCAATCAGTGCTGCCATGGGCAGGTGTTGCGTGGTGTGGTTGGAATCCAGGATCTGCATACGGCGCGATAAATCTACTAAAGAGAAATAATTTTCGTATACGAAATTTAATGCAGCTTGAGACAATAAATTTCTTAAATCCACTCTTTCTCTCTAGGGTTTACCCGAGAATTGGGCCTAAAACACGGCCGCCACGGCTGCGCTGCGCCACCGGCCAGCGCAGCGCCCCCTACACTGGCGAGCACCACAAGAGCCTGCCATGCCCCACGCCCCCCTGCCCCACCACAACGCCGGCGCCGATGCCACCACCGATGTGCTGGCCACCAAGCTGCGCCTGCTGCGGCGCAACGCCGATCTGACCCTGCAGCAGCTGAGCCAGCGCTGCGGCATCTCGGCTTCTGCCCTGTCCAAGATCGAGCACGGCCAGCTCTCGCCCACCTATGAAAAGATCGCGGCGCTCGCGCGCGGGCTGGATGTGGATGTGGGCGAGCTGTTCAGCCCGCTGCAGCAACCCGGCCTGCGCGCGCGGCGCAGCATCACCCGCCAGGGCGATGGCCTGGTGCACCGCACGCCGCAATATGTCTATGAGCTGCTGCATGCCGACCTGGCCGACAAGCGCTTTATTCCGCTGCTCACCACCATCAAGGCCCATGAGCGCAGCGCCTTTCCCCAGTTGCTGAGCCACGATGGCGAAGAAATGCTCTATGTGATGCGCGGCACCGTGGTCGTGCACACCGACAGCTATGCGCCGCTGGAGCTGGCTGCGGGCGACTCCTGCTATTTCGACAGCGTCATGGGCCATGCCTGCATCTCGGGCGGCGATGAGGATGCGCAGGTGCTGTGGATCTGCTCGCACACCACCATCAAGCCCTGAACCCGCTGCCCAGCAACCGGCAGCAGGCATGAAAAAAGCGCCTGGCTTGCCAAGGCGCTTTTGCGGATGCAGCTGCGGTCTGGATCAGACGGCTGCTTCGTCCAGATCACCGGTACGGATACGGATCACGCGCTCGATCTCGGTGACGAAAATCTTGCCGTCGCCGATCTTGCCGGTGCGGGCCGCGTTGACGATGGCGTCCACGCAGCGGTCCACGTCCTCGTCCTTCACGGCGACTTCGATCTTCACCTTGGGCAGAAAGTCCACGACATATTCCGCGCCACGGTAGAGCTCGGTGTGGCCCTTCTGGCGGCCAAAACCCTTGACTTCGCTGACGGTCAGACCGGTCACGCCCACATCCGCCAGAGCTTCACGCACCTCGTCCATCTTGAAAGGTTTGATAACGGCGGTAATCATTTTCATAAAGCTCTCCTGGGATGGGCATATACACGCTGCGCAGGCGATGCGCGCAGCAACTGGGGCTATTGTGCGTCAAGATTCCGCCTTCGGCACCTCCGGGGCCAAATCTCCAGCCAACGGCAGCATTGGCCCGTAGCTAGATGCCATCCAGACGCAGGTCCAGCCGGGCCGCCAGCGCCTGGCTTTGGGCATTGAGCCCCGTTACCTGCACCGCACTGCCATGCTTGCGCAGCCGCGCGCAGACCTTGGCGAGCGCCTGCACCGCCGTGATGTCCCAAAGATGCGCCTGGGCCATGTCGATGCGCACCGGCCGGCCCTCGATCTCGCGCACATCAAAGGCATCCACCAGCAGATCTGCCGAGGCAAAAAACACCTGGCCGCGCACGGCATAGAGCAGCTCGGCATCGCCGCTGCGCTGCATCTGCAGCAGCGTCGACACCTTGAACATGAAGAACACCCCGCTGAGCAGCACACCCACGGCCACACCGGCAGCGAGGTTGTGCGTGGCGATGGTGACCACCACGGTGGCCAGCATCACCAGGCTCGACAGCTTGGGATGTTTGAGCAGCGCGCGGGCCGATCCCCAGTCCAGGGTCGAGGCCGACACCATGACCATGATCGCCACCAGCGCCACCACCGGCACCTGGGCCACCCAGGGCTTGAGCAGCACCATCAAGCCCAGCAGAAAGGCGCCGGCAAACAAAGTGGACAAGCGCCCGCGCCCGCCATAGCGCACATTGCTCACGCTCTGGCCGATCATGCCGCAGCCCGCAATGCCGCCAAAGCAGCTGGCCGCCACATTGGCCAGGCCCAGGCCGCTGCATTCGCGGTTCTTGGCGCTGGGGGTGTCGGTCTGCTCATCGACCACGCTGGCCGTCATCAAGGATTCGAGCAGGCCCACCATCGCAATGGCTAGCGCCGGCAGCGCAATCAGCTGCAGGGTCTGCAGAGAGAACGGCACATCGGGCAGCGCCCAACTGGGCAAGGTATCGGGCAGCAGGCCCAGGTCGGCCACGGTCTTCAGGGGCAGGTCCAGCGCATGGGCCACGCCCGTCAACACCAGGATGCAGATCAGCGGCGACGGGACGGCCGTACTGATGCGCGGCAGGCCGTAGATGACCACCAGGCCCAGCGCCAGCATGGCCCAGGTGGCGCCATTGGCGCCCACCAGATGTGGCAACTGGGCCGCAAAAATAAGAATGGCCAGCGCATTGACAAAGCCGGTGCGCACCGAGCCGGAGACAAAGCGCAGCAGCACCCCCAGGCGCAGCCAGCCAAACAGCATCTGCATGGCGCCCGCCAGCAAGCCGGCGGCAAACAGGTACTGCACGCCATGGGCCTGCACCAGCGGCGCAGCCACCAGGGCCACCGAGCCCGCAGCGGCCGACACCATGGCCGGCCGCCCACCCACAAAAGCAATCACGATGCTGATGACAAAGGAGGCGAACAAGCCCACCGAGGGGTCCACACCGGCGACAAAGGAAAAGGCGATGACCTCGGGGATCAGCGCAAAGGTGGCGACCGCGCCGGCCATCAGCTCGCGCGGCACGCTCGGCGCCCACTGGGCGCGGAAATAATGCAGAAAAGGGGACATGGCAAAGCCCGCACCCGGCAATACCGGGTACAGCTCCAAAAAAAGACGCAGGAATGGCGGCGGCGCAGGCAGGCTGCGCAATGCCGCGATCAACAAAAGCGAGGAAGGCGCGCTGCGCTATGGCGGATTGAGCCGCGAGAAGCCCGACTGGCGCGTGGCCACCTGGCGCGCGATGCGTGCACGCACAAAGCTCAGAAAACGCGCAGCCCCCAGCCGCCCCGCGTCAGGCGCGAGGGGTGGGCAGGCACAGCGCATCAAAGGCATAGGCAAGGCGTGGGGAGCGGCCTGGCCGCTCAGCCCCGGAAACCATTGGTGATGGGGTAGCGCCAGTCGCGGCCAAAACCCCGGGCCGACAGGCGCGGGCCCACGGCGGCCTGGCGGCGCTTGTATTCGTTGATGCGGATCAGGCGCACTACCCGCTCCACATCGGCGCAGGGGTAGCCGGCAGCCACAATGCTGTCGATGTCGGCGTCCTGCTCCATGTAGCGCTCGATGATGGCATCCAGCACTTCATAGGGCGGCAGGCTGTCCTGGTCCTTCTGGTCCGGGCGCAGCTCGGCGCTGGGCGGGCGGGTGATGATGCGCTCGGGGATCGGGTTGCGGCCGGTGCCATAGGGGTCACGGGCATTGCGCCAGCGCGCCAGCTCAAACACGCGGGTCTTGGGCACATCGCGCAGCACCGCAAAGCCGCCGGCCATGTCGCCGTACAAGGTGCAGTAGCCGGTGGCCATCTCGCTCTTGTTGCCGGTGGTCAGCACGATGGAGCCAAACTTGTTCGACAAGGCCATCAGCAAGGTGCCACGGATACGGGCCTGCAGGTTTTCCTCGGTCGTGTCTTCGGCACGGTCGGCAAAATCATGCGCCAGTGCGGCCTTGAAGGCCTCGAACTGCGGCGCAATCGAGATCTCTTCATAAGCCACCGACAGGCGCTCGGCCATCTCGCGCGCATCGATCCAGCTGATGTCGGCCGTATAGGGCGACGGCATCATCACCGTGCGCACCTTGTCGGCCCCCAGCGCATCGACCGCAATCGCCAGCACCAGGGCCGAATCGATGCCGCCGGACAGGCCCAGCACCGCACCGGGAAAACCGGTCTTGCCCAGGTAATCGCGCACCGCCACCACCAAGGCCTGCCACAGCTGCTGGTTGGTATCACCAGGCGCGGCGATGGGGCCAGACAACTGCAGGCCTGTGGCTGTGGCCTCGACCTGCAGCGACAGCAGATGTTCGTCAAAACCCGGCGCGCGGGCTGCTACCTGGCCATCGGCATTCAGCGCAAAGGAGTGGCCATCGAACACCAGCTCATCCTGCCCACCCACCAGGTGGGCATAGACCAGCGGCAAACCGGTTTCGCGCGTGCGCTCGGCCAGCAAGGCCTCGCGGTGGCCGGGCTTGTCCATCTGGAACGGCGAGGCATTGATGACAGCCAGCAGCTGCGCGCCCGCTGCCTTGGCCGCACGCGCGGGCTGGCTGGCCCAGGCGTCTTCACAGATCAGCAGGCCAATGCGGCTGCCCGCCACCTCGAACACGCAGGTCTGCGAGCCTTCAACAAAGTAGCGGGTCTCGTCAAATTCACGGTAGTTGGGCAGCAGCTGCTTGCGGTAGCAGTCCAGCACCTGGCCGGCGCGCACCACACTGGCGGCGTTGTAGCAGCGGCCATGGGCAGCATGCTGCGCCGCCTGCGGGTGGCCCAGCACGACGGTCAGCTCCGGCCACTGCGTGCTGGCCTGCACCACCTGGGCCACCGCCGCATCGCAGGCCGCCAGGAACGAGGGGCGCTGGAACAGGTCTTCGGCGGCATAGCCGCAAATGCCCAGCTCGGGGGTCAGCAATAGCTGCACGCCCTGGGCAGCCGCCTGGGCCGCAGCATCAATGATCTTGCGGGCATTGCCCGGCATATCACCCACAACAAAGTTCAGCTGGGCGCTTGCGATGGAAAAATTGGACATGGATGACTCGATGGCAAGGGGGCGGCGCACCAGGGCCACAAAGAGAGTGGGCGGGGCCCGCGCCCGGTGCAGCCAAAGAGTCTAGCCTACAAAGCCTCAGGCCTGCGCAGCGGCGCGCAAATCCCGCCAATCCGGGACAGCGGGCGCGGGCGGTTTGCAGGCAGAATCAGGCTTTTGCACCACTACCCGCAGCGTCCCATGAACTTTGGCAGCGACAACCAAGCCGGCGTCTCCCCCCGCATCCTGCAAACCCTGGTGGAGGCCGCCAGCGGCATCCAGTCCGCCTACGGCAACGACGAATGGAGCCAGCGCGCCGAGCAGATGCTGGGCGAGGCCTTTGGCACCCCGGTGAAAGTGTTCTTCGTCACCACCGGCACGGCGGCCAACTGCCTGGCGCTGTCCACCATCGCCCAACCCTGGAACGCCGTGGTCTGCCACAACATGGCCCATATCGCGGTCGATGAGAACAGCGCCCCGGCGCTCTTCACCGGCGGCGCCAGCCTGCTGCCGATGGCCACGGGCAACGGCAAGATCAGCGCCGACGACCTGGCCGCCTTTGTGGAACGCACCCCCCATGACGCGCCCCACAACATGGTGATCAGCGGTCTGAGCATCTCCCAGGTGACCGAGAACGGCCTGGTCTACCAGCCGCAAGAGATTGCCGCACTGGCCGCCCAGGCGCATGCGCTGGGCCTGCGCCTGCATATGGATGGCGCGCGCCTGGCCAATGCCATCGCCGCGCTGCAATGCCACCCCGGTGATATTACCTGGCGCGCCGGTGTCGATGTGCTGAGCCTGGGCGCCTCCAAGAACGGCGCGTTGATGGCCGAGGCGGTGGTGTTCTTCGACCAGGCACTGGCCCAGAACTTCTCGCTGCGCATCAAGCGCAGCGGCCAGCTGGTGTCCAAGAGCCGCACCATCGGCGCGCAGTTCTGCGCCTGGCTGGAGGGCGGCCACTGGATGGAGCTGGCCCGCCATGCCAATGCGATGGCGGCCAAGCTGTCGGCCGCGCTGGTCGCCACGCCCGGCGTGCGCCTGAGCTGGCCCACGCAGGCCAATGAAGTGTTTGTGCTAATGCGCATTGCGCTCTATGAGCAGCTGCGCGCCCAGGGCGTGCGCTGCTCCGACTGGTACGCCACCAGCGTGCCGGCCGGCACCCAGCTGCAGGCGGGCGAGGTGGTGGTGCGCTTTGTCACCTCCTGGTCCAGCAGCGACGAGGAGATCGCCGCGTTGATGGACCTGGTGCACAGCCACCAGCGCAAAGCCGCATAACCTGCCCCCTGCAGCGGCGCGGCAGGCAGACCACAATCGGGCCATGACCTCGCTGCCCGCTGACCCCACGCCCGCACCCCACCCCGGCCCCAGCCTGGAGCTGCGCATTCTGCCCAGCATGGCGGAGTTCGATGGCCCCGCCTGGGATGGGCTGCTGGCCGTGCAGCAGCGCCCCACCCCCTTCATGCGCCACGCCTATCTGCAGGCGTTGGAGGACAGCGGCAGCGCGACTGTGGAGAGTGGCTGGCAACCTTGCCACCTGAGCCTGTGGCAGGACGACACGCTGGTGGGCGCCTGCCCCATGTACCTCAAAAGCCATTCCTACGGCGAGTACGTGTTTGACTTTGCCTGGGCGCGGGCCTATGCCGAGCATGGCCTGGATTACTTCCCCAAGGCGGTCATCGCCGTGCCCTTTACCCCCGTGCCCGGCAGCCGCCTGCTGGTGGCCGATGACCGCTTTCGCGCGCCCTTGCTGCATGCCGCCACCCAGTTTTGCGAGCAGCAGGAGATCTCGTCGCTGCACCTGCTGTTTGGTGCTGCGCCCGATCTGCAGGCGGCGGATGACATTGCGCTGATGCAGCGCGAGAACGTGCAGTTCCACTGGCGCAACCGCGATGCTGCGCAGGCCGGCGATGCCAGGCCCTATGCCGACTTTGATGATTTTCTGGCTGAGCTGCAGCAGGACAAGCGCAAGAAGATTCGGCAGGAGCGGCGCAAGGTGCAGACAGCCGGCGTTAGCTTCCGCCATGCCTGCGGCAGCCAGATCAGCGCAGCGGATTGGGACTTCTTCTACCAGTGCTATGAGCGCACCTATCTGGAGCATGGCAACGCGCCTTACCTGACCCCGGCCTTCTTTGCCGCGATGCGTACCGAGATGGCAGAGAACTGGTTGCTCTTTATCGCCGAGCGCGAGGGCCGCCCCATTGCCGCCAGCCTGATCGCCATCGATGCGCCAGGCAGCGGGCCGCGCCACGCCTATGGCCGCTACTGGGGTGCGCTGGAGCGGGTGGACTGCCTGCACTTTGAGGCCTGCTACTACCAGCCCATTGAATGGTGCATACGCCATGGCCTGCAGTGCTTTGAAGGCGGCGCGCAGGGCGAGCACAAGATGGCGCGCGCCCTCATGCCGGTGCGCACCCCCAGCGCCCACTGGCTGGCCCATGCCGGCTTTGCCCAGGCGGTGGAGCGCTACCTGGCGCGCGAATCACAAGGCATGGCCGAGTACCAGCGCGCGCTGCAGGACCACAGCCCGCTCAAACACTCGCCATAAGCCCTGCCCAAGT
Source organism: Comamonas sp. JUb58 (assembly GCF_004364775.1). Classification (GTDB taxonomy): domain Bacteria; phylum Pseudomonadota; class Gammaproteobacteria; order Burkholderiales; family Burkholderiaceae_C; genus Comamonas. The sequence continues at coordinate 58,194 of NZ_SOAL01000023.1, forward strand.
TGTAATTAATTTTGTCGCTCCTGCACGGCGCCTTGCGGCTGTCGGCGAAGCCGCACAGCAAGCACAAGGCTGCACTGACAAGGCCGGGCACTGCGGCTACGCACAATGGCTACACCTTAACCAAGCACGCAAGGAGTGACACCATGAACAAGGACCAAGTCGTAGGCAAGATCAAGGACCTCGCAGGCGAAGCACAAGCCGGCGTCGGCAAGGCCATCAACAGCCCCAGCCAGGTTGCCAAGGGCAAGGCGCTGGAAGCAGAAGGCGAAATCCAGAAGAAAGCCGGCGATGTGAAAGAGGCGCTGAAGGATGCCGCAGACGCAGCCAAGAAGCGCCTCTGAGCCTGATCGACCCTCGGGGTGTAACAGCGAGCTGGATGAACGTCACTAACACATACAAATTACCGACATTCAGGCGCTCAATTTAAGGCAATATAAGCCTATTGATTCAACCGAACCCCTCCTTGGCCAGCATTCGTTGCTGGCATTTTTTTGCCCGCAGCAAAGGTGCAGGCAGCGCCAAGACCGCCTGCACGGACTGTGCAGACATGCCAGCAATCGACGCGAAAAAAGAGACCGGGAAAGAGTGAATCAGGCGGCTTGCGCCTGCACCGGTGCCAAGGCCGCCAGGGCGCCCAGCAAGGCCCAGCCCAGCGGCCATTCGCCATGGCCCGATTCCACATTGATATGGCCGGCCGAGGGCACACGCACAAAGGTGCTGCCCCAGCTTTTGGCATAGGCGCTGGCCATGCGGATGGGGCAATAGGGATCATTGCTGCTGGCCGCCACAATGCTGGCAAAGGGCAGCGGGTTGGCAGGCACGGGCGTGAAGTCTTCAAACAGCGCGCGGCGTTCCGGATCAGCCGGCGCCACAAACAAGGCACCGGCAATAAGGCCTGTTTGCTTGTCGCGCAACTGCTCGACCGCATGCACGCTGGCAATGCAGCCCAGCGAATGCGCCACCAGGATGACCGGGTGCGGGGCGGCCGCAATGGCCTCCTCCACACTCGCCACCCAGGGACTGCGGTGGGGTTGCAGCCAGTCCTCTTGCTCCACGCGCAAGGCACCAGCAATGCGCTCGGCCCAGAGGCTTTGCCAGTGGCCGGGGGCGGAGTTGCGCCAGCCCGGCACGATCACCACCGAGACCGGTGAACCCGTCTCGGCTTCACCGCGCCAGCCCGGCAGCACAGGCCGCTGGCCATTAAGCTGTGCGGCCGCAATGGCCGCATGGCGTGGCGGGGTGGAGGGATTGATCGTGACAAGACAGGCACCGGACATGCATGCATTGTCAAAGCAGGCTCTTAGATCAACAACGACTATTTTTTAGTATTGTTATTTCCAAAAATAATATATAGATGATGTTGTCGACTCAGGATGCTCTGCAAAACCCTCGCCCAGCGGGATGGACGCGGATCGGGATGAGGCGCAAGGCGTCTTTTGCAGTCAATAGTGAGCTATTGACAAGGAAGACAACGCAGCGGATCGCCCGAGCCCGCGTTCAGACCACGGCAGGGAGTTTTGCAGAGGGTCCTTAGGTTCCATCGGTTTGACCGATGCGCTGCAGCGGCAGGTTCTCGCCCATGAAGTCCAGAAACGCCCGCTGCGCCGGCGCCATATTGCGGCGCGAAACAAAGGCCGCATGCAGAATGCCTTCCGGGATGCTCCAGCCCGCCAGCAGCTCGACCAGATCGCCATTGGCGACCTCGTCGCGCACCATGGCGGCGGGCATCCAGCAGGCGCCAATGCCGTCGAGCACCGCGTATTTCAGGGTCACCAGGTCATCGGCCACATAGCGGGCCTGGTGGTGGATGGTCACATGCTCGCCTTCAGGGCCCACCAGCTGCAAGGTGCTGTTGCCATCGGCGCTGGTCAGCGACATGGTCGGGATCTTGCTACCCAGGTCCTGCGGGGTTTGCGGCACGCCGTGCACGGCCAGCAGATCGGGGCTGGCCACCAGGCGCTGGCGCGTCATGCCCAGGCGCTTGACGACCAGGCTGCCGCTGTCATTGAGGTTGGCGCGCACCCGCAACGCCACATCAATGCCCTCGTCGATCAGGTTGATGGTGCGGTTGGTGACCAGCATCTCGATGCGCACCTTGGCATAGGTGCGCAAAAACGCCGGCAGCAGCTTGCCTACCGCGCCCTGGGCCAGGGTCACCGGGCAGGACACCCGCACCGTGCCCGAGGGCTCGCGCTGGGTCTGCTCCATCTCGGCCTGGGCATTCTGCGCCGCCTCTCGGGCGGTCTGGGCATGGCGCAAAAAGGTCTCACCGGCATCGGTCAACGACAGCCTGCGCGTCGTGCGCTGCAGCAGCCGCACGCCCAGTTGCGCCTCCAGATCGGCTATGCGGCGCGACAGGCGCGACTTGGGCACCCCCAGCGCGCGGCCTGCCGCAGCAAAGCCGCCGCGCTCGACCACTTCGGCAAAGTAGTACATGTCGTTGAGGTCGTATTTCATGGTCAGAGGCAGCGTGGGCGCGGTCTGCGCGGGCAGAAGGGCGGCAAAAAAGTCTGCCCATCATAGTTCTAAAAATAGAACAATCCAACCCAATTCCACCCCTCAATCCGGCGCGTTCAAAGTGTCAGAATTCAGCCATTGGCAAAAATGCTGCGGGTGCAGCAAAAGCCGTCACCTGTTTGAAGGACTGACCATGAAACTGCTGCATATCGATTCGTCCATCCTGGGCGCCAACTCCGTCTCCCGCCAACTGAGCGCCGAAGCCGTCAAGGCCTGGGTCGCCGTGCATCCCAACACCCAGGTGGAATACCTGGACCTGGCCGTCAACACCCCGCCCCACCTGAGCGCCGAGGCCATGGGCTTCCGTACCGGCCAGGATGCCAAGACCGAAGCAGAGCGTGAGCAAAATGCCATCTCCGAAACCCTGGTGAGCCAGCTGCTCGAAGCCGACGTGATCGTCATCGGCGCGCCTTTCTACAACTTCAGCATTCCCACCCAGCTGCGCAGCTGGATCGACCGTGTGCTGCAAGGCGGCCGCACCTTCCGCTACACCGCCAACGGCCCCGAAGGCCTGGCCGGTGGCAAGAAGGTGATCGTGGTGGAATCGCGTGGCGGCATCTACTCGACCAGCGAAGGCGGCCGTGCAATGGAACACCAGGAAACCTACCTGCAAACCATCTTCGGCTTCATCGGCATCACCGATGTGCACTTTGCCCGCGCCGAAGGCCTGGCCATGGGCCCCGAAGCCCGCGCCGCTGCCATCAGCAAGGCCGAGGCCCAGATTGCCCACGCAGTGGCCACGCCCATGCAGCAGACCGTAGCGGCCTGATTGCTGCGCGCTTGAACAGCAGGAGGCTGGGCGCATTACTCCCCATCCTCCGACTGCGGCCCGGCACCCACCACCAGTGCCCGGGCTTTATCGCCGATCTGAAGAAAAGTCTTCCGATCTGCTTTTTTGCGTCTGCATGACAAGGCAAGCCGCTGAATCAGCCTATTCAAATGGTGACTGAAAAATGGTCAACCCGTGGTTACAATCGGCCGCCTCTGCTGCGCTAAAACTGCCTTTTCATGAGCCAACTCGGTATCGTCCTGCATGTCTGCGGGCTGTGGATTCTCTCTAGTCTCGATGCGAGCGGCAAGTTGCTGGTCCTGGCGGGGGTGCCAGTGTTGATGGTGGCCTGGTTCCGCTATGTGGGCCATGTGGTGCTGATGGGTGTGTTTGTGCTGCCCAAGCGCGGCATGGGCCTGTTTCGCACGCAGTCGCTGTCGCGCCAGATCCAGCGCTCGGTGCTGATGATTGCCACCACCTTGCTGTTCTTCCATGTGCTGAGCATGGTACCGCTGGCCGAGGGCACGGCGATGAACTTCATGGCGCCGCTGCTGGTGATGGTGCTGGCGCCCTGGCTGCTGGGCGAGCGGCCGGGCTGGCACCGCTGGGCAGGCGTGGTGCTGGGCTTTGTCGGCATGCTGGTGGTCATCCGCCCGGGCGGGCAGCTGTCCACCGAAGGGGCCATCTGGGGCGTGGTGACGGCCAGCACCTTTGCGCTGTTCCAGATCAGCACGCGCCGCGTGGCCGCGGACGACCCGCTCACCAGCAACCTCTATGGCGGCCTGTTTGGCGCGCTGGTGCTGAGCGCCCTGCTGCCCTTTTTCTGGAAGCAGCTGGATCTGAGCATCTGGCAATGGCTGCTGCTGGCCTCCACCGGCCTCAGCGGCTTTGTGGGCCACTGGCTGCAGATCACCGCCTACAGCAGGACCAGCGCCACCTTGCTGGCGCCGTTCAACTACCTGCAGATCGTGTCTGCCACCACCTTGGGCTGGCTGATTTTTGGCCAGTTGCCCGATGCGGCGACCGCCGCCGGCATGGCCTTGATCTGCTGCGCAGGCCTGGGTGTGGTGCTGGTCGAAGTCTGGCAACAGCGCCTGCGCAAGCGCCTGGCGGCCTGAAAAAGCCAGCGAAAACAAGAGGGAAAGCGCTGGGAGCGTTGGCCCCAATACCCCAGCATTTAAGACCAGCTTCACCATTGAAGAAGTACCCCTTCGTCATTCGCGCACACCGGGGAAACCCAAATATCAAATTGATAGCTATATATGCAAACCCAATGAGCATATAAGGCCCATTCTTTGCAGCTGTTCAGGTTGCAAAACCGGACAACTTGGATTGCCGGATGCCTGAGAGGCTCGGGTGACAATTAACAATTTGGCGGCAATGCTATACATTCGGTGATGACCGTCGCACAAGCGACAAAATTCATAATTCCAGTCACCGAGACGACATGCCATGGACGATCCAATCCTGACCCCCGAAGAGCGCGAAGCCATCAACACAGGGCGCTGGTTCAGCACCCTCTCGCCGACTTTGCGCCACGACATTCTGCGCTGCGCCTATGTCAAGCGCTTCAAGGATGGCGGGTTGATCTTCTCCCGTGGCGATGAGCCCGAAGAGTGGGTGTCCGTGGCCCGGGGTTCCGCCCGCGTCAGCTCGGCATCGCTCACCGGCAAGCAGATCACCCTGACCTATGTCGAGCCAGGCACCTGGTTTGGCGATGTCGGCCTGTTCGACGACGACAGCCGCACCCATGATGTCTATGCCCATGGCGAGACCACCCTGGTCTGCGTCAGCAAGGCAGATTTCCAGCGCATTCTGCAGACCCATGTGGAGTTCTACCAGGCGCTGGCACGCATGCATGCGCGCCGCATCCGCAGCCTCTACGGCATGGTGGAAGACCTCAACACCCTGCCACTGCGCGCACGCCTGGCCAAGCAGCTGCTGCACCTATCGCGCAGCTACGGCGTGCCCGGCAAGGAAAGCAGCGAAACCCGCATCGGCCTGCAACTGGCCCAGGAAGAGCTGGCCCAGCTGCTGGGCGCCTCGCGCCAGCGCGTGAACCAGGAACTCAAATCGATGGAGCGCGAATCCTCCATCCGCATCGAGCCCTCGGGCCTGACGGTGCGCGACAGCAATGCGCTGCGCCGCATTGCGGCGTCTGAGTAATTACGCGTTAGTTACGCGACACCCCGGCCCGCCCCTTGCGCATTGTGGTGGGCCACAGGTCGAACGACCAGCTTAGAACCTGTTCAAAGTCTCCTCGCGCCGCGGCAGTGTCTTTGCGAGATGGGATGCGAGGGGGGCGCCCAGCCGCGCAACACCGCAGCAATAGCCGCGCTATTGCGAGGATTTGCAACGACGCAGACCGCTCCCTTCCCGGGCAGCGCAAAGCCACTGTCCCTACGGGTTGGAGTGAAATCGGGCGAGTTCTGCGCGCTGGCCCTTGCTTGCACCCCGGTGCAAGCTACGTTCCATCGCTTCGAACTCATCCCGATTGCACTCCAACGCGGCTGCGTAGAGACTTTGAACAGGTTCTTAGAACACGCCGTAGCGGTAGGCCACATACAAAGCGGCCAACACACCGACAACGGCCAGAATGCGCATGATGCGTCCCATCGCTCGTTCTCCCTGCTTGTCGTATTAAAAGGACTCAGCCCCGGCCCAGCGCCATCGCCACACCCCGGTTGGCCAGTGCATCAGCCCGCTCATTGCCGGGGTCGCCGGCATGGCCCTTGACCCAGTGCCAGGTGATGCGATGTTCACCACCATGCACCAGCGCATCCAGGCGCTGCCAGAGGTCCACATTCTTGACGGGCTCCTTGCTGGCAGTGCGCCAGCCCTTGGCCTTCCAGCCGGTGATCCATTCGGTGATGCCTTTGCGCACGTACTGGCTGTCCAGATACAACTGCACATCGCAGGGGCGCTTCAGGGCTTCGAGCGCCTGGATCACCGCCATCAGCTCCATGCGGTTGTTGGTGGTGCCCAGCTCGCCACCGAACAGCTCCTTCTGCGCTGTGCCAGCGCTCAGCAAAGCGCCCCAGCCGCCTGGGCCAGGGTTGCCCTTGCAGGCACCGTCCGTATAAATCACCACTTGGTTCACAACCACTCCTTGGCACTTGCCACGATTACAGGGGGCCACTATAAGCGCATTTGCGGGCGGTTTGCGCCCCCATGTGCGGCAGGGCGGGGCCTGGTGCGGATGCGCTATTCGGCGCTGCGCTGGGTCTCGGTCAGCCGCTCACGGGCCGCTACCGCAGGGCGCGCAACGCCGCTGGCTGCGGGCGCCTTCCAGGGCGCGGCCAGCTTGTGCACGCTGGGCACTTTTTTCACCGCTTCGACAAAATACACGCCGCCCAGCACCGGCCAGGCCGTGGGGCCCACCCTGTCCATCCATTCCCAGCGGCTCAGCCACGTATCACTGCGCATCGCAGGGCGAAAGCAGCCAAAGCTGGCGCTTTGCAGCTCCAGCCCCAGCAGCTTGAGCCAGTCGCGCAAACGCCCATAGCCGATCAGGTTGTGGTCATCGGGCATAGGTGGCAGCTTCTGCAGGCCCGGAATGCGGCGGGCCCAGGTGTGCATGCCCCAGAGGCTGGCCGGGTTGATGCCGCTGATCAGCACCCGGCCCTCGGGCACCATCACGCGTGCCACCTCGCGCAGCACCGCATGCGGGTCGGCGCTCAGCTCCAGGGTATGGGGCAGCAGCACCAGGTCCAGCGTATCGGGGCCAAATGGCAGCGCATGGGCATCACAGAGCAGGCTGGCAGTGACGGCCCCCGCGGGCGTTGCAGGCAGGCCCACATCGCTTTGTAAAGGCGGCGCAAAGCTCTGTACATCTGCCAGCCGGCTTTGCTGCCACTGCAGGGCCTGGTCGGTCGAGTCAAGCGCCAGCCAGCGGTGGGGCGTGCGATTGTTGCGCAGCCCCTGCAGCGGGAAAAGCCCGATCTGCAGGCTATGGAAGCCAAAAATATCGGCCACGGCATCGTCGTAACATGTTTGCTCCCAGGACAGCATGTAGCTGCCCAGCGGCGTCTGCCACCAATTTTGCGTGCCTATAATTTGGTCATTCATGCATCTGTTACCTCTGCCCGCTTTCAACGACAACTACATCTGGCTGCTGCACGACGGACAGCACGCTCTGGTCGTCGACCCAGGCCAGGCCGCGCCCGCGCTTGACGCGCTGCGCCGCCTGGATCTGCAGCTGCAAGCCATTGTAGTGACCCACCACCACGGCGACCATACGGGCGGCGTGGCCGAGCTGCGCGAGGCCACCGGCGCACGGGTCTACGGCCCCGCCACCGAGGACATCCCCCAGCCTTGCCAGCCCATGCGGGGTGGCGACAGGCTGGATCTGCTGGGCCTGCCCTGGCAGGTGATCGATGTGCCCGGCCATACCGCCGGGCATATCGCTTATTACTGCGCCGATGTGGCCGGGCAGCCGCTGCTGTTCTGTGGCGACACCTTGTTCTCGGGCGGCTGCGGCCGCCTTTTTGAAGGCACACCCGCGCAGATGCATGCATCGCTGTCGGCGCTGGCTGCGCTGCCCGCCAACACACGGGTCTGCGCCGCCCATGAGTACACGCTCTCCAACCTGCGCTTTGCACAGGCGGTAGAGCCCGACAACCAGGACATCGCCCATTACCTGGCGCACTGCGAGCAGTTGCGCGAGCGGGGCGAGCCGACCTTGCCTGCGCAACTTGGCAACGAGCTGCGCATCAACCCTTTCCTGCGCTGCAGCCTGGCCCCCGTGGCCCGCGCTGCGCAGCAGTTTGATCCCTCCACCCCTGGCAGCGACCCGGTCGCCGTTTTTGCCGCGCTGCGTCGCTGGAAGAACCAATTCTGATGAAGTATCTGTACCTGTGGAGCCTGAGCGCCCTACTCGCCCTGACGGGCTGCGCCACGACCGAAACCGGTGGCCCACCCACCGCCAACGCAGACGATGCCCCCAAGATCAGTGCCGTACCGCACACCCCCAGCTACCCCAGCGGCCCCCTGAGCCCCATCAATGCAGCCAGCCTGCAGGGCAATGGCGCCGTCACCAGCCTGGCCGTGCCCGATGACCTCTGGGACCGCATCCGCCGTGGCTTTGCGATGTCCGATCTGGAAAACGACCTGGTCAGCAACCAGGAGCAGTGGTACTCCACGCGCCCAGATTACATCCAGCGCATGACCGAGCGCTCCTCCAAGTACATGTTCCACATCGTCGAGGAGCTGGAGCGCCGGGGCATGCCGACCGAGCTGGCCCTGCTGCCCTACATCGAGAGCGCCTACAACCCGCAGGCGGTCTCCAGCGCCAAGGCGGCCGGCATGTGGCAGTTCATGCCCGCCACCGGCACCTATTTCGATCTGAAGCAGAACATGTTCCGCGACGACCGCCGCGATGTGCTGGCCTCGACCCGCGCAGCCCTGGACTACCTGCAAAAGCTCTACAATATGTTTGGCGACTGGCACCTGGCGCTGGCCGCTTACAACTGGGGTGAAGGCAGCGTGGGCCGCGCCATTGCGCGCAACCAGAAGCAAGGCCTGGGCGGCGCCTACACCGACCTGAGCATGCCCGATGAGACGCGCAACTACGTGCCCAAGTTGCAGGCGGTGAAGAACATCATTGCCCACCCCGAGCGCTTCCAGGCCGAGCTGCCGCTGATCGAGAACCACCCCTACTTCCAGGCCGTGAGCCTGGACCGCGACATCGACACCGCCCAGGTGGCCGAGATGGCCGGCGTCACAATGGATGAGCTCAAGTCGCTCAACCCCTCGTTCAACCGCCCGGTGATCTTCAAGGCCGGCACACCGCAGGTGCTGCTGCCCTGGGACAACGCCAATGTCTTCCGCCGCAACCTGCAGGCCCATGAAAAGGGCCAGTACGCCAGCTGGACCGTCTGGACCGTGCCGAGCACCATGACCGTGGGCACCGCTGCCGGCATGGTCGGCATGAGCGAGAACGACCTGCGCGCCGTCAACAACATTCCGCCACGCATGATGGTCAAGGGCGGCTCCTCGCTGATGGTGCCGCGCTCGGCCGCCGTCAAGCAGGACGTCTCCAGCCACCTGGCCGACAACGCCCACATCGCGCTGACCCCCGAAGTGGTCACCCGCCGCACCACCGTCAAGGCCCGCAAGGGCGACACCGTCGCCCGCGTGGCCCAGCGCTACCGCGTCACCGCGGCGCAGGTGGCTGACTGGAACGATGTCGGCGTCAAGAGCGCCTTCAAGGTCGGCCACCAGGTGGTCCTGTACATGCCCGTGCGCGTAGGCGCAGCACCGGCACCGCGCGGCGGCCATGCCGCCCGTGGCAGCCGCACCAGCAATGCCAAAAAACCCGCCGTGCGCCAGACGGCCACGAAGAAGGCCCCATCCAAGCGCAGCACCAGCACCACCAAGAAAAAGCGCTGAGGTCGCCCACGCCACACCCGCACAAGACGCTCCTCGGAGCGTCTTTTTTTATGCGTACTGACTTTGCGGACAAAGGCACCGCACTATGCTGGGCGCAGCACAAAGGAGAGCGCATGCGCGAAGGATTGGAAAAACTGCTGGCCAAGGGACAGGACAGCGCCGTGCTGCGCTTTGGCCTGGGCCAAGCCTGCTTGAAGGAAGAAGACTATGCGGCCGCCGCGCTGCACCTGGCGCAGGCCGTCGCGCAGAACCCGCAGTACTCCGCCGCCTGGAAGCTGCTGGGCAAGGCCCAATTGGAATCGGGCGCAACGGACGCCCGCGCACAAGCCCAGGCCAGTTGGCAGCAAGGCCTGCAGGTGGCAGAGCAGCATGGGGACACGCAGACCGTCAAGGAGATCACGGTGTTCCTCAAACGCTTGCAGAAACTGGGCGCAGCACCGGCCTGATTCAGGCAGCCATTAAAAAAGCGGCGAGCACCTGAAGGCACTTGCCGCTTTTGCTTGGACGCTTTCAGCGCCCGGGTGATCCGCAGTCCAATCAGTTGTCCAGCTTGGGGTCCAGCGCATCGCGCAGGCCATCGCCCAGCAGGTTGAAGGCCAGCACGGTCACAAAGATCGCCAGGCTCGGGAACAGGGCCACATGCGGGGCGTTGAGCATATCGCTGCGCGCCTCGTTCAGCATGGCGCCCCACTCCGGCGTCGGTGGCTGCGCGCCCATGCCCAGAAAGGACAGACTGGCAGCGGTGATGATGGAGGTGCCGATACGCATGGTCAGGTAGACCACCACGGAAGACACGGTACCCGGCAGCAGGTGGCGCAGCATGATGACCCGGTCAGGCGCGCCAATGGAGCGCACCGCCTCGATATAGGTCTGCTGCTTCAGTGCCAGCACATTGCCGCGCACCAGGCGGGCAAAGGCCGGCACGCTGAACACGGCCACCGCCATGATCACATTGATCATGCCGTTGCCCAGGATGGCAACGATACCGATGGCCAGCAAAATGCCGGGGAAGGCAAACAGCACATCGGACATGCGCATCACGCTGCGGTCCCACCAGCCTTCGTAGTAGCCGGCCAGCAGGCCCAGGATGGCGCCGATCACCGCGCCGATGGCCACAGACACAAAGCCCGCAGCCAGCGAGATGCGCGCGCCCACCAGGATGCGGCTGAAGATGTCGCGGCCCAGCGAATCCACGCCAAACCAGTGCGCAGCCGTGGGCGGCGAGTTCAGCGCGTCGTAGTCAAAGAAGTTCTCGGCATCGTAGGGCGCGATCCAGGGCGCCAGGATGGCCACCAGCACCAGCGCAATGATGAAGACGCCGGCAAACAAGGCCAGCTTCTGGCGCTTGAACTTGCGCCAGAACTCGGCCATCGGCGTGCGCATGCGCGTCGATGCGGCCAGGTTGGCGGGCAGGGATGGCGCCGCAGCGCCAGCAGCGGGGGCCGCCGCCACGGGGCGGTCGGCAGATTCAGGAGCGTTCGGAGTATTCATGGCCAAAGCACCTGCTTAGCGATAACGGATGGTGGGGTTGATCCAGGCATAGAGCAGGTCGACCACCAGATTGATCAGGATGAATTCCAGCGAGAACAGCAGCACCAGGGCCTGGATGATGGGGTAGTCGCGCATCTCGACGGCGTCGACCAGCAAGCGGCCCATGCCCGGCCAGTTGAACACCACCTCGACAACGATGGAGCCGCCCAGCAAAAAGCCGAACTGCAGACCCATCATGGTCACCACCGGAATCATCGCATTGCGCAGGCCATGCTTGATGACGACCACGGTCTCCTTCAAGCCCTTGGCACGCGCGGTGCGCACATAGTCCTCTTTGAGGATGTCGATGAAGGAGCTGCGGGTAAAGCGCGCCATCACCGCCGCCACGGCCGCGCCCAGGGTCAGCGAAGGCAGCACATAGTGCTTCCAGCTGTCCGCACCCACAGTGGGCAGCCAGCCGAGCTTGACCGAGAAATACTGCATCAGCAGCATGCCCAGCGCAAACGACGGGAAGGAGATGCCCGACACCGCCAGGGTCATGCCCAGGCGATCGGGCCACTGGTTGCGCCAGACGGCCGAGACAATGCCCAGGAACATGCCCAGCACCACCGACCAGGCCATGGCCATCACGGTGAGCCAGAAGGTCGGGCCAAAGCGCTCGGCAATCTCTTGCGAGACCGGACGCTTGGTCCGGATGGATTTTCCAAAATCGCCCTGCAACGCATTGCTGAAGAAACGGATGAACTGCTGGTGCATGGGCAAATCCAGCCCCAGGTCCTTGCGGACCAGTTCGATCGTCTCCGGGCCAGCTTCGGGGCCAGCAGCCAGGCGCGCGGGGTCACCGGGCAGCATGTGCACGAAACCAAAGACCAGCACCGCCACGATGAGCAGCGTCGGTATCAGCCCGAGCAAGCGTTTGAGCAGGTAGCGAAACATGGATTACTTCAGGTCCAGGTCAACAAAGTTGAAGTTGCCGTCAGGAATGACGTAGAAGCCAAACAGGTTCTTGGCACGCACAGACACCAGTTGCTCGGTGTTCAGGAAGATCCAGGGCGCATCCTTCCAGATCCTTTGCTGGGCATCGGCGTAGATCTTGCCGCGTGCAGCGGTATCCGTGGTCACCAGCGCCTTGGCAATGTCGGCATTGACTTCGGGGTTGTTGTAGTAGGCGGTGTTGAAGCCGCGTGGAGGCGCGCTCTCACCGGCCAGCAGCGGACGCATGGCCCAGTCGGCTTCGCCGGTGGACGAGGACCAGCCCACGTAGTACATGCGCACAGCAGCCTTGCTCGCGTCCTGCACCGATTCCACTTCTGCGACGCGCTGGCCTGCTTCCAGGGCACGCACCGTCACCTTCACTCCTACCTGGGCCAGTTGCTGCTGGGCAAACTGGATGACCTTCTGGGCCGTCGAGTGGTTGTAGGCCGACCACAGGGTGCTCTCAAAGCCATTGGGGTAGCCCGCTTCCTTCAGCAAGGCCTTGGCCTTGGCTGGATCGTAGGGCCAGGGGCCCAGCTTGGTGGCAAATTCCACACCCTTGGGCAGCACGCCTTCGGCAGGGATGGCCGAGCCGGCAAACGCCACCTTGGACAGCGCTTCCTTGTTGATGGCGTAGTTCAGCGCCTCACGCACCTTGGGGTTGTCAAACGGCTTTTGCGTCACATTCATCGAGATGTAGCGATGGATGATGGACGGTGCCTTGGTGACTTCCAGGCTCGGCTTTTTCTCCAGGTTGGCCACGGCTTCGGGCGGCACCGGGAAGGCGAAATGCGCTTCGTTGGTCTGCATCATCGACGCACGGGTGTTGTTGTCCACCACGGGGCGCCAGGTGATCGAATCCACCTTGGGCAGGCCCTTTTGCCAGTAACCGTCAAACTTGGCGACCTTCATGTAGTCGGAGGGCTTCCACTCCACAAACTTGAAGGGGCCGGTGCCCACGGGGTGCTGCACGATGTCCTTGCCATACTGCTTGAGCGCGGTCGGCGAGATGATCACGCCCGAGGGGTGGGCCAGCGAGTTGACGAAAGGTGCGAAGGGCTCCTTCAGCGTGAACTTGGCGGTGAGATCGTCCACCGCTTCAATCTTGGCGATGTTCTTGTACAGGTTGTAGCGCTTGAGCTTGTTGTCCGGGTTGATCACGCGCTCGAAGGTCAGCTTCACTGCTTCTGCATTGAAAGGCGTGCCGTCGTGGAACTTCACGCCGCTGCGCAGCTTGAAGGTGTAGACCAGGCCGTCCTTGCTCACATCGAAGCTGGTGGCCAGGACCGGGACCATCTTCATGTCCTTGTCGAAGCCGTACAGGCCTTCATAGAAGGACTTGGCCACGGCCTGCGACAAGGTGTCGTTGGCATCGTAGGGGTCGGTCGTCGTGAAGGTGGAAGCCACCGCTACCACCACGTCCTTGGCCGCGTGGGCCGAAAACGCAGTACCCGCCAGCAGCATGGCGGCGGCGATCGAAGTCAAACGTCGTTGCATATCAACTCTCCTCTTCAGGTTTTGCATCGGCTGGCCCACCACGGCGGCGACCAGACCCACTACATTCTTGGCATTACGCACCCAGGCATCCTGCGCAGGCTCAAGCCGGCTGCAGATCCTGCACCTCGTCCGCAGGCACCGCAGGCTGCGGCATCTCTTGCGCCACCCAGTGGCCCGGGCCCACCTCGCGCATCGGCAGCACGCGTGGCGGGTCATCCACACCGCGCACGGGACTGGGGATTTCGGCCACATTCAAGGTGTGCTGGCGGCGCTGCGTGGGGTCGGCAATCGGCACGGCCGCCATCAGGCGCTTGGTATAGGGGTGCTGCGGGTTCTCGAACACCGCGCGGCGCGGGCCGATCTCGACGATCTGGCCCAGGTACATGACGGCCACGCGGTGGCTGACACGCTCCACCACGGCCATGTCATGCGAGATGAACAGAAAGGCAATGCCGAACTCCTGCTGCAGGTCCATCATCAGGTTGATGATCTGCGCGCGGATCGACACATCCAGGGCGGAGACGGCCTCGTCGGCAATCACCACCTTGGGGTTCAGGGCCAGTGCGCGGGCAATCGCAATGCGCTGGCGCTGGCCGCCCGAGAATTCATGCGGGTAGCGGTTGGCGGCAGCCGGTGGCAGGCCCACCTTCTCCAGCAGCCATTCCACCTTTTTCTCGGCCTGCTCGCGCGGCAGCAGCTTATGGATCAGCATGGGCTCCAGAATGCTGTAGCCCACGGTCAGCCGAGGATCGAGCGAGGCAAAGGGGTCCTGGAAGATGAACTGGATATCGCGGCGCAGCGCCTGCAGCTGGGCGCCTTGCAGCTTGGCAATATCGCGCCCGGCCACTTGCACATCGCCGGACTGGAAATCGATCAAACGGGCCAGTGCGCGGCCCGTGGTGGACTTGCCGCAACCGGATTCGCCCACCACCGCCAGGGTCTCACCCGGCTGCAGGCTCAGGCTCACCTGCTCGACCGCATAGACCTGGCGCTTGACGCCGCCAAACAGGCCTTCCTTGATCGGGAAACGCGTGACCAGCTTGTGGACCTTCAGCACCGGCTCGCCCGCTTGCACGGTCGATGGCTGGGCTGCGGGCGCCTCGGCCAGCGTGCTCTGGCCCAGCAGGCTGAAGCGCTCGGGCAGATCCTTGCCGCGCATGGCGCCCAGCTGCGGCACGGCGGCCAGCAGGTTGCGGGTATAGGTCTGCTGCGGGTTGGCAAACAGCTGCACGCAGTCCTGCTCTTCCACCTTGTCGCCGCGGTACATGACCAGCACGCGGTCAGCCACCTCGGCCACCACGCCCATGTCGTGGGTGATGAAGATCACGCCCATCGACATCTCGCGCTGCAGCTCCTGCACCAGCGCCAGAATCTGGGCCTGGATGGTCACATCCAGCGCCGTCGTCGGTTCATCGGCGATCAGCAGCGAGGGCTTGCAGGACAGCGCCATCGCAATCATCACGCGCTGGCGCATGCCGCCCGACAGCTGGTGCGGGTGGCGCGTGAGCACATTGCGCGCCTCCGGAATGCGCACCAGCTCCATCATGCGCAGCGCTTCGGCCATCGCGGCGCTGTTCGACTTGCCCTGGTGCAGCCGGATCGATTCGGCAATCTGCTCGCCCACCGTGAACACCGGGTTCAGCGAGGTCATCGGCTCCTGGAACACCATGGCCATATCGGCCCCGCGCACCTGGCGCATCTGCGCTGGCGTGGCCTTGGCCAGGTCGATGGTGCCGGCATGGCGGCCGCGCAGCAGCATCGAGCCGCTGTCGATCTTGCCGCCGCCGGTTTCCACCAAGCGCATCAGCGCCAGCGACGTGACCGACTTGCCCGAGCCCGATTCGCCCACCACCGCCAGGGTCTGGCCGGCATAGACATCGAGGTTCAGGTTCTTGACCACCTGCACCCGCCCCTGCTCAGTCTTGAAGCTCACGGACAGATCCCGCACCTGCAAAACGGGCGGCGTCAGGTCATCGTGCACGGGAGTAGAACTGGGGTTGGACATAGGTAGAAGGGGCAGTGCTGGTCTTCGAGAAGAAGGCACGAGCCGTAATGCAGGACAGGCACCCGGGTTGGGACAAATCCTTGAGAAAAATCCCCGTGATAGCAAGAACACTGGGGCTTACACTTTCACCTGGGTGACAGTGTTTGCAATTGTAGAAAGTCGGGGGTGGGGTTTGGAGGCAAAACCCCCTATGGTTTTCACCTACGCAATGTCCGCAGTGGCGTGCACCATCGTGGTGCAAAGGCTGGCCCTTTGCAGGCAAGCCTCCCGTTGGGGAGGGAATTGGGGGCCATTTTCTGGCCCCCCGCTCAGCGATGCGCTATCAAGCCGGCGTCAACTCGTCGTTGGCATAAATGGCGACCAGCGCCTCGCCGTCGATGCCGATCTGGCCCCGGTACATGCCTTCGGAGTTGAAGCACAGCGTAACCTCACCGTTGGCGCCTACGGCAATCAGGCCGCCATCACCCCCCAACGGTGGCAGCACGCGGTGGATCACCTCGGCCGTGGCCTGGTCCACCGATTCGCCCAGCAGCTCGATGCGCGCGGCCACCGTGTGGGCGGCCGAACCTCGGATAAAGGCCTCGCCCACGCCGGTGCAGGAGACAGCCACCACGCCATGCTTGGCATAGGTGCCCGCGCCCACCACGGGCGAGTCGCCGACACGGCCGGGCTTCTTGTTGGTCAGGCCACCGGTCGAGGTGGCGGCAGCCAGCTGGCCATGCACATCCAGCACCACGGCGCCGACGGTGCCCATCTTCTTGCGCTCATCCAGCGGCGCGGCCTGGGTCTGGCTTTGGGCGGTATGGTCCAGCGCCACCTGCTCGCGGCCCGATGCCAGCGCTGCCGCCTGCACGGTGCGCAGCTGGGTCAGGCGCTGCTCGGTCGAGAACCAGTCGCGCGCCACCATTTCACAGCCTTGGGCCTGGGCAAAGCGCTCGGCGGCCTCGCCAATCATGAAAACTGGCCCGCCCGCCTCCATCAGCGCCAGGGCGGCGCGCACCGGGTTGCGCACGGTGCTGACCCCGGCCAGCGATCCGCAGGCCAGATCGCGCCCGCGCATCACACAGGCATCCATCTCATGCGTGGCATCGGCGGTGAACACGGCGCCGCGCCCGGCGTTGAACAGCGGGCATTCTTCCAGCAGGCGCACGGCCTCCACGGCCACTTCTTCGGCAGGCGCGCCTGCCGCCAGTTTTTGCTGCGCGCCTTGCAGCACATCGCGCAAGGCATCGCGGTAGGCCTGCTGTTGCGCGGGTGTGATGGAGGCGCGGGTGATGGTGCCGGCGCCGCCATGGATGGCGATCACGGGACGGAAGGTGGTGGAGGTGGTCATAGTTCTAGGGCCGCTCGCGTCTTGCGCTGCCAGCCGGTTCCAGGTGAATCAATCAGGAAGAAAGCAGCGGCAGCAGCGCCGCCATAAAGGCCTCGGGCTGCTCGTACTGCACCCAATGGCCGCTGTCAGGCAACCGCACAAAGGCCTGCAGATGGGGGGTGACCGCGCGGTATTTGTGCTCCAGCGCAGGCATATAGCTCTTGTAGAGGGCGTCGTAGGCGCCATAGATCGCAGCCACCGGGCAGGCAATCTGCGGCAGCGACTGCGCCAGGATATCGGTGTTGGCCAGGCGCCGGCGTGGCAGGCGATCGCGCAGCACATTGTGCTGGTGCAAGGCCAGGGCCTGGTCGTCGATCTTGGCGGCATCCCAGAGCATCAGCGCGCCCAGGTTGTAGCGGTGCATCTCCAGCTGCTCGGCCGGGTCGCTCAGATGGCGCCAACCCTTCAAGCTGAACTGCTTCTCCGGCACCACACCCATGGCCGGGGCGCCGACCAAGACCAGGCGCTCCACCGCCTGCGGGTAGGCAGCAGTCAGCATGGCTGCGGTCATGCCGCCGAACGAGAAACCCATCAGCTGGCAAGGCAGCAGATCCAGCTGCGCCATGCCAGCATGCAAAGGCGCCAGCATCGCATCGGCATCGGCGCCCTGCGCTGGCGGGTCGGAATCGCCAAAACCCGGCAGATCAGGCAGCCAGAGCTCGTAGCCTTGGGCCAGCAGCGCATCGATATTGCGGATCCAGTGGGTCCAGCTGCCACTGCCGCCATGCAGCATCACCAGGGGCAGCCTGCCGGGGCGGCGCTCGCCCCAGGTATGCCAGACCAGGGTCTGGCCCTCATGCTGGGTGGTCCGCCGTGTCGCCTGGGCCAGCAAGCGCTGGTACAGCGCCGGCAAGGGCAGCAAGCCCGCCGCGCTGGTGTCTAGAACATCCGACATCGCAAGCCTCAGGCAGCGGGTGCCAGCAGCACCTGGGCCACGGCATCGATCGCAATGCTGTAGCCCTGCACGCCCAGGCCGCAGATGACGGCCTTGGCGACGGGCGCAATATAGGAATGGTGGCGGAAGGCCTCGCGGGCATGCACATTGCTGATGTGCAGCTCGATCACCGGCAGGGCCGCGCCCTTGATCGCATCCATCAAGGCCACGCTGGTGTGGGTGTAGGCGGCGGCATTGAGCACCACGCCGGCCAATTGGCCCTCGCGCTGCAATTGGCCCGCCTCGTGCAGCCAGTCGATCAAGGCGCCTTCATGGTTGCTTTGGTGAAAACGCAGCGCCAGCTGGTTGCGGGCGGCGGCCTGGGCGCAGAGCTGCTCGACATCGGCCAAGGTGTGGGCACCATAGATGGTGGGCTCGCGCAGGCCCAGCAGATTCAGGTTCGGGCCGTTCAGTACAAAAACAGTTTTCATCTCAGCTTCCACAACGGACAACAGCTGTGGATTATCCGAGCATTCGGCCCTCCAGCGCACAGCCCAAGCGACAGCGCAGCGCTTGGAGACTTTGAACAGGTTCTTAAGCAGCGCGCATAAAAAAGCCCTGGCGAGCCAGGGCATGGTTGCTAGCGCAGCGCGGCTGCTCAATAGCGGTAGTAATCGCGGTCGTGGCGATGGTGGCGGTAGTAGCGGCCGGGAGGCGGGCCGTAATACACGGGCGCTGGGCGGTAGACCGGTGCGGGGCGGTAGACCACGGCAGGGGGCGGAGGCGCCACATACACGGGCTGGGGCGCATACACAGGGGGAGGCGCCACATAGACAGGCTGGGGTGCGTACACCGGCGCAGGGGCCACGTACACCGGAGCGGGCACATTGATACCCACCGACCAGGACACCCGGCTGGCATGGGCGCCAGCGCTCATCAGCGCCAAGCCAGTCAGCACCGCAGCGGCGGCCCAGCGAGAGCCTTGTTTCAGCATCGAATTGCGCATATTGATCTCCTTGCGAGAATCCCTGAAAAATGTCATTGGACTTTCAACGCGGCAAGCAGGCAGAAAGATACCAAACGCTCTGCAAATTATGGTTTCAAGACAAGATATCCTGTTGCAAAGCGTAAGTGACATGCCTGACCTGGGGTCAGAGCCCCAGAAACCGCAATACGTTCCAGCCATCAGGGTACTCCCTTAGAATACACAACTATGAATGCACCTGCCCCGAGCGCTTCGCACAACGGTAGTGACGAAGTGGTCAAACCCACCAATTTCCTGCGACAAATCATCGAGTCCGACCTCGAAAAAGGCAGCTACGCCCAGCGCCACTGGGGTGGCACGCCTGGCGATGCCCAGCACCACCAGCAGGGCCCCGTCGACCCGGCCAAGATCCGCACCCGCTTCCCCCCCGAGCCCAATGGCTACCTGCACGTGGGCCATGCCAAGGCCATTTGCCTGAACTTTGGTCTCGCCCGTGACTTTGGTGGCGTCTGCCACCTGCGCTTTGACGACACCAACCCGGAGAAGGAAGACCAGGAGTATGTGGACGGCATCATCGATGCCGTGCGCTGGCTGGGTTTTGACTGGAAGGACCCGAGCGGCGAGCAGAACCTGTACTACGCCAGCAACTACTTCGACTTCATGTACCGCTGCGCGGTCTACCTGATCGAGCAAGGCCTGGCCTATGTGGACGAGCAATCCGCCGAAGAGATGAAGGCCAACCGGGGCGATTTCACGCGCCCTGGTGTCAACAGCCCCTTCCGCGACCGCAGCGTAGCCGAGAACCTACAGCGCTTTGCCGACATGAAGGAGGGCAAGCTGCCCGATGGCGCGGCCGTGCTGCGCGCCAAGATCGACATGACGGCGCCCAACATCAACCTGCGTGATCCTGCGATCTACCGGGTGCGCCATGCCGAGCACCACAACACCGGCAACCAATGGTGCATCTACCCGATGTACACCTTTGCGCACCCGATCGAGGACGCCTACGAGCACATCACCCACTCGATCTGCACCCTGGAGTTCGAGGACCAGCGCCCCTTCTACGACTGGTTGCTGGACAACCTGCGCACCGGCGGCCTGATCGATGCGCCCCAGCCGCGCCAGTACGAGTTCTCGCGCCTGAACCTGACCTATGTGATCACCAGCAAGCGCAAGCTCAAGCACCTGGTGGACAACCAATTGGTCAGCGGCTGGGACGACCCACGCATGCCCACCGTCGTCGGCCTGCGCCGCCGTGGCTACACCCCCGCGTCCATCCGCAATTTCTGCGAGCGCATCGGTGTTACCAAGGACTACGCCTGGATCGACTACGCGACCTTGGACGGCTGCCTGCGCGAAGACCTGGAAAACCAGGCCCACCGCGCCATGGTGGTGCTGGACCCGGTCAAGCTGGAGCTGAGCAACTGGGCCGAGGTGTTTGGCAGTGCCGAGCACCTGGAAGCCTGCAGCCTGCCCGCCCTGCCTCACCCGGCAGAAGGCCAGGTCGCCCCTGAGCGCCACTTCAGCCTGGGCCGCGAGGTCTGGATCGAGCGCGAAGACTTTGCCGAAGTGCCTCCCAAGGGCTACAAGCGCCTGTTCCCCGGTAACAAGGTGCGCCTCAAGGGCGGCTATGTGATCGAGTGCACGGGCTGCGAGAAGGATGCCGATGGCGTGATCACCAAGGTGCAGGCCACCGTGGTGCCCGACACCAAGAGCGGCACGCCTGGTGCGGACAGCGTCAAGGTCAAGGCCGCCATCACCTGGGTGGGCGTGGCCGATGGTGTGGAAGCCGAAGTGCGCCTCTACGACCGTCTGTTCACCGATCCACAGCCCGATGCCGGCGGCAAGGACTTCCTGGCCCTGCTCAATCCGGACAGCCTCAAGGTCGTGACCGCCTATGTCGAGCCTTCGCTGAAGACGGCGCAGCCCGATGACAAGTTCCAGTTCGAGCGCTTTGGCTACTTTGTGGCAGACCGCCATGACCACCGCAGCGACAAGCCGGTGTTCAACAAGATCACCGGCTTGAAGGATTCCTGGGGCAAGTAAGCGCCAAGGCCTGATCCGCCGAACCCAACCCGCCCCAGCTTGCTGCGGCGGGTTTTTTCCATGGGCGATTAACTGTCTATGGCGTCCACAGATCCCGCCTGCTTGCGCAGCTCGAACTTCTGGATCTTGCCGGTGCTGGTCTTGGGCAGCTCGCCAAACACCACCGCACGCGGGATCTTGAAGCCGGCCAGATGCTTTTTGCAGTGGGCGACGATGTCCTCAGCGCTCACCTGCGCGCCGGGCTTGAGCTCGACAAAGGCGCAAGGCGTCTCGCCCCAGCGCGCATCGGGCTTGGCCACCACGGCAGCGGCCAGCACGGCGGGGTGGCGGTAGAGGACATCCTCGACCTCGATGGACGAGATGTTCTCGCCGCCCGAGATGATGATGTCCTTGCTGCGGTCCTTGATCTTGATATAGCCATCCGGGTCCTGCACCGCCAGGTCGCCGGTGTGGAACCAGCCACCGCGAAACGCCTCCTGCGTCGCCTCGGGGTTTTTCAGGTAGCCCTTCATCGCGATATTGCCGCGCAGCATGATCTCGCCCATGGTCTGGCCGTCCTGCGGCACGGCCGCCATCGTCTCCGGATCGCGCACCTGGGCATCGCGCTGCAGGTGGTAGCGCAAGCCCTGGCGGGCGTTGAGGCGGGCACGTTCGCCCACGTCCATGGCCTGCCAGTCGGGCTGCTGGGCGCAGACCGTCACCGGGCCATAGACCTCGGTCAGCCCATAGACATGGGTCAGGTCAAAGCCCAGCTGCTCCATGCCCTCAATCATCGCCGCCGGCGGCGCGGCACCGGCCACCATGCATTTGACGCCGGCGGGCACGCCCTCCTTCAAGGCCGCAGGCGCGTTGACCAGCAGGCTGTGCACAATCGGCGCGCCGCAGTAGTGGCTCACGCCATGGTTCTTGATCGCCGCAAAAATCGCTTGCGCATCGACCCTGCGCAGGCAGACATTGACGCCGGCGCGCAGCGCCACCGTCCAGGGAAAGCACCAGCCGTTGCAGTGGAACATCGGCAGGGTCCAGAGGTAGACCGCGAACTTGGGCATGTCCCACTCCAGCACATTGCTGATGGCATTCACCGCTGCGCCCCGGTGGTGGTAGACCACGCCCTTGGGGTTGCCCGTGGTGCCGCTGGTGTAGTTCAGCGCAATGGCATCCCATTCATCGCCAGGCAGCTGCCAGTCAAAGCTGGCATCGCCCTGGGCCAGCAAGGCCTCGTAGCTCAGGCTGCCCAGCCGCTCGCTGGCCTCGCCGTAGAGCGCATCCTCCACATCCACCAGCAGGATGGGCGCCTGCGATTGGCGCAGCGCCAAGGCCTTGGCCACCACGCTGGCATATTCCGGGTCCACGATCAGCGCCTTGGCCTCACCATGGTCCAGCATGAAGGCGATCGTTTGCGGATCGAGCCGGGTGTTGAGGGTATTGAGCACCGCGCCCGCCATCGGCACGCCAAAATGCGCCTCCACCATCGGCGGGGTGTTGGGCAGCATCACCGCCACCGTGTCGTTCTTGCCAATGCCATGCTGCTGCAAGGCGCTGGCCAGTTGCCGGCAGCGCGCATAGGTCTGGGCCCAGGTCTGGCGCAGTTCGCCGTGGATGATGGCCAGCCGGTCGGGGTAGACCTCGGCGCTGCGGGCAATGAAGCCCAGCGGGGTCATTGGCGTGTGGTTGGCCTCATTGCGGGCCAGTCCGGTGTCAAAAATGCTGCTCATGGCGGTGGGTCTCTCCTCGGCAAACACTGTGCCACAAGCGGCTGACGCAAGGATGGCGCGCTGTCACCC
This sequence comes from Comamonas sp. JUb58, assembly GCF_004364775.1. GTDB lineage: Bacteria > Pseudomonadota > Gammaproteobacteria > Burkholderiales > Burkholderiaceae_C > Comamonas. The sequence goes on from NZ_SOAL01000023.1 coordinate 80,899, forward strand.
GATCGATAGCCGGGATTTGCCATTGACCAGGGGCAGATTGGGGTGGCGCTGCGGCGGCGTAGCCCGGCATGCGCGACAATAGCCGGGTGTCCATTCCCCAGTCATTTATCCAGGAGCTGCTCTCCCGCGTCGACGTTGTCGACGTGGTGGGCCGCTATGTGCAGCTGAAAAAAGGCGGCGCCAACCTCATGGGGCTCTGCCCCTTCCATGGCGAGAAATCGCCCTCCTTCAGCGTCAGCCCTTCCAAGCAGTTCTACCACTGCTTTGGCTGCGGCAAAAACGGCAATGCCATCGGTTTTCTGATGGACCACACCGGCATGGGCTTTCGCGAAGCGGTGACCGACCTGGCCCAGAGCGTAGGTCTGCCGGTGCCCGAAGACGATGTCTCGCCCCAGCAGCGCGAGCGCGCCGCGCAGGCGCGCGAAAAGCAGGCCTCGCTCACCGATCTGCTCGAAAAAGCCGGTGACGCCTACCGCAAGCAGCTGTCACAGTCGCCCAAGGCGATTGCCTACCTCAAGGGCCGGGGCGTCAGCGGCATCACCGCCAAGCGCTTTGGCCTGGGCTATGCGCCCGAAGGCTGGCGCAGCCTGGCCAGCATCTTCCCCGCCTATGACGACGCCAAGCTGGTCGAATCCGGCCTGGTGATCGAGTCCGACGACGGCGAAGGCAAGCGCTACGACCGCTTCCGCGACCGGGTGATGTTCCCGATCCGCAATATCAAGGGCGAATGCATCGGCTTTGGCGGCCGCGTGTTTGGCGATGAAAAGCCCAAGTACCTGAACTCGCCCGAAACCCCGGTCTTCCACAAGGGCCGCGAGCTCTATGGCCTGTTCGAGGCCCGCACCGCCATCCGCGAGCATGGCTATGTGCTGGTGACCGAAGGCTATATGGACGTGGTCGCGCTGGCCCAGTTGGGCTTTCCGAATGCGGTGGCCACCTTGGGCACCGCCTGCACGCCCGACCATGTGCACAAGCTGTTCCGCTTTACCGACACCGTGGTCTTCAGCTTTGATGGCGACGCCGCCGGCCGCCGCGCGGCCCGCAAGGCGCTGGATGGCGCGCTGGCCTATGCCAGCGACACCCGCAGCATCAAGTTTCTGTTTTTGCCAGCCGAGCACGACCCGGACAGCTTTGTGCGCGAATACGGCGCCGATGCCTTTGCCCGCCATGTGCATGACGCGATGCCGCTGTCGCGCTTCCTGCTCGAAGCGGCCAGCGAGCTCTGCGACCTGGGCCAGGCCGAAGGCCGGGCGCGCATGTCCAGCAACGCCCGCCCGCTGTGGAACCTGCTGCCCGATGGCGCACTCAAGCGCCAGCTGCTTGGCGAGATCGCCGACAAGGCCCAGTTGCCCGCTGCCGAGCTGGAAGGCCTGTGGCAAAAGACCACGGCCCAGGAGCAAGCCCGCCAAAGCGGTGGCAGTCAGGCAGCGGCCAGCAGCGGCCCGCGCCATGCGCCGTCGTGGGATGCCCCGCCCATGGGCGCCGACAGCATGCCCGCCTATGGCGATGCGCCGCCCTGGGGCAGCGACACCGTCATGGACCGCTACCCCGGCCAGCGCAACGAAAGCTTTGGCGAGCCGCGCAGCCCCCATGGTGGCGGCAACGGCTACACCAAGCGCAGCGGCGAGTGGCGCCCGGGCCAGGGTGGCCGCAAAGGCGGCTGGCAGGCCCGGCCCGAGCCCCAACCGCCGATGCCCAGCGTGGCGGTAACCCGCGAAGACCAGGCCGCCCGCCTGCTGCTGTCGCACATGGCCTTTCTGGAGAATTTCTCGCCCGAGGACGCCGCCACCCTGGCCCAGCTGTCTGCCCCCCACGGCCCGCTGTTTGCCTGGGTGGAGCAGCAGTTCCTGGCCCACGGTGCCCAATCCTGGGCAGTGCTGCGCGAGCACATGCGCGGCCATGCCATCGAGGCCTTTGCCGCCGAGCTGATGCGGGGCCAGCATGCGCAGATCGACGGCCCGCTCGACGAGATCCGCGCCGAGCTGCGCGACTCGCTCAGCCGCATCGTGCTCGACCAGCTTGAAGAACAAAACCGCCAGTTGGTCACCCAGGCCTCCGACCCGCAGGCGCTGCGCCGCTACCAGAGCAATTTCCACCGCATCGGCCTGCTCAAGCGCCAGGTCAATAAATAGACGGAGTTCCAAATAGCCAGAGGGCATATAAAAATATTTGCCCTGATTGCCGTACAGGCCCTTGACATTGGCCAAAAAGGTATAATATTTGACACATCGGCAAGAGCGACAGCAGCACCTCCGGACCGGGCCCGTATGAAGAATCATGCGATTTGCCACCAGCGCAAGTGCCCAAAATACCGCAAGGACTGCATTCCAAATGTTCGCCCCCACATCTTGCCTTGAGGCTTAGCGCCTCGTGCAGCCGCGTTGTTCGCCACAGTTTTGTGGCGATTGACCACTGCAGTTTTAATGCGCCGGTGATGGCGCTTGCCAGTTTTCTTTGTGTGTTCTCTTTGCTCTGAGGGTGTCCATGCCAGCTACAAAGTCCGCGAAGTCGTCCGTCAAGTCGTCCACTACCACCAGCGCGGCCAAAAGTGCCAAAGCTACAGCAGCCAGCCCTGCCGCCAAACCGGCGGCCAAACGCGCTACTGCTGCAGCAGGCAAAACCGTAAAAGCCAGTGCTGCGCCCACCCCAGCCAAGGCAGCGACGAAGAAGGTTAGCTCCGTGTCCGAAAAACAACGCCTGTCCCAGGCCGAACTGCTCAAGGCAGCCGATGCCCTGCTCAACGCAGGTGCCCCCAAAAAGCGCGCCGCCAAGAAAAGCGAAGCCGCCGATGAAGATACCCCGGTGAAGGCCAAGGCCGCCACCAAGACCGTGACCAAGGCCAAGACCGCCAAGGCCGAAGACGACAAGCCCAAGGCGCCGCGCAAGACCGCCGCCGCCAAGACCACCAAGGCCAAAGCCAAGGACAAGGGCGATGAAGATATCGACGATACCGATTTCTCGGACATCGAAGAGGACATCGCGGGCGACAGCGAAGAAGTCGTAGAAACCTCGACCGCTGCGTCGGATGCACCGGCCGAGAAGGTCAAGCCGCTGCGCATGAAGGTCTCCAAGGCCAAGGAACGCGCCTTGATGAAGGAGTTCGGCCTCGATGAAGCCGTGCTGACCGAAGAGGAAATGTCCACCCGCCGTCAGCGCCTGAAGGCCCTGATCAAGCTGGGCAAGACCCGTGGCTACCTGACCAACGCCGAAATCTCCGACCACTTGCCCGACAAGCTGGTCGATGCCGAGACGCTGGAAGTGGTGATCTCCATGTTGAACGACATGGGCGTGGCCGTCTACGAACAGACGCCTGACGCAGAAACCCTGCTGCTGAACAACACCGGCCAGTCCGCCACCACCGAAGAAGAAGCCGAAGAAGAAGCCGAAGCGGCTTTGTCGACGGTGGATTCCGAGTTCGGCCGCACCACCGACCCCGTGCGCATGTACATGCGTGAAATGGGCACGGTCGAGCTGCTGACGCGTGAAGGCGAAATTGAAATCGCCAAGCGCATCGAAGGCGGCCTGCAGGACATGATGCTGGCCATCAGCGCATCGCCCGCCACCATTGCCGAGATTCTGGCGATGGGCGAAGAGATCCGCGAAGGCAAGGTCGTCATCTCCACCGTGGTGGACGGCTTCTCCGACGCTGACGAAAACGACGACTACGTGGCCGAAGAAGACTTCGACGAATACGACGAAGAAGACGACGACGACGGCAAGGGCGGCTCCAAGGCGCTGACCAAGAAGCTGGAAGAGCTGAAGAACGAAGCGCTGTCGCGCTTTGCCAAGCTGCAGTCGCTGTTCGAGCAGCTGCACGCCGCCTACGACAAGAGCGGCTACGGCACGGCCCAGTACACCAAGGTACAGAGCCAGTTGTCGGCCGAGCTGATGACCATCCGCTTCACCGCCAAGACCATTGAAAAGCTCTGCGACATGCTGCGCGAGCAGGTCGACAGCGTGCGCCAGAAAGAGCGTGCCCTGCGCAAGATCATTGTCGAGAAGTGCGGTCTGCCCCAAGAGAAGTTCATCCAACTGTTCCCTGCCAACCTGCTCAACCTGCAATGGATCGAGAAGGAAGCGCAAGCGGGCAACAGCTGGAGCGCCATCATGGGCCGCAACATCCCGCCCGTGCAAGAGCTGCAGCAAAACCTGATCGACCTGCAAGCCCGCGTGGTCGTGCCGCTCGATGAGCTCAAGCTCATCAACAAGCGCATGAACGACGGCGAGCGCGCATCGCGCAATGCCAAGAAGGAAATGATCGAGGCGAACTTGCGCCTGGTGATCTCGATTGCCAAGAAGTACACCAACCGCGGTCTGCAGTTCCTGGATCTGATCCAGGAAGGCAACATCGGTCTGATGAAGGCCGTGGACAAGTTCGAATACCGCCGCGGCTACAAGTTCTCGACCTATGCGACCTGGTGGATTCGCCAGGCGATCACGCGCTCGATTGCGGACCAGGCTCGTACCATCCGCATTCCGGTGCACATGATCGAGACCATCAACAAGATGAACCGCATCAGCCGCCAGCACTTGCAAGAGTTCGGCTTCGAGCCTGATGCCTCCATCCTGGCCGAGAAGATGGAGATCCCGGAAGACAAGATCCGCAAGATCATGAAGATCGCCAAAGAGCCGATCTCGATGGAAACGCCGATCGGTGATGATGACGACAGCCACCTGGGCGACTTCATTGAAGACAGCGCCAACACCGCGCCCGTCGATGCCGCGATGCAGGCCGGTCTGCGCGATGTGGTCAAGGACATCCTCGATGGTCTGACCCCACGCGAAGCCAAGGTGCTGCGCATGCGCTTCGGTATTGAAATGTCCACCGACCACACGCTGGAAGAAGTGGGCAAGCAATTTGACGTGACGCGCGAGCGCATCCGCCAGATCGAAGCCAAGGCGCTGCGCAAGCTCAAGCACCCCAGCCGCTCGGACAAGCTGCGCAGCTTCATCTAAGCGCCCTTCCAAGACCTGGTCTAGCCTGCAAACCCCGCCTCGGCGGGGTTTGTTTTTTGGTGCGCCTGCCCAGGCCCCAACGCCGGCATTCGCTTTGCGTCACAATCAACGCCATGTCTTCCGATCTGCCCAGCGCCGTCCAGCAACTGCCCGCCACCGTGATCACGCCAGAGGCTTCGGTCTCGCGCCTGGATGCGGTTGCGGCCGAAGTGCCGGTGGCCCTGGTGTTCAACGGCATCTCGCATGCGGTGATGATGTGCAGCCCCCAGGACCTGGAAGTGTTCGCCTTGGGCTTTGCACTCTCCGAAGGCATCATCGACCAGGCGGCCGACTGCTATGGCATCGAGGTGCAGCCGCTCGCGCCCTGCGGCACGGACCCGGAGGCACCGGGCATCAGCGTGGAGATGCAGATCGCCAGCCGCTGCTTTGTGCGCCTCAAGGAAAGGCGCCGCGCCCTCACCGGCCGCACGGGCTGCGGCATCTGCGGCATTGATTCGATGGACGCGCTGGACCTGGTGCCTGAGCCTTTGCCAGCGCTGGCCGACTGGGTGAGCCAGCTGGACCTGGAAGCCTTGCAGACCGCGTTTTCTCAGCTGCCCCAGCTGCAGCTGCTCAACCAGCAGGCCGGCGCCGTGCATGCCGCCGGCTGGGCCACGCCGGCCGGGCAGTTGCTGGTCGCGCTGGAAGATGTGGGCCGCCACAATGCGCTGGACAAGCTGCTGGGCCATATGGCGCAGCAGCAGATGCTGGGCCAGCCCGGCTTTGTGGTGATGACCAGCCGGGCCAGCTACGAGCTGGTGCGCAAATGCGCGCGCATGGGCCTGCCGGTGCTGGCCACCATCTCGGCGCCCACCAGCCTGGCCATCCAGGTGGCCAACCAGGCCGGCATGCGCCTGTTTGGCCTGTGCCGGGGCCCACGCATGGTGCGCTACAGCACCCACTGACAGGCGTCCAGACCCTGTAAAACGGGGCCCCGACCGCGCTGCGCCAAGGGGTCACTTTTGCGCTGCAACGCCTTTGGGACGGGCATTGCACACTCAAAAACCGTAGCAATTGAACAACACTTCCGCTGCCGCCTGCGCCCAATCGGCAGCTGCGCCTATACATCGCCGATGAAGAGCTATTAAACTTGTAGCAGATGTTGCCGCGACGCTGATCGCACCCTCTATGTGGATTTGCATGCGAAGGCCTGGACCTCGCTCCTCAACACAGCGCAAGGAGACCCTTACATGAGCGCCAAGGAAAACACCGCCATCAACCAGCTCTTCGAGCGGTTGGAATGCCGCTACGCTTTGCGTGTGCTCTGGGCATTGCGTGACGGACATCCCCAGACCTTCCGCTTGCTGCAGGACAGCGTGGGTGGCATTACGCCCAACACGCTCAACACCCGCATCAAGGAGCTGCGCGAGGCCGGTTTCCTCGACCACAACAGCGACGGCTACACCGTCACCCCCTCGGGGCAGGACCTGCTCAAGCGCCTGTCCGACGTACAGGCCTTTGCCACACGCTGGGTGGCGGCACAGACCAAGAAGTAAATTCCACCCGCTCCCCTGCCTTTTTGGCCCCCTGAGCCCGCCTTGTGCGGGCTCTGTGTTTGCCAGGCGGGTATGATCGCAGCTGGTAGCAAAGCACTCACAAAGGAATCACATGACCACCGTCACCACCCCATCCGGCCTGCAGTACGAAGACACGGAAGTTGGCACCGGCGCCGAAGCGGCCAAGGGCAAGCAAGTCACCGTGCACTACACCGGCTGGCTCTACAACAATGGTGAGCAAGGCGCCAAGTTCGACTCCAGCAAGGACCGCAATGACCCTTTCGTGTTCCCTCTGGGCGCCGGCATGGTCATCAAGGGCTGGGACGAAGGCGTTCAAGGCATGAAGGTGGGCGGCAAGCGCACCCTGATCATCCCCGCTGAGCTGGGCTATGGTGCACGCGGCGCAGGCGGCGTGATTCCTCCCAACGCCACCCTCAAGTTCGATGTGGAACTGCTGAAGGTCTAAGGCGCACAGGCCTGCTGGCCTCTGAACCATCCCCATAAAAAAAACTGCACATGGCGACTGAACTGACCCCAAGAAGTTGGACAGTTGAATGTTAGCGGCTCAAGGCCTGAGTTCGGTACTCCACCGGGCTCAGGCCTTTTAGTTTGAGCTTGA
>NZ_SOAL01000024.1 GCF_004364775.1 Comamonas sp. JUb58
ACCGGTGGCTCGGCCGCGGTTGAGAACGCAGCAGCCGTTGCCGACAGCGGCAAGAGCAGCTTTGTGGGCCGCGAAGTGACCAAGAACGACCGCCCCGAGCTGACGGCCGCCAAGATCATCGTCTCCGGTGGTCGCGCGCTGGGCAGCGCCGAGAAGTTCAACGAAGTGATGACCCCGCTGGCCGACAAGCTGGGCGCGGCCATTGGCGCCAGCCGCGCAGCAGTGGACGCGGGCTACGCACCCAACGACCTGCAAGTGGGCCAGACCGGCAAGATCGTCGCGCCTCAGCTGTATGTGGCAGCGGGCATCTCCGGCGCCATCCAGCACTTGGCCGGCATGAAGGACTCCAAGGTGATTGTGGCGATCAACAAGGACGAAGAAGCGCCGATCTTCAGCGTGGCCGACTACGGCCTGGTGGCGGATCTGTTTGAAGCTGTGCCTGAGATGGCCAGCCAGCTGTAAAAAACGTGCCTGCCACCAGCCCACACTGCAACAGCATCCTGCTGAGCTTGGATGTGATGGGCAGCGTGGTGGTAGACAGCCGCATCTGAAGGCATCCCTTAGGGGATGCCTTTTTTGTATGCGCGGCACACCCCCAAAACCACAAGCAACGATAAGACGAGGAGACAACGATGAGCTACAAGGCACCAGTCAAGGACATGCTGTTTGCGATGGAGCACCTGGCCCGCATCGACCAGGTGGCACAGATCCCCGGTTTTGAAGAGGCGGGGCTGGAGACGGCACAAGCCGTGCTGGAGGAATGTGCACGCTTCAACGAAGAGGTGGTGGCGCCGCTGAATGTGGTGGGCGACCTGCAGCCCTCGACCTGGAAGGATGGCCAGGTCAGCACCACGGCAGGATTCAAGGAGGCCTTTGCGCAGTATGTGCAAGGCGGCTGGCAGGGCCTGCAGCACCCGGTGGATGCTGGCGGCCAGGGCTTGCCCAAGACGATTGGTGCAGCCTGTGTGGAGATGCTCAACAGCGCGAACATGAGCTTTGCGCTCTGCCCCTTGCTGACCGATGGCGCCATCGAGGCCTTGCTGACGGCTGGTAGCGATGCGCTGAAAACGACCTACCTGGACAAGCTGGTCTCCGGCCAGTGGACCGGCACGATGAACCTGACCGAGCCCCAGGCCGGCTCGGACCTGGCGCTGGTGCGCACGCGCGCGGAACGGCAGGGCGATGGCAGCTACAAGGTGTTTGGCACCAAGATCTTCATCACCTACGGTGAGCACGACATGGCCGAGAACATCGTGCACCTGGTGCTGGCCCGGGTGGCTGGTGCGCCCGATGGCGTCAAGGGCATCAGCCTGTTTGTGGTGCCCAAGTTCCTCGTCAATGCCGATGGCACGCTGGGTGCGCGCAACGATGTGCACTGCGTCAGCATCGAGCACAAGCTGGGCATCAAGGCATCGCCCACCTGCGTGCTGCAATATGGCGACCAGGGCGGTGCCACCGGCTTTTTGGTGGGCGAGGAAAACCGGGGCCTGGAGTACATGTTCATCATGATGAACGCGGCCCGCTATGCCGTGGGCCTGCAGGGCGTGGCCATTGCCGAGCGCGCCTACCAGCAGGCCGCCGCCTTTGCCAAGGAGCGCGTGCAAAGCCGCCCGGTCGATGGCAGCGTGGCCGGCAGCGCCACCATCATCCACCACCCCGATGTGCGCCGCATGCTGATGACCATGCGTGCCTACACCGAAGGCTGCCGCGCGATGGCCTTGACGGCCGCTGCGGCATTCGATGCCGCCCATGCCCATCCTGACGCGCAGGTGCGCCAAGACAACCAGGCCTTCTACGAATTCATGGTGCCGCTCATCAAGGGCTACAGCACCGAGATGAGCCAGGAGGTCACCAGCCTGGGCGTGCAGGTGCACGGCGGCATGGGCTTTATCGAGGAGACGGGTGCCGCCCAGCATTACCGCGACGCCAAGATCCTGACCATCTACGAAGGCACGACCGCTATCCAGGCCAATGACCTGGTGGGCCGCAAGACCGCGCGCGATGGCGGCCAGGCCGCGCGTGGCATCGCCAGCCAGATCGAGCAGACGGAGCAGGCCTTGAAGGCCAGCAGCTCAGGCGCAGCCCAGGCTTTTGCACGCGCGCTGGCGCAGGCGCGGCAGGACTTTCTGGCGGTGGTCGATTACGTGGTGGCTGGCAGCAAGACGGCGCCCAATGATGTGTTCGCGGCCAGCGTGCCGTATCTGATGCTGGCGGGCAATCTGGTGGCAGGCTGGCAGATGGGCCGGGCCTTGCTGGCGGCCGAGCAGCAGCTCAGCCAGGGCGCGGCTGACAAGGCTTTCCTCGAAGCCAAGGTGACAACCGCGCATTTCTATGCCACGCATATTTTGGTAAAAACCTCGGCATTGCGCGAAGAAGTTCTGCACGGTGCGGCCCCGGTGATGGCGCTGCCGCAGGACAGTTTCTGAGCGCCATGCCACACATCTGAAGCCCCTCTCGCGCCTTGGCCAAGGCGCCTGGGGTCTGCGCCGCCCCCACAGCGCAGAAGGCTTTTGCCATTTGAAGGAGACCTTGTATGTCCAAGCTTCCCGGTGCGTTGCAGAACGTGCCTTTTCCGGTCATCGGCTCGCCGCTGTTCATCGTCAGCAACCCACAGCTGCTGATTGCGCAGTGCAAGGCCGGCATCGTCGGCTCCATGCCCGCGCTCAATGCCCGCCCGGCCGAGCAGCTCGATGACTGGCTGGCCGAAATCACCGAGACCCTGGCCGCACACAACCGCGCCCACCCTGACCAGCCTGCCGCGCCGTTTGCGATCAACCAGATCGTGCACCGGACCAATGAGCGACTGGAGCATGACATGGCGCTGTGCGAAAAGTACAAGGTGCCCATTTTGATCACCTCGCTGGGTGCGCGTGAGGACGTGTTCCAGGCCGCCCATTCCTGGGGTGGTGTGGTGATGCACGACATCATCAACAACAGCTTTGCACACAAGGCCATCGACAAGGGCGCCGATGGCCTGATCGCCGTGGCCGCTGGTGCCGGTGGCCATGCGGGCATCAAGAGCCCGTTTGCGCTGGTGCAGGAAATCCGCGAATGGTTTGACGGCCCGCTGGCCTTGTCTGGCAGCATTGCGCATGGCCGTGCCGTGCTGGCCGCCCAGGCCATGGGCGCCGACTTTGCCTACATCGGCTCGGCCTTTATCGCCACCGACGAAGCGCGTGCGGTGGAAGAGTACAAGCAGATGATCGTCAACTCCAACTCGGACGACATCATCTACAGCAACCTGTTTACCGGCGTGCACGGCAACTACCTGAGCCCCTCGATCCGCGCCGCTGGCATGGATCCGGACAATCTGCCGGTCTCCGACCCCAGCTCGATGAGCTTTGGCAAGGACCGCAAGGCCTGGAAAGACATCTGGGGCAGTGGCCAGGGCATTGGCGCCGTCAAGCAAGTGGTGCCCGCTGCCGAGCTGGTGGCCCGGCTCAAGCGCGAATACTTTGAGGCCCGCGATGCGCTGCTGGCCAGCAGCCCGAGCCGCGCAACGGCCCCTGCACAGGCGGCGTAACGCGCAGATACCAACACCGGCCGCCGGGGCTGAACTTTGGCCCTGCGGCGCTGTCCAACGGCGCTTGACGGCTATGGTGTGATGCGATGGAGAATCTGTTTTTTGCCCAAGGGCCCGCCCAGCCGCTGCAGCGCCGCCGCTGCCTGCTGTGGGCGGCCGCTGGCTTGGTGGCTGGCGCAGGCTTTGCGGCCACGGCGGCACAGGCTGCTGATAGCCCACTACCCGCTGGCGCGCGCAGCATCAGCATCAGCCAGGCACAGCTGCAGCAGGCGGTCGCTGCCAAGTTTCCGCTGGCCCGCTCCTGGCAGGGTATGGTCGTCATCCAGCTGCAAAAGCCCAGTGTGCAATTGCTGGCAGCCAGCAACAGCCTGCGTGCCGCCTTCGATATCTGGGTGACCGAAAAGCTGATGGGCAACGAATACCCCGGCCAGATGACCCTGGACTTTGGCCTGGCCTTCCAGGATGCCGATGCCAGCATCCGCCTGCACAACGTGCATGTGCAGCAGCTGCAGATGCAAGGTGTGCCCGCTGCCTACCAGGGCATGTTCCAGACCTATGCGCCCCGCCTGGCCGAGCAGGTGCTGCAAGGCCTGCTGGTCTATGAGCTTCCGGCCAGCCAGCGCATGCTGTTGCAAGGCCTGGGCTACACCGTGGAGCGCATGGAAGTGCAGGAGCAAGGCCTGCGCATTGTGCTGGCGCCCAAGACGGCTGCGGCGCCCACGCGTTAAAACAGGGAATAGGGGTAGTGGGCGGATAAGCCCGGCGCCAGTTGCTCCATCAGCGCCAAGGCTTGTGGCGCCAGTTCCAGCCCCTGGTCTTGCGCCGCTTCCAGCTGGGCCATCAGATCGGCCAGCTGCAGCCATTGCCCGGCATCGATGCCCAGCGGCTGGGGCAGGGCGTCGGGCCCGGCAGCGTGGTCCAGAAAGGCAACGGTCTGCTGCTGGTCCCGGCTCAGCAGCCAGGCATCGCCAGTGCCCGAGCAGGCAAACACCCACCAGTCCTGGCCCAGGTTCGCCAAGGGGGCATCGCGCCCCCAGGTTTCTTCGGCGGCGCCCAGGTGGTCTAGCAATACAAAATCGCCGGCGATCTCGGTCGTGGGCAGGCCATGGCCGGGCATCAGCGCGGGCCAGGCTGTGCCGGGCCAGAGCCGCTCGGCGATGGCGACCGGGGCTTGCAGCGCCAGCATCTCAGTCGTTGCCTTCCTTGCGGGCGGGCGATTTGCCGGTCAGGCGGTCCTTGATGGTCAGCACCCGGGTGACGGCGCTGCCCATGCCCATCAGCTGCAGGGCGGTGTCGGGGTTGAGGCGCTGCACATCGTCAAACCAGGTCATCAGTTTGTCGATCAGGTCGTACATCTCCTGCATGCGTTGCTGGGCGTATTGCTCGTCAGCGGAATGGGTTTCCTGCAGCAGGGCGGAGCGCAGCATCGACTGGGTGGGTTCGATCTCACGGCGGCGGCGCTCTTCGGCCAGGGTGCGAAAGATCTCCCAGACATCAGCCGGCGCTTCGAAGTACTCGCGCCGGTCACCCGGCTGGTGGCGCATATGCACCAGGCGCCAGGATTGCAACTCCTTCAAGCCCATGCTGACATTGGAGCGCGAGAACGACAGGCCCTCGGCAATCTCGTCGGCATTGATGGGCTGGGGCGACAGAAAGATCAGCGCATAGATCTGGCCCACGGTGCGGTTGATGCCCCAGCGGCTACCCATTTCGCCAAAATGTGAGACGAATTGGCGGGTGAGCTCGGGCAGCGGCGTTTGGGCTTGTTTCATGGCGCTGATTATCGGTTTTTTCTGGAAAAGCTGAAACGCCAGGCCGCCATGGCCCGGCGCTTCGCATAACCGCTTTGTAAAGACGGCAGATTTCGGCCTATCAGCGGGGCCGCCCCGTCAACGGCAGCGGATACAAAGGCGTTACACATGGAGTGGCACTGCGCGCGCGGTGCCACATCCTTGTCAGAACATTGCCGGCCTGCGTTGCAATGGCTCGCCCATTGTGGAGTAGCTGGCCAGAGACTATCTTGCCTACCACAACAACCCATAACAAACGAAATCTGTGGCTGGACATGACCAAAGGAGCTTGCTGTGCTGCCATCGTCTGGCACCACCTGGCTTTCTATGGCCCGATGTCGGATGTCGCAGCGCAAGTCACCCCCGGCATCATTGAATGGCTGGCCGAATATGCGCGCATTGCCGTGCAGATTTTCCTGGTCATGGGCGGCTTTCTGTCGGCAGCCAGCCTGGCACCCCAAGGCGTGGCCCGCTTTGGCAGCCCCCTGGCCAAGATTGGCCAGCGCGCGCTGCGCCTGCTCGCGCCTTATTCCGTCGCCCTGTTGCTGGCCGTGCTCATCGCAGCGCTGGTGCGGCCCTGGTTTGCCCATGAATCCGTGCCCGCCGAGCCCACCTGGCAGCAGTTGATCGCCAATGCGCTGATGCTGCAAGACATCAGTGGCGAAGACGCGCTGTCAGCCGGTGTCTGGTACGTGGCGATTGACTTCCAGCTGTTTGCCGCCGTTACCCTGCTGTTTGCACTGAGCCGCCGCTGGGCCCGCCAGTGGCTGGGCCTGCAGCTGGGCCAATGGGTGGTTCTGGCGCTAACGGCCTTGTCGCTGCTGGTGTTCAACCGCCACAGCGAGCTGGACATGTGGTTTGTCTACTTTATCGGCGCCTATGGCATGGGCATGCTGGCCTACTGGGGTAGCCAAAGCGCCAAGCCCTGGACCTGGACGGCCTGGCTGCTGGCGCTGGGCTTTGTGTCACTGGAAGTGGACTTCCGCCTGCGCATTGCGGTGGCGCTCTGCGGCGCCGTGGCCCTGCTGTGGCTGATGCGTGTGCCATCGGATGGCCGTCTGGTCGATTGGCTGGGCCGCCAGGCCCCCGTGCGCTGGCTGCAGTCGCTGGGCCAGATGGGCTACTCGGTGTTTTTGGTGCACTTTTCCATCGTGGTGCTGTGCAACGCGGTGGTCTCGCATGTCTGGCCGAGCCAGCCCTGGCTGAACTGGCTGGGCATGGGCCTGGCCTTTGCGCTGTCGCTGCTGGCCGGGCGCGCGCTCTACCTGGGTGTCGAGGCGCGTACGCCCAGCCTGCGTTCGGTGGCCCGCTGGGAGCTGGGCTTGGTCGGTGCCGGCCTGCTGGTCAGCCTGGTCAGCGCACGTCTGTCGATGTAGATCGGCCCTTGCCCGCTCAGCGGTGCAGATCGCCGGCCCGCTCGGGCTGGTAGCTGATGCCGGTCACGCGCACGGTCATGGTTTTTCCGCCCACTGAAGGCCAGGCCAGTTCATTGCCAATCGACAGGCCCAGCAGCGCACTGCCTACCGGTGCAAACACCGAAATCTTGCTGCTGGTGTCGTCCAGATCCTTGGGGTAGACGAGGGTCAGTTGGAACTGCTTGCCCGATTCGGCAATGTCAAAGTTCACCGTGGAGTTCATGGTCACCACATCCGGCGGGATATCGGTTGGCTCCACGATATCGGCACGCGCAATCTCGGCCTCCAGATCCGCCTTGCCGGGGAAGGCACTCGCCGGCATGGCCTCCAGCAGCGCTTCCAGGCGGTCCACATCCAGGGATGACAGGATGAGTTGGGGTTTGCGAGACATGAAAACTTCCTCCGGAGTATGTAATCCCCGAATGTAGGCCATGCCCCATTTCGCACCAAAATGGTGCGAATAGCCCTGGGTTTGGTGGCGCTTGCAGGGTAGATCGAGATGGCGCACAATGCATAGAAATACTGTATATAAAAACAGTTATCATGACTGCCCGCCATCCCTCCATCCACATCGTCAATACCGCCCCGCTGGAAGACCCGCAGGCCCTGCAGCGCTGCGCGGACGGCGTGGATGGGCCCGTGCCAGTGCGCGTGCCGCTGCCCGTGGCCCGCAAGGGGCGTGGAGCGGTAGGCGCGCCGCGCCACCGTTTTGCCAGCGATGTGCGGGAATGGGCCGACGATGGCTGGACCCCAGCAGCGGCTGAGGTGCCTGTGGCAGACGATGCGGACCCGTATCTGGAAGAAGGCGCCTGGTGGCAGCAGGACGCCGAGAACCTGCCGACCCAGGTGCATGAGGAGCGGGCGCGCAGCGCGATCCAGAAAAACGACTCCCCCGATATCTTCTTTGATCACTCGGTCAACCCCTACCGGGGCTGCGAGCATGGCTGCATCTACTGCTATGCCCGGCCGTACCACAGCTACCTGAACCTCTCGCCCGGGCTGGATTTTGAAACCCAGCTGTTTGCCAAGACCAATATTGCCCAGGTGCTGAAGGCCGAGATCAGCCGCCCGCGCTACCAGCCGGCCTCGCTCAATATCGGCTCCGCCACCGATTGCTACCAGCCGATTGAGCGGGAACTGGGCCTGACGCGGCAGCTGATCGAGGTGCTCAGCGAGGCCGAACACCCGTTCTCACTGATCACCAAGAGCAGCGCGGTGGAGCGCGATATCGACTTGATTGCCGCAGCGGCGCGCAAGAATGCGGCAGCCGTCTACATCACCATCACCAGCCTGGATCCGCAGCTCACCCGGCTGCTGGAGCCCAGAGCGGCTGCACCGCACCGGCGGCTGCGCACGATACGCCAGCTGACCGAGGCGGGCATCCCGGTGGGGGTGAGCGTGGCGCCGCATATTCCGTTTTTGACCGAGGACATGGAAGAGGTGCTGGCAGCCGCGCGCGAGGCCGGTGCCACCACCGCCTTCTACACCGTGCTGCGCCTGCCCTGGGAGCTCAATGGCGTCTTCCAGCAGTGGCTGCAGGCCCATTACCCGCAGCGCGCCGCCCGGGTGATGCAGCGGGTGCGCGACCTGCACCAGATCAGCGAGGCCGACCGGCTGCGCGGCAAGAGCTACGACAGCCAGTCCTTCAGCCGCATGAAGGGCCAGGGCCTCTGGGCCGACCTGGTCCGCCAGCGCTTTGTGCGCGCCTGCGCGCAGCTGGGCTATGGGCGTGAGCGGCAGGAGATGGATTGGCGCGGGTTTGAGGCCTGGCGCGCCCAGCAGCTGCTGCTGCCGCGGCAAGTGGGCGCCGCGCAGGCGCCACACCCAGGGCAGGGAAACCTGTTTTAGCCGCGCTTTCGTGCCGCAGCGCCATTGGCTGGCTGCGCTGTCGCAAGGCTTGCAGGTGCAGTGGCTGACGCCAGGTGCGCCAATGTTGCAGGCGGCGCAGAGCGACCCTTGCAGCTGGCAAAAATATCCAGATCGGCCTGGTGCAGCGCGGTCTGCACATCGGTCATGCCCAGCATCGAGTGGAACAGGTTGTCGTGGCTGATGCGGGCCGTGCCCACGGCCTGCTGCAGGCAGCTGGTACTCATGCCCATGCGTTGCTGCATGGCGGGGGAGAGCCAGGTGATCCAGGGCACATGCTTTTGCACATCGGGTGCGACGGAATAGGGCAGGCCGTGCAGGTAGATATTGTTCTCGCCCAGCGACTCGCCATGGTCGGCCACATACATCATCGCTGTGGGCTGGCGCTGACCTTTGCTGGCCAGCCAGTCGATCAGGCCGCTCAGCATGCGGTCGGTGGCCACTACGCTGTTGTCATAGGCGTTGATCAGCGAGGCGCGGTCGCAGGCCTGCAGATTGACGTTGTTGCACTCGGGGCTGAAGCGCTTGTCCTGGCTCAGCGAGCGCTTGAAATAGGCCGGGCCATGGCTTCCCATCTGGTGCAGTACTACCACCACGCCCTTGGCGCGTTGCTCGGCGGGCAGCGCGTTGATGCGCTCGTCCAGGCCATCGAGCAAAGCCATGTCCACGCATTCGCCGTCCTGGCAGAGCGCCTTGCGGGCGGCGGCGGGCAGGTCGGTCTCGGTGTTGGCGTTGTGCACGCGGGCGCAGACGCCCTTGCAGCCCGATTGGTTCTCAACCCAGAGGACGGCCAGGCCAGCGCGCTGCAGCACATCGAGCAGGTTCTCATAGGACTTGTCGCTGTTCTGGCTGCTGCGCCCCAGGTGCGAGAACATGCAAGGTACCGACACGGCGGTACTGGTGCCGCAGGACCAGGCATTGGTAGCCACGGCCAGGTCCTGGCGGGCAGACAGCAGAGGCGTGGTAGGGCGCTCATAGCCATTGGTGCCAAAGTTGCCGGCGCGGCCGGTCTCACCGACCACCAGCGCATAGATCGGGAAGGCGGTCTGGCCAGCATAGCTGGCGCCCAGCTTGGCATCTTCGCCAATCGGGTACAAGGTGGTGTCGCGGTGCTGGATTTGCTGCGCCACCAGATTACCGGCGGCATAGACGGTGGACAGCGGGTTCATCATGTAGCGCAGGCTGGTGTGGTTGCGCATGGCCGACGAGATGGGGCGAAAGCCCGCCATCACGACCACCACCATGGCCAGCACGGCCAGCAACACCATGCCCAGCTGCTTGAGCACCGGGCGCCAGCCAGAGCGCCGGGCCAGGGTCTGGCGCCAGATCCACCAGGTCGGCGGAATCGCGATGGCGCCCACGGTGACCACCAGGCTCCAGTGCAGCAGGTCGGCCGCTTCCTTCACATCGGTCTGCAGCACATTGACCAGCATCGACGCATCAATGGCGATGCCGTAGTTCAGCATGAAGCAGGCGGCAAAGGCGGCGACCCAGCACAGTGCGATCATCACCGGCTTGGCGGCACGGCCCCAGCTGATCAGGTTCAGCAGTGCCCAGCAGGCGCAGGCAATCGCTGTCCCCAGGCTCAGGCCCAGGACCCATTGCTGGGCGCTGCTCAGCCCCTCGGCCTGCGATATCGCCTTCCACAGAGCCAGATTGCCCACACTGGCCAGCCAGAGGCTGACAACCAGGCTCCACAGCCACACGGGTCGTGCGGGTGGCTGCGAGGTGCTGGTGACCAGATCGGCGCTGAAGGGCAGGTCGGCCGAATGGGGAGGAAATGCCGCCGTGTCTGCGGCCTTGCCTGTGGGGGTGATAAACCGGGCAAAGAATGTCATCCCGCCATGGTCGGCAGGCAAGCTTAACAAGTGATTAATATGACAAACACAATAAAAAAACCCGCCGAAGCGGGTTTTTTTGAAGCAGTGCCGGCGCAGGCTGAGCCTGGCCGCTGCGATCAGCGCTTGGCGATAGGCTGCACGTCGCGGGCCACCGAGCCGGTGTACAGCTGGCGTGGACGGCCAATCTTGTACTCAGGATCAGCCATTTGCTCGTTCAGCTGGGCGATCCAGCCAACGGTGCGGGCCAGTGCGAAGATGCCGGTGAACAGCTTCACTGGGATGCCGATGGCGCGTTGCACGATGCCGGAGTAGAAGTCCACGTTCGGGTACAGCTTGCGCGACACGAAGTAGTCGTCTTCCAGCGCAATCTTTTCGACTTGCTTGGCCAGTGCGAACAGCGGATCGTTTTCCAGGCCCAGTTCGGCCAGGATCTCGTTGCAGGTTTCCTGCATCAGCTTGGCGCGTGGGTCGTAGTTCTTGTAGACGCGGTGGCCAAAGCCCATCAGCTTGACGCCGCTGGACTTGTCCTTGACCTGCTCCATGAACTCACCGACCTTGGCGATGCCGCCGTTGGCCTGGATGCTTTCGAGCATGTTCAGACAGGCTTCGTTGGCGCCGCCGTGGGCAGGGCCCCACAGGCAAGCGACACCCGCGGAGATGGCTGCAAACGGGTTGGTGCCCGAGGAGCCGCACAGGCGCACGGTCGAGGTCGACGCGTTTTGCTCGTGGTCTGCGTGCAGGATGAAGATGCGGTCGAGCGCGCGCTCCACCACCGGGTTCACCACATACTCTTCGCAAGGGTTGCCGAACATCATGCGCAGGAAGTTGCCTGCGTAGGACAGGTCGTTCTTCGGGTACATGTAGGGCTGGCCCGTGCCGTACTTGTACGCCATCGCCACCAGGGTAGGCAGCTTGGCGATCAAGCGGATCGCAGCAATGTTGCGGTGCTCGGGGTTGGTGATGTCGGTGCTGTCGTGGTAGAAGGCCGACATGCCGCCCACCAGGCCCGTCAGAACGGCCATCGGGTGCGCATCGCGGCGGAAACCACGCAGGAAGAACTGCATCTGCTCGTTGACCATGGTGTGCTTGGTCACCGTGTCTTCGAACTCGGCCTTCTGCGTTGCATTGGGCAGCTCGCCGTACAGCAGCAGGTAGCAGGTTTCGAGGTAGTTGCAGTTCTTGGCCAGCTGCTCGATCGGGTAGCCGCGGTACAGCAGCTCACCCTTGTCACCATCGATATAGGTGATGGCCGACTGGCAAGCAGCCGTCGAGAGGAAACCGGGGTCGTACGTGAACATGCCGGTCTGCGCGTACAGCTTGCGGATGTCGATGACATCCGGGCCGATCGAGCCCTGGTAAACCGGAAGGTCTACGCTTGCTGCGCCGTTGCTAAACGATAGCGTGGCTTTGTTGTCTGCTAGTTTCATAAAACTGGTTCCTTCTCGAGTTAGTCCGCAAGAGATGCACGTGGTTTTCGGCTGCGCAGCATCTCCAGCACTTCATGAACATCTGGCGTGTCGAGGTCGCCTGTTGGTTCCTTGCGCCTGAGCATCAAGTCCAGCAGGTCGTTGTCCGACAGGTTCATCAAAGTGGTCAGCCCTTGCGCCTGGCGGACATTCAGGCTTGCTCCGTATGTGCGGAAGAACTGCTCGACGAAGATGTCGTTCTCCACCAGGCCTCGGCGACTACGCCAGCGCAGCAGATCGCGCGCACGTTCATCCAGCAGTTCGTTTTCCATCATTGCTCAATCTGGTTCTTACACCGCACGGCGAACCATCAGTTCCTTGATCTTGCCAATCGCCTTCGTGGGGTTGAGGTGCTTGGGGCACACGTCCACGCAGTTCATGATGGTGTGGCAACGGAACAGACGGTAGGGGTCTTCCAGGTTGTCCAGGCGCTCACCGGTGTGGTCATCGCGGCTGTCGGCGATGAAGCGGTAGGCCTGCAGCAAACCGGCGGGGCCCACGAACTTGTCGGGGTTCCACCAGAAAGAGGGGCAGCTGGTCGAGCAGCTGGCGCACAGAATGCACTCGTACAGGCCGTTGAGCTCTTCGCGCTCTTCGGGCGACTGCAGACGCTCCTTCTCGTTGGCGACAAAGCTGTCAGCCATCAGGTAGGGCTTGATCGAGTGGTACTGCTTGAAGAACTGGGTCATGTCCACGATCAGATCGCGGATGACGGGCAGACCGGGCAGGGGCTTCAAGACGATGTCACCCTTGAGGGTGTTCATGTTCGTGAGGCAGGCCAGGCCGTTCTTGCCGTTGATGTTCATCGCGTCCGAACCGCAGACGCCTTCGCGGCATGAGCGGCGGAAGGAGATCGATGGATCGAGTTCCTTCAGCTTGACCAGGGCGTCCAGCAGCATGCGCTCATGACCGTCGAGCTCCACCTCCACGGTTTGCATGTACGGCTTGGCATCTTTATCGGGATCGTAGCGATAGATTTTGAAAGTACGCTTCATTTTGGGATGTTCTTTCGTGGGCTGCGTGGATTTAGAAGGTACGGACCTTGGGTGGTACCGACGGCACGGTCAGCGGCTTGAGTTGCACTGGCTTGTACTCCAGGCTGTTGGCAGCGCTGTACCACAGGGTGTGCTTGAGCCAGTCGATGTCATTGCGACCCAGTGGGTACTTGGGATCGTCAGCAGGGTGCTCGTAGTCATCCACGGTGTGGGCGCCACGGCATTCCTTGCGGGCGGCGGCCGAGACCATCGTGGCCTGTGCCACTTCGATCAGGTTGGCCACTTCCAGCGCTTCCATGCGGGCGGTGTTCCAGACCTTGGACTTGTCCTTCAAGGTTACGCCACCAACGCGGGCGCGGATGTCGGCGATCTTCTGAACGCCTTCGTCCATGCTCTTTTGCGTGCGGAACACACCAGCGTGCAGCTGCATGCAGGCACGGATGTCGTTGGCCACGTCTTGTGCGTACTCACCGCTGGTCGACTCGTCGAGCTTGTTCAGGCGCGAAAGCGAGAAGTCCGATGCGTTGTCCGGCATGGGCTTGAATTCGCCGTAGCCGTTGACGTAGTTGACGATGTGCTTGCCGGCCGACTTGCCGAAGACCAGCAGGTCCAGCAGCGAGTTCGTGCCCAGGCGGTTGGCGCCGTGCACCGACACGCAGGAGCATTCGCCCACTGCGTAGAGACCGTTGACGACCTTGTTCTCTTCACCATCCCAGACAACGACCTGGCCGTTGATGTTGGTGGGGATACCGCCCATCTGGTAGTGGATGGTGGGCACCACAGGAATCGGTTCCTTGGTGATGTCCACGTTGGCGAAGTTGTGGCCGATTTCTTCCACCGAAGGCAGGCGCTTGCGGATGGTTTCTGCACCCAGGTGGGTCATGTCCAGCAGGATGTAGTCCTTGTTCGGACCGCAGCCACGGCCTTCCTTGATTTCCTGGTCCATCGAGCGCGACACGAAGTCGCGTGGTGCCAGATCCTTCAGGGTAGGCGCATAGCGCTCCATGAAACGCTCGCCATCGCTGTTGCGCAGAATAGCGCCTTCACCGCGGCAGCCTTCGGTCAGCAGCACGCCTGCGCCGGCCACGCCGGTGGGGTGGAACTGCCAGAACTCCATGTCCTGCAGCGGGATGCCTGCACGTGCAGCCATGCCCAGGCCGTCGCCGGTGTTGATGAAGGCATTGGTCGATGCCTGGAAGATACGGCCAGCGCCGCCGGTGGCCAGCAGCACGGCCTTGGCGTGCAGCTCGTACAGGTCGCCGGTTTCCAGTTCGATGGCGGTCACGCCGACCACATCACCGGATTCGTCACGGATCAGGTCGAGGGCCATCCACTCCACGAAGAAGTTGGTCTTGGACTTGACGTTTTGCTGGTACAGCGTGTGCAGCATCGCGTGGCCGGTACGGTCAGCGGCTGCGCAAGCGCGTTGCACGGGCTTTTCGCCGTGGTTGGCGGTGTGGCCGCCGAAGGGGCGCTGGTAGATCGTGCCGTCGGGGTTGCGGTCGAAAGGCATGCCGAAGTGTTCCAGCTCGTACACCACCTTGGGTGCTTCGCGGCACATGAACTCGATCGCATCCTGGTCACCGAGCCAGTCCGAGCCCTTGATGGTGTCGTAGAAGTGCCATTCCCAGTTGTCGGGCGACATGTTGCCCAGCGAGGCGGACACGCCACCTTGCGCTGCCACGGTGTGCGAGCGGGTGGGGAAAACCTTGGACAAGGCAGCCACGGACAGGCCAGCCTTGGACAGTTCCAGCGCAGCGCGCAGACCGGAGCCGCCTGCGCCGATGATGACGACATCAAACTTGCGCTTGGTGATGTTCTCTTTTGTATAGCTCATTGTTCTCTTTCAATCGCGGGTATCACAGACGCCACAGAACCTGCAGGCCCCAGCCGAGGCAGCCCACCAGCCAAACCAACACGAAAATCTGCAGCACCAGGCGCAGGCCGACGGGCTGGACGTAGTCCATGAGGATTTCACGCATGCCCACCCAGGCGTGGTAGGCCAAGGCCACCAGGGTGCCCACGGTGATGAACTTCATCCACTGGTGGGAGAAGATGCCTGCCCACTGTTCGTAGCCGATAGGGCCCTTGATCATCAGCACCTGGGCCAGCAGGGCCACGGTGAACAAGGCCATCAGCAAGCCGGTGATGCGCTGGGCCAGCCAGTCGCGCAAGCCGTAGTGCGCACCGGTCACGACGCGTTTGGAGCCGTAATTGACGGACATGGGGAATCCTTTCTTATTTATCAGTAAATGCGGTCGCGGGCGATCAGTACAAGCCGAACAGCTTGGCACCCAGGATGGCGGTCAGCGCCAGGCTGATGGCAAAGCAGACGATGGCCGAGCTCTTGCCAAATTCCTTGTTGACCGACTTGTGCGAGACATCCATCCAGATGTGGCGCAGGCCAGCGCAGAAGTGGTGCAGGTAGGCCCAGATCAGTGCCAGCACGGCCAGCTTGATGAACCAGCCCGCGAAGATGCCGGCGCCGGTGTTGAAGGCAGCGGTGAAGCGGGCGTAGGAGAATTCGGAGGAGATCGAGGTGTCGAGCAGCCAGACCACGAAGGGCAGCAGGAAGAACATGACCAGGCCACTGGCGCGGTGCAGGATCGACAGGATGGCTGCCACCGGGAAACGGTAGCCCGGCAGGTCCGTCAGCATGTTGATATTGCGAAACTCAGGCCGCTTCTTCGTGGTATCTGTCATGGTGTGAAATCTTTCGTGGATGTAACTGCTATGTAATCGCTAGGCTCAAACCTGCAAAATTTTATTGCAATGCAGCGCGCAGGTCTAAGGGTTTCTCTTTAACCCCGTGGTGACTACTCAGACTTGACCGGTGCATTAGCTCAGGGTATTGCTGTAATGGTGGGTGTCCGTCCGATAAAGACCTCGTCGTAATTCCATGGGAACATCGTTATAGGTGTAAGCGACGCGCTCCACGCTCAGCAGTGGGGTCTGTCCGTCGATATCCAGCAATTGGGCCTGCGCCGCATCGGGCAGCACGGCACGCAGTTTTTCCTGGGCGCGCACCATGCGCACGCCGTATTCCACCTCGAACATCGCGTAGGTGGCACCGGGGTAGTCGCGCATCTGCTCGGCCGACAGGCCCTTGAAGCTGCTGCTGGGCAGCCAGATGTCTTCGACGATGGTGGGGATGCCGGCAAACACCAGCACCCGGCGCACATGGATCAGCGATTCGCCGGTGGGTACCTGCAGCAGCTTGCAGATCTCGCTCTGGCCCTTGATGCTGCGGCAGGAGATGATGTTGCGCTGCGCTGGGCCTTCTTCATTGAGGTCGCCACTGTCCGGCAGGAGACGCAGGAAGCGGTACTGCACATTGCGCTCGGCATGGGTGGCCACAAAGGTGCCCTTGCCCTGGCGGCGCAGCAGCAGGTTCTCGGCAGCCAGCTCGTCGATGGCCTTGCGCACGGTGCCCTGGCTGACGCGGTAGCGGGCGGCCAGCTCCATCTCGCTGGGGATCATTTCGCCCGGTTTCCAGGCGCCGGCCTCCAGGCTTTGCAGGATCAAGCCCTTGATTTGTTGGTAGAGGGGGCTGAAGGCCGGGGTCGCACCACCCACGCTGTCGCCAGCGGACGTGATTCCGGTGTCGTTTGCATTGGGGGTGGAAGATGTCATGCGCTTGTCTTGGGAGAGATTCAATCTCTCGGGTGTCACAGTGGATGTGACATCCAACGGTTCAAATTTACAGCGCGCATTGTATAGCGCATCAGGGGTCAATCATATCTTATATAAGACATAAGACAAATTGACTGAGTGATCTGTTCAAGAGTACACTTATGCGCTGTTTACAGACCAGCCATCGGGGAATCCCGATCGCTGATTCCAGTCGTTTGACACCCTCTCCGATGCTGGCCTGCTTGGACACCTCATTTCTATTTTCTGGAGTTTTCCCATGAGCAAGAAGCCCGTACGTGTCGCCGTTACCGGTGCCGCTGGTCAAATCGGTTATGCCCTGTTGTTCCGCATCGCTTCGGGCGAAATGCTGGGCAAGGACCAGCCTGTCATCCTGCAACTGCTGGAAATTCCTGACGAGAAGGCACAGAACGCGCTCAAGGGCGTGATCATGGAGCTGGAAGACTGCGCTTTCCCTCTGGTGGCCGGTATCGAAGCCCACAGCGACCCGCTGCAAGCCTTCAAGGACACCGACTACGCGCTGCTCGTGGGTGCCCGTCCTCGCGGCCCAGGCATGGAACGTGCTGACCTGCTGGCTGCCAACGCCCAGATCTTCACCGCCCAAGGCAAGGCCCTGAACGCTGTCGCTTCGCGCAACGTCAAGGTGCTGGTGGTTGGCAACCCTGCCAACACCAATGCCTACATCGCGATGAAGTCGGCTCCCGACCTGCCAGCGAAGAACTTCACCGCCATGCTGCGTCTGGACCACAACCGCGCTGCCTCGCAACTGGCTGCCAAGGCTGGCTTCAAGGTCGGCGACATCCGCAAGCTGACCGTCTGGGGCAACCACTCGCCCACGATGTACGCTGACTACCGCTTCGCCACCGTGGACGGCAAGTCGGTCAAGGACGCGATCAACGACCAGGCCTGGAACAAGGACGTGTTCCTGCCAACCGTGGGCAAGCGTGGCGCCGCCATCATTGCTGCACGTGGCCTGTCGTCGGCTGCATCGGCTGCCAACGCTGCCATCGACCACATGCGTGACTGGGCCCTGGGCTCGGCTGGCGAATGGGTGACCATGGGCGTGCCTTCGAACGGCGAATACGGCATCCCAGCCGGCATCATCTTCGGCTTCCCAGTGACCACCGAAAACGGCGAATACAAGATCGTCGAAGGTCTGGAAATCGACGCGTTCTCGCAAGAATGCATCGACAAGACCCTGGCTGAGCTGCAAGGCGAGCAAGACGGCGTCAAGCACCTGCTGTAATCCAAGGCCGATCCGCATGCTTGCATGGAATGCCCAGCTCTACAGCCGGTTCGAGGACGAGCGCACGCGCCCGGCCGCCGAACTGCTGGCGCGCGTGGCCCTGCCCAGCGATACCCCCTATGTGGTGGATCTGGGTTGCGGGCCGGGCAATTCCACCGAGCTGCTGGCCCAGCGCTTCGTGCATGCACGGGTGCTGGGTATCGACCAGTCGCAAGACATGCTGGCCGCTGCGCGCCAGCGTCTTGCGCATGTGCATTTTGAGCAGGGCGACATCGCCCACTGGCAGGCTCCACTGCACAACGGGCGTTTGCCCGACCTGATTTTTGCCAATGCGGCCCTGCAATGGGTGCCAGACCACGCGCAACTGCTGCCCCGCTTGATGGGCATGTTGGCGCCCGGTGGCGTACTGGCCGTGCAGATGCCGGACAACCGCGATGAGCCCACCCACCGCCTGATGCGTGAAGTGGCAGCGCTGCAGCCCTGGGCTGCAGAAATCGGCGATCCGCATGCCTTGCGCACGGATTTGCTGGCCTTGAATGATTACTACGATGTGTTGGCCCGTGATGCGCAGGTGGATGCCTGGCGTACGGCGTACCAGCACCCAATGGACAGTGCGGAGGCGATTGTCCAATGGGTTCGTGGCACCGGTCTGCGACCGTTTCTCCAGCCTCTGAGTGCCGAGCTGCAAACCAGCTTTGTGGCCGAGTACACCCGCCGCATCGATGCCGCCTACGCGCTGCGCAGCGATGGCCGGCGCCTGCTGGCCTTCCCCCGCTTGTTTTTGGTGGCCCGCCGCCCCATCTGACGATTAGTAGCCATGAGTGTCTCCGCCATCCATCCCGCACAGGTACTGCTCGGCGCCCAGTCTGGGGCCCTGGCACTGCCGGTCTGCGACCACTACAGTGGCGTGGAAGACCGCATGCGCAAGAGCCTGGCCTTGCAGGCGCAGATGATGGAAGAGTTCGGCCGCTGCGTGTTCGATGTGACCCTGGACTGTGAAGACGGCGCAGCTGTCGGCCAGGAAAAAGCCCATGCCCAGCTGGTCGCATCGCTGGCCAAGAGCGCTGCGCCTGGTGCCCGTGTGGCCGCCCGCGTGCATGCGGCCGACCACGCCGCGCTGGCCGAAGACATCGCCACCATCGCCGGTGAGGCGGGCGAGCAGCTCTGCCACATCATGGTGCCCAAGGTCGAGTCGGTCGATGACATCGACCAGGTCGACCGCTTGCTGCAAGCGGCCACCAGCACCCCGGTGCCACTGCATGCGCTGATCGAGTCGCCCCAGGCCGTGCACCGCGCTTTCGAGATTGCCGCCCACCCCCGCGTGCAAAGCATCAGCTTTGGCCTGATGGATTTTGTCTCCGCCCATGGCGGCGCCATCCCCTCCAGCGCAATGGGCGTGCAAGGCCAGTTCACACATCCGCTGGTGCTGCGCGCCAAGCTGGAGATCGCAGCTGCCTGCCACGCCTACGGCAAGGTGCCGTCGCACTGCGTGGTGACCGAGTTCAAGAACCCCGATGCAATGGAGCAGGCCGCCCGCCGCGCCTATGGCGAGCTGGGCTACACCCGCATGTGGAGCATCCACCCCGCGCAGATCCGTCCCATCCTGCAGGCCTTTGCGCCCACGCAGAGCCAGGTCGATGAAGCGGCCCGTATCGTGCGGGCAGCGGCCGACGCGCAATGGGCGCCGATCAGCGTCGACGGGGTCTTGCATGACCGTGCAAGTTATCGTTACTTTTGGCAAATTTTGGAGCGTGCCGCGCAGACGGGTTGTCCGTTGCCGGGTACAGTGCGGGAGTGGCTGTAACCATTCGGGTCCAGCCCTTTTCCTGTTTCTTGCGTTGTATCGCGGGAGTTGTTATGAAAAATCGCGTGATTTCTTTGTTGGTCTTGGTTCCTGCGCTGACTCTGGCCATGGGCAGTGTGCAGGCGCAAGAGAAAAAGGCTGCCAAGCCAGCTGCGGCCAAGACGACCGCTGCCAAACCCGCCGCCAAGAAGGCACCGGCCAAAAAGGCCCCTGCCAAGCGTGCGTCCACCGCCAAGAAGGGTGCTGCGGTTGCCGCCGGCGCCGGTGCAGCCGCTGCGGCCGCATCCATTCCTGCCCAGCAGACCCTGACCCCCGCCGAGCTGGCCATTGCCGAGCAGGTCTACCAAGGCCGTATCAACTGCGAGCTGGGCGCCTCGATCAATATCGCCAAGGATTCGGTCAACCCCGGCTACTTCTTCGTTGAAGGCAAGGGCTTCAAGTACCACATGGCACCTGTCGCCACCTCCACCGGCACCGTCCGCCTGGAAGACCAGCACGCTGGCGCCATGTGGCTGCAGGTGGCCAACAAGTCCATGCTGATCAACCGCAAGCTCGGTCAGCGCCTGGCCGACGAATGCATGAGCCCTGAGCAAAACCAGGTTGCCGAAGCCATCAAGAAAAACCCACCTGCCGCACTGTTTGAAGGCAACGGCCGCTGATTAGAACAGCGGCGCGGCTGCCCGACGCCTTGCGAGCGCCCCACCATTGAAATAGAGAACCGGAGAACGTATGTTGAAAGCCTACCGCGACCATGTGACTGAGCGTGCCGCTCTGGGCATCCCCCCACTGCCGCTGGATGCCAAGCAGGTCGCTGACTTGATCGAACTGATCAAGAACCCGCCTGCCGGTGAAGACGCATTTCTGCTCGATCTGCTGACCCACCGCGTGCCGCCCGGCGTGGACGATGCCGCCAAGGTCAAGGCTTCCTTCCTGGCTGCCGTGGCACATGGCGACCTGAAAGTGGCGCTGATCTCGAAGGCCAAGGCCACCGAGCTGCTGGGCACCATGGTAGGTGGTTACAACGTTCATCCGCTGATCGAGCTGCTCGATGACGCAGATGTGGCCGCCGTGGCTGCCGATGCGCTCAAGAAGACGCTGTTGATGTTCGACTTCTTCAATGACGTCGCTGACAAGGCCAAGGCCGGCAATGCCAAGGCCAAGGAAGTGATGCAAAGCTGGGCCGACGCCGAGTGGTTCACTTCGCGCCCTGAAGTCGAGAAGAAGATCACCGTCACCGTGTTCAAGGTGCCCGGTGAGACCAACACCGACGACCTGTCGCCTGCACCAGACGCCTGGAGCCGTCCCGACATCCCTCTGCACTACCTGGCCATGCTGAAGAACACGCGTCCTGACGCGGCCTTCAAGCCCGAAGAAGACGGCAAGCGCGGTCCGATGCAGTTCATCGACGACCTGAAGAAAAAGGGCAACCTGGTCGCCTACGTGGGCGACGTGGTCGGCACCGGTTCTTCGCGCAAGTCCGCTACCAACTCCATCATCTGGGGCACGGGCGTGGACATTCCTTTCGTGCCCAACAAGCGCTTTGGTGGTGTCACTTTGGGCGGCAAGATCGCTCCCATCTTCTTCAACACGCAAGAAGACTCGGGCGCACTGCCAATCGAAGTGGACGTCTCCAAGTTGGAGATGGGCGACGTCCTCGACGTGCTGCCCTACGACGGCAAGATCCTGAAGAACGGCGAAACCATCGCCGAGTTCTCGCTCAAGAGCGATGTGCTGCTGGACGAAGTGCAAGCCGGCGGCCGTATCAACCTGATCATCGGCCGCTCGCTGACCGCCAAGGCGCGTGAAGCCCTGGGCCTGCCCGCATCCACCGTGTTCCGCCTGCCCCAGGCGCCTGCCGAATCCAAGGCCGGCTTCACGCTGGCGCAAAAGATGGTCGGCCGCGCTGTCGGTCTGCCAGAAGGCCAGGGCGTGCGCCCCGGTACCTACTGCGAACCGCGCATGACCACCGTGGGCTCGCAAGACACCACCGGCCCGATGACCCGTGACGAGCTGAAGGACCTGGCTTGCCTGGGCTTCTCCGCCGACATGGTGATGCAGTCCTTCTGCCACACGGCCGCCTACCCCAAGTCGGTGGACGTGAAGACCCACCGCGAACTGCCCAACTTCATCAGCAACCGTGGCGGCGTGGCCCTGCGTCCTGGTGACGGCGTGATCCACAGCTGGCTCAACCGCTTGCTGCTGCCTGACACCGTCGGCACCGGTGGTGACTCGCACACCCGTTTCCCGATCGGTATCTCCTTCCCCGCAGGCTCGGGCCTGGTGGCCTTCGGTGCCGCTACCGGCGTGATGCCGCTGGACATGCCTGAATCGGTGCTGGTTCGCTTCAAGGGCGAAATGCAGCCTGGCGTGACCCTGCGCGATCTGGTGCACGCGATTCCGCTGTACGCGATCAAGGCTGGTCTGCTGACCGTGGCCAAGGCCGGTAAGATCAACGAGTTCTCCGGCCGCATCCTGGAAATCGAAGGCCTGCCAGACCTGAAGGTCGAGCAAGCATTCGAGCTGTCCGACGCGTCTGCCGAGCGCTCTGCCGCTGGTTGCACGATCAAGCTCAACCCCGAGCCGATCAAGGAATACCTGACCTCGAACATCGTTCTGATGAAGAACATGATCGCCGACGGTTATGCCGATGCCAAGACCCTGCAGCGCCGTATCGAGAAGGTCGAAGCCTGGCTGGCCAAGCCCGACCTGCTCGAAGCCGACAAGGACGCCGAGTACGCGCACATCATCGAGATCGATCTGGCCGACATCAAGGAGCCTATCGTCTGCTGCCCGAACGATCCGGACGACGCCAAGTTCCTGTCCGACGTGGCCGGCACCAAGATCGATGAAGCCTTCATCGGTTCGTGCATGACCAACATCGGCCACTTCCGCGCTGCAGCCAAGCTGCTGGGCGGCCAGCGCGACATCCCCGTCAAGCTGTGGGTGGCACCTCCCACCAAGATGGACCAGAGCGAGCTGATCAAGGAAGGCCATTACGCCGCCTTTGGTACCGCTGGTGCCCGTACCGAAATGCCCGGCTGCTCGCTGTGCATGGGCAACCAGGCCCAGGTGCGCGAAGGCGCCACGGTGATCTCGACCTCGACCCGCAACTTCCCCAACCGTCTGGGCAAGAACACCAATGTCTACCTGGGTTCTGCCGAGCTGGCCGCGATCGCATCGCGCATGGGCAAGCTGCCCACCAAGGAAGAGTACCTGAAGGAAATGGGCGTGATCGATGCCGACAAGGCCTCCGTCTACCGTTACATGAACTTCAACGAAATCTCGGAATACGCCGAGGTTGCCGAGAAGATCTAAGCCTTTTGGCCCGAGTGCAGGGGTTTGCAGCCTCTGCCCTTCCAACCCGCTTCGGCGGGTTTTTTTATGCCTTGTATCTAGGTTATGCGTGCCGCCCTGTGCAAAAAAAACTGAGGTATGCACAATGTTCGCTGGCCGCAGGCTGGCGCCTGTGTGCCCGCGCGCCTGGCCATGCCAGGTGTGCGCGCCCAAGTTTTGAAATGCCCGACTGGAGAATTGAGTCCGATGAAGATGTGGAAATATGTGGTGGCGCTGCTGGTGCCTGGAGTGATGGCCAGTGCCAGCCTGGCGCAGGTGCAGAGTGGTGCCACGGACAGCGCCGCCTCTGCCGAGGTGACCAGTGTGCAGGCGACGCCTTGTGAAGGCGCCGTGATGTATGCGCTGGACAACTGGTACCAGGTGCAGCGCTGCGAAAGCTCGGGCTTTTTGATGCCCGAAGAGATTGCCCAGAGCAGCGCCGATTTTCTGGCTGCGCACCAGGGCATCGAGCAGGATGTGCGCAGCCAGAGCCCGCGTGCGCAGCAAGCGCTGGCCTTTGCCGGCACCAGCCCCTGGGACTGGAACGACCCGGGCAACCGCAGCACCCTGGAAAACCTCTGCCGCGACACCTTGCAGTCCCAAAAACGCATGGTGAGCGAGCCCAGCTGGCGCGAATCACTGAGCTGCGCGCGCTGATCAATGCACAGCGGGCAGGGCGCCCAAGCGCCAAACGCCCGCCTTTGTGGGACTGACTGACCTGGAGCCTTGAGCAGCCTTTGATGCAAGGCTGCCCAGGCTGCGAGGGCCGGGGGATCCTCTGCAAAACCCTCGCCAAGCGGGATGGACGCGGATCGGGATGAGACGCAAGGCGTCTTTTGCAGTCAATAGCGAGCTATTGACAAGGAAGACAACGCAGCGGATCGCCCGAGCCCGCGTTCAGACCACGGCAGGGAGTTTTGTAGAGGATCCCTAACCCAGGCGCACGTCGAAGTAAGCCTCCTCCACGCCAATCCCCTGAAAGCCCGCCTGCCGTGCCTTGTCAAAGGCCTTGAGCCAGGCGCGTGCCAGCACCTCTTGCTGGGCGGAGATCTCACCGCCTTCGGCGGCATCGGTGTAGGCGCTCAGCGCTTCCAGCATGTCTTGTTCATCGGGGAAAAACTTGCCGATCTCTCTGGCAAAGCGCGCTTCTGCGCGGTGCTTGAGGGCGGGATCAATGCCGTGGCAATCCTGCAGGCTGATGGCGATCGGGGTAGAGACTTCCATAGATTAGATGACTGTTTAAATAAACAGTGTCTAGTATCTCTGTTAACTGTTTATTTGTACAGGCTTTTATCATCGGCCTATGCAGGGCTGTGGCCAGAGACCGACGCGGCCATGCACTAGCGCTTGGGGCATTGCACCCTCGGCCAGGCCGGTTTTGCGCGGCGCGTATACAATATGGGCCCCTTGTGCCTGCATGCCTTTTTGTGCGCAGGCCATTTTTTCGTAGCCATGGGTTCCCTCGCCCCCATTGACCAAAAAGGAATGTCATGAACTCCGCTCATGCCGTGCAGACCCCTGTGTCGCGCGTGCCTTTCTATCTCTCCTTGCTGGTGGCCTTCCACATCGCCATCGTCATTGCCAGCAACTACCTGGTGCAGCTGCCCATCTCGCTGTTGGGCTTTCACAGCACCTGGGGAGCCTTCAGCTTTCCCTTTATCTTCCTGGCGACCGATCTGACCGTGCGTCTGATCGGCAAGGTCGAGGCGCGCCGTGTCATCACCCGGGCCATGCTGCCTGCGCTGCTGGTGTCCTATATCGTCGGCGTCATCTTCCATGAAGGGCGCTTCAACGGCTGGGAGGCCCTGCAGACCTTCAACAGCTTTGTGTTCCGCATTGCGCTGGCCAGCTTTGCCGCCTATGTGCTGGGCCAGTTGCTCGACATCCAGGTGTTTGACCGCATCCGCCAAAAGAGCCATGCCTGGTGGATGGCGCCCGCTGCCGCCTCGGTGTTTGGCCAGGCGCTCGATACCGCTGCCTTTTTCTCCATCGCCTTCTGGCGCAGTGCCGACCCCTTCATGGCCGCCAACTGGGTGGAGATCGCGTTGGTGGACTATGTCATTAAGCTGGCCGTGAGCCTGCTGCTGTTTGTGCCCGCCTATGGCGTGGTGCTGGCCGCACTGGTGCGCTCGATGCGCATGCCGACGGCAGCGACGGCTGCTCCCTGACCGGCAGTTCCGTTGGGCCGAGGGGCTGACGGGATGCTCGCCAAACAAAAGGCCGCCAGAATCAAATCTGGCGGCCTTTTGCATGGGCGCTGCTTGGCTTCAGGTCTGGCTTTGCAGGTAGTTGGGCAGGCCCATCATGTTGATCAAGCTGAGCTGCTTTTCCAGCCAGTAGGCATGGTCTTCTTCAGTGTCGCGCAGTTGGGCCAGCAGGATGTCGCGGCTCACATAGTCGCTGTGCTTTTCGCACAGTTCCATGCCCTGGCGCAGGCCGGCGCGCACTTCGTATTCGGTGTCCAGGTCCTTTTGCAGCATCTCGGGCACGGTGGCGCCGGGCGTGAATTCCTTGGGGCGCATATCGGGGCGGCCACCCAGCATCAGGATGCGGCGCAGCAGCGCGTCGGCATGCTGGGTTTCTTCCTGCATCTCATGGTCCAGGCGGGTGAACAGCTTGGTAAAGCCCTGGTCTTCGTAAATGCGCGAGTGGGCAAAGTACTGGTCGCGTGCGGCCAATTCGCCACGCAGGAGGTCCTTGAGGTAATCGACGACGTCGGGATGGCCTTGCATGTTCTTGTTCTCGGTAAAGTTTGCGAAGCCTGCAGTATCGCGTGTCTGTGTGACCTTGGTTGCGAAAGCAGCCAAATGCCCATGTAGCACCGCTCTGGATGCGGGCTGTAAGCAGATGCATTCGCATTGCCTATGCCGCCCGCGCAGACGAGGCCAGGGAATGGGCCGCGATAGTTCTGGCAAGATCAGAGGTTTTGAAGGGAGCGAGCATGAACCCATCCGAAGCCTGGCAAGCGCAAGTGCACCCCATCGACCCGGCGGTGCGCGCCGACATCGAGGCCAAACTGGCGCAGATCGAGATCGAGCACCAGGTGCGCATCCTGTTTGCCTGCGAGTCCGGCAGCCGGGGCTGGGGTTTTGCATCGCCCGACAGTGACTACGATGTGCGCTTCATCTACGCGCCGCGCCTGCCCTGGTACCTGAGCGTCAGCGAGCAGCGCGATGTGATCGAGCTGCCTATCTCCGATGTCTTCGATGTCAACGGCTGGGAGCTGCGCAAGGCGCTGGGCCT
Organism: Comamonas sp. JUb58; assembly: GCF_004364775.1. Classification (GTDB taxonomy): domain Bacteria; phylum Pseudomonadota; class Gammaproteobacteria; order Burkholderiales; family Burkholderiaceae_C; genus Comamonas. The sequence goes on from NZ_SOAL01000024.1 coordinate 26,174, forward strand.
GCTCAAAAAGGGCAATGCCACCTTGATCGAATGGTTTGATTCGCCCGTGGTCTACCAGGCCGATCCGCTGTTTGTTGCCGACATGCGAGCGGCCATCGAACGCGTGCACCTGCCCGAGCGCACGCACTACCACTACCTGCACATGGCACGCAAAAACTACCGCGAGTACTTGCAGGGCGAGACGGTGCGGCTCAAAAAATACCTGTATGTGCTGCGCCCGCTGCTGGCCTGCCTGTGGGTGTCCGAAGGCCGGGGTGTGGCGCCGATGCGCTTCCAGGATCTGGTCGATGGCACCGTCGTCGACCCGGCGGTGCTCGATGCGATTGCGGCGCTGCTGGAGGTCAAGCGCGCGGCCAAGGAGTCCGAGCATGGTGCTGCGATGCCGGTGCTCAATGCCTTTATCGAGACCACCTTGGCGCAGCTGGAGGCCGCACCCGCGCCGCAGACACCGAGCGTGGACTTTGGGCCGCTCGATGACTTGCTGCTGCGCACCGTGCTGAGCGGCCACACGGCTTGATCAAGCGCCTTGCGCCACCGCCTGCACGGCCGATTGCAGGCTGAGCAGCAGCTTGTGCACCAGCGGATTGTCCGGCTGGCTGCGCCAGACGGCCAGCAGCTCGGACTGCGGCTGCTCGCCCATCAGCGGGATGAACACTACATCGGGCATGCCCACGCGCTGCAGCGCGGCCGGCACAATGGCCGAGCCCTGGCCCAGCGACACCAGCGACAGCACCGACAACCAGTGCCGCACCTCGTGCCGCACCTCGGGTGCAAAGCCATGGGCCATGCACATCTGGTAGATGCGCTGGTGGTAGAGCGGAGACACGGCGCTGGAGAACAGCACCAGGCGCTCATGCTTGAGCTGTGCCAAATTCAGCACCGCATGGCCGGCCAACGCATGCTGGCTTGGCAGGCAGGCCACAAAGGGCTCTTGCATCAGCAGCTGGCTGCGCAGGCCTTCGGGCAGCATCACCGAATGCACCAGGCCCATGTCCAGCTCAGCCTGCTGCAGGCCCAGCAGCTGCTCGGCGCTGTTGAGCTCGCGCATGTCGATGCGCACCTGCGGATGCGCGTGCTGAAAATGGGCCAGCGCCTGGGGCACGCCCCGGTACAGCGCCGAGCCCACAAAACCCAGGCGCAGATGGCCGCTGACGCCCTGGCCCACATCCCGCGTCTCCTGCACCGCCTGCCCGGCCAGCGCCAGCAGCTGGCGTGCGCGTGGCAGCAGGTGGGCGCCGGCGGCGGTCAGGCGCACGCCCTTGCTGCTGCGCTCAAACAGTGCGGCGCCGATCTCTTCCTCCAGCTGGCGGATGGCGACCGACAGCGGCGGCTGCGAGATGGACAGGCGCTGGGCCGCGCGGCTGAAGTGCAGCTCTTCCGCCAGGGTTGCGAAGTAGTTCAGCAGCCGCAGCTCCATGGGGTGCTCCTAACTATATTTAATACGTATCGATAAAGATTTTAATAATATTTGACGCGAATAGCGGCGGCTGCTGAAATGGCGCAAAACCTCGCGACCAGAGCGCGAACCCACGCACAAAAAACGCCTAACCCGCGGGCTGGCAGCGCAGTCCCTCCCCAGCACCGCGCCGCCAGCCCCGCCATCAGGAGACCCGCATGTCCGCAACGGACCCATCCCAGCGCAGCGCCATGGCGCAGGTAGCACAAGCCCATGCCCACCCCGTGCCTGATCGCCACGGCAGCAATTTCTACAGCACCGACCCGGCCTTGCAGCAGCTCTTGCAGCTTTACCTGCCTGCCGATTTGCTGGCCCATCTGCAGCCCTATCTGCAGCGCATGGGCGCGCTGGCCGGCGGCCGCATCGACGAGCTGGCCAGCATTGCCGACAAGAACCCGCCCACCCTGGAGCACCGCAGCCGTGCCGGTGAAGACCGCCAGCGCATCATCAAGCACCCGGCCTATGAAGAGCTGGAGCGCATCGCCTATGGTGAATTTGGTCTGCAGGCGATCTCGCACCGCGACGACATGCTGGGCTGGCAGGGCAAGATGCCGCCCATCGTCAAATATGCGCTGACCTATCTGTTCGTGCAGTCCGAGTTTGGCCTCTGCTGCCCCTTGTCGATGACCGACTCGCTGACCCGCACCTTGAAGAAATTCGGTGCGCCGGAGCTGGTCGCCAAGTACCTGCCGCAGCTGCTGTCGCTGGACTGGGACAGCCAGGCCCAGGGCGCCATGTTCATGACCGAGCAGGCGGCCGGCTCCGACATCTCCAACACCCAGACCCTGGCCCAGCCACAGGCCGATGGCAGCTGGCGGGTGACGGGCGACAAGTGGTTCTGCTCCAACCCCGATGCCGAGTTTGCGATGGTGCTGGCCCGTGTGGAAGGCGCACCCGCTGGCATGAAGGGCATCTCGCTGTTCCTGCTGCCCCGCAAGCTGGATGACGGCAGCCAGAACCACTACCGCATTATTCGGCTCAAGGACAAGCTGGGCACCAAGTCGATGGCCAGCGGCGAGATCCGCATGGAAGGCGCGATTGCCTACCTGATCGGCGAGCAGGGCCGGGGCTTTGTGCAGATGGCCGATATGGTCAACAACTCGCGCCTGTCCAACGGCGTGCGCTCGGCCGGCATGATGCGCCGCGCGGTGGCCGAGGCCGAGTTTGTGGCCAGCGAGCGCGTGGCCTTTGGCAAGCGCCTGCAGGATATGCCGCTGATGCAGCGCCAGCTGGACAAGCTGCGCGTGCCCGCCGAGCAGGCGCGCTCCATGGTGTTCCAGACTGCGCAGACCCTGATGCGCTCTGACGCGGGCGACAAGGAGGCCTATGCGCTGCTGCGCATCCTGACGCCGATGATCAAGTTCCGCGCCTGCCGCGATGCGCGCAAGGTGACCGGCGACGCGATGGAAGTGCGCGGCGGCTGCGGCTATATCGAGGAATGGACGGACCCGCGCCTGGTGCGCGATGCCCACCTGGGCTCCATCTGGGAAGGCACCAGCAATATCGTCGCGCTCGATGTCGTGCGCGCCATCCAGCGCGAGGGCTCGCTGCCGGTGCTGCAGGCCTATCTGCAAGGCCTGCTGGCGGACTGCCGCATCAGCGCAGGTTACCGCGATGCGCTGGATGCCGCATTGGCCCGCGCCAGCGCGCTGGCCGAGCGTGCCGCGCAAGACGGCGGCGCGGTGCTGGCCCGCCAGGCCGCCACCGGTCTGTACAACTGCACCACCGCGATTGCGATGGCCTGGGAAGCCGGCCAGATCGACTCGGCCGAGCGCTTGCGCCTGTCGCAACTGGTGCTGCTGCACCGGGTGCTGCCGCGCGATCCGCTGGCCAGCGAAGCCATTCCGCAGGATTGGCTGGCCTGATTCGCAGATCAGCCGATCCGCAGATCGGCAGATCGGCAGATCGGCAGAGACATCCTTATCAACAAGCAGGCACCAGACCTGCATCCCTCAATACATGGAGACAAAATGCAAAAATTTTCCTTGAACGCGGCGGCGCTCGCGCTCGCTGGCCTGGCAGGACTGGGTATGGCGTCGGCGCAGGCCGCTGACAAATTTCCCGACCGCCCGATCATGTTCACCGTGCCTTTCCCACCCGGTGGCCCCACCGATGCGATGGCCCGGATTCTGGCGACAGAGCTGACGCGCGAGCTGGGCCAGAGCGTGGTGGTGGAGAACCGCGCGGGCGCGGGCGGCAATATCGGCGCCGAGTATGTGGCGCGCGCCAAGCCCGATGGCTACACCATCATGTTCGGCACCTCGGGTCCGCTGGCGATCAACAAGAGCCTGTACAAATCCATCAGCTACGACCCGCGCACCAGCTACGCGCCCGTCATCTATGTGGGCTACCTGCCCAATATCCTGGTGGTGAAGGCCAGCCTGCCGGCTGACAACGTGCAAGGCCTGATCGCGTTGGACAAGGCCCATCCTGGCAAGCTCAATTTCGCGTCATCGGGCAATGGCGCTTCATCGCACCTGGCCGGGGTCATGTTCAACAACCTGGCGGGCACCAAGCTGCAGCACATTCCCTACAAGGGCACAGGCCCGGCGCTCAATGATTTGCTGGCGGGACAGGTCGACATGAGCTTTACGGATATCCTCACGGCCATGCCCTATATCAAGGCTGGCAAGGTCAAGCCGCTGGGCGTGGCCACCGCGCGCCGCTCCAGTGCCTTGCCCGACATTCCCACCGTGGCCGAGCAGGGCATGGCCGGGTATGACGTGAGTGTTTTCTTCGGTGTTGTCGCCCCCAAGGGCACGCCGCCCGAGCGCGTGCAGGTGCTCAACCAGGCCTTCTCCAAGGCACTGGATTCGGACAGTGTGAAAAAGGCCTTTGCTGCGCAGGGCCTGGAGGCATCGCCCGATCGCTCGCCTGCCTACCTGGGGCGCTTTATCGGCACCGAAGTGGACAAATGGCAGGCAGTGGTTCAGCAGTCGGGTGTGACGCTGGACTGACCAATCGGAAAACGGACCATGACAACAACACAGGCGACCAATGTTGGCGCTTTGCAGGGCATCAAGGTGCTCGATCTCTCGCGCATTCTGGGCGGGCCGCTGTGCGGCCAGATCCTGGGCGACCATGGCGCCGATGTGCTCAAGGTCGAGCCGCCGCAAGGCGACGATACGCGCAGCTGGGGCCCGCCGTTCCGCGATGGCGTGGCCTCGTACTACCTGGGCCTGAACCGCAACAAGCGCGTGCAGTTCATGGACCTGGCCAGCGCCGAAGGCCAGGCCCAGGTGCGCGCCTTGATGGCGCAGGCCGATGTGGTGGTCGAGAACTTCAAGACCGGCACGATGGAGAAATGGGGCATCGGCTACGAGCAAATGCAGCAGGAGTTTCCGCACCTGGTCTGGTGCCGCGTCACCGGCTTTGGTGCCGATGGACCGTTGGGCAGCCTGCCCGGTTATGACGCCGCCATCCAGGCCATGGCCGGGCTGATGAGCATCAACGGCGAGGCCGATCGCGACCCGCTGCGCGTGGGCCTGCCGGTGGTCGACATGGTCACCGGCCTCAATGCCGTGATCGGTGTACTGCTGGCGCTGCATGAGCGCGGCCGCAGCGGCCTGGGCCAGCTGGTCGATGCCTCGCTGTATGACGCCGGTATCTCGCTGCTGCACCCGCATGCCGCCAACTGGTTCATGAACGGCAAGATCCCCGGCCGCTCCGGCAATGCCCATCCCAACATCTACCCCTACGATGTCGTGAACACCGGCAAGGCGCCGATCTTTCTGGCGGTGGGCAATGACCGCCAGTTCCGCCTGATGTGCCAGCACCTGGGGCAGGAGGCCCTGGCCGACGACAGCCGCTTTGCCACCGCCGGCCAGCGCTCGGTCAACCGCGATGTGCTCAAGCCGCTGCTCGAACAGGCCTTTGCCGCGCATGATGGCGTTCAACTGGCCGAGGACCTGATGGCCATCGGCGTGCCCGCCGCGCCGGTGCTGAATGTGGAGCAGGCCTTGCAAGCCCCGCACACCGCGCACCGCGAGATGGTCGTGAAGATGGGCGACTACACCGGCCTGGGCGCCCCGGTCAAGCTGAGCCGCACCCCTGCGTCTTACCGCTTTGCGCCGCTGACCGAAGGTACGGCGTTTTTGGATGCCGCCAACGACCACTGATCTGCAGCATTCACCCGCAAAAAAGGCCCATGCCTGCGCACTGCAGCATGGGCCTTTTTGTGGGTGGAAGGGCGGTGCTCAGTCCAGCAGGCGAATGCCCGTGCGCTGCACAAACTCTTCATAGCTCAGGGGCTTGCCGGCCTTGGTCGATGGCTGGTTGTCCTGCAGATGCACCCAGCGCTGGCCGGTGGCCGGGTCGTAGACCATCTTGAACACGGCATCGGGCACCCAGACCTGACCGTCGCCAATGCTGCGGTGCTGCTTGCCAAACACCGGGCCGGTGATTACAAAGACATCGCCCTTGGCGCGGCGGATATAGCTGCGCGTGTCCTGCTCGATCTGCGACCAGGACTTGCCGTTCTGGGTCGGGTCCTGCGGCACCATATTGGCCAGCGAATAGCTTTGGGCCTTGCCGTACTTGGTGCTCATGTCACCGGCAGCCGCCATATGGCCACGGCTGAGGCCGGAGCGCTTGTAGTCCGACAGCTGGGCGCGTTCGCGCTCGGGCAGGCGCGCCTCGGGGTAGAACTTGTCGCTGCGCTTCAGGTCCTTGGCCTGCTCCAGCATGCGGGCGTTCAGGCGCTGGGCCACAAAGATCGGCGTCTTGGTCTGGCCTGAGTGCAGCACCGCGAACTCTTCAAAGCACAGCGGCCGCAACTGGCCATAGGCGTTGGTGCTGGGCGGCTTGCCCGAGAAGAACTGCGGGCAGTCATCAAAGCCTGCAGCCAGGGCAGGGGCGGCGGCGCACAGCAGCACTGGCGCCAGGTAAACAGAGAGGCGAGAAAACATAAGCGCGCAAGTGTTGCACAAGATCGGCCCGCCTGGCGCAAAGGCCGGGCAGGCCGTCGGCTATCCGGAGGTTGGCTGGGGTGCGTGCAAGCGGCGAATGGCTAGGGGCTGCTGCTTAATGCGCTGCTTCTTGCAAAAACGTCCACAGCTGCAGCGCCTGGGGCGGCAGCTGGGCCGGGTCGCGGCAGGCCAGCACCAGCTGGCGCGCGGCCCAGTCAACGCTCAGCGGCCGCAGGCGCAGCCGGGCCTGGGGCCAGCGCAAGGTGGCGCATTCGGCAGCAGTGCGTGGCACCAGCGCAGCGCCCAGGCCCATGGCGACCCAGTCGCACAGGGCCTCCAGGTGCGGGGCCAGTGCGCGGTAGCGCAGGGCGACCCCCGCCTGCAGCGCCTGCGCGGCCATCAGCTGGTGCAGCGCATGCTGGGGCAGCAGGCCGAGCAGTGCAATGTCCTTCAGGTGGTTCAGCTGCACATCCTGGGGCAGGGCGGCCAAAAGGCGCGTTGGGCCCAGCAGCACCAGCGGGTCATCGCGCCAGACCTGGGTGTGCAGGCTGCCCGCAGGCACGGCGTTGGAGAGCACGCCCATATCGGCTTCACCGGCCATCAGCGCGCGCGCAATCGCATCGCTGGTGCATTCGCGCAGCTCCAGGCGCAGCTGCGGGTTAGCCTGCATAAAGGCGCCCAAGGGTGCAATCAAATGCTCGCTGATTGCCGAGGTATTGGCCAGCAGCTCGATGCGCGTGCCCAGGCCCTGGCCAAAGGCCTGCATGTCTCCCGCCAACTGCTCCATCTGCAGCAGCATGCGGCGCGCATGGGGCAGCAGCACGGCACCCGCTTCGGTCGCTGTGACCCCGCGCTTGCTGCGGTGGAGCAAGGGCGCGCCCAGCACCGTCTCCATGCCCCGGATGCGCTCGCTGGCCGATGCCAAGGTGATATGGCAGCGCTCGGCCCCCTGGGTGATGGTGCCGGACTCCAGGGTATGGACAAAAAGGCGCAGGTCTTGCAGGTCAAAGCGCATGGCAGAGCGGGAACTGGATCGTGGGGGGATGCGACATGGTAGCGGGCTGTCGCGATGATGGCTATGGATTTTCCGTAGGGATCATTCGGAAGGCATCGCCGTTGAAGGGATCGAACCGCATGCCTATGGAAAAGAAGAATGCTTTGGTCTCTGTACCCACCACATGGCAGGAGACCGCGCAGTGCATGCGGCTGGCGACCGCTAACCACCCTGTGCTGGGGTATGCTACGGCGCAGTATGGGATGCAAACATGGCTACTTCGTCTTCTGAAAGCAGTGTTGCCGGCACGGCAGCGTTTTCCAAGTTCATGCGCGTGCTGCAATTGGTGGCAGATGGCAGCGAGCCCCTGGGTATTGCCGAGATGGCCAAGGCGACGGGTTTTCCGCGCCCGACGGTCCACCGCATTGTGGCGGCCTTGCAAGCCGAGCGCATGCTGGTAGAAGTGGGGACCACGCGCTGCTGGACCCTCGGCCCGCGCCTGGTGCAACTGGCCAGCCGCAGCTGGAGCCGCTCGGGCCTGCGCATGGCCGCAACGCAGGCGCTGCGTGATCTGCGCGATGCCACGCAGGAGACCATCCATTTCGCCGTGCCCTCGGGCCACAGCATGGTCTATATCGAAAAGCTGGAGAGCGACAGTGCCGTGCAGATGTCATCGCGCATTGGCACCAGCGTGAATCTGTACTCCACCGCCGTTGGCAAGGCCTACCTGGCCGCGCTGCCGCCCGCCGATGCCACTGCGCTGATGGCCGAACTGGGCTATGCGCCGCTGACGGCGCAGACGGTGGGCGATGCGCAGGCGCTGCAACGCCAGGTGGACGAGGTGCGCCAACGCGGTTGGTCCACCGATGCGCAAGAGAATGAAGAGGGCATTTACTGCTTTGGCGCCGCAGTGCTGGGGCCGGACGGCAGCCCCGTGGCCGCCATCAGCGTCAGCACCTTGCTGTTCCGCCAGCGTGAGGATGTGCAGGCCGCCTACATCCAGCCCCTGTTGCGCACCTGCCGCGCGATTGCCCAGCAACTGGCGCAGAACCCCAACCTGGTGCACGCCTGAGTGCCAGCGCTGGGCTCTGGTGAGCCCGCGCTGCAGCCGCGCTTTACAGCATCACGTTGGAGTTGGTGATCTTCTTCACCGGCCGAATGGCGCTGCTGTCCGGCTGGATCGAGGCGGCGTTGTCGCCGCTGTCCCAGTGCGGGTCTTCGATGCTGTCAAAAGCCTGGCGCAGCTTGTCGCCCCAGGTGTTGCGCACCATGCGGAAGTACTGGTTGAACTCGTCGATGCAGGCGATATTGTCGCAGCCGAGTTCGTCGGTGTCGTAGACCACCAAGTCCAGCGGCAGGCCCACCGACAGGTTGGATTTGAGCGTGCTGTCCATGGAGACCAGCGCGCACTTGGCCGCTTCGTTGAGGGGCGTGGTGGGGGTCAGCACGCGGTCCAGCACGGGCTTGCCGTACTTCGCCTCGCCGATCTGGAAGTAGGGCGTCTCGGCCGTGGCCTCGATAAAGTTGCCGGCCGAGTAGACCTGGAACAGGCGCGGGCTCTCGCCAGCGATCTGGCCACCAAACACCAGGCTGCAGTTGAAGTCCACGCCCGCGCGCTCCAGCGCCTTGCCGTCGCGCTCCTGGATATGGCGCACGGCAGCACCCAGCACGCGCGTCGCGTCAAACATGCTCTTGGCGTTCCAGATGGTGATGGGCGGGCCGCCGTTCTCGTCTTCGAGCTGCTGGGTCTGCAGAATCTCGCGCACCGATTGCGAGATCGACAGATTGCCGGCAGACAGCAGCACCATGAAGCGCTCGCCGCGCTTCTCGTACACCATCATCTTGCGGAAGGTGCTGATATGGTCCAGGCCCGCATTGGTTCGGGAGTCGGAGAGGAACACCAGGCCGGCGTTCAGCTTGATGGCTACACAATAGGTCATGACTTGTCAGCGAGTCGCTTGAGTGAATACAGTAGATCGAGTGCGTCGCGCGGTGTCAACGTGTCCGGCTGCAGCTCGCGCAATTGCGCCTCGACGGCGCTGGGTGTTGCGGTTTCGGCCGAGGCCGGTTGGGCAAACAGGTCCACCTGGGAGTCGCCTGCCTGCTGGCGCGATTCCAGCGCGGCCAGCGCATGGCGGGCATGGCTGAGCACGGGCGCAGGCATGCCGGCGAGCTTGGCCACCTGCACGCCATAGCTGCGGCTGGCAGGGCCCGGTTGCAGCTCATGCAAAAACACAATGTCGCTGCCCGCTTCGGTCGCGGCCACATGCATGTTGATCGCATGCTTGGCCTTGGCTGGCAGCTCGGTCAGCTCAAAATAATGGGTGGCGAACAAGGCCAGGGCCTTGGTCTTGTCATGCAGGTGCGTGGCAATGCCGCTGGCCAGCGCCAGGCCATCAAAGGTGCTGGTGCCCCGGCCAATCTCGTCCATCAGCACCAGGCTGTAAGGCGTGGCGGCGTGCAGAATCTGCGCGGCCTCGGTCATCTCCAGCATGAAGGTGGACTGGGCATTGGCCAGGTCATCGGCCGCGCCGATGCGGGTGTGGATCGCGTCGATCGGCCCCAGCAGGCAGCGCGTGGCAGGCACATAGCTGCCCATGCTGGCCAGCAGCGCAATCAGCGCCACCTGGCGCATATAGGTCGATTTACCGCCCATGTTGGGGCCGGTGATGATCTGCAGGCGCTGCAGGCTCGACAGCCGCGTGTTGTTGGCGATGAACGAAGCGTTGGAGGTCTCGGCCAGGCGTGCTTCCACCACCGGGTGGCGGCCCGCGTCGATGTCGATGCAGGGCTCGGGCACAAACTGCGGGGCGCACCAGTTCAGGGTCAATGAGCGCTCGGCCAGCGCGCACAGCGCATCCAGCGATGCAATGGCCTGGCCCACGCGGGTCAGGGCGCTGACATGCGGCTGCAACTGGTCCAGCACCTGCTCGTACAGCCATTTCTCGCGCTGCAAGGCGCGTTCCTGGGCCGACAGCGCCTTGTCCTCAAAGGTCTTGAGCTCGGGCGTGATGAAGCGCTCGGCGTTCTTCAAGGTCTGGCGGCGGCGGTAGTCGTCGGGCACCTTGTCCTTGTGGCTGCTGGTGACCTCGATATAGAAGCCATGCACCTTGTTGAACTGCACGCGCAGGTTGCTGATGCCGGTGCGCGCTTTCTCGCGCGTCTCCAGGTCCAGCAAAAAGGCATCGCAGTTGGTCTGGATGGCGCGCAGCTCGTCCAGCTCGCTGTCAAAACCATTGGCGATGACGCCGCCATCGCGCACCAGCGCCGCGGGCTCGGGGTCGATGGCGCGAATCAGCAGTTCCATCGCATCCAAGGGCGGCTGCAGCGCTTCAAAAATCTCGCCCAGCAAGGGCGCAGGTGCGGCGGCATTGCGTGCCAGCTGCTGCGCCTTTTGCAAGGTCAAGCCCAGCGCCACCAGCTCGCGCGGGCGCACCTGGCGCAGGGCGATGCGGGCAGTGATGCGCTCCACATCGGAGACGCCTTTGAGCTCGGTGCGCAGAATCTGCCAGGGTGCGGCAGAGAGCGTGTCGCTGTCGCCGCGCAGCACGCTGATGGCGCCCAGGCGCGCACGCGCATCGCTGCGGTCGCGGCTGGGTTCGAGCAACCAGCTCTTGAGCAAGCGGCTGCCCATGCCGGTCTGGCAGGTATCGATCAGCGAGAACAAGGTCGGGCCGTCCTCACCGCGCAAGGTCTTGACCAGTTCCAGGTTGCGGCGCGTGGTCGCCGGCAGGTAGATCAGTGCATCGTCGCGCACCACATGGATGGTCTGCACATGGGGCAGGTTGCGGCCCTGGGTGTGCTCGGCATAGGTGAGCAGCGCGCCAGCGGCCGCGTGGGCGGCATACAGGGTCTGCGCATTCCAGGCCTGCAGGCTGGCGGCGCCCAGCTGCTCCAGCAGCTTGCGCTCGCCCAGCTTTTCGTCAAACTGCCAATCGGGGCGCAGCGCCAGCGGGCAGGTCAGCACACCGCTGCTGCGCAGCTGGTACAGCGATTGCTCAAAGCGCTGCGAGGCACCGGCGCTGTAGGCCACTTCGCTGGGGGCAATGCGCGCAATCCAGGCGGGCAGTTCTTCATGGGTGCACTCGGCCAGAAAAATCTTGCCCTGGGTCACGCTCAGCCAGGCCAGGCCACAGCGGGCGCGCTGCGCCTGGTGCACCACCAGCAGCATGGCTTCGGCCTTGTCGCTCATCAGCTCGCTGTCGGTCACCGTGCCAGGCGTCACCACGCGCACCACCTTGCGGTCCACCGGCCCCTTGCTGGCCCCCACTTCGCCCACCTGCTCGCAGATCGCTACCGATTCGCCGAGCTTGAGCAAGCGGCCCAGGTAGTTCTCCAGCGCATGGAAGGGCACGCCCGCCATCGGAATCGGCTGGCCGGCCGACTGGCCGCGTTGGGTCAAGGTGATATTGAGCAGCTGGGCGGCCTTCTCGGCATCGCCATAAAACAGCTCGTAAAAATCCCCCATGCGGTAGAACAGCAGGGTGTTGGGGTGCTCCACTTTTGCAGCGTGGTACTGCTGCATCATGGGCGTGTGCGATGAAAAATCGGCTTTCGTAAGCGTTGGATTTTCCATTTGGTTTGAACTCATCTATTGGTGTCGGTTGGTATGAATCCAACTTGGCATGGCAGGGGTGATGGGGGGGCGGCATCGGCCTGTAAAGGCTAGCCTGAACGCTGTCGCACCAGGGGCAGGGCGCCATGCGCCGGTCTGTCTCTGGCCGCAATGCGCATCATACAAGGCTGGTCGGGGCCCACAGGGCCTGGGTGGGGTGAGCATATTAACGTAATTGGCGGTGTAAGTTGGCAACCACTCGCATGCATAACGAGGTAATGCCAGGGAGATTCGCCCCAGCATGAGCGCTCTGCCATGCCTGCAATGGCAGTATGAGCGGCAGCGATTTTGAAGAGATTTAACACCCCGATGCGAATGTAAAGCCCATCGCAGCGCCTTGAAAATCTCAGTAAAGCTGGCCGATTCCTACCGCTTTGCACTGCAGCTTGGGCCATCATGAACCGCAAGCAAGGCAGTGGTGCCTTGTGGCAATACAAGGATAGGAGGTCCTCAATGACTACATGGACAAATCGGATCGCAGTCGCTGCCTTGGTGGCAACCATGGGTGCTGGTGCAGTGGGCGTGCATGCCCAGCCGCGCCCTCCGCAGGATTCCCACCGCTATGACGACCGGGGCCATGCGCAGCCCGATCGCCGCCATGATTCGCACCGGCCTGATGCGCGCAACCACCGGGGTGCCGGGCCGGACCACCGCTGGGTCAAGGGCTCGCGCGTGCCGCCCCAGTACCGGGCGCATGGCTATGTGGTCAACGACTGGCGCGGCCACCGCCTGAGCTCGCCTCCGCGCGGTTACCACTGGATCCAGAATGGCGGTGACTACCTGCTGGTGGCCATTGCCTCCGGCGTGATTGCCCAGATTGTGTTTGGCAACTGATCGCTAGACTACTTTCTGATCGCCCAAAGACAAAGCCCGCAGGCATGGCCTGCGGGCTTTGTCGTAAGGGAGCGCGGAGATTTACTCGGCTTGCTCGGCGTCTGGCTCGGCGGGGGTGTCCGCAGCGGGCTCGGCGCCGTCGTCGTTCAGGGCCTGGCGCACGCCGGCCTTGTCACCCGCGCTGGCAAACTTGCTGTACTTGGCCAGGATAGGCACCAGCTGGCCGTAGATGCGGGGCGTGCCGGCCAGCACTTCGCGTTGCTCCAGGAAGTCGGCTTCACCGGTGAAGTTGCCGACCAGGCCGCCGGCCTCGGTCACCAGCAGCGAGCCGGCTGCCACGTCCCAGATGCTCAGGCCCGTTTCAAAGAAACCATCGCTGAAACCAGCGGCCACATAGGCCAGGTCCAGTGCCGCTGCGCCGGGGCGGCGCACGCCGCTGGTGCGCTGCATCACATCGCCCAGCATGGCCATGTACTGCTTGAAGTTGTCGCCCGGACGGAAGGGGAAGCCGGTGGTGATCAGGGTGTCGCGCAGCAGGGTGCGCTTGGACACGCGGATGCGGCGCTCGTTCAGGAAGGCGCCACGGCCACGGGTGGCGGTGAACAGGTCGTTGCGGGTGGGGTCGTACACGACGGCTTGCTCGATGCGGCCGTTCACGGCCAGCGCGATGCTGACGCAGTAGACGGGGAAGCCGTGGATGAAGTTGGTGGTGCCGTCCAGCGGATCGATGATCCAGATGTGGTTGGAGCGGGGGTTGCCGTATTCGTTGCCCGATTCTTCGGCGAGGATGCCGTGGTCAGGGTAGGCGGTCAGCAAGGTCTCGATGATCGCTTGCTCGGAGGCCTGGTCCACTTCGGTCACAAAGTCGTTCACCTGTTTGGTCGAAACCCGCACCGATTCCACGTCAAGCGCGGCACGGTTGATGATGGCGCCAGCAGCGCGAGCGGCCTTGATGGCCATGTTGAGCATGGGGTGCAGGGAGGAGGACGACATAAATTGTGTGGGCGTAAGTGGGGCAGCAAAAACGCTGCGAAACGCTGGGGCAAGAGCGGCTTGTAGATCGCGGCCGGCGATGCGGCAGCGACAATAGGGGCTAGATTGTACCTGCGCTCGATTTTTTTCGCTGGTGCATGCCCCTTTTTGCTCGACCTGTCTATGAAAACCCGTTTTGTTCTGATTGAAACCAGCCATGCCGGCAATGTGGGCGCTGCCGCCCGTGCCATCAAGACCATGGGTTTCGATGACCTGGTGCTGGTGCGCCCGCGCTGGAGCAATGTGCTGCGCAAGGAAGAAACCATCCAACGCGCCAGCGGTGCACTGGATGTGCTGGCCAACTGCCGCATTGTGCAGTCGGTGGAGGAGGCCTTGGATGGCATGAGCCACCTCTGCGCCACCGCCATGACCCCGCGTGACTTTGGCCCACCGGCCCGCACGCCGCGCGAGCATTTTGCGCTGCTGCTGCAGGGCGCGCTCGCGGCCCAGCCTGGGCCGGCTCCGCTGGATGAAGACACCAGCCCCGCAGCTAGCGATGCAGCCAGCGACGCCACAGCCGCCAACCCCAGCGGCGAGACCGGCGTCGCCTTTTTGTTTGGCTGCGAACGCTATGGCATGGCCAATGAGGATGTGTACCGCTGCAATGTGGCGCTGTCGATTCCGACCAATCCGGATTTTGGCTCGCTGAACCTGGCCTCGGCCGTGCAGGTGGTGGCCTATGACTGGCGCCAGGCACTGGGCGGCTATGGCGTGAGCGATGTGGCGGCGCGCGGCGAGCGGGCCGATGCCCAGCAGGTGGCAGGCATGCTGGCGCATTGGCAGCAGGCGCTGGCCGAGATCGGCTTTCTGGACCTGGATGCCCCCAAGAAGCTGATGCCCCGGCTCAACCAGATGTTCAACCGCGCGCAACTGACCCAGGAAGAAATCCACATACTGAGAGGTGTTGCCAAGGCCATGCTGCGTACGGCCGAGGCCACAAAACGCTAGACTGGCGGGCCCTCGAATACTTATATAACCATTGTTTCCATGCTTGACCGCCTGCGTTCCGATATTCAGTGCATCCTCGACCGCGATCCTGCTGCCCGCAGCCGTTGGGAGGTTGTCACCTGTTATCCCGGTCTGCATGCGATCTGGATGCAGCGCCCCGCGCACTGGTGCTGGAACCATGGCTTCAAATGGACGGGCCGTTTCATCTCGCACCTGGCCCGCTGGCTGACCGGCATCGAGATCCACCCGGGCGCGCAGATCGGCCGCAATGTCTTTATCGACCATGGCATGGGTGTCGTGATTGGTGAGACCGCGGTGGTGGGCGACGGCTGCACCATCTACCACGGCGTTACCCTGGGCGGCACCACGCTCTACAAGGGCGCCAAGCGCCATCCCACCTTGGGCAAGAACGTGGTGGTGGCTGCGGGTGCCAAGGTGCTGGGCGGTTTTGAGGTTGGTGATGGCGCCAAGATCGGCAGCAATGCCGTGGTCATCAAGCCCGTGCCTGCAGGTGCCACGGCCGTGGGCATTCCCGCCCGCATCATTGCCTCGCGCCAGGGCGCCAGTGCCGATGTCACTGCAGCGCAGACAGACCAGAAGTTTGCCGCCTACGGCGTGACGCAAGAGGATGACCCGCTGTCCAAGGCCATGCGCGGCATCATCGACAGCGCGGCCGGCCATGAGCAGCAGATCACCATGCTCTGGGCGGCCATCGAGAAGCTGTCGGTGCAAAGCAAGGTGGGCGATTGCGTGCCTTGCGATGCGCAGCGCGAAGCCGAGTTTGAAGCCCAGAAGCTGAGCGACCTGGTCGGCAAGTAAGCCGGTGTCGGTTGCCGGTCGCTGGCCCAGCCAGGTCGGCTAGCCCAGCTTGCGCACCATCGCAGCATCGGGCGCCAGCACCTGGCCATCGGCGGTCTTTGGTTGCATGCGGGCTACCGGCTGGCCGCTGGCTTTTTCCACCAGGCTCGAATGCACCTCGCCGGGCGCAAACAGCTGGTCCTCCCCCCATTGGCGCAGCGCCACCACCACCGGGAACAGGCCCAGGCCCTTGGCCGTCAGCGCATATTCCTGGTAGGCACTGCCGTCGGATGCGGGCTGCGTCTGCAGCACACCCGCATCCACCAGCTTGCGCAGGCGGTCGCTCAGGATATTGCGCGCCATGCCCAGGTTGCGCTGCAAATCCCCAAAGCGCTGCACCCCATCAAAGGCATCCCGCACGATCAACAGCGACCAGCGGTCGCCAATGGCATCCAAGGCGCGCGCAACAGGGCAGGGCTCAGGCGAGGTCATGTGCGGTTCTCCAAGTTCCGGTCAATCAAGTTGCATTTTAAAACTGGAATGCCTAGAATCAATCTGGTTTTAAATTAAAACTAGATTGGCGATGACTTCTTCTTCTTGCGTTGATACCCCGGGCCCGCAGGCCCAGCGCGCTGCCGTGCCGCCTGGCCTGGTAGGCCTGTTTGCCGTGGCTGCTGGCGCCAGCGTGGCCAATGTCTACTACGCCCAGCCCTTGCTGGATGCGGTCGCGCAGGACCTGGGCATACCGCTGGCTGCCGTGGGTGGCGTCATTACGGCCACGCAGCTGGGATCCGCCCTGGCCTTGCTGCTGCTGGTGCCGCTGGGCGACCGGGTCAACCGGCGGCCCTTGATGGCCTGGCAGTTGCTGGCCCTGGTGCTGGCGTTGCTGGCGGTGGCTTGGGCGCCATCTGCGCCCTGCTTGATGGCGGCGATGCTGGCAGTGGGCTTGCTCGGCACGGCGATGACCCAGGGCCTGATCGCCTACGCCGCCAGCGCGGCACCACCTGATGCCCAGGGCCGGGTCGTGGGCGGCGCGCAAAGCGGGGTCTTCATCGGCCTGCTGCTGGCGCGGGTGTTGGCGGGGGCTGTGGGCGACGCCTGGGGCTGGCGCAGCGTCTATATGGCCTCAGCAGCGCTGATGCTGGCGATGGCCTTGCCTCTGTGGTGGTGGCTGCCGGTGCTGGCGCATCGGCCATCCAATCTGGGCTATGGCCAGTTGGTGGCATCGATGGGCAGCCTGCTGCGGCGCGACCGGGTCCTGCAGGTGCGTGGCGTGCTGGCCTTGCTGATGTTTGCCGCGTTCAGCATTTTCTGGAGCAGCCTGGTGCTGCCGCTGCGCGCGGCGCCCTTTGGTTTTTCGCACAGCGCCATTGGCCTGTTTGGCCTGGTGGGCGCTGCTGGTGCCTTGGCGGCCACCGTGGCGGGGCGCTGGGTGGACAGGGGCCAGGCACAGCGCGCATCGCTATGGGCCTTGCTGGCGCTGCTGCTGGCCTGGCTGCCCTTGGCCGGTTTGGGCTGGCTGCCCGACCCGCGCTGGGCGATAGCGGCCCTGGTGCTGGGCATTGTGCTGCTGGACCTGGGCGGCCAAGCCTTGCATGTCAGCAACCAGGGCCTGATCTTTGCGCGCAGCAATGATGCGCACAGCAGGGTGGTGGCCGTCTACATGCTGTTCTATGCAGTCGGCAGCGGGCTGGGGGCCATCAGCGCCACCAGCATCTATGCCTATGCGGGTTGGCTGGGCGTTTGCGCGCTGGGTGCGGTGGTCAGCGGCGCCGCGCTGCTGTTTTGGTGGGCGACCCGGGACTGGATGCGCGCAGGCGCCTGATGGGTTTCAGCCCTGGCCGTGCAGCAAGGTCTGCAGTGCCTGCTGCGTGGCCTCGCAGTCACCAAAATGCGTGCTGACCCATTCGCGGTGGTAGTACGTTGGCAGGTAGCGCTCGCCAGCGTCGCACAGCAGGCTGAGCAGCGAGCCGGTTTCGCCCCGCTGGCGCATGCCATCGGCCAGGCGCAGCATGGCCACCATATTGGTGCCGGTCGAAGGCCCCACCTTGCGGCCCAGCACATCGCCCAGCAGCTGCATCGCGGTGACCGATTCGCGGTTGCTGACGACCTCCATATGGTCCACCACGCCCCGGACAAAGCTGGGCTCGACGCGCGGGCGGCCAATGCCTTCGATGCGCGAGCCGGGCGCCGTCAGGCTGGCGTCGCCACTGCGCCAGTAATCATGGAACACGCTGCCTTCCGGGTCGGCCACACAGACCTGGCTGTCGTAGCGCATGTAGCGCACAAAGCGGCCAATGGTGGCGCTGGTGCCGCCGGTGCCCGCACCCACCACGATCCAGCGCGGGACGGGGTGGCGTTCCATGCGCATTTGCTGGAACATGCTCTGCGCGATGTTGTTGTTGCCACGCCAGTCGGTGGCGCGTTCGGCATAGGTGAACTGGTCCATGTAGTGGCCGCCGGTGGTCTGGGCCAGCGCACGGGCGGCATCATAGACTTCGCCGGCATGGCCGACAAAGTGGCAGCGTCCGCCTAAAAATTCAATCTGCGCAATCTTCTCGGGCGAGGTGGACTGCGGCATCACTGCGACAAAAGGCAGGCCCAGCAGGCGCGCAAAATAGGCCTCGCTCACGGCCGTGGAGCCGCTGGAGGCTTCGACAATCGTTGTGCCCTCTCGCACCCAGCCATTGCACAGCGCATAGAGAAACAGCGAGCGCGCCAGCCGGTGCTTGAGGCTGCCGGTGGGGTGGGTAGATTCATCCTTGAGGTAGAGGTCAATCCCCGCCTGCGCGTAGCAGGGCAGGTTCAGGGGAATCAGGTGGGTGTCGGCACTGCGCTGGTAATCAGCGTCGATCTTGGCAATGGCCTGGTCACGCCAGCCGTGGTGGTTGAGGGCCTGGGGAGCGCTGATGGTGGGGGTGTCGTGGGGCTGCATGGCTATGGATTATGACGCCATGACAAAAAATGGCTATCCAGGCAGAGCTGCCTGCACTGCCATGGCAAGCGCAAATGGCTGCTTCCGTCGTCAGACGCTTGCAGGCTGTGCGCGCCCCAGAGCGGCCAGCACCGCAGGCGCAATGCGCCGGTGCATAGGCGCCACCGGCAGCATGTACAGATGGCCAAGCAGGTTGCGGACATGCACCACCGTTGTGATGGTGATGGCGACCTGGTCTTGCTGGCCCGCCACAGGCGCCCGGTGCACGCTGAGCACCACGTTCAGATGCTTGTCGCTGTCGCCGATCAGTGCTTCATCGGCGCTGTTCTCAACCACCGTAAATACGCCCACGCGCTCGCCTGGTTGGTAGGCGCTGGCGGGGCGCAGCGGGTCGATCTGGGAGAGGGTGCCCAGGTCCTTGAGTCCCACCAGTTGGCCCACCCGGTTGCGGGCCTGCATGCACCACTCAATCCAGCGCGGCGTGCGTGCGACGGCGGCCAGAAAATAGGCCAGCGCGGGCTCGCCGGCCTCTGCGGTGTGGATGCACCAGGCATCCTGAAAATGCGCGCCGGCCAGGCGTTGGGCGATGCGGCTGCCCGTAGGTGGGCGGCATTCTTGCGGATGGGTTGGCATGGTGTGGATGAGCGCTAATTATTGGGCAGTGGCCAGCCGAGCGCTGGCGGCCTGCAGCCATTGGTCCAGCGCATCGGGCGCGTCGCAGGCAATGGCCTGGCGGGCGGGCATGCTGCGCAGCCAGGTGATCTGGCGCTTGGCCAGCTGGCGGGTGGCGGCAATGCCCTTGTCACGCATCTCTGCCCACAAGGCGGGCGGTACATCGCTTTCGGTCTGCACGGCGATGCCTTGTTGGACGCAGCTGTCGAGCATCTCCCACATCTGGCGGTAGCCCACGCAGCGCATCGATGGCAGGTTCAGATCCAGATCGCCGCGCGCGCGCAGCTGCAGCACCTCGGCCAAAAAGCCCTGGGCCAGCATCTGGTCGTAGCGCAGCGCAATGCGCGCATGCAGCCAGGCGCGGTCGCTGGGCTCCAGGCTGAATAGTTGAAAGCTGGGTGCCAGCTGCAGCAATGGCGATGGCCGCTTTTGCTGCGCATGGAAATACGACAGCGGCTGGCCGCTGACCCGCCAGACCTCCAGCGCGCGCTGCACCCGCTGGCTGTCACCCGGCGCCAGGCGCTGCGCGGTAACGGGATCGACCTGCGCCAGCAGCCCATGCATATGCGGCCAGCCATGGATGGCCGCCTCGGCATCGAGCTGGGCGCGCACCGCCGGGTCGGCGGCAGGCATGTCGTCAATGCCATCCATCAGCGCCTTGAAATACAGCATGGTGCCGCCCACCAGCAAGCTGATGCCACCCCGCGCATGGATTTGCGCCACCAGCGCCAGCGCGTCGTTCACAAACTCTGCTGCGCTGTAGGCATCCAAGGGGTCGCGGATATCGAGCAGGTGGTGGGGAATGCCGGCCTGCTCTTGCAGGCTGGGCTTGGCCGAGCCAATGTCCATGCCCCGGTAGATCAGGGCCGAATCCACGCTGATGATCTCAACAGGCCGCGCCGCGCCCAGTTGCTGCGCCAGCGCGATGGCGGCGCCGGTCTTGCCGGAGGCGGTGGGGCCTGCCAGGCCCAGGCAGAGAGGGGTATCAACAGCGTGCACGTCGGGGAGCTAGTCAGGGCAGCGGCAGCCGGCACAAAGCGGCGGCTGCTGCGGCAAAAAGGGGAAAAGGCGCGCGCCTCTTGGCCCATGAAAAAAGGAGCCTTGCGGCTCCTGGGGTGGGGCGATCAGGCGCAGGCCGATTACAGCACACCTTGGGCCAGCATGGCGTCGGCCACCTTCACAAAGCCGGCGATGTTGGCGCCGTCGATGTAGCTCATGGTGCCGTCGTCGCGCTGGCCGTACTTGACGCAAGCCGAGTGGATGCCTTCCATGATTTCGAACAGGCGCTGGTCGACTTCGGCAGCAGGCCAGCTCAGGCGCAGGGCGTTCTGGCTCATCTCTAGGCCGGAGGTGGCGACGCCGCCGGCGTTCGATGCCTTGCCGGGTGCGTAGAGCACGCCGGCCTTTTCAAAGGCCTTGGCCGCTTCGATGGTGCAAGGCATGTTGGCGCCTTCGGCCACGCAGAGCACGCCGTTGGCGATCAGGGTCTGGGCATCGGCCAGTTCCAGCTCGTTCTGGGTGGCGCAGGGCAGGGCCACGTCGGCCTTGATGAACCAGGGGGTCTTGCCTTCGTAGTACTCCACGCCCGGCACTTGCTTGGCGTAGTCGCTCACGCGGCCGTACTGCTTGTTCTTGATGTCCATCAGCTTGACCAGCTTGTCGCCGTCAAAGCCGGCGGCATCGTAGATGGTGCCCGAGGAGTCGGACGCCGACACCACCTTGGCGCCCAGCGCCATGGCCTTGTCGATGGCGAACTGCGCCACATTGCCCGAACCCGAGACCGAGACCGTCAGGCCTTCGAAGCTCTTGCCACGGGTCTTGAGCATTTCCTGCGCAAAGTAGACGGTGCCAAAGCCGGTGGCTTCGGGGCGGATCAGCGAGCCGCCAAAGGCCAGGCCCTTGCCGGTGAACACGCAGTCGGCGCGGTTGGCCAGCTTCTTGTACATGCCGGCCATAAAGGCCACTTCACGGCCGCCCACGCCGATATCGCCGGCTGGCACGTCGGTGTCGGAGCCCACGTGGCGGAACAGCTCGCTGATGAAGGCCTGGCAGAAGCGCATCACTTCGGCATCGCTCTTGCCCTTGGGGTCGAAGTCCGAGCCGCCCTTGCCGCCGCCCATGGGCAGGGTGGTCAGTGCGTTCTTGAAGGTCTGCTCAAACGCCAGGAACTTGAGCACCGACAGGTTGACCGAGGGGTGGAAACGCAGACCGCCCTTGTAGGGGCCGATGGCCATGCTGTGCTGGATGCGGTAGCCACGGTTGACTTGCACCACGCCCTTGTCGTCCACCCAGCTGACGCGGAAGCTCACCACGCGCTCGGGTTCCACCAGGCGTTCGAGCAGGCTCTGTTGGGCGTAGCGGGGGTTCTTCTCAATGAAGGGCCACAGGCTTTCCATGACTTCGGTCACGGCCTGCAAGAACTCGGGCTGGCCGGGGTTGCGCTGTTCGACGTAAGCGAGAAACTGGGCCAGGGATTGGTGTTGCATGGACAAACTTTCAAGGTCTAAAGCCGGCTTGCACTGGTTTTGTGCGAAGGCCGAGGTGTGCACAGCGATGGTGCGCCATCGCGCCGAAAACCGACATTATGCCGAATGTGCATGCGTTAATGCATAAAACCCACATGGGATGACCCTGATAAGTCCGCGGATTGCACTGCTTTGGTGCTTTTTGGGGGTTGCGGCGGCGGGACAGAACTGCTGCCGTGCCCTGAAATGGGGCTGTCCCAGGGGTAAAGGCCGGCTGTCACCCAGAGCACTGCAGTGCAACAAATCTGTGTGCTGATTGTGGTCTTTGCCTTTTCAATAATTGCCTAGGCAATGAATGATTGGATAATCATTGCCTTGTAAACAATTTCAGAAAAGGGCCTGCGGCATGACCGATTCGCACCAGGAAAAAACCGCGTCTGCTGGCGAGGACCAAGAAGCGCTGGCAGGCGGCTTTCCCGAGATTGAAGCCATCCGTCCCGTGGATTTCCCCTGCTGGTTGATGCGCATCATCTCCACCGTGGTACGTGCCGAGGTGGACCGCCGCATGGAGCCGCTGGGCCTGACGCAGGCGCAGTGGATTCCGGTGCTGCACCTGGCCAGCGGCAAGGCCCATACCTCGGCCGACCTGGCACGCCGCACCCTGCAGACGCCGGGCGCGATGACGCGCCTGGTCGACCGCCTGGTGGACAAAGGCATCATCGAGCGCGAACGCTCCACCGACGACCGCCGCGTGGTCAGCCTGCGTTTGACCGATGAGGGCCTGGCCGCTGCGATGCAGGTGCCCGACATCGTCAAGGGCGTCAACAGCGCCGCGCTCAGCCCCTTGTCCCCTGATGAATTGACCCAGTTCCACGGTTACCTGCGCCGCATCTATGAGGCGATGCCCAACACCTTGTCGGTGGACATGTGCCTGCCCCAGGATGGCTGCGCCAGTGAGGCTACCGATAACTCTGACAACTCCGATAACTCCGACAACACAGCACACCAGCCCGGCAAGGAGAGGGCACTATGACCAGCAGTTTTTCTTTTGTGGGCGCCGACCGTCGGCTGGCCCTGTCAGCCATTGCGCTGGCGGCCACCACCTTCATCGCCGGATGCGCCGATATGCGCGGCATCGATACCCATGCCCAGCTGCGCTCGCCGCAGTCTGTCGGCTTGCTCACCGAGCCTTCAGCGGCGGACCAGGCCGCGACCGTGGCCCCGGTCGATGCGCAGTGGTGGAAGGGCCTGGGCGATGCCCAGCTCAACGCCCTGATCGACACCGCCCTGGCGGACAACCCCAACCTGCAATCGGCGCAGGCGCGCATTCGCAAGGCCTGGTCGCTGGCGCAGGTCAGTGAATCGGCCCTGGGCCCGCAGGTCAATGGCCAGGCCAATGCCTCGCGCAACCATGCGCCGGCCAATGGCATGATTCCGCCGCCCCTGGCCGGCAACAACTACAGCACGGCCGAAGCGCGCATCAACGGCAGCTGGTCGCTGGACCTGTTTGGCAAGCACCGCGCAGCGCTGGATGCCGCTGTGGGCTCGGCCCGCGCGGCCCAGGCCGACATGGACGCGGCCCGCGTGCTGCTGACCAGCAATATGATGCTGGCCTATGTGCAGCTGTCCCGCCTGCAGGCGCAGGAAGAGGTGGCCGTGCGCGCCATCGACCAGCGCGCCCACACCCTGCAATTGGTGCGTGACCGCTATGACGCGGGCCTGGACACCACCCTGGAAGTGCGCCAGAGCGAGAGCGGTGTGCCCCAGGCCAAGGTGCAGCTGCTGCAAGTGCGTGAGCAAAAGCAGCTGGCGCAGAACGCGCTGGCCGCCTTGATGGGCCAGCCCGCACGGGCCCAGGAGCTGGTGGCATCGCCCATCGCCCAGCTGAGCCTGCCGCGCTTTCCGGTGCAGCTGTCGTCCAACCTGCTGGGGCGCCGGGCCGATATTGTGGCCGCGCGCTGGCGCGTGGAAGCCGCCGAGCAAGGCATTCGCCAGGCCAAGGCCGAGTTCTATCCCGATATCGACCTGACCGCCTTCCTGGGTCTGTCGAGCATCGGCTTCAACAACTTTGCCAAGGGCAGTGCGCGTGAATGGGGCGTGGGCCCGGCGCTGAGCCTGCCGATCTTTGATTCGGGCCGTCTGCGTGCCAACCTGAGCGGCAAATCGGCCGACTATGAGCTGGCCGTGCAGGGCTACAACCAGGCGGTGATCACGGCAGTGCACGATGTGGCCGACCAGGTCGCCAGTGCCCGCTCTGCCCATGCGCAGCTGCCCGAGCAGCGCCGTGCCGCCGATGCCGCACAAAGCGCACTCGATATTGCCAACCAGCGCTATGCCGCTGGCCTGGGCACCTATCTGAATGTGCTGTCGGCCGAGACCAATGTGCTGACTCAGCGCCAGCAGATGGTGGATGTCGAGGCCCGCATTCTGTCGAGCAATGCCGCACTGGCACAGGCTTTGGGTGGTGGCTACCAGGAGCAGACCCACAGCAGTGACAGCAGCGACAGCAGCGCCAACCCGGACAGCAACCCTCCAACCCAGACCAACGCCCCGATGGACAGCGCCAAGAGCTGACCTGCCCACCTCGCGTGCAACACACATAAGCAAGACCTTGAAGGCCAGGCCTCTCGTCACATAACTCGCTACGCAACACCATGTCGAACAACAACACTTCCGTTTCTCCCTCCGCTGCGCCTGCTGCCCCTGAGGCACCCGCTGCCCAGCCCCGCAAAAAATGGCTGCTGCGCCTGACCGGCCTCGTGGTCGTGCTGGGTGCCGCCTATGGCATCTATGACTGGATGGTCAACAGCCATTTCGAGGAAACCGACAACGCCTATGTGCAGGGCAATCTGGTGCAGATCGCGCCGCAGACCGCTGGCACCGTGCAGTCCATCCTGGCCGATGACACCGACTATGTGAAGGAAGGCCAGGCCCTGGTGCGCCTGGACCCGGCCGATGCCAAGGTGGCGTTCGAACAGGCCAAGGCCAACCTGGCCCAGGCCGTGCGCCAGGTGCGCACCCTGTATGTGAACAATGGCTCCTACACCGCGCAGATCGCGCAGCGCCAGGCCGAAGTGGCCAAGGCCAAGAATGACCTGGTCCGCGCGCAGAGCGACCTCAAGCGCCGCCAGGCACTGACCGGCAATGGCGCGGTGTCGAAGGAAGAGCTGAGCCATGCGCAAAGCCAGGTGGATGCCGCCCAGGCCGCCGTCAATGCGTCGCAAGCCGCCGTCAACACGGCCCGCGAGCAGCTGGCCAGCAACCAGTCGCTGACCGAAGGCATCAGCGTGAACGACCACCCCAATGTGCAGGCCGCTGCGGCCAAGGTGCGCGAGGCCTACCTGGCCATGCAGCGCAATGAGCTGGTCTCGCCCGTCTCTGGCGTGGTGGGCAAGCGCTCGGTGCAGGTGGGTCAGCGCGTGGCCCCTGGCACGCCGCTGATGACCGTGGTGCCGATGAACCAGCTTTGGGTCGAGGCCAACTTCAAGGAAAACCAGCTGCGCAACCTGCGCCTGGGCCAGCCCGTCAAGATGACGGCCGACCTCTACGGCAAGAAGGTCGAATACAGCGGTACGGTCGAAGGCCTGGGTGTGGGCACGGGCGCTGCCTTCTCGCTGCTGCCTGCGCAGAACGCCACCGGCAACTGGATCAAGGTGGTGCAGCGCGTGCCAGTGCGCATTGCCCTCGATCCCAAGCAGGTGCAAGAGCATCCGCTGCGCGTAGGCCTGTCGATGCTGGTGGATGTGGACATCCAGAACCAGGACGGCAAGCTGCTGGCCGATGTGCCGCGCAAGGAGCCGCTGGTGCAGACCAATGTGTATGACGTGCAGGACGAAGGCGCCGATGCGGTGATTGCGCAAGTGATTGCCAGCAATGCCGGCAAGAAGCTGTAAGCGCCCCATGTTTTGACCAGGGCCTGCCCAACAGGGCGGCCCAAGGATGCGTTATGGCAACTTCCAATCCCACGTTACCCCACCCGCCGCTCGAAGGATCGGCGCGCCTCATCGGCACCCTGGCGCTCTCGGCAGCGGTGTTCATGAATGTGCTGGACACGTCGATCGCGAACGTGTCGCTGCCGGCCATTGCCGGTGATCTGGGCGTCAGCGCCAATCAGGGCACCTGGGTGATCACCAGCTTTGCCGTGGCCAATGCGATCTCGGTGCCGCTGACCGGCTGGCTGTCGATGCGCTTTGGCCAGGTGCGGCTGTTCATGCTCAGCGTGACCTTGTTCGTGATCTCGTCCTGGCTCTGCGGCCTGGCCCCGAACATGACGACCTTGATCGCGTTCCGCATCTTGCAGGGCTTTGTCGCCGGGCCGATGATTCCGCTGTCGCAGTCGCTGCTGCTGGCCAGCTACCCGCGCGCGATGGCGGGCACGGCGATGGCCTTCTGGTCGATGACCACGCTGATCGCGCCGGTGATGGGCCCCTTGCTGGGCGGCTGGATCACCGACAACATGTCCTGGCCCTGGATCTTCTACATCAACGTGCCTGTCGGCATGCTGTCCGTGGGCGCCACCTGGGCGATCTTCCGCAACCGGGATTCGGCCCGCAAGGCCTTGCCGATCGATGCGATTGGTTTGGGGCTGCTGGTGGTCTGGGTCTCGGCGATGCAGATCATGCTGGACATCGGCAAGGAGCATGACTGGTTCCAGTCGCCGATGGTGGTCGCCTGTGCGGTGATTGCAGTCGTCGGCCTCTTGTACTTCTTGATCTGGGAGCTGGGCGACAAGCACCCGGTGGTGGACCTGCGCCTGTTCAAGAACCGCAATTTCTGGGCCGGCACCCTGGCCATCTCGGTGGGCTATGGGCTGTTCTTTGGCAATGTGGTGCTGCTGCCCTTGTGGTTGCAGCAGTTCATGGGCTATACCGCCACCGATGCCGGCCTGGTGCTGGCGCCAGTGGGTTTGCTTGCGCTGGTGCTGTCGCCGGTGGTGGGCAAGACCATCCACAAGGTCGATCCCCGGCGCTATGCGACGGCCTCGTTCATCGTGTTCGGTCTGGTGATGTGGATGCGCTCGCGCTTCAACACCCAGGTGGACCTGATGACCATCATGATCCCGACCATCGTGCAGGGCGCGGCCATGGCAGGCTTTTTCATCCCGCTGATGACCATCACCTTGAGCGATATCCCGCCCGAGAAAATGCCCAGTGCGTCTGGCCTGTCCAACTTTGTGCGGATCACTGCCGGTGCGGTGGGCACCTCGGTCGCCACCACCTTGTGGGAGCGCCGCGCCACCTTGCACCATGCGCAACTGGTGGAGCACATCAGCCTGGGCGACGGCCCCACCGCGCAAGTGGTGCAAGGCCTGCAGGCCTCCGGCCTCACCTTGCAGCAGGCTTTGGCCCGGGTCGATCAGCTGGTCAACCAGCAGGCCTTTATGCTGGCGGCCAATGATATTTTCTGGGCCTCGTCGATGCTGTTCCTGCTGCTGATCCCACTGGTCTGGCTGGCCAAGGGCCCCAAGAAGGGCCAGGGCGGTGGTGGATCGGAGGCAGCATCGGCTGCGCACTGATCCAGCATTGCATACCGCTGCATCAATCAAAAAAGGAAGCCTCGGCTTCCTTTTTTTCGTTTGCAGCGCTGCGCTGCGGTTCAGCGGCCGCGCAGGAACAGCGCGTCCAGCTCCTTCATGTTCAGCTGGCGCCAGGTGGGCCGGCCATGGTTGCACTGGTCGGAGCGCTCGGTGTGCTCCATATCGCGCAGCAGTGCGTTCATCTCGTCGATGGTGAGTTGCCGGTTGGCACGCACGGCGCCGTGGCAGGCCATCGTCCCCAGGATCTCGTTGCGGGCGCGTTGCACAACCGTGCTGGCATCGTGCTGTGCCAGCTCGGCCAGCACGCTGCGCGCCAGCTCCACCGGGTTGCCTTGGGCCAAGGTGGTGGGCGTGGCGCGCACGGCCAGGGTCTTGGGCGAGAAGGGCACCACCTCCAGGCCCAGTTGGGCCAGGGTTTCGCTGTGGTCTTCGGCGGTCGCTACCTCTTCGGGTGTGGCCGAGAAGGTTGCTGGAATCAGCAGCGGCTGGCTGGCAATGGCGCTGTTGGCATCGCCATCATCGAGCTGGCTTTTGAGGCGTTCGTAGACGATGCGCTCATGGGCTGCGTGCATGTCGACAATGACCAGGCCCTGGGCGTTTTCCGCCAGGATGTAGACGCCATGGATTTGCGCCACGGCCCGGCCCAGCGGCCAGGGGTTGTCGGCCGACTCGGGTGGCAGCGTGGGCACCAGCGGGGCGCCGGCGGCCATGGCGCCAGCAGTAGGTTGCGGGTTCCAGCGCGGGCTGGCTTCCTGCACCTGCCAGGGCGTCGCATCGATGCTGGTGGGGGAGCTGGTAGATGTGCTGGTGGGCGTGCCTGCCAGCGCCGCATCGGGTGATGCCGTGCCGCCAGCCTGGCCCCAGAGCGCAGCCGTTTGCTGCAGCGCCTGCAGGCCGTTGACGCGGGGTGGCGTATCAAAGCGCATCGCAGTCTGCGCCTGGGGTGCGGGCGCATAGGCCTGGCCGGGCAAGGCGGTCGGCTGGCCTGCCGCAGCGGTTGTGGGTGCGGCGGCTGCAGCATCCAGCAATTGCTGGGCGCGTGGCGCGGCCAGCGCGTTCTCCACGCCATGCAGCACTGCCTGGTGCACCTCGCGGCTATCGCGAAAGCGCACCTCGATCTTGGTCGGGTGCACGTTCACATCGACCCGCATCGGATCGAGGCTGATGTAGAGCGCATAGACGGGTTGGCGGTGGCCGTGCAGCACATCCTCATAGGCGGCACGCGCGGCATGGGTGAGCACCTTGTCGCGCACAAAGCGGCCGTTGACATAGCAGAACTGCTGGTCGGCACGCGAGCGCGCGGCATCGGGCAGGCCCGCGCGGCCACGCACCTGCACATGGCCGGCCCGGTAGTTCACGACAATCGATTGCTCCAGAAAATCGGGGCCCAGCACATCGGCTAGGCGCTTGTCCATGGCCCGCTGCTCCAGCTGCTGCCAGGCGGCGTCGTCGGGCTGGTCTGCATCGCTGCGGGGTGGCAAGGTGGCGCGCCACTGCTCCACCAGCTTGCCCTCATGCCAGATGGCAAAGCCCACAGCCGGGCGGGTCAGCGCATGGCGGCGTACGGCCTCCACGCAATGGGCCAGTTCGGTGGCATCGGTCTTCAGGAACTTGCGCCGTGCAGGCGTGCTGAAGAACAGCTCCTTGACCTCCATCGTCGTGCCAGGGTTGCGGGCGGCGGGGCGCAGCTCGCCACTGCGGGCATCGAGCAGGTAGGCGGTCTCTTGCTGGGCGGGGCGCGAGAGTACGCTCATCTCCGACACCGAGGCAATGGCAGCCAGGGCCTCGCCCCGGAACCCCATGGTCGCCACCGATTCCAGGTCATGCAGGTTGCGGATCTTGCTGGTCGCGTGGCGGCGCAGCGCAATCGGCAGTTCTTCGCGCGGAATGCCACAGCCATCGTCTTCCACGGTGATCAGCCGCACGCCGCCGGCGAGCAGGCGCACGGTGATGCTGGTGGCCCCTGCATCGAGCGCGTTGTCGACCAGCTCACGCACGACGGAGGCGGGTCGTTCCACGACCTCGCCGGCCGCTATCTGGCTGACCAGCTCATCGGGCAGATCCTGGATGGGGCGGCGCGCGGGCGCTGCCCGGTCTGCACTGTGGGCTGCAGGCGTTAATGCGTCGTTGGGGGCGTCTGCCGGGTCAAGGGAGGCGGGTGCGGTATCTGCTGTCATGCAGGGATTTTAGGCAAAGCCGCCTGGCATTCGGGGTAAAGTGTGCAATCGCCACTTGGTGCCCTGGGGCTGTAGTTCCCTAGCCTGCTTAAGTGGTGATCAAGATGGTTTGCCGCAGGGCCTCAGGGCTGCTGCGGTTTTTGTGTAGAGAGGTTGTGTTTTGGAATTTTTCAGCTGGTTCATCGATGCAGGCATGCATCTGATCGACTTCATCTTGCATGTCGACAAGTACCTGGAAGCTTTTGTAACGACCTATGGCATGTGGGTCTACGCGCTGCTGTTTCTGATCGTCTTTGTCGAGACCGGTGTCGTGGTGATGCCCTTCCTGCCTGGCGATTCGCTGCTGTTCATCGTGGGTGCCATGTGCGGTGCGGGGCTGATGAGCTTTCCGCTGGCCACCGGCTTGCTGTTTGCGGCGGCCTTCCTTGGCGACCAGTGCAATTACCAGATCGGCCACCATTTAGGGCCCAAGGTGTTCAAGTGGGAGAACTCGCGCTGGTTCAACCGCAAGGCCTTTGACAAGGCCCATGCGTTCTACGAGCGCTATGGCGGCATCACCATCATCCTGGCGCGCTTCATGCCGTTTGTGCGCACCTTTGCGCCCTTTGTGGCGGGTGTGGCCAACATGAACCGTGCCAAGTTCATCGCCTACAACCTGATTGGCGCGGCCATCTGGGTGTTTGGCATTTGCGCGGCGGGTTACTTCTTTGGCAACCTGCCCTGGGTCAAGGCCAACCTGGAGAAGATCATCTGGGGCCTGATCCTGGTGCCCGGCCTGCTGGCCATCTTTGGCGCCTGGCGCGCTGGCAAGAACGAGAAGGCGGCTGGCACCGTCTGAGCAGTGCGAGCATGATGACGAAGGGACCGCCTAGGCGGTCCCTTTTTTTGTGGCTGGAAGCGGGGTGAGGCTTATACCGTGCGGTTGCGCGCCAAGGGCGGGTTCTTTGCAAAGTACGCCTGGATGCCGCGCATGATGGCATCGGCCAGCTGGTTCTGGTAGGCGGTGGTGCGCAGCTTGGCTTCTTCTTCCGGGTTGCTGATGAAGGCGGTCTCGACCAGCACGCTGGGGATGTCGGGCGCCTTCAACACCGCAAAACCGGCTTGCTCCACGCGGGGCTTGTGCAGGCGGGCAAACTGGCCCAGCTGGCCCAGCACATGGGTGCCGAGCTTGAGGCTGTCATTGATCTGGGCGGTGGTGCTCATGTCGAGCAGCGCGCGCTGCACATGGGCATCGCTGCTGCCAACGCCGGCGACGTTCAGGCCACCGACCATGTCGGCCTGGTTTTCCTTGTTCGCCAGCCAGCGCGCGGCCGAGCTGGTGGCGCCGCGCTCGCTCAGCGCAAACACACTGGCGCCATTGGCCGATGGCTTGGTGAACGCATCGGCATGGATGCTGATGAACAGATCGGCCTGCACACGGCGGGCTTTTTCGACCCGGGTGTTGAGCGGCACAAAGAAGTCGGCATCGCGCGTCATGAACGCGCGCATCGGGTTGCCGCCGACGCTGCTGTTGTTGATGCGCTCGCGCAGCATATGGCCGATCTTGAGCACGATGTCTTTTTCGCGGATACCGCTGGGGCCGGTGGCGCCGGGGTCTTCACCGCCATGGCCGGGATCAAGCGCCACGATGATGAGGCGGTCGGTGCGCGAAGCCGGGCGGCCGCGTGCTGGCGGCGGGCTCGGTGGTGGCGCAGGGGGAGGGGGTGGCGGAGCTGCAGCCACCACGGTGGGCGGTGGGGCGACTGGCGCAGGTGGGGGGGTGACGGGGCGGTTGCCGCTCTTGGCAATCAGCTCGGCCAGCGGGTCGGCCGCTTGGGCGACGGCCGCTGGCGATGGTGGCGCTGCAGCCACCACGGTGCCCAGCGCGGCGGGCGCGGGCGGGTCGCCAGCAATGGCGGCGGCGACCGAGGGCGGCAGGCTGCTGCCCGCTGCAGGCGGGGGCACAGGTGCCGGCGCTGCGGCCACGGCGCTGTGGCTGTTCTCCATCATGCGCTCGCTGATCAGGCTCTCGAGTGGATCGCTGGGCCGGGCGGGGTACAAGTCGAGCACCAGGCGGTGCTGGTAGGGGGCGACCGGTTTCAGGGTAAAGACCTGGGGCTTGGCCTCCTGCTTGAGGTCGATGACCAGCCGCACCACATTGGGCGAGTTCTGGCCCACGCGGATGCCGGCGATATTGGGGTCGTCCGAGCGGACCTTGGCCACCAGCTCACGCAGCGCGGGGTTGAGGTCGATGCCCTCGATATCGACCGCCAGGCGCGGCGGCTCGGGCACAAAGCGCTGTTCGGTCTTGAGCGGCGTGTCGGACTCGATCGTGACGCGGGTGTAGTCCTTGGAGGGCCAGAGGCGCACGGCAACGATGCTGGCGCCAAAGGCCAGATGGCTGCTGCCCAGCAGCAGCACCAGGCTGCCGCCGCGCAGCACATCGCGGCGCGACAGACCGGGGTGGCTGGCGGGCACGCCGTCAGCAGGGGTGAAAGGGGCAGAGGCGGGGAGATATTTCGGGGTGTCGCTCACGCTGAAAACCCTTGGACGATGGAGGCACCTGCCGGGGTGAAGGCCTGCAGATGCACCTGGCGTTCTGATTCGTTGATTGCTTCAATACTGATAGCTACATCGGCAATAGGTGTTACCGCTGCAGCCTTCTGCGGCCATTCTGCCACTTTCAGGCCGGGGCTGGCAAAAATATCGCGGAAGCCAGCGTCTTCCCACTCGCGCGGATCGTCGAAACGGTAGAAGTCAAAGTGCCAGACCGGATAGTCGCGGCCCTCATGGGGTTCGACCACCGCGTAGGTGGGGCTCTTGATGCGGCCCTGCACGCCCAGGGCGCGCAGCAGGTGGCGCACCAGGGTGGTTTTTCCCGCGCCCAGATCGCCATGCAAAGTTAGGTAAACATTGGACAGCGCTGGCTGCGCGGCCAGGCGCGCGGCAAAAGCTTCCGTATCGCGCTCGTCTTTCCAGATGCAGTGGAGCGAGGGATAGGAGGGGCTGGCAGTAGCGTTCAAAATGTCGTTCCCGGGCCACGCAGGCCCTCAGGTTTTTTTACAATGGCAGCACATGGACGCCGCTGATCCCACTTTCATCCAACAGATCAACGACTGGGCGCTGGAGCTGGGATTTTCCCAAATCGGCGTGGCAGGCGTGGATTTGTCGACGGCGGAAGCTGGATTGATGCAGTGGCTGGAAAAAGGTTTCCATGGCGAGATGCATTACATGCAGGCCCATGGCCTCAAGCGTGCCCGGCCGGCGGAGCTGGTGCCCGGCACGCTCAGCGTGATTACAGCACGCATGGATTATCTGCCGCAAAACACCCCGCTAGACTGGCAGCGCCAGGAGTGGGAGCGCCATGCGCGGCCCGGCGAGGGCCTGGTCAGCGTCTATGCCCGGGGGCGCGATTACCACAAGGTGCTGCGCAACCGGCTGCAAAAGCTGGCCGAACTCATCGATGCAGCGCTCAGTGAACACAACCTGGCACACCGCGCGTTCACCGATTCGGCCCCCGTGCTGGAGGCCGAGCTGGCCAGCCGCAGCGGCCAGGGCTGGCGCGGCAAGCACACGCTGGTGCTGAGCCGCGATGCCGGCTCGATGTTTTTTCTGGGCGAGATCTTTGTCAACATCGCCTTGCCCGCCACCGCGCCGGTGACGGCCCATTGCGGTCAGTGCACGGCCTGCATCGATGCCTGCCCGACGGCGGCCATCATTGCGCCGCAGTCCATCGATGCGCGGCGCTGCATCTCTTACCTGACGATTGAGCTCGATGGCGCCATTCCCGAGGAGTTCCGTGCGCCCATGGGCAACCGCATCTATGGCTGCGATGACTGCCAGCTGGCCTGCCCCTGGAACAAATTTGCCCAGCGTGCAGTGCTGCCCGATTTTGATGCGCGCGGGGCGCTGATGGACCAGCAGCTGCCCCATCTATTTGCATGGGACGAGGCCACGTTCCTGCGCATCACCGAAGGCAGCCCCATACGCCGCATCGGCCATGAGCGCTGGCTGCGCAATATTGCCGTGGCCCTGGGCAATGCCTGGCGCCAGACCGGCGATGCGCGCTATGCGCAGGCGCTGCACAGCCGTGCCGACCACGACAGCGCCGTGGTGCGCGAGCATGTGGCCTGGGGGCTGGGCCAGCGCAGCGCCTGAGGGCCGGCGGGCCCCCTGATCAACCGCTGAAAAAGCCCGAGGCCTTGAGCTGCGCTACCAGCAAGTCGGTAAAGCGCGCATAGCCTGCGGCATTGGCATGCACCTGGTCGGCACGCATGGCGTCATTGGCCAGCACCTCGCTCCAGGCCTTGGCGAGCAGGGGCACCTGCTCCTCCTTGGCCAGCGCTTCATAAATCGGGTGGTCCTGGATGCGGCCGGTCAACGCGGCGCTCATGCTGAACTCAGGCACCGCCACCAGCAACACCGGAATGTTCTGCGCCTTGCACTGCTGCAGCATGCTGGCGATCTGCGCCTGGGCCGCTTGCGCGCTTTGGCGGCGCAGCCAGTCGTTGCCGCCGGCGCAAATGATCACCAGGGCGGGATGGTGGGTCTCCAACAGCTGCGGCAGGCGCTGCGCAATCTGGCTGCTGGTTTCGCCGGAGATGCCGGCATTGACCACGTTCCAGCCGGTGCGCTCGGCCAGCAACTGCGGGTAGGACTGCGCGGCGCTGGCGCCCACGCCCTGGGTCAGCGAATCGCCCAGCGCCAGCACGGTGGCACCGGCGGGCAGGGCGGTAGCCAGTGGCGCCTTTTTGCTGCAGGCGGCAAGCCCGGCAGTCGCCAGGCCCAGGAAGGGGAGAAAGGCCAGGCGCTGAAGGCTTTGGCGGCGAGCGGTGTCACGGGTTTTCTGCATAGCCGCCGAGCTTAACCCATGGCTTTTACGCAGCTGTTGTTAAACCGGCCACCAGCCCAGCAGGCTGAGCGCAAACGGCAGACTGGCCACGCCGCAGATGGTGGACAAGGTGACCAGCCCGGCCACATAGGCGCCGTTGTAACCCATGCGCGCGGCCAGCACATAGCAGGTCGATGCGGTGGGCAAGGCAGAGAAGATCAACAGAATGGCGGCCTGCTGGGCCGACAGCGCCAGCCAGTGGGCCATGCACAGCGCAATCAGGGGTGTGACAAAGTGGCGGATGGCCAGGACCGAACCGCTGAGCAGCTTGCCGCGCGCCAGCAGCCCCAACTGCATACCGGCGCCCGCCGACATCAGGCCCAGCACGATGGAGGCCTGGCCGATGCGGGCCACCGTGGGCTCGACGATCGCGGGCAGGCGCAGGCCGACCAGGTTGCAGATCAGTGCGGTGAGGGTGGCAACGATCAGCGGGTTGCGCAGCAGCTCGCGCATAAAGCCATGCTGCGAGCCCCGGGCCATCGGGTAGACGGCTGCAATATTGAACATGGGCACGCAGACGCCGATCAGCACCGAGATCAGCTGCAGGCCTTGGGGGCCGGCCAGCCGGTCAGCCAGCGCCAGGCCGATGAAGGAGTTGAAGCGAAACGCGATCTGCGCGCTGGCGGCGGCGTCGCGGCTATCCACCCTTGTGCCCAGCCAGGGCCAGCGCGGCAGGGTGTAGGTCAGCGCCACAGCGACGAGGCCGGTGGCCACGCCGGCCAGCATCAGGTTGGAGGTGCCTTGCCAGTCGATCGGGCTGCGGATGATCGAATAGAACAGCAAGGTGGGAAAGAGGAAGTAGTACACCAGGCTTTCCACCGGCTGCCAGATGGCCCGGTTCAGCGCCGTGTAGCGGCAGACCAGGTAGCCAATCAGGATCAGCGAGAAGTCGGGGAAAAGCAGTTGGGCGTAGTTCACGGGCGCAAGCATAGCGGAAGGGCCCGCGCTACGGCCCAATTGCTGTCGCCGTGGTAAGCATGTTGCTGGGTGCAAGCCCTGCCAAAGCGGTTGCCAATCGCGCTATCTGCCGCCCCGATGCGGGAAAACACGGGCCATCGGCCGCGCGCTTTGGGGCAGAACAGGCGGGCAACACCGCTAGCATGGTGGCTACATCCAAGCTGGCCCCAGCCGGCAATCGCAGATCCCGAGGAGACCTTCACCATGATGAACCGCCGACTGTGCCTGGCCATGGCACTGGCGCTGGGCAGCAGCGCTGCCCTGGCCGCTGATCCCTATCCCAACAAGCCTATCCGCCTGATCGTGCCCTTTGCCGCAGGCGGCACCACCGATATCGTGGCCCGGGTGATCTCGGAGCCACTGTCCAAGGCGCTGGGCCAGCCGGTGGTGGTGGACAACAAGAGCGGTGGCGGCGGCACTGTGGGCGCAGCCGAAGCGGCACGCGCCCATCCCGATGGCTACACCCTGAGCATTGCGACGGTATCGACAACAGCCACCAACCCGGCCGTCAACCCCAAGATGCCCTACAACGTGCAGCGCGATTTCACGCCCATCATCAATGTGGCAGCCACGCCCAATGTGATTGCCGTGCACCCGAGCTTTCCGGCCACCAACTACCAGGAGTTCATTGCTGAGCTCAAGAAGAACCCCGGCAAGTACTCCTATGCCACGCCCGGCACCGGCAGCATTGCCCATCTGCTGATGGAAATGCTCAAGTCCGAAACCGGTGTGAATGTGGTGCACATTCCCTACCGCGGCGGCGGCCCAGCCCTGAACGACACGGTGGCCGGCCAGGTCAACATGATCTTTGACAACCTGCCCTCGGCCTACCCCTTCATCCGCGACAAGCGCCTGCGCGCCATTGTGGTGGCAGCGCCCCAGCGCGTGGCCGGTCTGGAATCCATCCCTACCTTCACCGAAGTGGGCGTGCCCGTGGTCAACCGCAGTGCCTATTACGGCATCGTCGGTCCCAAGAACCTGCCCAAGGAGATTGTTGACAAAGTCAACGCGGCCACCAAGAAGGCGCTGGAAGACCCGAACGTGCAAAAGCGCATTGCGGAGACCGGCTCGGACATCCTGGGCACCACCCCGGAAGTCTTTGCCCAGCAAATGAAGGACGAATACGCGGCCTACAAGGCGGTGGTGGACAAGCAGGGTATCCATCTGGATTGATCCGCAACTCCTGCGTTATTCCGCTTCAAAGCGCGTGCTCTCCCTAGGGAAATCACGCGCTTTTTGTGCGGTTGCAGCACGGTTGCGGAGGTATTAATCCGGTATAAACGCGCTGTGCTGAAAAAGCATTACGTGGCCGTGCGCCATGCGGGTCATCCACCGGCACGCGAACCACGGCCGCACTATTTCAAATGAGGAGATTCATCATGCAACGTCGCTCTCTCGTGGGCCTGACCTTGATCGCTGCTGCCGCAGCCACCTTGAGCACTGGCGCTCTGGCCGATACAAAATACCCTAACAAGCCCATTCGCCTGATCGTTCCTTTTGCAGCTGGCGGCACCACCGATATCATTGCGCGCGTGATCGCCGACCCCCTGGGCAAGGAGCTGGGCCAGCCTGTGGTGGTGGACAACAAGGGTGGTGCTGGCGGCACCATCGGTGCGGTGGAAACGGTGCGCGCTGCGGCCGACGGCTACACGCTGGGCATTGCTACCGTCTCCACGGTGGCGACCAACCCCGCGATCAACCCCAAGATCTCCTACGACCCGATCAAGGACTTCACGCCCATCATCAATGTGGCGGCCACGCCCAACATCATTGCGGTGAACCCGAAGTTCCCCGCCAAGGACTACAAGGAGTTCGAGGCCGAGCTCAAGAAGAACCCCAACAAGTACGCCTACTCGTCCTCGGGCACCGGCGGCATCCAGCACATGCTGATGGAGCTGTACAAGAGCCTGACCGGCATCCAGATGACCCACATCGCCTACCGTGGTGCGGGCCCGGCGCTGAACGACACGGTAGCCGGCCAGGTCAACATGATCCTGGACAACCTGCCGTCGACCCTGCCTTTCGTGAAGGACAACCGCCTGGTGCCCATCGTCGTGGCTGCGCCTGAGCGCCTGGCCGTGCTGCCCAATGTGCCTACCTTCAAGGAAGTGGGCCTGGAGCCCGTGAACCGCATGGCTTTCTACGGCATCCTGGCGCCCAAGGGCGTGTCCAAGGATGTGGTGGACCGCATCAATGCCGCCACCAAGAAGGTGCTGGCCGACCCTGCGGTGAAGAAGCGCATCGAAGACACCGGCTCGCTGGTGGTGGGCAACACGCCCGAGCAGTTCGCCGAGCAGATCAAGGCCGAGTTCGACGTCTACAAGGACGTGGTGAAGAAGCAGGACCTGAAGCTGGACTGATCCCGGCTCTTGAAGTCCCCAGCCGCCCGCGCAAGCCGGCGGCTTTTTTCATGCCATGATGCCGGGCATGGCAAGCTCTCCCCGCTCTGAATCCGCCCGATCTGCAGCCCCCAGCCCCGCCGCTGCAACGCAGCCGGTGATTGACCGTTTTATCGATGCGGTGTGGCTGGAAGATGGCCTGGCGCGCAACACCTTGGCGGCCTACCGGCGCGACCTGGCGCTGTACGGCCAGTGGCTGGCCCAGGAGCACCCTGGCCAGGCACTGGAGCGCAGCGATGAGGCCCAACTGCAGGCCTTTTTTGCCAGCCGCATGGGCGACAAGTCCAGCACGGCCAACCGGCGCCTGACGGTGCTGCGGCGCTTCTTCCACTGGGCGCTGCGCGAGTCGCTGATCAGCACCGATCCCACCTTGCGCATGCTGGCCGCACGCCAGCCGCTGCGGGTGCCCAAGACGATGACCTCGGCCATGGTCGATGCGCTGCTGGAAGCCCCCGACGCCGGCAACCCGCTGGGCCTGCGTGACCGCGCGATGCTGGAGCTGATGTATGCCAGCGGCCTGCGGGTGTCGGAGCTGGTGGAGCTGCAAAGCGTGCAGCTCAGCCTGGCCGACGGCATCGTGCGCGTGGTGGGCAAAGGCAGCAAGGAACGACTGGTGCCCTTTGGCCAGGTGGCCCAGCAGTGGCTGGAGCAGTACCTGGCCGAGAGCCGGCCCGCCATTCTGGCCGGGCGGCAAAGCGCGGACTTGTTTGTC
This sequence comes from Comamonas sp. JUb58, assembly GCF_004364775.1. Lineage (GTDB taxonomy): Bacteria > Pseudomonadota > Gammaproteobacteria > Burkholderiales > Burkholderiaceae_C > Comamonas. Next base: position 64,481 of record NZ_SOAL01000024.1, read on the forward strand.
ACCCAGCGCGGCAGCGGCATGACGCGGGTCGCCTTCTGGATGATCGTGAAGAAATATGCACAGCGCGCCGGCATCACTGCTCCTCTGTCACCCCACACCTTGCGCCATGCCTTTGCCACGCACTTGCTCAACCATGGCGCCGATTTGCGCGTGGTGCAGCTGTTGCTGGGCCATGCCGATATCTCCACCACCACCATCTATACCCATGTGGCGCGCGAGCGCCTCAAGGTGCTGCACAGCCAGCACCATCCGCGTGGCTAGCGCGGCGGGCAGCGGCAATCAGATCCCCAGCGGGTTCTTGCGGCCCTTCTCGACCGGGTTGGCCAGCAGCTTTTGCGCCGGGTAGGCGCGCAGAAATTCCTTGGCCTTGTAGGCCGATGAACGCAGCCAGGCGTCATAGGCGCCTTCGTTCAGGATGGCGGGCATGGTCTTGTCGTTACCGGGTTGCTGGTAGCGGTTCATCAGCGCATGGGCGTTGGCGTTGACGGTGATGATGGCGTAGCTCAGCAGCTCGGTGCCGTCATCATCGGTCCAGCGGGACCAGATACCGGCGACGCCCATCGGCAGGCCATCGACGCGGGCAATGCGGGTGGGCTTGGCCTTGCCGGTACGGTAGTCGTCGGTCACGAACGCCATCATCGGCACGATACAGCGCTGGTTGTTCAGCCAGGCATCGCGAAAGGCGGTGCTGGTCGAGGCATTGTCGGATTTGACATTCACCAGCTTGGTGGCGCGCAGCTGGCCGTCGGATGCGGACTTGACCCAGTGCGGCACCAGGCCCCATTGCGCGGGCACCAGCAGACGCGGTGTGGCCACTGGCGCAGCGGCGGGCGCGGGTTCGGCATCGGCCGGGGCGCCGCTCGCTGCGGCTTCTGCAGCGGCCTGCTCGGCCAGCGCTGCCTTGCGTGCCGAATTTTCGGCATCGGTGGAGCCTGTCAGGCTGGTGGTGATGAAGAAGCCGGGCCGGCGCGGCGTCATCTTGCGCTCGCCCATCTCTGCAGGCGGCTCTACCTGAAAGGCGCTGAGGTACAGCTCGGGGGCTTTGAGGGCTTCGTATTGGGTGCTCATGGGCGCAATGGTACGTGAAGGCTGCAGCGGCATGCGCTGGCGCCGGTTTCTGGCAGAAGATAAAAAGCCCACCCTGGGGCAGGGTGGGCTCGGTGGCAAGCCTTGCGGCCGCAGTGCGTATTTTAGATCAGAGCGACTGGCCCAGCTTGCGCAGGAAGCGCTCGCAGGCTTCGAGCTGGCTGATCTCGACAAACTCATTGGGCTTGTGGGCCTGCTCGATATTGCCGGGGCCGCAGACCACGGTGGGGATGCCCAGGTTTTGGAACAGGCCGGCTTCGGTGCCATAGGCCACCTTGCGCGTGGCCAGGTCGGCGGTCAGCGCGCGCACCAGCGCGGTGATGGCGGCTTGCTCGCTGGCTTCCAGTGCGGGGGCAGCGGGGCCGGTTTCGATGTCGATGCGGGCATCGGCAAACTCGCGACGCATGCGTGGCAGCAGCTCGCCGGTCACATAGCTTTGCACTTTGGCCTGGATGCTGTCGGCCGTCATGCCGGGCAGGTTGCGGAACTCGTAGTTGAACTCGCAGAGCTCGGGGATGGTGTTGACCGCGATACCGCCCGAGATCTGGTTGGTGGTCATGGTCGTGAACGGCACATCGTAGAACTCGTCGTAGGGGCCGTTGGCCTTGAACTGGTCGGCCACATCGCGGATATGGCAGATCAGGCGTGCCGCGTACTCAATGGCATTGCAGCCCTTGGGGGTCAGCGAGGAATGCGCTGCCTTGCCATGCACCTTGCAGCGGTACAGGTTGATGCCCTTGTGCGCGACCACCACCTGCATGCTGGTGGGCTCGCCCACCACGCAGCCATCGGCCTGCTGGCCACGTGCCTTCAAGGCGCGCAGCATCACCGGTGCGCCGGCGCAGCCCACTTCCTCGTCATAGGACAGGGCCAGGTGGATCGGCTTTTTGCGCGGCATCGCGATGAACTCGGGCACCAGCGCGATCGATGCGGCGATGTAGCCCTTCATGTCGGCGCTGCCACGGCCGTACAGGCGGCCTTCTTTTTCGGTCAGGGTGAAGGGATCGCTGTCCCAGTTCTGGCCGTCGACCGGCACCACATCGGTGTGGCCCGACAGCACGATGCCGCCTTGGGTGCTGCCGTCATCGGCGGGCAGGGTGGCGAACAGGTTGGCCTTGTCGCCCTCGGGGGAGTGGATCAGCTCGACCTTCAGACCCTGGTGGGCCAGTGCGTCACGCACGGTTTCGATAAGGGCGAGGTTGGAGTTGCGGCTGGTGGTGTCGAATGCGACCAGCTTTTCCAGCCAGGAGCGGGTGTTCATAGCGCTTCACTTGGTGTTACATGCAAGTGACCGAGTGTAGGGCGCTTGCGCCTTACCGGCAGCGCGCACCGCCTAAGCTGGGGTTGGGTGTTGGGGCTTTAGATGGGATGGCCCAGTGGCTGGGACCGAAAGAAAAACGGGAGCCCGTAGCTCCCGTTGTTGCCCGACCTGGTCGGAAGGGGTTATCAGCGCAGCACTTCGAGCAGGCGGTCCAGCCCGCCGGTGTTGATCGCCACCTTGGCCTCGGCACGCACGCGGGGCTTGGCGTGGAAGGCCACCGACAGGCCCACGGCACGCATCATCGGCAGGTCGTTGCTGCCATCGCCCACGGCAATCACCTGCTCGGGCGCAATGCCCATCAGCGACGCCAGGCCCAGCACGGTGCTGCGCTTTTCTTCGCCGTCGCAGATGTCGCCCCAGCTCTGGTCGATCAGGCCGCCGGTCAGTTGGCCGTCCTTCACCTCGAACTGGTTGGCGCGCACAAAGTCTATGCCCAGCAGGCTTTTGACATGGTCGGCAAAGTAGGTGAAGCCGCCGGAAACCAGCAGCACCTTGAGGCCGGCGGCATGCGCCGCATCCACCAGGGTCTTGGCGCCGGGGGTCAGGGTCAGGCGCTCTTGCAGCACGCGCTCGATCGAGGCCATGGGCACGCCCTGGAGCAGGGCCATGCGCTGGCGCAGGCTGTCCTTGTAGTCGGTGATCTCGCCGCGCATCGCCGCTTCGGTGATCGCAGCGACCTCGGCCTTCTTGCCGGTGACGTCGGCGATCTCGTCAATGCACTCGATGGTGATCAGGGTCGAGTCCATGTCGAACGCGATCAGCTTGTAATCGGACAGCTTTTGCGGCGTGGCCAGGTTCTGGATGGTCAGGCCGGGGGCGAATTCGGTGGAGGCACTCATGGGAGCTTTACAGGGGTGAGGGTAGGGGAATGATAAACGGGCCGCAGGGCACAGACAGTCCGATCAGGCCGTGGCCACGGCGGCTGCCACCGGCTTGCCCAGGCTGCGCACCACATCGCGCACCATCTGCACGCGGTCCTTGACCTCGGGCAGGGCGCGCTCGATGCGCAGCTTGTCGTTGCCGGCCAGCTTGATGGCCTTGTTCTTCTGGATCAGGCTGATGATGGTCATCGGCTCGATCGGCGGGTTGGGGTAGAAGGTAATGTTGATCACGCCGGGCGCGGCATCGACCTTTTGCACACCAAAAGGCTCGCAGAGCACGCGCAGGCGGTGCACATCGACCAAGGTCTGGGCCTGCGGCGGCAGCTTGCCAAAGCGATCCACGATCTCTTCGAGCAGGTTGTCGATCTGGTCGCTGGTCTTGGCGGTTGCCAGCTTTTTGTAGAACGACAGGCGCAGGTGCACATCGCCGCAGTAGTCGTTGGGCAGCAGCGCGGGGGCGTGCAGGTTGATGTCGGTGGCGGCAGACAGGGGACTGAGCAGGTCGGGCTCCTTGCCTTCCTTCAGGCTGCGCACGGCCTCGGACAGCATCTCGTTGTAGAGCTGGTAGCCGATCTCCATCATGTTGCCGCTCTGGTTGTCGCCCAGCACTTCGCCGGCACCCCGGATTTCCAGGTCATGCATGGCCAGGTAAAAGCCGCTGCCCAGCTCTTCCATCTGCTGGATGGCTTCGAGGCGCTGCGCAGCCTGCTTGGTCAGGCCGTCCAGATCCGGCACCATCAGATAGGCATAGGCCTGGTGGTAGCTGCGGCCCACGCGGCCGCGCAGCTGGTGCAGCTGCGCCAGGCCAAACTTGTCGGCACGGCTGATGATGATGGTGTTGGCGCTGGCCACGTCGATGCCGGTCTCGATGATGGTCGAGCACAGCAGGATGTTGTAGCGCTGGGCCACAAAGTCGCGCATCACGCGTTCGAGCTCACGCTCGGGCATCTGGCCGTGGGCCACGGCGATGCGGGCCTCGGGCAGGATCTCTTCGAGCTTCTGGCGGCGGTTCTCGATGGTCTCGACCTCGTTGTGCAGAAAGTAGCACTGGCCGCCGCGTTTGAGTTCGCGCAGCACGGCCTCGCGGATCACGCCGGTGCCTTCGCTGCGCACAAAGGTCTTGATCGCCAGGCGGCGCTGCGGTGCGGTGGCAATCACCGACAGGTCACGCAGGCCATCGAGCGCCATGCCCATGGTGCGCGGGATGGGGGTGGCCGTCAAAGTCAGCACATCGACCTCGGCGCGCATGGCCTTCATCGCCTCCTTGTGGCGCACGCCAAAGCGGTGCTCTTCATCGATGATGAGCAGGCCCAGGTTCTTGAACTGGGTTTTTTCAGACAGCAGCTTGTGGGTGCCGACGACGATGTCGACGGTGCCGTCGTCCAGGCCCTTGATGGTGGTGCTGACCTCTTTGCCGGAGCGAAAGCGCGACACCAGCGCCACCTTGATCGGCCACTTGGAGAAGCGGTCGGCCAGGGTTTGGTAGTGCTGCTCGGCCAGCAAGGTGGTGGGCGCAAGTAGGGCCACCTGCTTGCCACCGGTGACGGCCACAAAGGCGGCGCGCAAGGCGACTTCGGTCTTGCCAAAGCCCACATCGCCGCAGACCAGGCGGTCCATCGGCTGGGGCGAGATCATGTCCTGGATCACCGCATGGATGGCGGCGCGCTGGTCGGCGGTTTCCTCAAAGCCGAAGTCGTTGGCGAACTGCTCATAGTCCTGCGGGCTGTAGCGGAAGGCATGGCCTTCGCGGGCGGCGCGGCGGGCGTAGATGTTGAGCAGTTCGGCCGCCGTGTCGCGCACCTGCTCGGCGGCCTTGCGGCGGGCCTTTTCCCACTGGCCGCTGCCCAGCTTGTGCAGGGGGGCCTCTTCGGCCGAGACGCCTGTGTAGCGGCTGATTTGCGCGAGCTGGCTCACCGGCACATAGAGCACGGCCTTGTCGGCATATTCCAGGTGCAGAAACTCCTGCATCGAGGGGCTGCCATCGGGGTTCTTCTGCCCCACATCCATGTTGATCAGGCCGTGGTAGCGGCCAATGCCGTGCTGGGCATGGACAACCGGGTCGCCCACCTTCAGCTCGGACAAGTCCTTGATCAGCGCCTCGACATCGCTGGCCTGCTCCTGGCGGCGCTTGCGGCGGGCACCGCCGGTGGCGGCGAACAGCTCGGTCTCGGTGACAAAGTCAATGCCTTGCTCGGCCCAGCGAAAGCCCTTGGCCAGCGCCGCAGTGGCGATGCCGACCGGCTCGTCCGTGGTCTGCTGGAACTCGGCCAGCGAATCAAAGGCTGGCGGGTTCAGGCCGCTGGCGCGGAAGAAGTCGAGCAGGCTCTCGCGCCGGCCATCGCTTTCGGCCAGCAGCAGGGTGCGGGCCTGGCGCTGGGCAATGTGCTGCTGCAGCTTGGCCAGCGGGTCCTCGGCACCACGCACCACGGCCAGGTCGCCAAGCTTCTGGAAGATGGCGCTGTGCTCGACGTCCTCCAGCTGCGGGCGCAACGACAGTTGGGCCATCTGCTTGGCGGTGGCGTAGAACTGGTCGGGGCTCAGGAACAAGCTGTCGGGCGGCAGCACCGGGCGTTCCGGGTCGCCCTGCACCAGGCGGTAGCGGTCGCGCGTGTCTTGCCAAAAGCGTTGGAAGGCCGGCTCGATATCGCCATGCAGCACCACGGTGGCCTGGCCGCCCAGGTAGTCGAACACGGTGGCGGTCTCGTCAAAGAACAGCGGCAGGTAGTACTCGATGCCGGCGGTGGCCACGCCATTGCCCATGTCCTTGTAGATGCGGCTCTTGGTGGGGTCGCCCTCGAGCATCTCGCGCCATTTATTGCGGAAGCGGGCGCGGGCCTCGTCGTCCATCGGGAACTCGCGCCCGGGCAGCAGGCGCACATCCTTGACCGGGTAGAGGCTGCGCTGGGTGTCGGGGTCAAAGGTGCGGATGGAATCGATCTCGTCATCGAACAGGTCGACGCGGTAGGGCACGAGCGAGCCCATGGGGTAGAGATCGATCAGGCCGCCGCGCACCGAGTATTCGCCATGGCTCACCACCTGGGAGACATGGTTGTAGCCCGCCAGGGTGAGCTGGGCCTTGAGGCGCGCTTCATCCAGCTTTTGCCCGGCCTTGAATGCAAATGTGTAGCCCGCCAGGAAGGAGGGTGGCGCCAGGCGGTACAGCGCCGTGGTAGCGGGGATCAGCACCACATCGGCCTCGCCCTGGCTGATGCGCCACAGCGCTGCCAGCCGCTCGCTGATCAGGTCCTGGTGCGGCGAGAAGGTGTCGTAGGGCAGGGTTTCCCAGTCGGGGAACAGGGCCACGCGCAGTTCGGGCGCGAAAAAAGCCAGCTCGTCCTGCAGGCGGTGGGCATCGCCCGCATCGGCGGTGATGATGGCGGTGACGCGTTGCCCGGCCGCCTCGCGCGTGGCCAGGTTGGCGAGCAGCAAGGCATCGGCGCTGCCGGGGGGCATGGGCAGCTGAAAACGTTTTCCGGCGGTGAGTTTGGGGAGTTCCATAGGGGTCTACAACCAGTCCATAGACGGACTACAGCCCGGGGCGGCATGCCGCGCCTGGGCCTATCAAAGCCAAACGCGCCCCAAGAGGGCGCACCTGACCACACCAAGTTATAAAAAATAACCAGGGATCCGCTGCAGAACCCGCGCCCAAAACCAGGGGCATAGATCGGTTGGAAGCACAAGGCTTGTTTTGCAGCGGAACCCGCAATCACGGGTCTGGCTGACAGCTCCGTGCAACCTCTGCATTCTAAAATACCCCCATGAACCAGACCGTCCACAACGAATTGATCCCTGCTGTACCCAGGGCCGCCCCCGACGTGGCTGCGCCGGTGACGCTGCCCGCAACGGTGCCGCCCGCAGACCCGGGCACCCAGACCCAGGCGCTGGGGGAGATGCGGCAGGAGGTAGTGGCCAAGTTCTGGGCCTTTTTGCCCTGCGCCGGGGTAGGTGCCCGGGCGGTGGATGCCAACCGACCGGCCCATGTGCCCAAGCAATACCAGGAGGTGGCGGGTTGGCCGCTGGTGCTGCATACCTTGGCCGCCTTTATGGCGGCCAAGCCGCTGTCGGGCGTGCTGGTGGGGGTGAGCCCTGGCGATGATTTCTTGCAGCGCTACCAGCGGCCAGGCTTTGCCATCAGCCCCTGCGGCGGCCCCAGCCGGGCCGATACGGTGGCCGGCGGTCTGCGCAGTTTGCTGGGCGACTCGGGCCTGGGCGCCCAGCCGCATGACTGGGTGCTGGTGCATGATGCTGCGCGCTGCCTGATCAAGCCCAGCCAGATCGAGCAGCTGATGCAGGAATGTGCGGCCGATGAGGTGGGTGGCCTGTTGGCGCTGCCATTGCCCGATACACTCAAGGCCGCTGCCACCGATGCCCACGGCCAAAGCCGGGTCAGCAGCACCTTGCCACGGGTGGACAAGTGGCTGGCGCAGACGCCGCAGATGTTCCGCATCGGCGCGCTGCTCGAAGCGCTGGAGCGCTGCCATGATGTGACCGACGAAGCCAGTGCCATCGAGGCGCTGGGCTTGCAGCCTCGCCTGGTGCCGGGCAGCAGTTTCAACTTCAAGGTCACCTTCCCCGATGACTTTGCGCTGGCCGAAGCCTTGCTGCTGCAGCGCATGGCCAGCGGTGAGAGCCAGGTGGCCGCGCTTTTTGAGTGATTCCCCGGTGATGCGCTGCCGAACCCTCGCAAGAGGGTGCGGCAGTGGTTTGCAGCTTGGGGTGATGTACATGGACGAGATAAGGGATGCAAATGCTGCAAATGCGCATTGGTGAGGGTTGGGATATTCATGCGCTGGTGCCCGGGCGTGACTTGATTTTGGGCGGCATCAAGGTGCCGCACACCACGGGCTTGCTGGGCCATTCGGATGCCGATGTGCTGCTGCATGCGATCACCGACGCCTTGGTGGGCGCTGCTGGTATGGGCGATATCGGCTCGCATTTCCCGGATACCGATGCCGCTTTCCGGGGTGCCGATTCGGCCGTGCTGCTGGCCGAGGCCATGCGCCGCGTGGCCGCCAAGGGCTGGCAGGTCAACAATGTGGACAGCACCGTCATCGCCCAGGCGCCCAAGCTGGCGCCGCATATTCCGGCCATGCGCGCCAATATCGCCAAGACCTTGGGTATTGATGAATCCCAGGTCAATGTGAAGGCCAAGACGGCCGAGAAGATGGGCCCGGTGGGGCAGGGCGCGGCGATGGAGGCCCGTGCGGTGGTGTTGCTGGTACGGGCTGGCGAGCAGGCCTGAGTCAAGCACTGGCAAGAAAGGATGACCGCCTGCCAGAGGCGGTCATCCAACGTGCCGTGAGGCACCAGCTCAGTTCTCTTCGTACTGCGCCAGCACTTGCGCCCCGGTGAGCTTGGGCGTGTCGTTGGCCAGATCGTAATAGGCCGGTTTTTCGTCGATGAAAATCTGCGAGGCCAGCTGCATGCCGTCCTCGTCCTGGAACAGGCCGGCCGACAGAAAATGCTCGTTCGTGGCCAGCAGGCGGTAGAACAGATGCGTGCCACAGTGGCTGCAAAAAGCGCGCTCAGCCCAGGGGGAGGACGCATAGCGGCTGACGGGGCCCGTCAACTCCACCTCGGTGCCGCCATGCAGGGTGAAGGCGGGGCCCTCACCCCAGCGCCTGCACATGCTGCAATGGCATACATGGACATCTTGGACGGTGGGGGCAGTCACATGGACCGCACCGCAAAGGCACTGTGCTTGCATGTCAACTCCTAGGGCAGGCATTCAGGTGCCAGCATTCTATGCACAGACGGGGCTTTGTGCCAGCGGCGCGCAGGCCGCTGGCGGGCGAGGGGCCTTATTGCAGGTCTGCCAGATTGGTCTGGGCACCTGGCAAATGCCGCTTGATCTGCGGGCGCAGCAGGCGGCGCTTGGGTTCTTTGCCAATGGCCTGGTCGGGTGCGCGGCGCAGGTAGATGCTGGTGACCAGGCCGGTGCTGCCGTCCGAGGCATTGACCATGCTCAAGCGACCACCCATGCGCTGCACGGTTTTCTCGACGATCGACAGGCCCAGGCCCGCGCCTGCAGCCGCCGTGCGGGCGGTGTCGCCCCGGTAGAACGGCTTGGTCAGGCTGCTCAGCTGGTCCTTGGAGACGCCGGTGCCATGGTCACGCATGCGGATGGTGACCGTGCTTTCGCTGAACTTGACGGTGATGTCGACGCGGGTGTGCGAGGCGCCGGGCGTCTTGCCATAGCGGCGTGCGTTTTCCAGCACGTTGGACAGCACCCGCGAGAGCTCGATCTCATCGGCATTGACCATCAGCTCTTCGGGCACCTTCATGTGCACCTGCAGCTCCTGGTGGTCTTGCACGGCGTAGACGCAAGAGGACACGACGCCGTAGACATTGACGGGGGCGAGCTTGGCGGCATGGTCGGGACGGGCGTAGTCGAGGAACTTGTCGATGGTGGCATCGAGCTGCACGATGTCGGCCACCATGTGCTCGCGCGCGACCTGGTCGAACACGCTCATCTCGGTCTCCAGCCGCAGGCGGGCCAGGGGCGTGCGCAAGTCGTGTGAGATGCCGGCAAGCATGACGGCACGGTCCTGCTCCAGCTTGGACAGGCGCTCGCTCATGCGGTTGAAGCCGATATTCACCTCGCGGATTTCGCTGGTGACCGCGTCTTCGTCCAGCTGGGCGGCAAAATCGCCTTCGCGCAGCCGGTTGGTGGCACTCGACAGCTGCTTGAGCGGCCGGTTGATGAGACCGGCAATCACCGCCGCACCGGCCAGCGACAGCGCCGCTGCCGTCAGCACCCAGACCAGCCAGGTCTTGCCGCCAGCGGGGTTGAAGCGCGAGGGCTCGATCAGGAACCAGTTCTGGTCGCCATCGATGGTGAAGCCCACCCACAGGCCTTCTTCGCCATTGACGCTGCTGGCCACGATGGTGCTGGAGCCCAGGCGTTTGGTGACTTCCTGCGTCAGGCGCGCGCCCAGCGGGGTGGAGTTGTCGATGGACTCGTACACATCCTTGGGCTCGCGCGGCACGATGCGCACGCCTTCCTGGTCGGCCATGGTCTTGACCAGGGAGACGCGGGCGATGGCATCGGAATGCATCAGCGCGGCGCGGCTGAGGTTGACCAGGGACGCGATCTGCTGGGCCGTCTGGATGGCGCGGGGTTCCGTTTCGAGGGAGCGCAGGGTCTGCACCCAGGCGAGGATGCTGCCCGTCAGCAGGATGGCGAGCAGAAAGAAGGTGCGCCAAAACAGGTTGAGGCCGACGCGGGTGCGCTTGTTGCTGTGCGCGGCCGCTGCGGCGCTGCCTTCCAGGGGAGCCAGACCGGACTGGTCGGCTTCGTTAACGGGAGTGGGAGCCATGGTCCGTGTGCAGGTAAAGGGGTCAGTTCAGTTGGGAGGCCCAGAACCTGGATAGGTTCTCACCACAGATGCTATTGGACACCATTGTGTGCCTCTGGTGTAGATATAAAAAAACCGCCCTCAGCCTGGCTGGGGCGGTTGCAGGACATTCGGGCTAAAAATCAGTTGGCACCATCGGGTACGAACACATAACCCACGCCCCAGACGGTCTGGATGTAGCGCGGCGCAGCAGGGTCAACCTCGACCAGCTTGCGCAGACGCGATACCTGCACGTCCAGGCTGCGGTCAAAGGGCTCGAACTCACGGCCACGGGCCAGCAGGGCCAGCTTTTCACGCGACAGCGGCTGGCGGGGGTGGCGCACCAGGGTCTTGAGCATCGCGAATTCGCCGGTGGTCAGTGGCAGCTCTTCGCCATCCTTGGTCAGCACGCGGGTGCTCATGTCGAAGGTGAAGGGGCCGAAGTTGACCACTTCGTTCTCGCCCGATGGCGCGCCAGGCGCTTCTTGCGGTGGGCGGCGGCGCAGCACGGCGTGGATACGGGCCAGCAGTTCGCGGGGGTTGAAGGGCTTGCCGATGTAGTCATCCGCGCCCACTTCCAGACCCACGATGCGGTCCACGTCCTCACCCTTGGCGGTCAGCATGATGATGGGGGTGCGGTCATTGCTGGCGCGCAGGCGGCGGCAGATGGACAGACCGTCTTCACCGGGCATCATCAAATCGAGCACGATCAGATCCACGGTCTCGCGCAGCAGGATGCGTTGCAGGCCCTTGCCGTCTTCGGCAATCATGACTTCAAAGCCTTCATGCGACAGATAGCGGCGCAGCAGATCACGGATACGTGCGTCATCATCAACGACCAAGATTTTGTCGACGCGATTGGTTGCGGTAACCATGGGTGGAGTCCTCCGGTTGATATGTAACTTTTACATTTTGACCGGTTTTTGCTAAAAATGCGCAACTCCGACCCGTTTTTTGACCCATGGTTACAAAATTTGCGTTACATATGCAGTCTGGGAGATGGTTTCTGACGCAATAAATCGACTTTTTCCTGCATTTTTTGCGCAAATTACCGTTTTTAAAGAATCAGGAAGGCTGGATTTCAAAAATGTTTCATATTTATGCGTTTGGTGCATGGATGGCTTGAGGCATGAAAAAAGGCGCTTTCGCGCCTTTGATATGTAAGGGGCGCAGGGCCCCAATGATGACTGGCTGCGCCTTATTGCGCGACCCAGCCGCCATCCATGTTCCAGGCCACGCCGCGCACATTGTTGGCTGCAGGCGAGCAGAAGAACACGGCCAGCTCACCCAGCTCCTCAGGCGTGGTGAACTGCATCGAGGGCTCCTTCTCGCACAGCAGCAGCTTTTTGGCCTCTTCATTGCTGACATTCATTTGCGCGGCCTTGGCATCGACTTGCTTTTGCACCAGCGGTGTGAGCACCCAGCCCGGGCAGATGGCATTGCAGGTGATGCCGCTGGCGGCGTTCTCCAGCGCGGTCACCTTGGTGAGGCCCACGATGCCGTGCTTCGCAGCGACATAGGCCGATTTGCCGGCCGAGCCGACGAGGCCATGGACCGAGGCGATATTGATGATGCGACCCCAGCCTGCCTTTTGCATGGCCGGTAGTGCCAGTCGGCTGGTGTGGAAGGCGCTGGTCAAATTGATGGCAATGATGGCGTCCCAGCGCTCGACCGGGAAGTCCTGCACATTGGCCACATGCTGGATGCCGGCGTTGTTGACGAGGATGTCCACCTGGCCAAAGGTTTGCGTCGCATAGGCAAACATGGCCTCGATGTCGGCGGCCTTGCTCATGTCGGCACCGTGGTAGCCCACGCGGGCACCCGAGCCGCTGCTGCTGATGACGTCTTGCACTTCCTTGAGCGGCCCTTCGGAATCGCCAAAGCCATTCAAGATGATGTTGGCGCCCTGGCGCGCCAGCGCCTTGGCAATCCCCAATCCGATGCCGCTCGTCGATCCGGTGACGAGCGCTGTTTTTGCTTTCAACATCCAATATCTCCAGTTACTCGGTTAGTATTCATGCAAACGCAAGCATCCATCCTAAGGCAAACCCCAGCCACGGTTTGCCTGGTAGCGCTGCGTTCTTCTATATAAGAGGGGCCATGTACCAAGATCCACGCTTGCAGTATGTCACCTGTGCGGTGGCGGGGAATACGGACACGGGTCGCCAGGGTGCCACGCACCGGATGGCGTATTGGGAGTGGAACGACACCGGGGATCTGAACCACCCGCATGTGATCGTCTGCGCCCATGGCCTGACCCGGCAAGGGCGTGATTTTGATGTGCTGGCACGGCAGCTGGCGCTGCAGGCGCGGGTGATCTGCCCCGACGTGGTGGGCCGCGGCTACAGCGATTGGCTGGAGGACCCCGCCGGCTACCAGGTGCCCTTGTATGTAGCCGACATGCTGGCCATGCTGCAGCAGGTGCACCGTGCGGCACCCATTGGCAAGCTCGATTGGGTGGGAACCAGCATGGGTGGCCTCATCGGCATCGGCCTGGCGGGCGAGCCGAGCATTCGGCCGCTGATGCCCGCACCCATCCGCCGTTTGGTACTGAATGATGTGGGGCCGACCATCGAGCCCTCGGCACTGGCACGCATTGGCAGCTATGTGGGCCAGCACATGCTGTATGGCTCCGAGCAGGAAGCGGTGGCGGCCATGGGCCAGCTGTCCAAAGGTTTTGGCCCGCACAGCGATGAGGAATGGCTGGCACTGTCGCGCCCGATGCTGCGGCCGGAAGCCGGTGGCAGCGTGCGCCTGCACTATGACCCGGCCATTGCGCAGCCGATGCAGGCGATGACGCCCGAGATGGCTGCCGCTGCCGAGCAATTGCTATGGCGTCTGTACGAGCAGATCGATGCCGTCACCTTGGTGCTGCGCGGTGCAGATTCAGACTTGCTTTCTGCGCAAACGGCCCAATCTATGGCGGAACGCGGCCCCAGGGCGCGGGTGGTGGAGTTTGCCGGTGTCGGCCATGCCCCCACCTTGGTATCTTTTGATCAAACGGCTGCAGTGCTGGCTTTTTTATGCGGTGCGTAGCGCACGCCCCGGAGGGGGTGTGATGGTGGTGACAACATGAAAAGTCTTACGGCAGTCGCTCAGCCCGCGCCAGGCGCGGAACATCTTCCCCCGGAGCCAGTCTCCCCGCTGGTGGCTGCCACTGCCAATGCCTTGCCGATGCAAGACAATGTGCTGGCCCGGGCCCGCGCTTTCTCCGTACCGCTGATTGCTGAAGAGACTCTGGATACCGGCGAGAACGCCCTGCAGCACGCCGATGCTGTTGCTGCCATCCTCAAGCATATTGGTGGCTCCGAAGCCATGCAGGCGGCCGCTTACCTGGTGCACACCAGCGAGCAGCTGAACAAGCCGCGCGAAGTCATCGGCAAGGCCTTTGGCGAGAGCTATGCGGTGCTGGCGGTGGAAACCGTGGCGCTGATGAAGGTGCAGGCGCAGGCGCGCCAGGCCGATGCCGGCCATTTGGTCGATGACCCGGCCACCCAGACAGAGAACATTCGCAAGATGCTGCTGGCGTTCTCGCGCGACTTGCGCGTGGTGATGCTGCGGCTGACATCGCGCCTGCAGACCCTGCGCTGGTATGCGGCCACCAAGGGCCCCGTATCGCCCGCCGTGGCGCGTGAAAGCCTGCAGGTTTTTGCACCGCTGGCCAACCGCCTGGGTATCTGGCAGATCAAGTGGGAGCTGGAGGATCTGGCCTTCCGCTTTCTGGAGCCCGATACCTATAAGAAGATCGCCAAGCTGCTGGACGAGACCCGGGTGGAGCGCGAGCTCTATATGGTGGGCTTGCGCGAGCGGCTTGAATCCGATCTGCGCGCGCACAGCATCAGCGCGACCGTGGCTGGCCGCCCCAAGCATATCTACAGCATCATCAAGAAGATGCGCGGCAAGTCGCTGGGCTTTGACCAGCTCTTCGACATCCGCGCGCTGCGCGTGGTGGTGCCCACGGTCAAGGACTGCTATGCGGCCCTGTCCTTTGTGCACGAGGCCTTCAGCCCGGTGGAGTCGGAGTTTGACGACTACATCGCCCGGCCCAAGCCCAATGGCTACCAGTCATTGCACACGGTGGTGCGGGACGAGCACGGCAAGGCCATCGAGATCCAGATCCGCACCCAGGCCATGCACGACCATGCGGAAAACGGTGTGGCTGCCCACTGGGCCTATAAGGAAGCGGGCACCAAGGGCTATGCTGGCGTATCTGCCACCAGCGACTACGACGCCAAGATTGCGGTGCTGCGCCAGCTGCTGGCCTGGCGCAAGGACATGGTCGGCCAGACCCAGGACAGTGGCCTGTTTGACGACCATATCTATGTGCTGACGCCAAACGCGGCAGTGATCGAGCTGCCCCAGGGCGCCACACCGGTGGACTTTGCCTATTCGGTCCACACCGATCTGGGCCACCGCTGCCGGGGTGCCAAGGTCGATGGCCAGATGGTGCCGCTCAATACACCACTGCAAAACGGGCAGACGGTGGAGATCGTCTCCGTCAAGGAAGGGCGGCCTTCGCGCGACTGGCTCAATGCCGACCTGGGCTACCTGGTCAGCTCACGCGCCAAGGCCAAGGTGCGCGCCTGGTTCAATGCCCAGGTCACGCACGAAACGGTCAGCCGTGGCCGCGAGCTGGTGGAAAAGCTCTTGCAGCGCGAAGGCAAGACAGCGCTCAAGCACGACGACCTGGCGGACCAACTGGGCTTCAAGACCGCAGAGGCCTTGTTTGAGGTGGTGGGCAAGGACGAGCTGTCGCTGCGCACCATCGAAAACATCCTGCGCCCCCCAGAGCCCATGCAGGCCGATGACGAGCTGGTGCTGAGCCGCCCGCGCAAGGCCACCGAAGGCTCGGGCAAGGGCGGCGTGCTGGTGGTGGGCGTCGATTCGCTGATGACCCAGCTGGCCAAATGCTGCAAGCCGGCACCACCCGATCGCATCGGCGGCTTTGTGACGCGGGGCAAGGGCGTGAGCGTACACCGCCACGATTGCAGCAACTTCCGCGAGATGTGCGCCCGCAACCCCGAGCGCAGTATTGATGTGGAGTGGGGGCTGCCCACCAGCGGCCAGCGATCGGCCGAAGCGGTCTACCCTGTGGATGTGGCGGTGGAGGCGCATGACCGCCAAGGCCTGCTGCGTGATATCTCTGAGCTGTTCGCGCGGGACAAGACCAATGTGATCGGCGTACAGACCCAGTCCGTCAAGGGTACAGCCTGGATGACGTTCACGGTGGAGGTGTCGGATTCGGGCAAACTGGCCAAGGTGCTGGCCTCTGTGGCGACGGTATCGGGCGTGCGCTCGGTGCGCCGGAAATAGGGCTGAAAAGCACTATTTTCAAAAAAAGACTCAACTTTCCATTTGGGTCGTTTTTTCTGGCTATAATTTGAGTCTTCAACGACAGGCGCGTAGCTCAGCTGGTTAGAGCACCACCTTGACATGGTGGGGGTCGTTGGTTCGAGTCCAATCGCGCCTACCAAATTTTCCCTCTGAAGAGAACCAGACTTCAGGATAACAGGGAACTTCTGGGGAACTTTTCGAAGTTTCTTTTTGATCAAACCGCCTTTTTTAGGGCGGTTTTTTCGTTTCCGAGCAGCTGTTCTAGCTTTGCCTTCTCTCGACCCCGATCTGACCCGTCAATCCACTTGGCATAGACGGTGAAAAGCATCTTGGCATTCTTGTGCCCCATCTGCCTGACGATGTAGGTCGGGTTCACGCCTGCGCTTAGTGCATTGGTGGCATAGGTGTGCCGCGTCTGGTACGGCCGGCGCCACCGAATGCCGGTAGCTCGGAGAGCAGGGCGCCAGTAGGTGTCTCGCTGGCTGCGCTCATCGTGCCAAGGTTTATTGGTCCCCGGGTTCTCAAAGATCCTGCGGCCTTGCTCGCCATCCCGATGATCCACGCCGCCCAACATCGTCCAGGGCTTCATGGCCTCCAGTGCGCCGAGGGCACGGCTGACCAGGTCGACATCGCGGGAGTTGTAGGTTTTGAGCGGCTTCACCTCGCCTGAGGTCCTGGCGCGCTCCACGCGGATGGATGCGCTGGCCCAATCCACATCACCCCAGCGCAGTTCGATTAGCTCCTCTGGGCGCATGCCGGTCATGAAGGCGAATTCAAAATAGGCCCAGGCACGGATGTCGAAACGCTCCTTTAAGTGGGCAAGCACTTTCTCCATCTCAAAAGTCGAGAGAGGGTCAGGCGGGGGTATCTGGTGCTTGCTGTTCTCGATCCCCTCCATGGGGTTATCCATCTTGAGGCTGCGGCCGGCCAGCGTAAAAACCCCGCGCAGGCAGATCAAATAGTTATTCAGCATGTTAGTGCCGATGCAAATCTGATCAGCTAAACCACAAAGGGGGGTGTGGATAAAAACTTGGACTCGTTTTATGCCGTAAGTCCGAGGCTTACCCGGTATTCGATAGGGCTGAGAGAGCCAAGGGCGATCTTGATCCGCTTTTCGTTATACCAGCGGATGTAGGAATCGACCGTTTCGATGAACTCCTCAATGGTCGTGGCCTGCCAGTCCCGAGGATAAAACAGTTCCGTCTTGAGACGACCGAAGAATCCTTCACACGCCGCGTTGTCAGGCGAGCAGGCTTCGCGAGACATCGAGCGGGTTAGGTTCGCCTCGCTCATTCTCGATAGCCAGCCTGGCCACCGGTAGTGGCCACCACGATCAGAGTGGACCACGGGACGATCGTTGGTGTCTGCCACTGTCTCGATAGCTGCATCCAGCATTGTGTTGACGAGCTCAGCATCTGGATTCGTTCCAATGGTCCAGCTCACTACCGTGCCGTCGAAGCAATCGATGATCGGCGACAGGTAGATCTTGCCCGCTGGGATCTGGAATTCAGTGATATCCGTGAGCCATTTCTCGTTGGGGGCTGCGGCCTGGAAGTTGCGGTTGATGATGTTCTCGGGCGCTTGGCTGATCTCGCCGAGGTAGGACGTGTACCTGCGCCGTTTGGGCTTGGCCACGATTAACCTCTCTTGTTTCATCAACCGCTGCACGACCTTCTCAGATATCGACACGTCCTGCCTGGTCAGCGAGGCCTGCAGCCTTCGGTAGCCGTAGCAGCGGTGGTGGGCTTCCCCCAGTTTCCCGGACGCTTTGCCTAGCCCTTTAAAAGTTGCCGCTCCTCGAATTGAACTGGGCTAAGGTAGTTCAATTTTGAGTGTTTCCTGAACGGGTTGTAGAACCGCTCAATGTAGTCGAACACATCGGCCCTGGCTTGCTCCCTGGTGCGGTAGACCGTACGAGCGCAGCGCTCTGTCTTCAGTGTCGAGAAGAAGCTCTCCATCGCCGCGTTGTCCCAGCATTCACCGCGACGGCTCATGCTGCAGGTGATGTTCTGACTCTTCAATAACTTCTGGAACTCTTCGCTGGTGTACTGGCTGCCCTGATCCGAGTGATGCATCAGCGCAGTGGGTCGACCTCGACGCCACAAAGCCATCAGCAGGGCGTCGCTCACCATCCTAGCCTGCATGGTGTCACTCATTGACCAGCCTACAATGCGCCTCGAGTAGAGGTCCATTACGGCGGCCGCATATAACCAGCCCTCGGCCGTCCAGATATAGGTGAAGTCTGCAACCCACTTCTGGTTGGGCTCCAACGCCTCGAACTCGCGTTGCAGGTGGTTCGGCGCGATGTGATGCGCCAGCTTGGTCGCTCCATCTCCTGGAAGCTGACGGCGTTTGCGTCTTGCTTGCAGGTTCGCCAGCTTCATCAGCCGTGCTACACGGTTGACACCGCATTGCTCGCCGGTAGCCCTCAGGTCATGCCACACCCGCGGGCTGCCGTAGGTCCGGTCGCTAAGCTCGAAACTCTCTCGAATGCTGCGTGTGAGCCTGGCATCGGACAGGCTGCGCTCGCTGGCAGGCCTGCCGAACCACTCGTAGAACCCACTGGCCGAAACGTTCATCGCACGGCACATCGCTCGCGTGGGCCACACATCCCGATGGCGAACAATAAAGGCGTACTTCACAGCGGGTCCCTTGCAAAGTAGCGAGCGCTTTCCTAAGAAACACTCGGCGTCGGCGCTTCCTGCAGGGTGAAGCCGAACTCGGCTGCTCGGCGGTGCAACTGTTTGACAACTCGCTCGCGATATC
>NZ_SOAL01000025.1 GCF_004364775.1 Comamonas sp. JUb58
TCATCAAGCGCCGCGCCTACGGATATCGAGATGAGGACTACTTCTTTCTCAAGATCCGCGCCGCGTTCCCCGGTATTCCTCGATGAACCTTTTTTATTGGCGCTGTTGGGCGTTGCTGTGCGCCGTCTTGCTAGCAAAGCTGGCGCCGATTGCCTGGTTGAGCCCAGATTCAGCCCTGGACCTCACGCATTCCGGGGGAGTCAGGGATGCATCTCTTGCAGCACCTGGAGACAGGCTAGCGTTACCTGGGCTTTCAGGCCGTATCGTTTATCAATGCGTTGCGTTGCGTGGCTGGTCAATTGCAGCCTTAAACCCAGGCCCTGGTGCTCTGCATGTCGCTGAAACGTAAGCTGGCAGAGCCCATTCATAATCAGCCCCCAACTTGTTCAAAAGGCCAATTTCTCATGGTGGATAAATCCTGGTTGCAGCAGCAGGTGCTGGAGCGGCTTGCTGCGGACCTGTTGCAGGTTGAGCAGGCGGTGAGTGCTGCGCATGAGGCAGCGACGCATGAGGAAAACATTGCCGAAAACAAGTACGACACCCTGGGCCTGGAGGCGGCCTACCTGGCGACGGGCCAGGCGCGTCGCGCTGAGGCGATCCGCCAGGCGCTGGTGCATTGGCGGCTCTTCTGCCCGCAGCCCTACAGCGCCAGCAGGGGCATACAGCTGGGCGCGCTGGTCTGCCTGCTGGATGCGGACGGGAAACAGCAGCAGATCTTTCTCGGCCCCGAAGGAGGAAATATGAAGCTGGTCATCGGCGCTGACACCATCCAGGTCATCAGCAGCCAAGCGCCCTTGGGCAAGGCGCTGCTGGGCAAGGCTGAGGGCGATGAAGTGACGCTGGAAGTGGCGCAGGCCAAGCAGCAATTGGAAGTGCTGTCGGTGACCTAGGACCCTGAAGGCCTGCGACCCTTGCGGCGCAGCTGTAGCACCGCCATGGCCCCCGCCAGCAAGGCTGACAGCAGCATCGCTGCCCAGGTGCTCAGGGTCGGGACCGCGGTGGGCGTGCCGGGGTTGGCCGTTGGCCCGGCTGTCACCGCAAAGCTTTGCTGCACTTGCGGGGCGGCGAAATAGGCGCCATTGCCTGCCTGGTTGGCATTGACCACACAGGTGCCCACGCTGAGGAAGTTCACCGTATTGCCCGTGACTGAACAAATCGCATCCGCCGAGGGATCAATCGAGAAGACCACGGGCTCGCCGGATCCACCGCCGGTGGCTGCAATGTCGTAGCTGCCTCCGACAGGCGCTGGATCGGGCGGCGTGGAGGTAAATGCAATGGCTTGGGGCGTGGCGCCATCCGATACGCCGTTCAGATTGATGGACTGAGTGCCTAGCTCCGTGCTTGCAAAGCTAAAGGTGTCCGACACCGGCCCAGCAGTGGTGGGAGGGGTGAAAGTGAAGGTGATGGTGCAGGGAGCGAATTGTGGATAGGGGCCTGCAACACAGGTGGAGCTGACGACAGCAAATGCGGGGTTGGCAGGAGGCGTGATGCTGTTGACGGTCAAGATGGGCGGAAAAGGGCCTTCGTACTGGACGGTCACGGTCTCCTGCGCCGATACGCTGCCCGCCACCGTATTGCTGAAGTTGATGCTGCCAGGCGTGAAGTTCAAACCCTGCGCCTGCACCGCCTGCAAGCCCAGCGCGGCCGTCAAGACAAGCAGCGACTTAGTAATCCATGAAATGAATATTTTCATACCAACTCCAGATAATTGAACTGGATGTTAGCACTTGCCTACTTCCCTGGATCATCGGGTAAAACCTGATGGCGGCCGCAGCAGCGGCCATGGCGGTGCATCAGCAGCGCGATGGATCAGAAGGGGGGAGAGCGTATCGCCATGCAGCGAGGGCAGATGCCTGCTTCCGGAACACAGACCTGGCAAGGTCCGGTGGAAAGGCTGGGGCGGAGCGCGTCGCAAAGACGGCGAGAGAGGATCAACGTGAAAAAAATGCCTGGCTACATGGAGAACCGCTGGCTAGCAAAAACGACCACTGGAGTGAAAACCCAGTAGGTCGCCCCACGATGAAACAAGGAACGGCGGCAATCGCTGAACCTTGGTTGCATCATATTCGCAAATGAGAACTATTCGCAAATAACCATATGTGCAAAAGGGCAATGGCTGTGCTTGGTGTGGATCAGGCGGTTCGGATGCCGCTGGCAAAGCGTATGCAGATCTGCCATACAAGCGGCGTAAGATGGACGCGCCGCGATGCCGGCTTCCTTGCCGCTGTCCCTGCGCAGCGGCAGACCCTGTGCATCAGCCAACGGGCGCTGCCCAGCCTGCGCCACGCGGTGATCTCCACGAACGGAATAGGACCTTCATCATGACCGTCAAAGCCTATGGCGCCCACGCGGGTGACCAACCTCTGGAAGCCCTGAACATCGAGCGCCGCACGCCGGGCGCCAAGGATGTGCAGATCCGCATTGCCTATTGCGGCGTCTGCCACTCCGACATCCACCAGGTGCGCTCCGAATGGGCGGGCACGCTCTACCCCTGTGTGCCAGGGCATGAGATTGTGGGCGAGGTGGCAGCCGTGGGCGCCGAGGTGAAGGATTTCAAACCCGGCGATCTGGTGGGCGTGGGCTGCATCGTTGACAGCTGCCAGCACTGCGTGGACTGCGGCATGGGGCTGGAGAACTACTGCAACCACATGGTCGGCACCTACAACGGCGCCACCGCCGATGCGCCTGGCCATACCCTGGGCGGTTATTCGCAAAGCATTGTGGTGCACCAGCGCTATGTGCTGCGGGTCAGCCACCCACCGGCCCAACTGGCCGCTGTGGCGCCGCTGCTCTGCGCCGGCATAACCACCTATTCGCCACTGCGCCACTGGCGCGTGGGCCCGGGCCACAAGGTGGGTGTGGTGGGCATTGGCGGCCTGGGCCATATGGGCATCAAGCTGGCCCATGCGATGGGCGCGCATGTGGTGGCCTTCACCACCTCCGAATCCAAGCGCGATGCGGCCAAGGCGCTGGGAGCCGCCGAGGTCGTGGTCTCGCGCAATGCCGATGAGATGGCCGCCCATGCGCAAAGCCTGGACTTCATCCTGAACACCGTTGCGGCCCCGCATGACCTGGACCCCTTCTTCAACCTGCTCAAGCGCGATGGCACGATGACCCTGGTGGGCGCGCCCTCGACTCCGCATCCATCGCCTGGTGTGTTTGGCTTGATCATGAAGCGCCGCAGCCTCGCCGGCTCGATGATCGGCGGCATCCCCGAGACGCAGGAGATGCTCGATTTCTGCGCCGAGCACGGCATCGTCGCGGACATCGAATTGATCCGCGCCGACCATATCAACGAGGCCTATGAGCGCATGCTGCGCGGCGATGTGGCCTACCGTTTTGTGATCGACAACGCCAGCCTCTGATCCGCTGAGCGCCTGTCGCTCCCCATGCAGTGCATGCCCTGGGCAAGCACTGCATTTTTCTTTTGGCGCAGCGGCGGAACTTGTGCCCCGGGGCCGCCTCAGACAGCGGCTCTTTGTTTTTGGTACTCGCCGCTATGTTGTCACGTCGCTCCCTGGTTATGTCTGGCAGTCTGTCTGCGGTGATGGCTGCGCTGCTGCCGATGGGCGAGGCGCTGGCCCGCAGCCCGCAGCCACCACGCAAAATGCCGGTGCTGTTCATCGGCCATGGCAGCCCGATGAATGCCATCAGCGCCAACCCCTTTACCCAGCACCTGCAAAACTGGGGCAGCAGCCTGCCCAGGCCCAGCGCCATCCTGGTGGTGTCGGCCCATTGGCTCACGCGCGGCAGCACCGGGGTGACGGTGAACGACAAGCCCTCCACCATCCACGATTTCTCCGGCTTTCCGGCCGATCTGCATGCGATGCAGTACCCAGCCGCCGGCCACCCCGCGCTCGCGGCCAAGGCGGCTGCCTTGGTGCGCAGCGGCCAGGCGCAGCTGACGGACCAATGGGGGCTGGACCACGGCACCTGGACCGTTCTGCACCACCTCTACCCCAAGGCCGATGTGCCGGTGTTCCAGGTCTCGATCGACTACAACCAGCCCGGCCCCTACCACTATGCGCTGGGCAAGGAGCTGGCTGCCTTGCGCGAGCAGGGCGTGCTGATCATCGGCAGCGGCAACATCGTGCACAACCTGCGGGCCACGGTGCGTGGCGCGCCCGAAGGGCTGATGGCCGCCCGCGACTGGGCCCAGCAGTTTGACGAAGCGGCCAAGCAGGCCTTGCTGGCGGGCAACCAGGAAGCGCTGGTGGCCTACCAGCAACTGCATGCCTCGGCCAAGATGGCTGTGCCGACACCCGACCACTACTGGCCCCTGCTGTATGCCTTGGGCGCTGCCCATGGCAGTGGCCCGGCGCGCCAGGTGTTCGAGGGCTTCCAGTCCGGCACCATCAGCATGCGCTGCCTGCAGTGGGATGCCTGATCAGCGCAGGCTTTGCAGCGCCTCGGCCAGGCGCTGCACGCCCCGCTCAATCTCGGGCAGGTCCAGCAAGGCATAGCCCATCACCACGCCGGCTTGCGCATGCCCGGCCTGCTGCAGGTAGAGCGGGCTGATCGGGTAGACGCGCACGCCGCGCTGCGCTGCCGCTTGCACCAGCTGCGCTTCCTGGCTGGCCGGTAACGCGGTAAACCACACCGACAGATGCAGGCCGCTGGCGGCACCCTGGATGCGCACCTGGCTGCCCAAGTGCTTGTCCAAGGCCTGCAGCAAGGCATGCTGGCGCGCATGTTGCTTGCGCCGCATGCGCCGCACATGGCGGGCATAGCTGCCGTCGTCGATCAGCTGCGCCAGTGCGCGCTGGGGGCCGGTGGCGGTATGGCGGTCGGTCAACAGCTTGGCCTGGGCAAACAGGCCGGCCAACGCGGGGGGCAGCACCATATAGCCCAGGCGCAGCTGCGGCGACAAGGTTTTGGAGAAGGTGCCCACATGGATCACGCAGTCCGCACTGTCCAGCGACAGGAGGCTGGGCTCAGGCCGCACCGTGTAGCGGTAGTCGCTGTCGTAGTCGTCCTCGATCACCCAGCAGCCCTGGACATGGGCCCAGTCGAGCAGCGCATGCCTGCGGGCAATCGGCAGGTAGCCACCCAGCGGAAACTGGTGGCCCGGCGTCACATAGGCCAGCTTGGCGGGCGCCTGCGCGGTCAGCGCCGCCAGTTGCGCGGTCTGCAGACCATCGTCATCCACATCGGCGCAAACCAGCTGCGCGCCATAGGCCTCAAACACCTGGTGCGCCATGCGGTAGCCGGGGTTCTCCACGACCACCGGGTCGCCAGGGTTCAGCAGCAGCCGGGCGCAGAGGTCCAATGCATGCTGCGAGCCGTTGACGACCAGGATCTGCTCGGTCGAGCAGGCCAGGCCACGCGTCTGGTGCAGGTGCTGCTGCAGCGCCTGGCGCAGCTCGGGTGCGCCCAGCGGCGATGCGTATTCCAGCCGCTGGCCGCGCTGGCCTTCGGCCCGGCGCAAGGCCTTGAGCCAGTGCAGGGTGGGGAAGTCGCTGCCCGCCAGCGGCCCGTAGACAAAGTCGATCATCCCAGCTGGATCGGGCACCGGCGGGCGCAGCGGCATGGCCTGCAGGCGCTGGGCAAAGGCAGACAGGCGGTCGGTGTCGGGCAGCTGGCTTTGGGGTTCGGAGGCAGCGGCAGCCTGGCCCTGCGCGCGGATGCGGTCGGCGGCACCTGCGGCCACGCGCGTGGCCGCCCCGGGCCGGGTGTCGACAAAGCCGTCCGAGGCCAGTTGCTCGTAGACCAGGCTCACGGTGCCGCGCGACAGGCCCCGCTCAGCGGCCAGCGCCCGGGTCGAGGGCAGGGCGGTGCCGGCCGCGTAGCTGCCATCGCCAATGCGCGCGCGGATGTCGCGGTACAGGCTGCGGCTGCTGGATGGTTTGGACAAGGGCGCTGGCATCGCGGGCAACTGGACCAGTGATTTTGTTGAAAACTGGCTATTTTTAACCAGAAGCCGGAGCCGCACAATCCGGGCTTGGCTGCGACCCAGTTCGGGCGCGGCAGCTGTTTTGACAGGGACCCAGAATGTTCAATGGTTTGAGTGCGTTTCCGCTGACCCCCATGGATGAGAGCGGCATCGATATGCCGGCATTTGCGCAGCTGGTGCAGCGCCTGGTGGCGGCCGGTGTGGATTCCATCGGTGCGCTGGGCTCCACCGGCAGCTATGCCTATCTCTCGCGTGCCGAGCGGGCTGAAGTGGCGGCATTGGCAGTGGAGCAGGCGCAAGGGGTGCCGGTGGTGGTGGGCATTGGCGCGCTGCGTACCCGCGATGTGCTGGCCTTGGCCGAGGATGCGCAAAAGGCCGGTGCCAGCGGCCTGCTGCTGGCCCCCGTCTCGTACCAAAAACTGTGCGACGACGAGGTCTATGGCCTCTACCAGGCCGTGTCGCGTGCGGTGTCGGTGCCCATCGTCGTGTACGACAACCCCGGCACTACGCGCTTTGAGTTCAGCGATGCGCTGCATGGCCGCATTGCGCAGCTGCCCCATATCGCCTCGATCAAGATCCCCGGCGTGCCGGCCGATGCGGCCGAGGCCAAGGCGCGTGTGCAGCGCCTGCGCGCTGTTGTGCCCGCCCATGTCAGCATCGGCGTCAGTGGCGACGCCTTGGGCGCCAAGGGCCTGGTGGCGGGTTGCGATGCCTGGTACTCGGTCATCGGCGGCCTCTGGCCCCAGACCACCTTGGCCATCACCCGCGCTGCACTGGCAGGCCATGCGGAGCAGGCGCTGGAGCTGTCCAACCGCCTCGCGCCGCTGTGGTCCTGGTTCCAGCAAAAGGGCGGCAGTTTGCGCTCGGTCGCCACCGCTGCCGAGCTGATGGGCCTGGCCCGCTCGCCCTGCCTGCCGCTGCCCTTGCACACCTTGCAGGGGGCCGATCGCGAGGCCCTGGCCGCTATGCTGAAAACGCTGGATCTGGCCTGAACTTCAGCAGCGTTCAAGCCGCCATGCGTCGGGCCTGCTCGCGCAGCAGATCCATAAAGTTCTGCTGCTCTTGCGAGGCCTCTTGGTCCTTGCGCGTCAGCATGCCAAACGGGGCCATCGGCACATCGATCTGCACCGGCAAGGTCTTCACCAGGCCCATGCGCAAATAGTCCTTCAAGGCCGAGTCGGACAGCAGCATGACGGCATCGGTCAGCTGCACCAGTTGCTGCATCGAGTAGACGGAGCTGCACTCGGTGATGTCAGCCGGCACGGGCAGCTCCAGGCTCTGCAGCAGCTGGTCCAGCGCAATGCGCGCGGGCGTGCTGGCAGGCTGCAAGATCCAGGGCCAGTCGCGCACCAATTCCTCCCAGTTCAGCTTGCGGCGCCGCGCCAGCACATGGCCGCTGCGCACCACCACCAGCAGGCGCTCATTGCCCAACGCTTCAAAGTCATAGGCCTCGCTGTCGCCGGCGATGCGGCGGCGCGCAATGGCCAGGTCAATGCGGCGCTGGTCCAGCAGGCGCAACACCTGGTCGCTGGTGTCGCCCATGATGCGCAGGCGCAGCTGCGGGTTCTGCGCTTTCATCTCGGCCACGGCCGTCATCACCAGGTCGGGCGCCGCACCCATGATGGTGCCAATCGCCAGGTAGCCATAACCGCCCTGGCGGCGCACCGCCAGGTCCTCGGCGCAGCGGTCCAGGCTGTTGAGCGAGGCCTCGGCAAAACGCACCAGCTGCAAGCCCAGCGCGGTAGGGCGCATGCCGCGTGGCAGGCGCTCAAACAGCTGGCAGCCAAACATGTCTTCGATCTCGCGCAGCATGCGCGTGGCAGCGGGTTGCGACATCGACAGGCTGATCGATGCGCGGTGCAGATTCAGGCTCGATCCCAGCGCCACCAGCATGTGCAGATGCTTGTAGCGCAGGCGGTTGAGCAGGCTGCGTTGCAGCGGTGGCGCGGCCGATAGAGCGGGCTTTTTAGACATAAATAAAAGGTATCGGATATGACTGAAATTTGATTTGTTAGGCATCAATCATGCGCGTACATTCAGCTCCACACAAGAACGAATGACCCTATCAGGAGACAAACATGACCGCCTTCGCGCACACTTTTTTCAGACCCCCCGCCTCACGACGGCGCTAGCGCAAGCCGCGCCCCACCGGCGCAGCAACCGCTACGCCAGCTTCTCCTTTCTCGCTCCCCGCTGCGCCTGCTCTTTCGCAGGCGTGCTGGCCGCGCATTGTCTTTAAGGATTTGTCGTGAAAAAACTCCCCGCTCCCTTGCTCGCCAAGATCTCCTGGCGCCTGCTGCCCTTCCTGCTGCTGATGTATATCATGGCCTTCCTGGACCGGGCCAATGTGGGCTTTGCCAAGGTGGCCTTCCAGGCCGATACCGGCATCAGCGACGCCGCCTTTGCGTTTGGCGCCGGCGTGTTCTTTGTTGGTTATGCGCTGCTGGAAGTGCCCAGCAATCTGATCATGCATCGCATCGGCGCACGCATCTGGATGTGCCGCATCATGGTCACCTGGGGCCTGGTGTCGGCCGCGATGATGTTTGCCCATAACGAGACCACCTTCTATGTGCTGCGCTTCCTGCTGGGCGTGGCCGAAGCGGGCTTCTTCCCCGGCGTCATCCTGTACCTCACCTACTGGTTCCCTGCAGCACACCGGGCGCAGGCCATGGGCTTTTTCTACTTCGGCGCGCCACTGGCCTTTATCTTTGGCAGCCCCTTGTCGGGCTTGCTGCTGGAGCTCGATGGCATGGGTGGCTGGCACGGCTGGCAATGGCTGTTTGCGGTTGAGGGCCTGATGGCGGTGGCCGTCGGTATCTGGTCGTACTTCTACCTCACCAACCGCCCGGCCGATGCCCAGTGGCTGACCGCCGACGAGCGCCGCCAGGTGCAGGACATCATCGACAGCGAAGAGCGCGCCAAGGGCGGCCACCAGCACAGCCTGCTCGCTGCCATGTGCCAGCCACGCGTGCTCTATCTGGCCCTGGTCTATCTGCTGATCCAGGCCAGCGTCTACGGCGTGGTGTTTTACCTGCCCAGCCAGGTGGCGGGCCTGTTGGGTACTAAGGTGGGTCTGCAGGTGGGCCTGGTCTCGGCCATCCCCTGGCTCTGCGCACTGCTGGCCGCCTGGTGGGTGCCGGGCTTTGCCCAGCGCAGCCAAAAGCCCCGCAGCGTGGCCAGCGCGACCCTGATCGTCGCCGCGATCGGCATGGCCGCATCGGTCAGCTTTTCCAGCCCGCTGCTGGGCGTCGCAGCCCTGTGCTTTGCGGCGGCCGGTTTTATCGCGGTGCAGCCGGTGTTCTGGACCTTTCCTGCCAACACGCTGGCCGGCGCTGCCGCAGCGGGTGGCATTGCGCTGATCAATTCGCTGGGCGCTGTCGGCGGCTTTGTGGCCCCCATCGTCAAGAACTGGGCCGAAGGCCATTTCCACTCACCCGCCGCAGGCCTGTACCTGCTGGCAGGCACAACGGTACTGGCAGCGCTGCTGGTGCTGGGCATCCGGGCCCGCATGGCGCCCGCTGCGCTGCAGCCCCAGGCCGCTGCCTAAATTGCATAAGGAGCAAACACCACCATGAGCCAGATCCCCACCATCAAGCAAGTGCGCGCCTATACCCTGAAAGGGGGCGGTGCCGACTACCACGACCAGGCCGATGGCCACTGGATCGACGACCACATCGCCACGCCGATGGCCAAGTACCCCGAGTACCGCCAGAGCCGCCGCAGCTTTGGCATCAATGTTCTGGGCACCCTGGTGGTGGAGATCGAGGACAGCGCTGGCAACGTCGGCTTTGCCGTCACCACCGGCGGCGAGCCGGCCGCCTATATCGTCGAGAAGCACCTGGCGCGCTTTCTCGAAGGCGCCAAGGTCACCGACATCGAGCGCATCTGGGACCAGATGTACTGGTCCACCCTGTACTACGGCCGCAAGGGCATTGTGATCAACACCATCTCCGGCGTGGACCTGGCGCTCTGGGACTTGCTGGGCAAGGTGCGCGGTGAGCCGGTGCACCAGCTGCTGGGCGGCGCGGTGCGCGATGAGCTGCAGTTCTACGCCACCGGTGCGCGCCCCGATCTGGCGCAGAAGATGGGCTTTATCGGCGGCAAGATGCCCCTGCACCATGGCCCGGCTGAAGGCGAAGAAGGCCTGCGCCGCAACCTGGAGGAACTGGCCACGATGCGCGAGCGCGTGGGGCCGGATTTCTGGCTGATGCTGGACTGCTGGATGAGCCTGGACCTGAACTACGCCACGCGCCTGGCCCAGGGCGCCCAGGCCCACGGCCTGAAGTGGATCGAAGAGGCACTGCCGCCCGATGACTACTGGGGCTATGCCGCGCTGAAGAAGAACGTGCCCACCGGCATGCTGGTGACGACGGGCGAGCATGAGGCCACGCGCTGGGGCTTTCGCCAACTGCTGGAGATGGGTTGCTGCGACATCATCCAGCCCGATGTTGGCTGGTGCGGTGGCATCACCGAGCTGCTGAAGATCTCGGCGCTGGCCGATGCGCACCAGGCGCTGGTGATTCCACATGGCTCCAGCGTCTACAGCTACCACTTTGTGGCCACGCGCCACAACAGCCCGTTTGCCGAGTTCCTGATGATGGCGCCCAAGGCCGACGAGGTGGTGCCGATGTTCCACCCGCAGCTGCTGTGCGAGCCCGTGCCGGTGCAGGGCCGCATGCGCCTGTCGGCGCTGGACAAGCCCGGCTTTGGCGTGGAGCTGAACCCCGCCTGCGAACTGCACCGCCCCTATACCCATTGATCAACCATTGATAAGCATTGGTGGGCCCGCGCCGACGGCCCACCCAGGAGACACCCTATGGATTTGCCATTGAACCCCTTCAAGGCCGCGCTGCGCCGCAGCGAGCCGCTCTACGGTATCTGGGCCGGCTTTGCCACGCCTTATGCGGCCGAGATCATCGCCACCACCGGCTACGACTGGATGCTGGTGGATGGCGAGCATGCGCCCAACACCGTGCCCACCCTGCTGGCGCAGCTGCAAGCCGTGGCGCCCTATGCCACACACCCGGTGGTGCGTGCCGTGCATGGCGATGCAGTGCTGATCAAGCAGCTGCTGGACGCCGGCGTGCAGACCCTGATGGTGCCGATGGTCGAGACGGCCGAGCAGGCCCGCGCGCTGGTACAGGCCATGCGCTACCCGCCGCATGGCATCCGGGGTGTGGGCGGTGGCCTGACCCGTGCCACGCGCTGGGATGCGGTGCCCGACTACATCCGCACCGCGCATGAGCAGCTCTGCCTGGTCGTGCAGATCGAGTCGCGCCTGGGCGTGGAAAACGCCGCCGAGATCGCGGCGGTCGACGGTGTTGATGCCGTCTTTATCGGCCCGGCAGATCTATCGACCGGCATGGGCCATGCGGGTGATGCCAGCCAGCCCGAGGTGCAGGACTGCATACGCCGCACCATCGAGACCACCTTGGCCCATGGCAAGGCCTGCGGCATTCTGGCGCCGCGTGAAGAGGATGCGCGCCGCTACACCGAATGGGGCTGCCGCTTTGTGGCGGTGGCCATCGATATCAGCCTGATGCGCCAGGCCGCCGTGGCCAACCTGGCGCGCTACCGTGCTCCTACCCAGCCGGCCATTGTCTCTACCACCTACTGAGGACGACCCCATGCCCACCACCCCTGTTTTGCGCAACTACATTGCCGGCGCTTTCACGGACAGCGCCGAGCTGCACGAGGTCCGCAACCCCGCCACCGGCGCAGTGCTGGCGCAGTCGCCGCTGGCAACCCAAGCCGATGTGGACCGCGCGATTGCGGCAGCGCGCGGCGCGCAAAAGGCCTGGGCGCGCCGCCCTGCGATCGAGCGTGCGCAGTACCTGCGCCGCATTGCCGCCCGCCTGCGCGAGAACGTGGCCCGCATTGCGCGCACCATCACCGAGGAGCAGGGCAAGGTGCTGGGCCTGGCCGAGGTGGAGGTGAACTTCACCGCCGACTACCTGGACTACATGGCCGAGTGGGCGCGCCGCATTGAGGGTGAAGTCATCAGCAGCGACCGGGCCAACGAGCAGATCTTTCTGCTGCGCAAGCCGATGGGTGTGGTGGCCGGCATCCTGCCCTGGAACTTCCCCTTCTTCCTGATCGCGCGCAAGATGGCACCGGCGCTGCTCACCGGCAACACCATCGTCATCAAGCCCAGCGAAGAGACCCCCATCAACTGCCATGCCTTCACCGAGCTGCTGGCGCAGTGCGAGCTGCCCGCCGGCGTGTTCAACGTGGTCTATGGCCAGGGCGGCACCGGCGGTGCGCTGTCGGCCCATGCCGGGGTGGACATGATCAGCTTTACCGGCAGCGTGGGCACCGGCGAGCGCATTGCCGCAGCTGCTGCGCCGCATATCACCAAGCTCAACCTGGAGCTGGGTGGCAAGGCGCCTGCGATTGTGCTGGCCGATGCCGACCTGGACCTGGCCGTCAAGGCCATCCGTGATTCGCGCATCATCAACACCGGCCAGGTCTGCAACTGTGCCGAGCGCGTCTATGTGCAGCGCCAGGTGGCCGACGAGTTCACCGCGCGTATTGCCAAAGCGATGGCCGCCACGCGCTATGGCGACCCGATCGCACAGGCCGATGTGGAGATGGGCCCGCTGATCAACCAGAAGGGCCTGGACAGCGTGGACGCCAAGGTGCGCCGTGCGCTGGCCGATGGGGCGCAATTGGTGACCGGTGGCCAGGTGGCTGATCTGGGTGCTGGCTTCCACTACCAGCCCACGGTGCTGGCCGGCTGCCGCGCCGATATGGAGATCATGCGCAAGGAAATCTTTGGCCCTGTTCTGCCGATCCAGGTGGTCGAGGACCTGGACGAGGCGATTGCGTTGGCCAATGACTGCGAATATGGCCTCACGTCCTCGCTGTACACCCGCGACCTGTCCAAGGCCATGCAGGCGATGCGCGAGATCGACTTTGGCGAGACCTACATCAACCGCGAGAACTTCGAGGCGATGCAGGGCTTCCATGCCGGCGTGCGCAAGTCGGGCGTGGGTGGTGCCGATGGCAAACACGGGCTGTATGAGTACACCCATAGCCATGTGGTCTACCTGCAGTCCTGAGGGAACGCTGCTGCTGAGACCTAACAGCCCCAGCTATCCGCGATGAATAAGGCCGCCAACCCGGGTTCACCAGGTTGGCGGCCTTTTGTTCGTGGCGTTGCGCCGATCAGGGCTTGGCGCTGAGCCCTTCCACCACCGCGCGCACTTGCTGCAGCACCTCGTCGGCGAGTGCCGGATCGGACTTGACGACGCCGCGCGAGATGGCCATCGCGCCCACCAGGGCTGCCACCAGGGTGCTGGCCAGCGCCTGGCGCTGCTGCGGGTCGCCGCTGGGTGGCAAGGCCGCCTCAATGCCGGCGCGCAGCTCGGCAAAGCCGTCGCTGAAGCTGCGGCTCACGGCCTCGCTCTGCCGGCCCGCATCGCAGGCGGTGGAGACCAGCGGGCAGCCCCGCGTCATGTCATCGCGCACCTGGGGGTTGAGGTAGCTGTCCAGGTAGGTGGCCATCGCATGCTCGCTCTTTTCACTGGCCCGCTTGACCCGGCCAAAGCCTTGCCCAAACCCATAGGCCAGCGCCTGGGCGGCCAGATCCTGCTTGTCGCTGAAATGCTTGTACAAGGCGCCCTGCGTCAGGCCCGCCTGCTGGCAGATATCGGCCACGCCCGTGCCATCGATACCGCGTTCCTTGAACAGCGCAGCGGCGGCATCCAGCAGTGCCTGGCGGTTCTGTTGCGCTTGTTCCTTGGTGACTTTCATCGCAAATACCCTGCTTGAACCTGTGCTTGACAGGTTTTGATTGTGATCGCTATCATTGTAGCTCCTCCGTCGATAACCTCCAAATAACATGCTCGCTTCCCGACTCGCCATGCTGCTCCAGCGCCATGGCATCCATTACGCCTGGGTGATTGCCGCCATCACCTTTTTGGCCATGCTGGTCACCTCAGCGGCGCTGGGCCTGCCGGGGGTGCTAATGCAGCCGCTGGCGGTGGAGTTTGGCTGGAGCGTGCGTGATTTGTCCTCGGTGTTTGCCACCCGCTTTGCGCTGTATGGCCTGCTCGGTCCGTTTGCTGCTGTCATTTTGCTGCGCTATGGCGTATCGCGCGTGGTGGCGCTGGCCGCCGCCGTGATTGCCAGTGCCTTGCTGCTAGGCCTCTTCATGCACAACCTGGGCCAGGCCTTTGTGCTCTGGGGCATTGTGCTGGGCATGGGCACGGGCCTGACTGCGATGGTGCTGGGTGCCACGGTGGCCAACCGCTGGTTTGTACAGCGCAAGGGCCTGGTCATGGGTTTGCTGGCGGGCAGCAGTGCCACCGGCCAGCTGCTGTTCTTGCCGGCTGCTGCCTGGCTGATTGCGCAGTACGGCTGGCGCTGGGCCTTGCTGCCAGTGGTGGCGGCATCGGCCGTGGTGCTGGTGTTGGTGCTGTTGTTCATGCGCGACAGCCCGGCCCAGATGCAGCTGGCCCCTTATGGCGCTGACCCTGCTGCAGCGCCCGCCGCGCCCGCACCCCGCGCCAGCTGGGGCCTGCCCTTCAGCACCTTGGCCGCTGCCTCGCGCGTGCCGGCCTTCTGGATTCTGGCGGGCACCTTTTTCATCTGCGGGCTCAGCACCAATGGGCTGATCCAGACCCACTTCATCTCGCTCTGCGGTGACTACGGCCTGGGGCCGGTGCCAGCGGCCTCGGTGCTGGCGATGATGGGCATTTTTGACCTGGTGGGCACCACCTTGTCGGGCTATCTGTCGGACCGCTATGACAGCCGCAAGCTGCTGTTCTGGTACTACGGCCTGCGCGGGCTGTCGCTGTTCTGGCTGCCGTATTCCGAGTTCACCGTAGCCGGCCTGTCGCTGTTTGCCGTGTTCTATGGCCTGGACTGGATTGCCACCGTGCCGCCCACCGTCAAGCTGGTGGCCAGCGAGTTCGGGCCCGAGCGCGCCGCCCTGGTGTTTGGCTGGGTGTTTGCCGCGCACCAGCTCGGTGCTGCGGTGGCCGCCTATGGCGCAGGTCTGGCGCGCTCGGTGCTGTCGTCCTACTCACCCGCGTTGTTTGTGGCCGGCGCCGCCTGCCTGGTGGCGGCAGCGGCGGTGCTGTGGGTGCGCAAGCCAGTGATCGCCTTGCGCGCCGTGGGTTAATCTGCCCGCGCGCCCGAGCGTTTCACAATCTCGGCCCATTTCTTTTCTTCGCTGCGCATATAGGCCAAAAACTCCTGCGGGCTCGACCCCACCGGCTCGGCGCCCATGCGCTGGTACTGCGCGGCCACCTCGGGCTTGCGCAGCGCCTGCTGCGCGGCCTGGGCCAGTTTGCCCACAATCTCGGGCGGCGTGTTCTTCGGGGCCCAGAGGCCATACCAGGTGCTGGTGGCATAGTCGGCAATGCCCGATTCCTGCATGGTCGGAATCTGCGGCAGCGAGCTGGAGCGCTTGGCGGTGGTCACGGCCAGCGCCTTGAGCTTGCCCGAGGTGATAAAGGGCATGGCCGAGGGCATCGAATCAAACATCAGCTGGATCTGGCCGCCCATCAGATCGGTGAGCGCCGGCGAGCTTCCCTTGTAGGGCACATGCTGCATGGCAATGCCGGTCTTGAGCTTGAACAGCTCGCCCGACAGGTGCTGCGACGAGGCATTGCCGGCCGAGCCAAAATTGACCGTGCCCTTGCTCTTTTTCAGATAGGCCACCAGCTCTTGCACGTTCGACACCGGCAGCTCGCTGTTGACCACCAGCACCAGCGGCACATCGACGATCTGCGTGATCGGCGCAAAGTCGTTGAAGGAGTCATACGGCACCTTGTCGTAGACCGAGGGGTTGATCACCTGCAGCGAGGCATTGGCCAGCAAGGTATAGCCATCGGGCTGGGCCTTGGCGACCTGGGCCGCGCCCACCATGCCGCTGGCACCGGGCTTGTTGTCGATGAAGATGGTCTGCTTCAGGCTCTCGCTCATCGAGATGGCGACCAGGCGCCCGACCAGGTCGGTGGGGCCGCCGGGCGGGTAGGGGATCACCATGCGGATGGTCGAGGCCGGGTAGTCGGCCGTCGATGCCGCAAGTGCTGCGGGCAGGCCGCTGCCCAGCAGGGCCAGGCCCAGGCCGGTATGCAGCAGCGATTGCAGGGCCTGGCGGCGCTGGGGTGAATGGCCTTGTGTCATGTCTTGTCTCCTTGTATTTGTAGCGCGACCTTGCCCAGCACCTCGCGGCTGTGCAGCGCATCCAGCGCATCGCAGAGCTGGTTCATGGCGTACACCCGCGAGATGTCGGGATGGATGGCGTCGCGGTGGGTCATCTCAAACAGCGCGGCCATCATGGCCTGCATGGCGGTGGCATGGCGCTGGCGCTCGTTGGCGGGCGTCCAGCCGATGTACTGGCCATAGAAGAAGCCGTGGATCGTCAGGTTCTTGACCAGCGCGATATTCATCGGCACCTTGGGGATCGTGCCGCTGGCAAAGCCGATGATGACGATGCGCCCGTTCTGCGCGGTGCAGCGCAGCGCCTGCAGCAGCAGGTCGCCGCCCACGGGGTCAAATACCAGGCTTGCGCCTTTGCCGCCGGTCACCGCCTTGACCTGTTCGATCAGGTGCTGCGGGTCGACTGCATGCTGCGCGCCACGGCGCAGGGCCGCCTGGCGCTTGTCTTCGCTGCTGGCGCAGGCAATCACCTGCACACCGGGCACCTGGGCGGCCAGCTCGACGGCCGCCGCACCCACGCCCGAGCCGGCACCCAGCACCAGCAGGCTGTCGCCCGCCTGCAGCGCCGCGCGCCAGTGCAGGGCGGTGTAGGCCGTGCCGTAGGAGATCGGCAGCGCCAGCGCGCGCAGCGGGTCCAGCCCCGCCGGCACGGCATACACGGTGCTGGCATGCACCTTGGCCTGCTGCGCATAGGCGCCCCAGTCGCAGATAAACACCACCGGGTCGCCCACCTGAACATGGGCCACGGCGCTGCCGCATTGCAGCACCTGGCCCACGCCTTCGGTGCCGGGCACAAAAGGCAGGGGCGGGGTCTTCTGGTACTTGCCCTCGATCAGCAGGCCGGTGGCGTGGCTGACGGTGGCATGGCGCACGTCGATCAGCACCTCGTCGGCCGCCAAGGCGGAGGGAGGCTCGGTGCTTTGGACGGCAGTCACATCGCGGGGCAGGCCGAAGCTGCGGCAGACAATGGCTTTCATGGCGCAGTTCCTTTCACAGGCCGATGACCTGGCGGGCCGCCAGTGCGTCGATCTCGTCTGGCGCCAGGCCCAGGCTGCGCAGAATCTGCAGGCTGTCGGCACCAATGCGCGGTGCAGGCAGCGGTGCACCGGGCTTGGCCGGCCAAGGGGTGGCCGCCATC
Organism: Comamonas sp. JUb58; assembly: GCF_004364775.1. Classification (GTDB taxonomy): domain Bacteria; phylum Pseudomonadota; class Gammaproteobacteria; order Burkholderiales; family Burkholderiaceae_C; genus Comamonas. The sequence goes on from NZ_SOAL01000025.1 coordinate 17,205, forward strand.
AGCACCTCGCCAAAATCGGGCTGCTGCAGGGTCTTGAAGGTGGCCAGGTGCCGGGCCTGCGGGTGCTGCACCACATCGGCCGCGCCATGCACCACGGCATGCAGCACGCTGTGCTGATTGAACAGTGCGCGCAGCTCGGCCAGGGATCGGTCTGCCACGGCGCGGGCCAGCTCGGCATGCAGTACCGCCTTGTGCTGCAGCCGCAGCGCATTGCTGGCAAAGCGTGGATCGCTGTCCCAGCCGGCCAGGTCCAGCGCCTTGCCAATGCGCAGAAACTGCTCGTTGTTCAGCGCCAGAATCGTCAAGCGACCATCGGCCGCATCAAAGATGCCATTGGGCGCGCTGACGGCCGCCTTGACGGTCTGGCCGCCCAGCACCTCTTCCGACAGCGCGGTCGATTGCAGCGCGCAACAAACGTTGAACAGGTTCAGCTCCACATGCTGGCCCTTGCCGGTCTTCAGGCGCTGCAGCAGTGCGGCAGTGCAGGCCTGCGCGGCATAAACACCGGTGGCAATGTCGGCCAGCAAAAAACCGATGCGCTGCGGCGCGCCCTGCGCATCGCGGTTGCTGTTCATCAGGCCGGTGTCGGCCTGCATGACCGAGTCGGTCGCCGGGTTGTCGGCAAAAGGGCCGTCTGCACCATAGCCGCTGATCGACACATAGACCGGCTCCAGCCCCAGCGCCTGGAGCGCGGCAAAGTCCAGGCCCAGGCGTTCTACGACCTGGGGGCGAAAGTTCTGCACCACCACATCGGCATCACGCGCCAGTTGCAGGATCAGCGCTTTGCCCTCGGGCTGCTTGGCATCGACCGCCAGGCTTTGCTTGCCGGCGTTGTAGGTGCTGGACAAGGTGCTGTGGCCATTGCGGGCGACGCCCACATGGCGGCCCCAGTCGCCCTGGGCGGGTTCGACCTTGATGACCTCGGCGCCCTGGTGGGCGAGCAGCTGGGCGCAGTAGGGGCCGGCCACGCCCTGGCTCAAATCCAGGACCTTGAAACCGGCGAGCGGGGTAAACCCCAGTGTTGACTCTGGCGTCACGTATTGTCTCCTTGCATGGCCCGGGCTAGGCGACACCCGCCCGGACGTTTGTTGTGAGACCCATGTTAAAAACGCGAAGCCGCTTTGGGAACTGCCAAAGCACAGCCATCAGTGGTGATTCAGAATCAACAATCAAAAGGGGATGCCGGCCATGGACCTGAACCTGGTGCGTTTGTTTGTGGCGATTGCCGAGTCGCGCAACCTGAGCGATGCGGCACAGCGCTCGGGCGTCACGCGCTCGAATGTGTCGCGCCGGCTGGCGCTGCTGGAAAAGCAGTTTGGCGCGCAGCTGCTGCGCCGTACCACCCGGCATATGGAACTGACCCAGGCCGGCCGCATCCTGCATGGCCAATGCCTGCAGGCCCTCAATGCGCTGCAAAGCGCCCAGCTGCAGATCGACCAGATCCACCAGACCATCAGTGGCGAGATCCGCGTGCGCATCCCCACCGGTTTGGGGCATTTCCACCTCAAGCCGCTGATCCTGGACTTTTGCCAGGCGCATCCCGATCTGCTGCTGCGCCTCGTGATCAACGACCAGATCCATGACCTGGTGGCCTCCAAGGTGGACCTGGCCATCCACATCACCTCGGCACCGCTGGAAGACCATGTGGCCACCCGCGTCTGCGGCATCGAATGGGGGCTGTTTGCCACCCCGGCCTATCTGCAGACCCTGGGCCTGGCGCTGCAAACCCCGCAGGACATCAAGCACGCCCGGCTGCTGGCGCCCCTCAACATCCACCACCGGCTGGAGTTCTGGCGGCACAGCGATGGCCTGCATGAGCAGGTGCAGAGCATGCCGTCAATCCAGTCGGGCGACTACCAGTTCCTGTTCAACTCCGCGATGGCCGGCCTGGGCGTGGTGCTGCTGCCCTACTATGCCGTGCGGGATGCCATCGCCCAGCGCAGCCTCGTGCAGGTGCTGGATGGTTTTGGCGTCAAAGGCGTGGGCGATGCGCTCTATGTGGTGCGCGCGCCCAACCGCCAGCCCTCGGCGGCCACCCTGGCGCTGATCGAGCTGCTGGTCTCATCGATCCAGAAGATGGCGCCGGGCTGGCGCCTGGGCACGGCGGTTTGAGCTAGCAAGGCTCGCCGGCATGGTTGCGACTGATGTGGAACACAAACTCCGCGTCGGGCAGGCTGGTGAAGCGCTTCAGTACCTCTCGGTAGGTCTGGTCCGGGTCCAGTGCTGCCAGGCGCTCGGGGTAGAGCATCTTGGCCAGGTGCTCCAGCGCGGCGATATGGAAGGCGCTGTCGTAGAACTGGTGGTAGAGCGCCTGCACACAGCCGCCGGCCCCTGCAGTGGCCAGCGCCAGGCCCTTGCGTTGCATCAGCCGGGCCATGGCCTGCTCGGCCTCGTTGACGGAGATGTCGTAGCCAAAGGGGATGGTGCGCGCGCCTTTGCGCTGGCGCTGGGTGCCGGTCATCAGGTAGACATCGGGCTGCAGGCCGATCAAGGTTTCCAGCGCGATATCGCCCGTCATGCCGGGCAGCAGTTGCTTGGCGATATTGCGCCCGCCCACTGCCTCGATCAGGTAGCCCCAGGCGGTATTGCCCTGCGAGAAGCAGCACTGCGCCAACCCCAGGCGCCCGGCCCGTATCTCGACAAACAGGCGTGGCGGGCGTGGCGCGGTGGCTGCCACCTGCTGGATGGCGTTCAGGCGCGCTTGGTAGAAGTCCAGATAGGCCTGGGCCTCGGCCTCGCGGCCCAGCACCTGGCCCAGCATCTGCAGCATGGCGGGCAGGTGCGCCACCGGGTTGCGCGAGCTGTCCACATAGAGGATCGGAATGTGCAGCGCCGCCAGCAGCGCGGCAATGCGGCCGCCCTCTACCGCAGGGCGGCTCTCCAGGCTCAGCAGCACCAGGTCGGGGCGCAGGCGTAGCAGTGCTTCCAGATCTACATGGCCTGCGCTGTCAAACGGCAGCAGCGGCAGCTGCGTGGCATGGGGCCAGCGCTGCTGCATCAGCCGCCACAGGCTGGGGTCGGAGTCGCCCAGCGAGTTGTTCCAGCCGGCAAGGCGGGCAAACGGGTCCTCGCGCTCCAGCAGTGCCAGCGCGGTCATTGTGTTGCCGTTTTGCACATAGATGCGCTGGGGCGGCGCGGCGATGCGGACCAGGCGGCCCGCAACATCGCGCACCTGCAGCGGGTAGGCTGCCAGCGCGACCGTGCTGGTGGCCAGCAAAAGCGCAAGGACGGCGAGTAGCCGCTGCAGGCCCTTCATGGCGGGTCTCCTGCGGTGGTGCCATCCACCACGATCTGCAGCCAGCCTTGTGAGCAGCTTTGCACCCGGGCCTGCACGCCATAGACCTCGGCGAGCATCGCCGGTGTCAAGGTCTGCGCCGGGCTGCCGCTGGTGTAAAGGCTGCCGCGCCGCAGCACGATGAGCGCATCGGCCCAGCGCGCGGCCAGGTTCAAATCATGCAGCACGGCGATGACGATGCGGCCTTGCTGGGCAAGCATGCGCGCCGTGCCCATCACGAGTGCCTGGTGGCGCAGATCCAGCGCGCTGGTGGGCTCGTCCAGCAGCAGGATGGCCGGCTCGCGGATCACCGATTGCGCCAGGCTCACCAGCTGGCGCTGGCCGCCCGAGAGGCTGTCGAGCGGCAGCAGGGCCAAATGGGCAATGCCCAGCTGCTGCAGCAAGGCATGCACCCGTTCGATGGGGGTGGCGTTGGCCGGTGCATTGCTGGAGCTGTTTTGGCTGCGCAAAGCGGCCAGCAGGCTCTCCAACACCGTCAGCGCCACGCCTTCCGCAGCGAACTGCGGCATATAGCCGACATACTGCGCGCGCTGCGCGGGCCGCAGCGCATGCAAGGCAGTGCTGCCCAGCTGCAGGCTGCCACGGGCAGGCACCAGGCCCGCCAGCGCCTTGAGCAGGCTGGACTTGCCCGCGCCATTGGGGCCCACCAGCGCAGTTACCTGGCCGGGCTGCAGCGGCGGCAGTTGCAGCTGGTCGATGACCTGGCGCTGGCGGTAGCCCACGCTCAGGCCCGTTACCAGCAAGGGGGAGGGCGGTTTCATGCGCGTGCCCCGCTGCGAAAGATCAGCCACACAAACAGCGGCACACCGACCAGCGCGGTGACAATGCCCACCGGCAGCAAGGTGCCGGGCACCAGGGTCTTGCTGGCGATGGAGGCCAGCGACATGATGAGCCCGCCCATCAGCGCACTGGCAGGCAGAAAGATGCGGTGGTCCTCACCCACCAGCATGCGCGCGATGTGCGGCCCAACCAGGCCGACAAAGCCGATGGTGCCGGTAAAGGCCACGGCGGTGGCGGCCAGCAGGCTCACGCGCAGCAGCGATGCCAGGCGCAGGCGGTTCAGATCGATGCCAAAGCTCAAGCTGCGCTCTTCGCCCAGGCGCAGCACATTGAGTTGCCAGGCCGCGCGCAGCGAGAACGGCAGCACGCAGGCAATGACCAGGGCCAGCAGCTGCAGCTTGGTCCAGTTGGCGCGCGCCAGGCTGCCCATGCTCCAGAACACCAGCTGCTGCAGCGCATCGGGCGAGGCCACATACTGCAGCAGCGCCACCAGCGCATTGCAGCTGAACACCAGCGCAATGCCGAACAGCACCAGAATCTGGCGCGAGCCAGGCCGGGCCCGGGCGGTGGCCTGCAGCAGCAGCACCGAGGCAAAGGCAAACACAAAGGTGTTGACCGGCACCATGGCCTCTTCCGGCAGGCCCGGAATGCCCAGGCCCAGCACCAAGGCCAGTGCGGCGCCCAGCGCAGCGGCGGATGAGACCCCCAAGGTAAAGGGGCTGGCCAGTGGGTTGTTCAGGATGGTCTGCATCTCGGCGCCGGCCAGCGACAGCGCCACGCCCACCAGCACCGCCATCAGGGCATAGGGCAGGCGCAGGTCCTGCACGATCAGTGCAGTCTCCAATGGCACTTGGCTGGGCAGAAACACCGCGGTGGCCAAGGTCGCCCAGCCCAGATCGGTGGAGCCCACCGACAGATCGGCCGCCACACTGAGCAGCAGGCCGACGGCCATCGCCAGCAACAGGCAAAGGCGCTTGCGCATGAGCTGGGCATAGCCTTGCGCCAGGGCCTGCGCAGAGGCAGGTAATGCGCCAGGCATGGCAGCAGACGCGGCGCCCAGCGGCGCTGCGGGCAGCGCCGGGGTGGAGGGGCGGGCCATCAGAACGCGGCGCGCAGCGCGACGGTGATATTGCGTGGATCGCCGTAGTAGGTCTGGCGGTAGCGGCCGCCGGCAAGGCGGTCGAAATAAGTCCGGTCGAACAGGTTGTTCACCGTTACCGTGGCCTGCAGGTGGCGGTTGATCTCATAGCCCGCCTGCAGCGCATAGACGGCATAGCCGCCCTGGCGCCAGGTGGTGTTGCCATAGGTCGTGGCATTGCTGCTATAGGCCTGCATGCCGCCGCCAATCCACAGCCGGCGCAGTGGCTCGGCGGCAAAGCGGTACTTGGTCCACAGCGAGAAGTTGTGGCGCGGGAAGGAGCTGTTGAACGGCTGGCCCTCGGTATCCACACTGCCGCTGACATGGCGCGTGTCGGTGTAGGCATAGCCGGCGGTCATGTCCCACTGCGGGCTCAGCTTGCCCGATACCTCGGCCTCAAAGCCCTGGCTGCGCACGACGCCGGAGGGCAGCGAAAAGCCTTCGTTGAGCGGGTCCGTCACCGCGCGGTTTTCGTCCTGGATGCGGAATATCGCCAGGTGGGCGTTGAGGCGCTTGTCCATGAACTCGCCCTTGATGCCCATCTCCAGCTGGTTGCCGGTGCGGGCCGGCAGGAAGGCGCCGCTCACCACCGTATCGGTCTGCGGAGCAAACACCTTGTTGGCGCTGGCGTAGACGGACAGCTGCGTGTTCAGGTCATAGACCAGGCCCAGGCTGGGCACGAACTTGGCGCGGATGGACTGGTCATTGGCCGGTTGCTCGGGGTCTTGCGTCTCCCACCAGGCCAGGCGGCCGCCCACCAGCACGGTCAGCGGCTGCACGGGCTTGATACGGGCATGGGCATAGACGCCATGGTTGGTGACCCGGGTCTTGGGCAAGGTGCCGATGCGCTGCGGCTGCATCAGCAGGTCATGGTCGGGCTGGTCGGCATTCTGCTGAAAGCTGCTGGGGCTGCCTTGCACCTGGCCGCCCTGGTAGGTCTGGTAGTTGGCGCCGACGATCAGGGTCTGCTCCAGCCCGTTCCAATCCATCGGCAGCGACAGGTAGGCATCGATGCCCCGGTCGCGCTCGCGCGACTTCTGGTGGGTGGACAGGATGGTCACCTCGCGGCTGACCGGGTTCAGGTAGCTGTTGGACCAGTAGCGGTCAAACTCGGTGCCGCGCAGAAACTGGTTGGCGCTCAGCTTGAACTTGCCGCCACCGTCCAGTTGGTGCTCCAGCTCGGCAAAGTAGCGCGTTGCGTAGTCGTCCTTCTTGCCATGGATGGAGCCCAGAAAGGTCGAGCGATCCAGGTCCGGGTTGCGGCCATCGGCCAGCAGAGGCAGGCCGGCAAAAGACAGCGAGCTGCCGCGCTGCTCGGTCGCGCCAATGGACAAGGTGGTGCTGGGGCTGAAGTCGTACTCCAAGGTGCCATAGACCGTGTTGCGGCGCAGGTAGACCTCATCGACAAAGCTGTCGCGGTCGTCATAGATGCCGACCAGGCGCCCGCGCAGCGTGCCCGAGGCATTGAGCGCACCGGTCACATCCAGCTCTTGGCGGCGCTGGCCCCAGGAGCCCAGCACGGTGGCCGATTGCACCAGAAAATCCGCATGCGCGCGCTTGCGCACCAGGTTGATGGTGCCCGAGGGCTCGCCCGCGCCTTCGAGCAAGCCGGTGGGGCCGCGCCATATCTCCACCCGGTCGTACAGGCCCACATCCATCAAGGTGTTGCCCCAGATGCCCTGGCCGCCCTTGGCCGGCAAGCCATCGATCAGGTAGTTGCCCATCAGAAAGCCCCGGGCCTCGATGTTGACGATGCCGGTGCCCGTGGGCTTGGTGCGCATGCCTGTGACATAGCGCATGGAGTCGGCCAAGGTGGTGGCGTTCTGGTCTTCGATCTGCTGGCGGGTCAGCACCGAGATGGACTGCGGAATCTCGCGCAGCGCATGCTCGCCCTTGCCAATGCTCACCGCCCGCGTGGTGTAGGACTGGCTGTGCTCGGTGGTGGCGCCGGCATAGCTGTCGCGCACCACCGTGGTGGGCAGCGAGATGGCGGCGGCTGCCCCGGCTGCGGCATCGGCCGGGGTGGCTGAGGATGCGGCGGCCGGTTGCACGCTGATCGCGCCGCTGGCGGTGATGGCCAGTGCCAGGCCGCTGCCGCGCAGCGCTTGCTGCAAGGCCTGCTCCACCGTCAGCCGGCCGCTGATGGCCGGGGCCTGGCGGCCTGCGAGCAGGGCCGGGTCCATCGACGCGACCAGACCGGCCTGCGTGGCAATGCGGTTCAAGGTCTGGGCCAGCGGGCCGCTGGCGATGTCGATCCCCAGCGCCGACTGCATGGCGGCCGGTGTGCTGCGGGTGGCGGCAGAAGGCGAGGTTTGTGCCTGGCTGGCCGAGGCGCCGGCCAGCGCCAGCGAGGCGGCTAGAACCGAGCGGCGAACGAGAGGTGTGCTGCGAAACATATGGAACTTCCCTGTGCTTTTGTGGTGCATCTGGAAGGCTTGTGTATCGAGCACGCGAAACCGGACAGTGTTTTTGAAAATTATTTTTTAGCGCACATCTATGCGGGTGAGCCAGCTGCCAAAACGCTGCACCCGGATCGGCAAGGTCTCGGCCAGACCGGTCAGCGCGCGCTCGATGTCGTCCAGCGGGAAGACGCCCTGCACCTGGATCTGCGCCGCCTCGGGGGAGACGCGCAGCAGGCCATGGCGGTAGCGCTGCAACTGGGCAATGACCTCGTGCAAGGGGCGCTGCTGCACCACCAGCCAGCCGCGCTGCCACTCGGTGCTGGGCAGCTGGTCGGCGGCCAGGCGCTGCAGCCCTGCCGCATCGACCTGGGCCGCCTCGCCGCTGCGCAGCACGGCACTTTCGCCGCTGAGGCTGCGCAGCTCGACCCGGCTTTCCAGCACGCGCACCTGGGTGCGCTCGGCCAGTTGCTCGACAGCGAACTGCGTGCCCAGCGCGCGGATATCGGCTTGTGCGGTGGAGACCACCAGGGGGCGCTGCGCATCGGCTGCGACCTGCAGGACGATATCGCCTTCGAGCAGGCGCAGGCGCCGCAGGCCTTCATCAAACGCCAGGTTGACGCGGCTGCGGGCATTGAGAACCAGGGTGCTGCCATCGGGCAGCGCAAAGCGGGCGCGCTGGCCGGTGCCGGTGCTGTAATCGGCCAGCACGGCGCCCAGCGGTTGCCAGCGGTCCAGCAGCAGCAGGCCCACGCCGGCACTGGCCACCACGGCCAAGCCTTTGAGGGCGGTGCGGCGCCGGGGCTGCAGCAAGAGCTGCCGCGCCTGCTGGGCCTGGCCGGGTTGGCGGCTATCCACGGCGCGCAGTGCGCCCACCGGCCGGCCCACGGTGTTTTGCAGGCGTTCCCAGGCCTGGGCATGGGCGGGGTCTGCGGCCTGCCAGCGTTCAAAAGCCTGGCGCTCGGCCGGCTGCACGCGGCCGGAGCTGAGGCGGACCATCCAGTCAATCGCCTGCTGGGTGGTCGCATCCAAGGCGGGTTGCGAGGCCATCAGCGCAGCTGGGCCTGCATGCAGTGCTGCAAGGCCTGGGTCAGGTAGCGCGAGACGGTGCGCACCGACACCTGCAGCCGCGCGGCAATCTCTTCATGCGGCATGTCGTCGAGCTGGCTGTAGACAAAGGCGGTGCGCACCGGCAGCGGCAGGCCGTGCAAGATGCGGTCGATCTCGGCAATGGCCTCGATCACCAGCGCCTGGTCTTCCACCGACGGCACACAGGGCATGGGCAGCGCGGCCATGCTTTCCAGGTACTGGCGCTCCAGCGCCTGGCGACGCTGAAAGTGGAACAGGATGCGCTTGGCAATCGTTGTGAGAAAGGCCCGTGGCTCCTGGAAGCTGCGCGGGTCCAGGCTGGAATCCACCACCTGCAGGAAAGTCTCTGAGGTGATGTCCTGCGCATCGCTGCGGTTGCGCATGCGGCGGTTCAGCATGCCCAGCAGCCAGGAATGGTGCGAGGTGTAGAGCGTATGCAGGGCTTGGTCGCGAGAGGGGTCCACCACAGAAAAAGATGTGAATGATAGTTATTATCATTCTAGCCTTGGCGGAATTAGCCTTGCTGCAGAGCAGCATTCGCGGCGCATCGCCCGCGTCAGCGTTCAGACCTCGATGGGGGTTTGCAGAGAGCCCTTAGACGCCAGCGGCCAAGCTGTACACCGTCAAGCCGCCATCTTCGCGGTCGCGCATCAGCAGGCCGGCCTGGGCCATTTCCTTGGCCACGCAGTAGATGGTGGCCGCTGGCAAGGGAGCGCCGCTTTGGGCGAGGTGGGAGGAGATATCGGCGCATTTGACGCGAGAGCGGCCCAGCTGGACGATGGCCTCCAGCACCCGCAGCCTTGCAGGCGTGGGCCGTATGCGCACTTGGCGGCTGCGCTTGAACCAGTGGGCAGCGGGCAGGGCGGGCGCTGCCTTGCGGGGTGCGTGGTCATCATTCATGGGCGCATCCTGGCATGGCAGTTTGGAGACGGTTTGTCGAAATGTGGCAATTTGTGTCAATGCCCGGTGGCTGATCCGCCCAGCTGCCACACAGCAGCACCGCGCAGCAGGCCAGCAGTGCTGCTGCCGTGCCACGCCGGGGGGCGTAACTCAAGATCAGCACCAGGCACCATGCCGCAACACTGAGCCAGCCCAGCCAGGCGACCGCGCCCACTGCTGCGCCCGAGGCTGCCATGCAGCGCTGCAGCGCCAGCGCCAACAGCAGGCCTGCCGCCAGGCGCAAGGCCCAGCGCAAGGGGCGGCCAGGTTCGCCCCGGCGCAGGATCTGCTCGCAGTGGCGGTCCATGGCCTGGCTCAGCAGCATCATCGCCGGCAGGCACAGTGCCAGCGGCAACGCAATGGTGCTGATCTGGGTGATGTGGTTGAAGGCGGTCATCCGCAGCACTCCAGCAGCGCGCGCAAGCTGGCCAGCAGCAGCGCGGCAGCGGCAAACTGCAGCGCCAGCCGGGCCAGGCCCTGCACATGAAAGGCCCAGAGCAGCAGCCCGGTGTACAGCACAAAACCCAGCAAGGTGCTGAGCAGCACTGCATGTGCCGGCGCGAGCAGGCCCGCCAGTACCAGGGCCTGTGCCAGCACCGCGCAGCCCAGGCCGGTGAGCAGGTAGCCGCCACCGGCCGCCAGGCTGATGCGCAAGCCCAGCCGCATTGCATGACGCCAGGGCTGTGGAGCAGTGACCACTTTGGCGGGGGCGTTCATGCGCGTGCTCCTTGGCGGGGCCCGGGCCGGGCGGCGCGGGCGGGGGGCGTGGTGTGTGTTGAAAGCCGGTGGCGCCAGGCGCCCCAGGCGGCGAGCAGGCCCAGCGCGATGCTGGTCAGCTCCACCCCGGCGCGCAGGCCATCGGCCTGTGCCAGATAGAGCAGCAGGTGCTGGCCGGTGGTGGCGGCGTTGAGCAGCGGCAGGGCCAGACACAGCAAAGCCAGCGCGCAGAGCTGCTCCTGCCAGGCCGAGCGCACGGGGCGCAGCAGCGCATGCAGCAGACTCAGTGCCCACAGCGCAAAGAACAGCCGTATCTCGGCACTGGCGCGCGCCTCGATGGCCAGCGGCAGCAGGCGGTTGCCGTAGAGGTAGCCGATGGAGGCCAGCGAGGTGCCGACCAGCGCTGCGATGTTCAGCGCATCGATGCAGCGGTAGACGGCAGGCGTGGCCCGGCCCCAGCCATGGTCGCTGCGGGTTCGGCGCTTGCTGGCAAACAGCAGCAGGCCCGTGGCCACCATGGCCGTGCCGGCCAGTCCGCAGACAAAGTACAGCCATTTCATGGTCCAGCCGCCAAAGCGGGCCATGTGCAGCGCTTCGATGACCGGGTGCACATCGCGCGCGCTGGCGGCTGGCTCGGACTGAGGTGGTGCCTGCAGCACCTCACCGGTGTCGGCGGCGATGCTGACATGCTCGGCAAGCTTGTGTATGCGCCTGGAATAGGCGCTGTCGGCCAGCTGCGCCGTAAAGCGGTGGCTGGCCGGGCCTTGCGGCGGGCGCTGCAGCGCGATGGATGCCACCGGCTGGCGCAGCAGCGACTGCGCCAGTTGCAGCTGCCGGGCCAGCTGGGGGCCGGCTGGCGGCAGATCGGGGCGCGCCGACGGTGCGCCCGCGTTCAGATCGGCCTGGTAGCGGCTGTAGGCCTGGCGATCCTCACCATAGAGCGACTGCAGCGCATGGGGCATGTAGCTGGTGTAGAAGTAGGCCAGCCCGGTGTAGACGATCATGAACAGAAAGGGCAGGGTCAGCACGGCCGAGGCGTTGTGCGCATCCAGCCAGGAGCGCTGGCCCTTGCCGGGGCGAAAGCAGAAAAAATCCTGAAAGATGCGCCGGTGCACGATGAGGCCCGAGACCAGCGCCGCCATCATGCCCATGGACACGACACCCACCACCCAAAAGCCCGCCAGGCCGCCTTGCAGCGAATAGTGAAAGGACATGAAGTGCCGGCCACCCTCGGTCTGGCGGATGGGTGGCTGCGCCTGGGGCAGGCCACTGGCCGGGTTGAGTGCTGCTTGCAGCATGCCGTCCGGCCCGCGTGCGGACAGCTGCAGGGCGTCGCCCGCGCGGGCCGGCAGATCGATCTGCCACTGCCGGGCTTGCGGCGCCCTTTGCTGCAGATAGTCCTCAGCCGTGTGCAGGGCCTGCAGCCGGTCCTGCAAGCCCAGCGCCGCGCCGGGTGGCCCGTTGGCAGGCGCCGCCTGCATCCAGCGCGTGATGGGCTCGCGGAACACGCTCAAGGTGCCGGTGACAAAGATGGCGCAGAGCAGCCAGCCGCAGACCAGGCCGCCCCAGGTGTGCAGCCAGGACATGGTCTGGCGCCAACCTGGCTGCCGCGCCGCACCGGGGACGGACCTGGGCATTTAGAAGCTGCCGCGCAAGGTCAGCTTGACGCTGCGGGGCTCGCCATACCAGTTGCCGCTGCCCGAGCTGCCCACGGTCTTGTAGTAGGTCTTGTCGAAGAGGTTGTTCAGGTTGAGCGTGGCCGACCAGTGGCGGTCGATGCGGTACTGCAGGCTGGCGTTCCAGACCGCATAGCCGGCCTGGGTGAACTTGTAGGGCACGCCTTCGCTGTCGAACTTGCCGGTGGCCGGGTTGTAGGGGTAGGCGGTGCCGCTGGCATAGGTGGTGCTTTGCACGGTCACGCCGCTGCCCACCGTCCAGGGCGAGAAGTCGCCGGGCAACTGGTAGCTGCTCCAGAGCTTGAGCAGGTGCTTGGGGGTGATGGTGCTGTAGACCAGCTGCTCGGCATCGCTCTTGTTGCGGTTGTGGTTGTAGGTATAGCCGGCAAACAGCTGCCAGCCGCGCGCCAGCTGGCCCGAGATCTCCATATCCACCCCCTGGCTGACGATCTTGCCCTGGGCGATGTAGCAGCAGCTCAGGCCCAGGTCGCCCACATCGGTGTCGGGGTAGCGCGGGTCGCGCGCGGCCTCGCCGGTACGTTCGATGCGGTAGAGCGCGATGGCGGTGTTGAGCTTGCCATCGGCCAGCTCGCCCTTGACGCCCAGCTCGAAGTTGCGGCCCTTGATGGGATCGAGCGGCGTGCCGGGCAGCGGGCCCTGCAGGCTGCTGGCCTGGGACTTGCGGATCTCGGCAATGCTGCCATACGCCGTCCAGCGGTTGTCCAGGTCATAGACCAGGCCGGCGTAGGGCGTGAGGATGCCGCTTTCCTGGTAGTAGCTTTTGCCGCTGGAACGCAGCGATCCATCGGCGTTGTAGTTGAAGTAGGGCGTGACGTTGGCGTAGCTCGCGTAGCGACCGCCGACGATGGCGGTGAGCTTGTCGGTCAGGCTCAGGTTGACGCGGCCATACAGGCCCTTTTGCGTGGCGCCATAGCCGGGGTAGCTGCGGGTCTTGCGCTCGCTGACCGCATGCGGAATCTTGTCAGGATCAAAGCCATAGACATTGGTGAGCGATTCGTCCGTCTCCATCTCGGAGTAGTAGGTGTCCTGGTCATCGCGGATCTTGGCCCAGTCGGCGCCCAGCAGCAGCTGGTGGCTGCGGCCCAGCAGGTTGAAGGGGCCGCTGATATTCAGATCAACGCTTTTCTTCTCGGAGCGGAAGTCGTTGGAAAAACCAGTCCATTCGGCGCCCAGGCCAGTAGCGGGGTCGACCGCGCCACTCAGGCTGGCCAGGCGGCCATCGCTGTCCACCTTCTGGTAGTTGAGCTGGGCCTTGGCCTTCCAGCCGCCGGCCAGCTGCTGGTCGAGCTGGGCAAACAGCTCCTTGGCGCTTTTGTCGTAGTGGCTCCAGCCGGCCATCAGCGCAGTGTTGCGCGGCAGGTGCAGGTCATCGCCATTGGGGGCGCGGGGAATGCCTTCGCGCCAGGGCGTGGCGTTAAGCTTGTCGTAGCTGGCACCCAGGCTGATCTTGGTGTCGCGGCTGAGATCAGCTTCGACAATGCCGTAGAGCAGGCTGTTCTTGGAATCGGCACTGCGGTAGAAGAAATCCTTGTCGGTATGGGCGAGCACCGCGCGGCCGCGCACGCTGCCATCGCTGTTCAAGGGGCCGGCCACATCCAGCTCCAGCTGCTTGCGGTTCCAGCTGCCCAGGCTGGCCGAGGCCTGGATCTGGCGCTGGGCCGTGGGGCGCTTGCGCACCAGGTTGATGGCGCCACCGGGCTCGCCGTTGCCGCTGAACAGGCCATTGGCGCCGCGCACGATCTGCACGCTGTCGTACATCGCCAGGTTGGGGTCAAACAGCTGCTGGCTGAAGGCGTCGACGCTGGCGCCATCGATCTGCACATTGCCAATCTCAAAGCCGCGCGAGAGAAAGCGCGTGGCCTGACCGCCCAGGCCGCCGGCACCGGCGTAGTCCACCGTCACGCCGGTGGCCTGCTGCATCACCTCGCCCACGGTGCTCAGCGCCTGGTCCTCGATCAGCTGGTGGGTCATCACGGTGATGGACTGCGGCGTCTCGCGCACATCCTGGCCCTTGCCCAGCGACACGCGACCGCTGGTGTAGGAGCCGCTGCCTTCGGTGGCTTCTTCGCGTTGGGCCTTGGCGGTGACCAGCACTTCCTGCATGGTGTGGGTGGCCAGGCTGCGCCGCTGCACGGTGATAGATGCGCCGCTGGCAATGGCCTCCAGATCGCTGGACGCCAGCGCCTTTGCCAGTGCGGCCTGCAGGCTGAAGCTGCCTTGCAGCGCCGGGGCGCTGCGCCCCTGGATCAGTGCCGCATCCACCGAGATGGCCACGCCCCAGGTCCGCGCCAGCGCATTGATGGCCTGGCCCAGGGGCTGGGCGGGCAGATTGAGCGACTGGGTGGTGGCCATCGCCGTCTGGGCTGCAGCGGGCTGGGCATGCACCGTGCTGGACAGGGACAGCAGCGCCAGCGAGCTGGCACAGGCCAGCGCGCAGGCCCATGCGATGGTGCGTTGCCGGGCGCCCGCGCTGGCGGCCAGGCGGGTGCGGACAGCGGGGCTGCAAAGGGGTGGCAAATCTCGGTACATGCGAATGCTTTCTAGGGTGTTGTCCCGGTGAAGACGCAGCAGCGGCGATATACCGGACAAATTTTTTTCAGACGCATGGAGGCCTGTGCGCATGACCCCGGCGGCCCGGGGCAGAAGGCCTGTGCGCTGGGCGCGCTGGTGGGCTCAGCGGCGGCGGATCAGGCTGCTGCCATCGGGCAGGCGCTCCACCCGTACGGGCAGAGAGCGCGGCAGGCTGGCGACAAAGGTGGCGGGGTCGCGCAGCTTGAAGCTGCCTGTCAGGTGCAGGGATTGCAGGCCGCCGGCTGGGTCCAGTTGCAGGGGGCGGTCCAGGTAGTCGTTCCAACGGCTCAGCACCTCGGGCAGTGGGCTGTGGTCAAACACCAGCCAGCCGTCGCGCCAGGCACCGACATCCTGGGCATTGACCTTGCCGGTGTGCAGGCTGCCCTGGGCATCGAGGCGCGCCGCCTCGCCCGCTGCGAGCACCACATCGGCGGCCTGGGACGCATCGCTGTGCAGGCCCCATACGGCCACGCGCCCCTGGGCCACGCTGACCTGCAGGCCCGACTCCCGCAGTGCGACCGAGAACACGGTGCCCAGCACCCGCACCCGGCCCAGCGGGGTTTGCACTTCCAAAGGCCGCTGCGCGTCATGGACCACATCCAGCCGGATCTCCCCCCGGGCCAGCTGCAGCACGCGGCGATCGCGGTAGAGCACGGCCTCCATGGCGGTGGACGGTGCCAGGTCCAGATGCGTGCCATCGGGCAGGTTCTGGGCCAGCATCTGGCCATGGCCGGTTTGCAGGGCCAGGCGTGCCAGCGGCTGCTGCCAGTACCAGCGCCCGCCCATTCCCAGCAGGCTGGCCAGGCCTGCCGTGCCCAGCAGCGACAAGCTGCGGCGGCGCTGCTGGCGGCTGCGCTCGGCCTGGCTGGCGGGCAGCGCGAAATCCGCCTGCAGCGCATGCGCCTCGGTCGCCTGCCAGCCTTGCAGCGCCTGCTGGGCGGCGGTCTCGTTGTCGGGCGATTGCGCGCGCCAACGGGCCAAGGTCTGTGTGGCGGCCTCGGCGCTGGCTGGTTCACCCGCGTGCTGGCGGGCGATCAGCAGCAAGGCGTATTCCAGGCGTTTGCGCGGGCTGTCTGCCCCAGTGGCGGCGGCTGCCATCAGGCCTCCAGACCCATGCAGTCACAGACAGCGCGCACCACATGCTTTTCCACCGAAGCCAGGCTGATGTCCATGTGCGCGGCCGCCTCAGCGTGGCTGTAGCCGTAGATGCGCACCAGCACAAACACCTCGCGGCGCTTGCGGGGCATGGCCGAGAGGCGGCGTACCAGGTGCTCCAGCTGCTGACGGCTGGCAATGATGCGCTCGGTGGAAGGGGCTTCGTCGGCGCTGACCAGGGCCAGGGTCTGCAGCAGCTGGGCATCGGTCTGGCGGCGACGGGCATCGTCGATGACGATGTTCTTGCCGGTGCGAAACAGCAGGGCCCGCAGGTCTCTCACTGCCACTTCACGCGCCTGCAGGGCCAGCACCCTTGCATAGCTCTCCTGCACGACATCGGCAGCGGCCTGCCGGTCATTGAGCGAGCGGGAGAAGAAATTCAGCAGTTCTGCGTAGTAGCTCGCAAGCACGAGGAACACCTTGGCCGTGGTGGTGGTGAGAGCGCCCGGCAACAGCGGCGGGCGGGGCATTGCCCTGGAGCAAAGGCGCGATCTTATCAAAAAACAGGAATGACTCTCATTTCCGTTCGCTCTACCCAGTAGGCCGGGGTGGCAGGGCTTGCGGGCGCAGTGCAGAAACAGCAAAGCCCAGGGGCGCGGTGCTGCGCCCCTGGGCTGGTGGATGCGGGGCGAAGGATTAGACCCGTTGGCGGCGCGCAGACAGGCGCCGGGCGCCCAAGCCTGCCGTCAGCAGACCCAGCAGCAGCACGCTCCAGATCTGCAAGCTGGGCACTGGGGTGGGGTTGCCGGGCACTTCGGCCGCCGTGGTGGTGACCGTGGCCGAGGCCGTGCAAGGCAGTGCGCTGCCGCCCAGGCATTGGGCGCCAGGCTCCGTGCTGCTGAGGCTGGCCTGGTTGGTCAGGCTGCTGCTGCGCGGGGCAGATGCGGCGACCTGGGCCTGGATCACATAGCTCAGGCTGGCGCCGGCGGGCAGGTTGGCCAGGGTTTCGCTCAAGGGGCCGCTGCCGGTTGCAGCCGGGCAGGTGGCACCGCTGCCCGCGCAGGTCCAGGCGCCCAGCACCACGCTGGCGGGGGCGGGGTCCGTCAACAGCGCCTGCGCAATCGGCACGGCACCGGCATTGCGTACGGTGATGGTGTAAACCATGGCGCTGCCGGGCTGCAATGCGCCGCTGGCACTGACGCTCTTGCTCAATTGCAGGACGGGGTTGGGCCACAGATCCACTGCCACCGACGCGCTGCAGGGCTTGGCCTGGGTTTGCGCCGTGGCGGGGTTGTAGCACAGCCATTCGGCATTGCTGGCCGCCACCGTGGCGGTGTTGTTGACCTGGTCCATGCGGGTGGTGATGCTGTCCACCGTGGCGACCACGGTGTAGACCAGGCTGGCACTGGCGCGCATGCTGGCGATGGTCTGGCTCAGTACACCAGCGGCTGCGAGACTGCCGCTGGCTTGGGGGCAGACGGCCAGGCTGCCGACGGGTGATTGGCAGCTCCAGGTGGCCGAGGCAAAGCCGGCGGGCAGGGGGTCAGACAGGACCACGCCCGTCAGCTCGGCTGCCCCTTCGTTCTTGACGGTGATGCTGTAAGTGGCGGTTTGCCCGGGGTGGAGTGGGGCGGTGGCGTCTACGGTTTTGACCACGCTGAGCAAGGGGCTGGTGGCCACCGATGCGGAAGCGCTGCAAGGGGTGGGAAAGCCGTCACGTGCATCGCAGCTGAGGGTGCTGCTGGCAGGCGGCAGGATGGTGGCGGTATTGGTGATGACCGTGGCGCCTGTAGGCAGCGGATTGCTGAAGCGCGAGTTGACACGGAACACCAGGGCGCTACCAGCGGGCAGGGTCGGCAAGACGGCATCGAGCGGAAAGCTGCCGGTGGCTGGAGTGGGGCAGACGGCTGCGCTGCCTGCGGGGCGGCTGCAGCTCCAGCTGCTGGCGGCGGTTTGCAGGCCGTCGGGCAGGGTATCTTGCAGGCGGGTGCCGCTGGCATCGCGGTTGCTAGCATTGGTGACGGTGATGTCGTAGTAGGCCAAACCATTGGCGCTGGCCAGGCCGGTGTAGGCGCTGCCATCGCTGTTGACGGCCTGCTTGGCGACCGACAGCGGTGGCGAGCAGGAAGCGGTGCCGCTGGACTGCACCAGCAGGCCCGAAGGATCACCCTGGTTGCCGACGACTACATACAGGGTGTTGGCACCGGTTTTAAAACCATTATTGAGCAGTACGGGCACATTACCGCCAGCGCCAAAACCACCCACCCCTGCAATGGCGCCGTTGTTGGTGTAATCAAATACCGCGTCATTGACGAAAATGCGCTTGACCTGGTTATCTACATACAGGCTCAGGCTGAGATTAAAACTGCTGGGATCGACGGCCGGGTCCAAATTGAAATCATATTTGTAGACATAATAATCCCGGCCATATTGCACCCCAATCCATTCGGCATTGCCAAAGGGCGATTCCACCCAGGCGCCATTGCCGGCACCCGGGCGGTCCACCGGCCCCTGGGCGTAAGACAGGCCAGCGGCCGCCGCCGTGGTCGTTATATCGCCCAGGGCCGCGGCAATCGACCAATGGGCATCCTGGCTGCCAATCGCCAGCTTGGGGCTGTTGATGCTGTAGCCATTGCTGCCGTCAATACCGGTGTTGAAAATTGCGGGATCGGTATTGCAGGATACGACGGGCGCTGTTTGGGCCTGCACCACCATGGGTTGTAGAAGTGCCGCCACCGCACATCCCAGGCCCAGATAATGGGCCAGAGATACTCTGATGCCTTTCATGCTATTCCAATCTTAAATAAGTTTATTTGATTTGAATATGCATATTAATAGGATTGGTGCAGCTTGGGAGGCTGGCAATGTCAAACGTCTTCAGGCCTGCTGGCGTTTGACAATGTTTATGAAACTGAGAATCAGAGTCGCTCTCAATAGGCGGGGCTGGCTTGTTGCAAATCAAGGGGCGTGCCGCAACCAGGTGGGCGGCTTCAAGAAGAGGGGATGGGGCAGACGCAGCGCCTTGCCTGAGGGATGCATGCCCATTGCCTCCGATGCCAGCCAGGGTGACTTGTTCGATTCGAACACCTACAGCCTGGGCGCAAGATCGGGTTTCGCATCGATGGCAACCAGCGCATCCAGCTGGCGGCCAACCGCGACTGCATTCGCGGCCTGGAGCTGATCGCTGACCATGGCTCCACTGCATGCCTCCGCTGTAGCTTGCGTGGCCTGCGTGGCCTGCGGCAAGAACGACAGCCGCTTGCCGGCAGCCGGTGCGACCTTGACGGCGAGCTATACGCACCACTGGTGATCTCGGCGCGGATCAGAGGCGCTGCGACCTTAGCCGTCGCTGCGGCCTCTGAACCACAGCCAAACCACCGCCAGCACGCAGATGCTGACGCCAATCAGGCTGACAAAGCCAGCAATGCGGGTATCGCTGGCCAGCAGGTTCCAGCGGCTGAAGATTTCTGTCCAGTCATGCTCGCCACCGCCCACCAAGGGCAGTTGCTGGCTGCGGGCATCCTTCATATAGCGTGCAACATTCAGCAGACTGGCCCCCAGCCACAGCCAGGCTGCGGCAAAGCCCAGGCTCTGGCGCTGGCGCCAAAAGTGCTGCACAAACAACAGCGGAAACAGCAGCTGGAAGAGGGTGCCGCCATACACCGCCAGGCGGTCGGAGAAGATGCCCACGATGGGATGCCCTGCCTCATGGATGGCCAGGTTGGCATGGTCCAGCAAAAACACCCATTGCTCTGCCGTCCACAGGTGCTGCGCCAACACATACAAGGCCGCCAAGCCCACGACGACCGTTGACCCTAAACTGGCGCCTTGCCAGTCCTCAGCGTTGATCTCCTGCCAATGCTCTCTCAGCGACATGGCTTGTGCTCCCGGTGTGCTTGACTGCAGAGCAGTGTAGTGGCCGGCGTTGCGCCCGGGCGCAGCGGTTGGTGTGCCAGTACAACAGGCTGAGGGGGAGGGCGCCCGGGGCAGCCAAGGATCTCACTGCACTGGCATACCCTGGGCGCTGCCAGGTCGGCTCTGGCCCGTGTCAGGGTTGGGAGGGGCCATGCTGCCAATAAAAAAACCAAGTGACAGCAATCACTTGGTTTGTATTTCTGGCGGAAGCTCAGGGATTCGAACCCTGGAACCCTTTCGGGTTGCCGGTTTTCAAGACCGGTGCAATCGACCACTCTGCCAAACTTCCTGGAGGCTGCTGGGCGGAGTGGTCGCCTGGCAGCAGCAGGGATTGTATGCGAATTCCGGCCCGCAGCCTCAGTGGCGGGCGGGTTCGGGATCGTCTTTGAGGCGGCTGTGGGCCAGCGCGCCGGCCGCTTCCAGGATCGGGTAGGCGACCGAGCACAGCAGCGAATTGATGCGCTTCAAGTCGCTGATCAGGTCGATGTGCAGCGAACTGGTCTCGATGCTGGGCACGGTGTTGTGGGAGAGGCGCTCCAGGTGCGAGGCCGAATAGGCCAGCTCCAGGTCGCGGAAGCGCGCTTTTTCTTCCAGCAGCTTTTGCGCATCGCGCACATTGCCCGAGAGGAACACGCTCATCGCCAGGCGCAGGTTGTCCAGCAGGTGGGCATGCAGCTCGTTGATTTCTTCCATCCCCTGCTTGCTGAACTGGCGGCGCTTCTTGATCTTCTTGTTTTCGACGTCGGTGAGCACGCGCTCGATGATGTCGCCGATCTGCTCCATGTTGATGGTGAAGTTGATCACTTCGGTCCAGCGCTGGCTCTCGCGTTCGTCCAGTTCGGCGCGCGAGATCTTGGTCATGTAGTACTTGATGGCCGAGTACAGCTCATCGACCGTGTCGTCGAGCTTGCGCAGGTCCTGCGACAGCTGCTGGTTGTCGGTCTGCACGACATTGTGCAGGCCGATCAGCATGGACTCGACCACATCGGCCTGATGCAGCGCCTCACGCGCAGCGCAGGAGATGGCCAGCGAAGGGGTCGACAAGGCCGAGGCATCGAGGTGGCGCGGGCGTTGCGGGCCCTTGTGCGCTTCTTCCTTGGGCAGGAGCTTGCGCATCCAGTCGCCGATCACGCCGGTGAACCAGATAAAGCCCAGGGTGTTGAGGATGTTGAAGGCCAGGTGGAACAGCACCGCCGAGCGGCCCGCATCGTTGATGTAGGGCATCGCATGGGTGACCCAGAGACCGACGAAAGGCGAGACGATGGCCACGCCCATGATCTTGAAGATCAGGTTGCCGATGGTGACCTGGCGCACTTCGATGCTGGACTTGGCCGTTTGCAGTACGGCGAGCACACCGCTGCCCAGGTTGGCACCCAGCACCAGGCCCAGGGCCATGTCGCCGGTGATGGCGCCCGACGCGGCCATGGCGGCGATCAGCAGCACGATGGCCAGGCTGGAGTAGGCGATGATGGCCAGGATGGCGCCCAGCAGCAGCTCCATGAAGAAGTCGCTCTTGACGCTGACCAGCAGGGTGCGCACGGCGTCGGAGGCGAGCAGGGGCTCGGTGGCCTCCACGATCAGGCGCAGCGCCAGCAGCATCAGGCCCAGGCCGATAAAGACGCGGCCCACGCGGCCGGGTGTGGAATCCTGCTTGGAGATGAACAGCACGACGCCCGAGAAAATCAGCAACGGCGAGAGCCAGGAGAGGTCGGTCGAGAACAGCACCGCCATCAAGGCGGTGCCCACGTCGGCGCCGCGCATCACCGACAAGGCGGCGGTGAGCGGTATCAGGCCCTGGCCGACGAAGGACGCGGTCATCAGGGAGGTGGCGCTGCTGGACTGGACGAGGGCCGTGACCCCGATGCCCGAGAGCATCGCGGTAAAACGGTTGCTCATACTGCGCGCCAGCAGGTTGCGGAGGTTGGCGCCAAAGACGCGCAGCACCCCTGTGCGCACCATATGAGAGCCCCAAACCAGCAACGCAATGGCGGCAAGAAGATTGAGCAAGTGTTTCATAAGGCGAACCGGACACTATACCCCTGATACGCGCGCCGCGCTGTAGGGCGAATGCCATTGTGTCTCTTTTTATGCAGGCCAGGCGCTGGTTTGCGCCTGGCAGGGCGGGTTTGGGCGAAGGGTGAACAATGGATAAAAAACACCGCCGTCGTGGTGCGAGGGCGGTGTCTGGGTGTTGCCTATAAAGGCGTTCAACAGCCTGATCAGCTTTTCTCGCCCCGGCGCATGCGCAGCAGCTCGTCCAGAATCAGCAGGAACGCGCCCAGGCAGATGGCCGAATCGGCCAGGTTGAAGGCCGGAAAGTGGCTGCCCATCCAATGGAAGTCGAGCATGTCGACCACATAGCCGTGGCGCATGCGGTCCACCACATTGCCGATGGCGCCGCCCATGATGCAGGTAAGCGCCAGGCAGAACAGGGACTTGTGGCTGTGGCGGTAGAGCTGCCAGACGATGACGGCGGTGACCACCACGCCAATACCGGTGAACAGCCAGCGCTGCCAGCCGCCGGCGCTGGCCAGGAAGGAGAAGGCCGCGCCGGGGTTGTGCGCCCGGACGATGTTGAAGAAGCCGGTGATGGTGGTGTACTCGCCCAGCTGGTAGTGGGCCAGGATCCATTCCTTGCTCCACTGGTCCAGCCAGAAAATCACCGCAGCAATCACCAGCCACAGCACAAACCGGCCTTTGCCGGCGCTGCCCAGCACAGGGGTGGCGGCGGCGTTCATCAGGCCATCAGACGGGTTTCACCCGCGCCATGGAGGTTGCTGTCGCAGCGGCCGCACAGGGTCGGGTGGGCAGGGTTCTGGCCCACATCGTCGCGGTAGTGCCAGCAGCGCTCGCACTTGGCCTTGTCCGATGGGTTGACGGCCACGCTGAGCGCATCACCGGCGGCCACCGTAGCGGCCGAGGTGATCAGCACAAACTTGAGGTCGTCAGCCAGGGTCTGCAGCAGCGCCAGGTCTTCCGGCTGGGCGCTGATGGCCACTTCGGCCTGCAGCGATGCACCCACCTTGCCATCGGCACGCAGGGTTTCGATGTCCTTGTTGACGACATCGCGGATCTCGCGGATGCGCGCCCACTTGGCCAGCAGGGCCTCGTCGCCAGCGGGCAGGTCGCAGAACTTCTCCAGGAAGATGGTCTCGCTGTTGCCAACGATCTTCCAGGCCTCTTCGGCGGTGAAGGACAGGAAGGGCGCCATCCAGCGCAGCATGGCCTGTGTGATCTGGTGAAGCGCGGTCTGGGCCGAGCGGCGTGCCAGGCTGCCTTCGGCGCTGGTGTAGAGGCGGTCCTTGAGGACGTCCAGGTAGAAGCCGCCCAGGTCCTCGGAGCAGAACAGCTGCAGCTTGGCCACCACGGGGTGGAACTCATAGACCTTGTAGTGCGCCAGCAGCTCGGCCTGGAACTGTGCCGAGCGGGCCAGCGCCCAGCGGTCGATCTCCAGCATGTCTTCGTAGGCGACCGCATCCTTGGCCACAACAAAGTCGCTGATGTTGGCCATCAGGAAGCGCAGGGTGTTGCGGATGCGGCGGTAGGCATCCACCACGCGGGCGAGGATCTTGTCGTCGATGCCAAGGTCGCCCGAGTAGTCGGTCGAGGCCACCCACAGGCGGATGATCTCGGCGCCCATCTTGTTGCTCACATCCTGCGGCGCGACGGTGTTGCCCACGGACTTGGACATCTTCTTGCCCTGGCCGTCCACGGTGAAGCCGTGGGTCAGCAGGCCCTTGTAGGGCGCGCGGCCAAAGATGGCCGAGGCCAGCAGCAAGGAGCTGTGGAACCAGCCACGGTGCTGGTCATGGCCTTCCAGGTACAGGTCGGCCTCGGGGCCGCTGTCGTGGTGGTGCTCAGGGTGGGTGCCGCGCAGCACATGCCAGAAGGTCGAGCCCGAATCGAACCAGACTTCCAGGATGTCGGTGCTCTTGGTGTAGAGCTTGGCTTCTTCAGCGCCCAGGATCTCTTCACCGGTCACCCGGCTCCAGGCCTCGATGCCGCCTTCTGCGACGATCTCGACGGCCTGGTCCAGGATCTCCATCGTGCGGGGGTGCAGTGCGCCCGTGTCCACATGCAGGAAGAAGGGGATGGGCACGCCCCAGCTGCGCTGGCGCGAGATGCACCAGTCCGGCCGGCCGGCGATCATCGCGCGCAGGCGCTCCTGGCCGTTTTCCGGGTAGAAGCTGGTGTGCTCGATCGCGTCCAGCGCGATCTGGCGCAGGGTCTGGGCCGGCTTTTGGGCCGGGTCGGTGAACACGCCTTCGCCTTCGTCCATGCGGATGAACCACTGGGCGGCGGCGCGGTAGATCACCGGCGTCTTGTGGCGCCAGCAATGCGGGTAGCTGTGGGTGATGGTCTTGGTGTCCATCAGGCGGCCGGCAACTTTGAGCGCGTCCAGGATGACGGGCACAGCCTTCCAGATGTGCTGGCCACCAAACAGCGGCAGCTCGGGCTCATAGACGCCATTGCCCTGCACCGGGTTGAGGATGTCCTTGTAGTCCATGCCATTGCTGACGCAGGAGTTGAAGTCATCCAGACCGTAGGCGGGCGCGGAGTGCACGATACCGGTACCGTCGTCGGCCGTGGCGTAGTCAGCCAAGTAGACGGGCGAGATACGGTCATAACCCTTGTCCACATGGGCCAGCGGGTGCTTGAAGGGCATGTGGTCCAGCACCTTGCCGGGGGCCGATGCGATCACCTTGCCTTCGATGCCCCAGCGCTCCATGCACTTGTCCACCAGCGCGCTGGCCAGCACCAGCAGGCCGCGCTCGGTATCGACCAGGCTGTATTCCAGGTCGGGGTTGACGTTCAGGGCCTGGTTGGCCGGGATGGTCCAGGCGGTGGTCGTCCAGATGACGATGAAGGCTTGCTTGTCCAGCTTGGCCAGGCCAAAGGCGGCTGCCAGCTTGGCCGGATCGGCCGCCGGGAACATCACATCCAGGGTCTGACTTTGCTTGTCGGCGTATTCGATCTCGAACTCGGCCAGCGACGAGGCGCAGTCAAAGCACCAGTAGACGGGCTTCAGCCCGCGGTAGACAAAGCCACGCTCCATGACCTTCTTGAGTGCGCGCAGCTCGCCCGCCTCGTTGGCATAGTTCATGGTCTTGTAGGGGTGGTCCCAGTCGCCCAGCACGCCCAGGCGCTTGAAATCCGCCATCTGCTGGCCGATCTGCTCGGTGGCGAAGGCACGGCTCTTGGCCTGCATCTCGTCGCGGGGCAGGTTGCGGCCATGCAGTTTTTCGATCGCGTTCTCGATCGGCAGGCCGTGGCAGTCCCAGCCTGGCGCGTACAGCGCGTCATAGCCTTCCAGCTGGCGGCTCTTGACGATCATGTCCTTGAGGATCTTGTTGACGGCGTGGCCGATGTGGATCTTGCCGTTGGCGTAGGGTGGGCCGTCGTGCAGGATGAACTTGGGCGCACCGCTGCGGGCATCACGTAGGCGCTTGTAGATGCCTTGGTCCTCCCACTCCTTGACCCAGCCCGGCTCGCGCTTGGGCAGATCGCCGCGCATCGGAAACGGGGTGTCGGGCATGTTCAAGGTGGCGCGGTACGCAGAGGCCTTTTCTGCGGGGGACGATTTGTCGGACATAAATACCTTCAAAGCAAAACATGGTCCTGATCCGGGCGGGGTGATCATGCCGGTCAGTGGAAAAATGTATAGCGCAGAAGTGTTGTCTGACGTGCACCGTGGTGCAGGCGAGTGCTGACTTCTGCGCGGCACGGCGCAGTCAGGTCAGCGTCAAATTCGGTCGCGCGTGGTCTGGCGACGGGTTTCAGCGTGGCTGGCCGTATGGAAGAAGGCACGGGCATCCGCGCAGTCTTTGGCAATCCCTGTGGTCAGGGCTTCCAGACTGTCGTATTTGAGCTCGTCGTGCAGTTTGTGTAGGAGTTCCACTCGGATGATTTTACCGTATGCCCCGTCACCACCCAGTTCAGCGGGCCATTGCAGGCAGTGGGTCTCCAGCAGCACGCGGCCGCCGTTGACATCATTCGGGTCCAGCGAGGGGCGCACGCCCAGGTTGGCCACGCCCGGCAAGGGCTCGGTCGACAGGCCGTGCACCAGCACGACAAAAATGCCGCTGGCCGCCGGTTTCCAGTGGTCAAAGCGCAGGTTCAGGGTGCGAAAGCCGTCACCCGCGCCCATGCGGCTTTCGGCCAGCTGGCGGCCCAGCTTGCGGCCATGCACCACATGGCCGGATATCGCATAGGGGTAGCCCAGCAACTTGGCTGCCGCCGGCATATCGCCCTGGCTGAGCGCATGGCGCACTGCCGTGCTGGAGACGCGCAGGCCATCGGACTCGTAGCTGTTCATGCGCGCCACATCAAAGCCCTGCTTGCGGCCGGCCTCGACCAGCATCGCGTAGTCGCCCGCGCGCTGGTTACCAAAGCGGAAATCATCGCCCACCAGCAGGTAGCCGGTGCCCAGGCCTTTGAGCAGCACATCGTCGATAAAGGCCTGCGGGGCTTGCGCGGCCAGGCGTGCGTTGAAGGGCAGCACAATCGTCTGGTCAATGCCGCATTGGGCGAGCTGGTCGAGCTTGTCACGCAGGGTGGAGATGCGGGCCGGCGCCAGGTCGGGCTTGTTCAGGATCTGGGCAAAGTAGTCGCGCGGATGAGGCTCAAAAGTGAGCGCGCAGCTGGCCAGGCCCCGGCGCTGCGCTTCGCTGCGCAGCAGCGCCAGCATGGCCTGGTGGCCCCGGTGCACCCCATCAAAATTGCCGATGGTCAGCGCGCAGTGCCTGGTGACCTCGGGGTGGTCAAGTCCTCTGAAGATTTTCATCTTTGCTTTGTTTTTTGTAGCGGCTTGCGCTTTCGAGCCGAGCGCTGGTGTGCAATTTCACAATAAAAGTGTATATTGACCATTATGACTTGGTGCCCGGGTCTGCGTGCAGCATGTGCGTGGGCAGTGGCATTTTTCGTGGCCAGGCGCCGCGCGGGTCGACGGTATTTCGGTTCAATTCCCAATGCGCAGGAGGCCCATTGTGAAGGTGTTGAAGTTATCGGCAAGTGGCGTTCCGCAATCCTGGATCAGTCTGCAGGAGGCGGTGACGCACTACGCAGCAGGCGATGTGCGCTGGGAGGCGGGCTCGAGTGTGGCCTGCTTCCGTGGCGGCCATAACGCCATCACCGGCCTGCAGTCGCGCATCGATGTGGCCAGCATCATCGGCACGCGCGGCAAGCCCGGCATCGACCCTTTTGCCATGCGCATGACGCTCACCAACAGCAAGCTGTTTGGCCGCGACCGTCATATCTGCGCCTACTGCGGCGAGCATTTCGACGAAGAAAACCTGACCCGCGAACACATCATTCCGGTATCCCAGAAGGGGCCCGACACCTGGATGAATGTGGTGACGGCCTGCGCATCCTGCAACCACCACAAGGCCGGCCGCACGCCCGAGCAGGCGCATATGCCGCTGCTCTATGCGCCCTACACCCCCAGCCTCTGGGAAGACTTCATCCTGCGCAACCGCCGCATCCTGACCGACCAGATGGAGTTCCTGATGGCCCATGTGCCCAAAAGCTCGCGTTTGACGGCTTGACCGCTACCTTTGGCGTCACCAGCAAAAAGGCCTTGTCGCAAGACAAGGCCTTTTCCTTAGGAGATGGCTCTCAGCCGCTGGCTATCAGGCTTCTTTGGGCTTGTAGGCGGTGACCACAAAGCCATCCACGGCCTGACCGCCTTCCATGCGCAGCTCCACATCGCGGGTATCGACCTGGTCGAAACCGGCCGCCTTGGCCAGGCGCACGGTGCTGCTCAAGGTGTGGGTGTAGCGGCCGACTGCTTGCAGCTGGGTATCCGGGCCGGTGACATCGCCGTGCTCGCAGGAGAAGATCAGCACGCCGCCGGGGGCCAGCACGCGGTAGGCGTCGGCCAGGGTTTGCTGCAGATCGCCGACATAGATCAGCACGTCCAGCGCGGTGATGGCCTCGAAGGTGTTGGCGGGGGTGGCCGCCAGCGCTTCGAGCAGGTTCACCTGGTGGAACTTGTAGTAGACCTTGTGCTTGGCCGCTTGCTCCAGCATCTTGGCCGACATGTCCACGCCCAGGATGTAGCCGTCGATGGCGCCCAGCGTTGCGCCCAGCAGGCCGGTGCCGCAGCCCAGGTCCAGCAGGTTGAAGCGGCGGTTCGGGTAGATCTGCAGCAACTGGTCAGCCACCTGCTTGGGCAGTTGGTAGGACAGATGGCGCACCATGTGCATGTCATAGACCGAGGCCATCTCATCGAACATGTGGGTGGTCAGTTCGACCGGTACATGCGCGGGCACCTGGCCCTGGGCCAGCTGGTGGTAGTACTGGTAGATCTTGTCGTCGGGTTGCAGGGCCAGCAAAGCCTCGGTATCGGGCAGGGCTTCTTGCATGGTGCCGCGTGCCTGCAGCATCTGCACACGGGCGATGCGTGCCAGGTGGTCGTCCGGCTTTTCATCGATCAGCGGGCCAAACACGGCCAGAGCTTCGTCGTACTGGCGCACGGTGCCCAGGTCGACCGCCAGGTAGCGGCGCAGCACGCGGTCCTCAGGGGTTAGCTCCAGCACGCGGCGCAGGTGGCGGATGGCCATCTCGGTATTGCCCACGCGGTGGGCGATATCGATGACGCCAGCGATCACGCGGGCATTGTTGGGCTCCAGCGCAATCACCTTCTCGGCGGCAGCCATGGCCTCGTGCTCGCGGTTGTGGCGGGCATACAGCAGGGCCTGTTCCAGCAGGCCGGGCGCCCAGTCAGGGGCCAGGCTTTCGCAGCGCTGCATGGCATCAATGGCGCCGCGCAGGTTGCCCGACTTCTCGGCCATCAGGCCGGCCAGCATGAACAAACGTGCATCGCGTGGTGAGCGACGCCGTGCATCGTTGAGGGTTTGGGCGGCACCCGTGAGGTTGCCCACAGCAATCTGGTGGCGGGCGGTTTCGAGGAATTTGCGAATCGGATCGACAGGTGCTTTTGCGCTCATGGAGTAACTGCGGGCGAGCCCGTAAACGTGGCTGTGAATTCAGTAAAGCCTTTGATTATCCGCCATTTGAGGCTGCAGCGTGTTTCGGGACGTTCTGCACCCTGCGATAATGCCGCCTCCATGAAAAACATCGTCATCCTGATCTCCGGCAGCGGCTCCAATATGGCTGCCATCGTGCGAACCGCGCAGCAAGAGCGCTGGCAGGAGACCTTGGGAGCGAGGGTGGCGGCGGTCGTCAGCAACAAGGCCCAGGCCGGCGGCCTGCAGTTTGCCCAGGAGCAGGGCATTGCCACCGCCGTGGTAGACCACAAGGCCTATGACAGCCGCGAGAGCTTTGACGCGGCACTGATGCAGTGCATCGATGCCCATGCCCCCTCGCTGGTGGTGCTGGCGGGTTTCATGCGCATTCTGACCCCCGGCTTTGTCGCGCACTACAGCGGCCGGCTCATCAATATCCACCCCTCGCTGTTGCCGGCCTTTGCCGGGCTGCACACCCACCAGCGCGCGATCGATGCCGGCTGCAGGTTTGCCGGTTGCTCGGTGCACCAGGTGACGGCCGATCTGGATGCCGGCCCCATCCTGGAGCAGGGCCTGGTGCCCGTGTTGCCGGGCGACACGGCCGAGCTGCTGGCCGCGCGCGTGCTGGTGCAAGAACACCAGATCTACCCCAAGGCGGTGCGCGCGCTGCTGCAGCTACGCTGAGCGCTGCGCAGCGCTGTCAAACCGGGTCAGGGGTGTCGGTCTGTGGTGTATAAGCCGCAAACCGGGGCTGGCGCTGGCCGTTCACTTCCACGTCCTCGCTGAACATGGCTGCTGGCCGTACCCACCAGCCGTAATCGCCATACAAGGCCTGGTAGACCACCAGCCATTCTCGTGTTTCGCTGTGCTGCGCCAGCTGCCAGACCTGGTAGAGCCGGCCCTTGTAGTGGCGGTAGAGCCCGGGCGAAATAGCTGGTGCTGGCATAGGGTGCTGTTCCATAATCTGAAAAATAAACAAGACTAGCAGACGCTATCGCTTTGCTGGACAAGAACTTATTCGGAGGGTGGGGTGGAGCAGATCGATTTTGTGCAGCGGGTCGATGCCTATGCGCAGGCCGCTGCGAACGACCCGGCCAGGTTTGACCGCAGTGTCTTGGGCATGGCTGTGCTGGCAGGGCTGTGGATCTGGGGCGGTCTGCTGCTGGGCCTGGTCTTGTTGGCCTGGTCCCTGCTGTCCTATGTCTACCAGGGCTTTCACGGCCTGCAATTCTTTGGTTTCTTTGCCGGTGTGGCGCTGCTGATCAGCGTGCTGCGCCTGACCCGCTCCGACTGGGTCGCCCCCGAGGGCATTGCCGTGCCCGCTGCTGAATGCCCGCGCCTGTTTGAGGCACTGGAGCGCGTGCGCCAGAAGCTGCGCGGGCCCCGAATCTCCCACCTGGTGATCACCGAAGACTACGGTCTGCGCATAGCGCAGCAGATGCGGCTGGGCGGGCTGCTGCCAGCGCGCTACCACCTGCTGCTGGGCCTGCCGCTGGCGATGGCGATTGACCGGCCGCGCCTGCTGGCGATGATTGCGCAGGAATACAGCCATCTGCGCCGCCGCCAGGGCTGGCTGCAGGCGGCAGTCTTCCGCGCCCGCCGTCGCCTGCAAGGTCTGCATGAGCGCCTGGCCGATGCGCGCCAGATGACGCACCTGGGCTGGGCCAATGAACGCTTTATGCGCTGGTACTTGCCGCGCTGGTGGGCCGCCAGCTTTGTGGTGGCGCGGCAGGACGAGGCCCTGGCCGACCGCATGGCGGCCCGCTGGGTCAGCAAGCCGCTGATGGGCGAGGCGCTGTCCGAGGTGGCCGTGCGCGGGCGCTGGTTCCGGGAGCAGTTCTGGACCATGCACTGGCTGCGCGCGCGTGAACTGGCCTCGCCGATGGGGCCGTTCAGCCTGATGGCCGGGGTGATGAACCACCGCATGGATGTCAACTGGGTCTACCAGGGCTGGAAGCAGGAATACTATGCGCCCGCCAGCTACCAGGACACGCCCCCCAGCCTGCGCGAGCGGCTGCGGGGCCTGGATGTGCCTCCGGGCCTCACACCCATGTCCAGCAGCAACTGCCTGGCCTGGCTGGGCAAGCGCTCGGAGCGCTGGATCGAGCTGCTCGACCAGCGCTGGTGTGTGCGCCATGGCCATGACTGGGTGGCCTACCGCCAGATCCTGGCTGCCTCGGCCGCGCGCGTGGCTGCACTGATGCCGCGCGAGCCCTACCTCGATGCCGACCAGCTGGTGGAGCTGGGCTGGCAGCTGCAAAGCACGGCCTTGCAGCACCAGGATGCCCCCTTGCCCATTTACCAGCGCGCACTGGAGCTGGAGCCGGCCAATGCCCGCGCGCTGGCCGCCTGTGCCAGCCTACACATGGGCATGGACTGGGAGGCGCAGCTGCAGTACCTGGCCCAGGCATTTGCACAGCTTCCGGCCATGGGCAGCGCCTGGTGCCGGCTGGCCACCGGCGTGCTCGATGTGCTGGAAGACGAGGATTTTGACGAAGCCTCGGTGCGCCAGCTGCGCAGCGACTGGCGTGCGCGCGAGGCACTGGCCCGCGTGCAGCTGCAGGCCTTGCACGATGAGCGCCTAGCGCTGGGCAGCCTGCTGGGCGCGCGCGCCTGCACCGCGCTGCCCCATCCGCTCTGGGCCTCCGAGCTGGCCAGCTTGCAGATCCACCTGCAGCACTGCCCGCGCTTGCGCCGGGCCTGGCTGCTGGCGCGGCCGCTGCGCAGCGTGCCCGATGCCTATGCGCTGGTGCTGGTGCTCGATCGGCCCGGTGTGCACTACCAGGACAACCGACGGCTGGCGCAGCAATGGCGCGGCTATCTGGAGCGCGAGCTGCTGTTGTGCAAGCTGATGCCGCTGTGGATCAGCCATGTGGATGAGCTGGGCCCCACGGGGGTGCGGCAGCTGGCGGCCATGCCCTGGGGCCTGGTCTATGACCGCGCGGAGCAGCCCGCTGGCATGCGCAGCGGGGCAGCGCCCCTGTCCGGTTAGCCGGGCCTGGCGCCCGGATACTGGCGCAATGGGACAATAGCGGCTATGCATCCCAAAGCCCTTTTAGATGCCTGCGCCGAGCTGGTTGCGCAGGCCCTTACTTTTGAACACCCGGCCGACGCCGTGGTGTCGCGTTATTTCCGTGAACACCGCAACCTGGGGCCGCGTGAGCGTGGCACCCTGGCCGAGACGGTCTACACCGTGCTGCGCAAGAAAACGCTGTTTGAATCCCTGGCCCGCTCGGGCAGTGGTGCGCGTGAGCGCCGCCTGGCCATCCTGGGCTTTGCCGGCCCGCGCAGCTTTGTCAAAAGCGCGCTCAGCGACCAGGAAGTGCAATGGCTGGACGACTGTGACGCGATTGCGCCGGGCAGCCTCATGCCCCAGCACCGCCACAATCTGCCCGAATGGCTGGTGGAGCCGCTGCAGGCCCAGGTCGGTGACCAGTTCGAGCAACTGGCCGCCAGCATGCTGGAGATGGCCCCGCTGGATCTGCGCGCCAATGCCTTGCTGACCAAGCGCAGCGAGCTGCAAAAGGAACTCAAGGACGCCGGCATCAAGGCCGAGCCCACCCCGTACTCGCCCTGGGGCCTGCGCGTGGCCGACAAGCCAGCGCTGTCGCGCCTGGAGGCCTTTGTCAAAGGCCGAGTCGAGGTGCAGGACGAGGGCTCGCAGCTGCTGGCCTTGTTGCTGGATGCCAAGCGCGGCGAGATGGTGACCGACTTCTGCGCTGGCGCAGGCGGCAAAACCCTGGCCATTGGCGCCACCATGCGCAGCACCGGCCGCCTCTATGCCTTTGATGTGTCGGCCCACCGTCTGGAAGCGCTCAAGCCGCGCCTGGCTCGCTCGGGCCTGTCCAATGTGCACCCGGCTGCGATTGCGCATGAGCGCGATGAGCGGGTCAAGCGCCTTGTGGGCAAGATGGACCGCGTGCTGGTCGATGCACCATGCTCCGGCCTGGGTACCCTGCGCCGCAATCCCGATCTGAAGTGGCGCCAAAGCCCCAAGGCGATCGAGGAGCTGACGGCCAAGCAGACCGCCATTCTGGCCAGCAGTGCCCGCATGGTGAAATCCGGCGGCCGCCTGGTCTATGCCACCTGCAGCATCCTGCCCGCCGAGAACGAGGCGATCGCCGAAGCCTTTGCCGCCGCCCACCCGGACTTTGTGCCGCTGGACGCCGGCGAGCTGCTGGCAGGCCTGAAGGTCGAGCAAGCCGCCAGCCTCTGCAGCGGTGGCGACAGCGGCAGCCAGTACCTGCGCCTCTGGCCCCACCTGCACCAGACCGACGGCTTCTTTGCCGCCGTCTGGCAACGCAAGTAAGTCAGTCCTTCCAGCCCAGCAGGCCAAGCCAGTCGGCCACACTGCGCCAACCGGCACGCCAGCCCGCATAGGCCTGCACCAGCACCAGCAATTGGGCGGGCTGCAGGCCTTCTGCTTGCAGCCAGTACCAGCCCGCATGCGCACCATTGCAGTGCGGGGCGTCCTCCGCCACCAGGCGCAGCGCGCTGTGCCAGGGCGAGCTGATCTGCAGCTGCCCGGCGCGGCAGTACAGGCTGCTGCCCGCTTCCAGATACAACCATTGGCCCTGGCCTGCACGCAAGGCCAGGCTGCTGCTATTGGTGCCGGGCTGCGCCGGGGCGCTGGCCTGGGCCTGGGTCGTGGCGCTGCCTGGCAGGGCGGTGGCGAGGCGGGCGGTGGTGCTGGAGGTGGTCATTTTTGCGCTTTCCTGAGCGTTTCAGAACAGGGCTCTAGCGTAAAAAAACGCCGCCCAACGCAACAGACACAGTCGCGGCCAGGGTGGGGCAGAACAGCGCAAGCACAAAGCGGCTGTTCTGGTTCAAAATCGCAGTTTCTGTATCTGTTCTGCCAGGGTTGAACCTGAGACCATAGCGCTGCTTAGGGAAACCTCGTCTTGGCCACTGCGCTGGCGCCACCAGGCAATGGACAGGTTTCTGGAACCAGGAGTCCTGCTGTGCCGCTGTTAGAAGAAAGTCTGTGTGACATCCCCGAAAGCCACGTGGCGGACGCGGCGGACAGCCCGCCCGCGGACGATGCCTTTCTGTACGAGCGCATCGCGGCGCATTTTGAGCAGGCCATTGCGCAGCAGACCCTGGGCGTGGGCGCACGCATGCCCTCGGTGCGCGATATCCGGCGCCAGCACCATGTGAGCCACAGCACAGCGCTGCAGGTGCTGCGCGTGCTCGAATCGCGCGGCCTGATCGAGGCGCGGCCCCGCGTGGGCTATTTCGTCAGTGATACGGCCTTGCAGATGCCCGCTGCGCGCGAGCCCCAGCAGCTGGGCCCCTTCCCGATGCAGGACCACCGCTTTGAAGGCATTGGCGAGCGCGCGGCCGAGTACCTGAACAAGGCGCGCCTCAAGGGGCCGCTGAAGGTGGACCTGGGCAGCGCCATGCCGGCGCCCGAGCTGTTCGACGCCAAACTGCTCAACCAGCTGGCGGTGGCCCTGCTGCGCGAGCAGCCCCAGATCCTGGTGCATGGGCCTTCGGCGCCGTTCACCCATCCGGATTTCCAGGCCTCGATGGCGCGCTATGCGCTGGGGTTTGGCGTGCGCCTGGCGCCGATGGACATTGCAGCCACCTTTGGCAATTCCGAGGCGGTGAACCTGGCGCTGGATGCGCTGACCCAGCCGGGCGATATGGTGGCGATTGAGTCACCGACCTTCTACGGCATCCTGCAGGCCATCGAAGCCAAGAAGCTGCAGGCACTGGAGATCCCGTCGAGCCCGCACACCGGCATGTCGATCGAGGCGCTGGAGCTGGCCTTGCGCACCCACCCCAACCTCAAGGCCGTCGTGGTGGTGCCCCATTTGCAGATGCCCCAGGGCGCCACCATGCCCGACAGCCACAAGAAGCGCCTGGTGGCCCTGTGCCGCGAGTACCGGGTGGCCCTGATCGAGGACGATATCTACCGCGAATTTGTCGAATCCGATGAGGTGCTCAAGCCCTGCAAGGCCTGGGACACCGATGGCTCGGTGATCTACTGCTCCTCGCTGTCCAAAAGCTATGCGCCGGGCTTGCGCCTGGGCTGGATGAATGCCGGGCGCTGGCAGGAGCGGGTGCAGATGATCAAGTTCGCCCGCTCGCGCAACCTGCCGGTCTGGCCCCAGTTGCTGGGGGCGCGCACGGTGGGCTCGCCTTCGTACATGCGTCACCTGGTGCGGCTGCGCCAGCAGCTGCGCGTGCAGCGCCAGGCCGCTGCGCAGGCGGTTGCGCGCTATTTTCCGATCGGCACGCGCCTGAGCCTGCCCGCTGGCGGTCTGAGCATCTGGCTGGAGCTGCCCGAGCAGATATCGTCCAGCCGCCTGTATGACGAGGCACTGGCGGTCGGCATCCGTGTGGCGCCTGGCGATATGTTCAGCAACACCGGTCACTACGACCACTTTCTGCGGCTGAGCTGTGGCATGCCATTTACCGAGGCGGTGGACGATGCCTACCGCAGCCTGGGCCGCATGATGCATGCGCAGCTGGGCCTGCCACCCAGGGCTTGATGCGGGCGCCGGTCAACGAGAACCGGACGCAGAAAAACACAAAGGACACCGAGGTGTCCTTTGTGGTGTTTGCATGCCACCATGTGAATGGTGGCCTACAGGCTGATTACTTCAGCTTCACTTCCTTGTAATCCACATGCTTGCGAGCCTTGGGATCGAACTTGGAGATCAACATCTTTTCAGGCATTGTCTTCTTGTTCTTGGTGGTCGTGTAGAAGTGACCGGTGCCGGCTGTCGATTCCAGCTTGATTTTTTCGCGTCCGCCTTTGGATGCCATGGTGATACTCCTTAAGCTTGGCCACGTGCGCGCAGGTCTGCGAGCACAGAATCAATACCGTTCTTGTCGATCAGACGCAGAGCGGCGCTGGAAACACGCAGGCGAACCCAGCGGTTTTCAGTTTCCACCCAGAAACGGCGGTATTGCAGGTTCGGCAGGAACCGGCGCTTGGTTTTGTTGTTGGCGTGGGAAACGTTGTTTCCCACCATGGGCTTCTTGCCCGTTACTTCGCAAACGCGTGCCATCAGGACACTCCGAAAGTTTTAACAGCTGCTTGCCCTGTCTGCCTCGTGAAAAGCAGCGCGGCTTGCAGCCTCACCTCGCCAATCAAAGGGTGGCGGTAGCCCATGTTCACAGCAGGTCTGCCCGAGGTGCAAGACCCTGGATCAACCTGCCGTAGTTTCCTGTTCACGCGCCGGGGATTGCGAAATAGCAAAAGGCGGCAAGCAGCAAAGCCAAGGATTATAGCCCGAAAGCAAAATTCGGGCTATCCCCATCGCTGGTCGGCTTATTCCTGTTCCAGGAAGCGCTGGGCATCCAGCGCGGCCATGCAGCCGGTACCCGCGCTGGTAATGGCTTGGCGGTAGATGTGGTCTTGCACGTCGCCGGCGGCAAAGATGCCGGGCACGCTGGTTTGTGTGGCAAAGCCGCCACGGCCCATCTGGGTCACCAGGTAGCCGTTTTCCATCTCCAGCTGGCCTTGGAAGATGTCGGTATTGGGGTGGTGGCCAATCGCGATGAAGCAGCCTTGCAGCGCGATGTCTTCGGTGCGGCCGTCTTGCGTGCTCTTGATGCGGATGCCGTTGACGCCCGACTGGTCGCCCAGCACTTCATCAAGGGTGAAGTGGGTCTTGAGCTCGATCTTGCCTTCCTTGACCTTCTCCATCAGCTTGTCGACCAGGATGGGCTCGGCCTTGAACTTGTCGCGGCGGTGCACCAGGGTCACCTTGCTGGCGATGTTGGACAGGTAGAGCGCTTCTTCGACAGCGGTGTTGCCGCCGCCGATCACGCAGACGGGCTGCTCGCGGTAGAAGAAACCGTCACAGGTGGCGCAGGCCGACACGCCACGGCCCATGAAGGCCTCTTCCGTGGGCAGGCCCAGGTACTTGGCCGATGCGCCGGTGGCGATGATCAGACTGTCGCAGGTGTAGGTGCCGCTGTCGCCGGTCAGGGTGAAGGGGCGCTTGCTGAAATCAACCTGGTTGATGTGGTCGAAGATGATCTGGGTCTTGAAGCGCTCGGCATGCTCCAAGAAGCGCTGCATCAACGCGGGGCCTTGCACGCCCATCACGTCGGCGGGCCAGTTGTCCACTTCGGTGGTGGTCGTCAATTGGCCGCCCTGGGCCATGCCGGTGATCAAAACGGGGTCCAGGTTGGCGCGCGCTGCATAGATGGCGGCCGTGTAGCCCGCAGGGCCCGAGCCCAGAATCAGTACTTTGGCATGTTGGTGGATGGCGGACATAGAACTCCTATCGCATTCATGGGGGCAGATGCGGGGCATCTGCGAATCAATCAAGGGGGCTGGCTCGTGCGCAGCAAAACATGAAAGAGTATCAAACACTACGGCCCGCCTGTGGATGGCTTGTGTCAATGTCCTTGATTGTTGCAAGTCATCGCCGCGTCGGCGGCCGCTTGGCACGACCTGGGCGCACCAATGACAACAATCGTTGCAGCCTGCGCGCGCAAGGGGTGGGATTGTAGGAAGATAGGTAGATTACAAAATGTTGCGTATTGCCTGGAGACAGGGCTGCACAGGCATCGCGAGCCAATGCTTTTGCTGCATGAGATCCATGTTTTTATTGCGTATTTTTGCCAATCCACAGATGCTGCTACTGCCCTGGCGGGCGGTCCTGCGCTGCAGAGCCCCTCGCGCTTTGCCTGAACCACCGCGTCGCACCGGGGCATCACCCGGCCCCAGGCGCCTGGCCTGCTATCGAATTTGCAATCCGCTTAAGGTAAGCTCTCGCTCCTAGGTTATGGCTTACTCATCAAAGAAATCAAAGACAGCACCCCAGACCGGCAATTCGCTGGTGATGGGGGTTCGCCGTTTTGGGCACGAGCTGGTGCTCATCGTCAGTTTTTTACTGATGGCCTTTTGCGTTGCGGCCATGGTCAGCTACTCGCCCAAGGACCCGGCCTGGTCCACCTCGGGCACCCAGATTGCCGGCCATGTCAGCAACTGGATGGGGCGCCTGGGCGCCATGGTGTCTGACGGCGGCTATTTCATGGTCGGTTTCTCGGTCTGGTGGCTGGTGGTGGCGGCCGTGCTGGCCTGGTTCTCGTCGCTGGCGCGCTGGCTGCGTGCCGGGGAAGCACCGCCCAACGATCCGCGCCCGCTGTGGCTGCGCCGCATGGTGTTCTGGGGCGGCCTCGTGGTCTTGCTGCTTGCCAGCGCAGCGCTGGAGTGGTCGCGCCTCTACCGTTTTGAGCCCATCCTGCCCGGCGCTGCCGGCGGCGTGCTGGGCTTTTTGCTGGGCCCGCTGGCCGAGCGCTGGATGGGTTTTACCGGCTCGGGCATTGTCGGCGTCATGCTGCTGCTGCTGGGCCTGTCCTGGATTCTGGGTTTCTCCTGGGGCCAGATCGCCGAGAAGGTGGGCGCCGGGATCGAACGTACCTTGCAAAAGCTGATGCTGCGCCGCGAAGCCGCCGCCGACAAGGCCGTGGGCAAGAAGGCAGCGCAGGCGCGTGAGGCCGAGGTCAGCAGCGCAGCCCCCGCGCCAATGGCATCACGCATGGAACCCACCGGCGATGGCCTGGACAGCATGCTGCCCACCGCGCCGCGCGGCGCGGCTGTCGATTCGGGCCTGCACATCGCCCAGCCGCTCAAGCCCCAGACGCAGCCCAGCGCCCGTGTGGTCAAGGAACGGCAAAAGCCTCTGTTCAACGAGCTGCGCGACACCCGTTTGCCTCAGGTGGACCTGCTCGATGCCGCGCCCAAGACGCAGGAGAGCGTCTCCTACGAAACCCTGGAGATGACCAGCCGCCTGATCGAGAAAAAGCTCAAGGACTTTGGCGTCGAGGTGCGTGTGGTCGAGGCCGCCCCTGGCCCGGTGATCACCCGCTACGAAATCGAGCCGGCCACCGGCGTCAAGGGCTCGCAGATCGTCAACCTGGCCAAGGACCTGGCGCGTTCGCTGTCCCTGGTGTCGATCCGCGTGGTGGAAACCATCCCCGGCAAGACCTATATGGCGCTGGAGCTGCCCAATGCCAAGCGCCAGACCATCCGCCTGACCGAAATCCTGGGCTCGCATGAGTACCACGACGCCAAGAGCCTGCTGACCATGGGCCTGGGCAAGGACATCATCGGCAAGCCCGTGGTGGCCGACCTGGCCAAGATGCCGCATGTGCTGGTCGCCGGTACCACCGGCTCGGGCAAGTCGGTGGGTATCAACGCGATGATCCTGTCGCTGCTCTACAAGGCCGAGGCCAAGGATGTGCGGCTGATGATGATCGACCCCAAGATGCTGGAAATGTCGGTCTACGAAGGCATTCCGCACCTGCTGTGCCCGGTGGTGACCGACATGAAGCAGGCCGCCAATGGCCTGAACTGGTGCGTGGCCGAGATGGAGCGCCGCTACAAGCTGATGAGCAAGCTGGGCGTGCGCAACCTGGCGGGCTACAACACCAAGATCGACGAGGCCAAGGCGCGCGAGGAAAGCATCCCCAACCCCTTCAGCCTGACGCCTGAGTCGCCCGAGCCCTTGCAGCGCCTGCCGCATATCGTCGTGGTGATCGACGAGCTGGCCGACCTGATGATGGTCGTCGGCAAGAAGATCGAAGAGCTGATTGCGCGCCTGGCACAGAAGGCGCGCGCCGCCGGTATCCACCTGATCCTGGCCACGCAGCGCCCCAGCGTCGATGTGATCACCGGCCTGATCAAGGCCAATATCCCTTCGCGTATCGCGTTCTCGGTGGGCTCCAAGATCGACAGCCGCACCATCCTGGACCAGATGGGCGCCGAGGCGCTGCTCGGCATGGGTGACATGCTCTACATGGCCAGCGGCACGGGCTTCCCGGTGCGGGTGCATGGTGCCTTTGTGTCCGACGAGGAAGTGCACCGCGTGGTCAGCTACCTCAAGGAGCAAGGCGAGCCCGACTATATCGACGGCATCCTCGAAGGCGGCACCGGCGAGGGCGATTCCGGCTTTGGCGATGAAGAAGGCGGCGGCAGTGGCGAGAAGGACCCGATGTACGACCAGGCGGTCGAGATCGTGCTCAAGGACCGCAAGGCCAGCATCTCCTACGTGCAGCGCAAGCTGCGCATCGGCTACAACCGCTCGGCCAACCTGCTCGAAGAGATGGAGCGCGCCGGCCTGGTGAGCGCCTTGACGGGCAGCGGCCAGCGCGAAGTGCTGGTGGCCCACCGCCCTGGCGGTGAAGAATAGCGCCATTGCCGGTAAACATTCGCAAAGCCAAGGCCTTTGCGGCCCACAGCGGGCACTTGTAGCCCGCTGCCGCACTCCAAACCCCTTGTTGGCCTGAAAGGGCCCATGCATTGGCTTTGTTCGCAAAGCCCGAAAGGATTCACGATGAAACAATGGATCGCAGCAGCAGCCCTGGTCAGCCTGGCTGGTTGGGCGCAGGCCGATGGCCTGCAAAGCCTGGAAAAGTTCATGACCAGCTCGCAGGCCGGTGAAGCCCAGTTCACGCAGACAGTAACGTCCCCCGCCAAGCAGGGCCAGGCCGGACGGGTCAAGACCTCCAGCGGCAGCTTTGCTTTCCAGCGGCCGGGCAAGTTCAAGTTCATCTACCAAAAGCCGTTTGACCAGACCATCGTTGCCGATGGCACGGTGCTGACCGTCTATGACGCCGACCTGAACCAGGTCACCCAGCGCCAGCAGAGCAAGGCCCTGGGCCAGACGCCTGCCGCCTTGCTGGCCTCCGCTTCGAGCCTGCAGGCGCTGAAGGCCGAGTTCGATGTCAGCAGCCTGCCCGAGGCCGATGGCCAGCAATGGGCCCAGGCCATCCCGAAGAACAAGGACGGCCAGATCAAGCAGGTCAAGGTCGGCTTCAAGGGCGATGAACTGCAGACCCTGGAGATCGAAGACGGCTTTGGCCAGCGCTCGGTGCTGCGCTTTGTCGGCTTCAAGGCCCTGCCTTCGCTGCCGGGCTCGTCGTTCGAGTTTGCGATTCCTTCGGGCGCGGAAGTGATTCGCCAGTAAGCGGCGCTTCAAGTGCGGTGACCCACCGCACGGCCATAAAAAAGGTGCTCACCATCGCGGTGCGCACCTTTTTGCTTTGTGGCCGGTGTTTATGCGGCCGCCGATGTGGCTTACAGCGCCATGTCCGGCACCTTCTTCAGGTCCTTCATGTTTTCATTGGGCTGCACACCGGCTTCCACGCCTTGCAGGCTGGGCGAGGCAATGGCCAGGTTCAGCGCTTGCTCGGTGGCCTGCCATTCCTGCTGCAGTAGCGCAGGGTTCTCGTTGAGCTTGACGCCGTAGCTTGGCACGATCTTGCGGATCTTGGCTTGCCATTCGGCGCTCTTGACCTTCTCGGGGAAGGCCTTTTCCAGCAGGGTCAGCATGATCGCTGGCGAGGTCGAGCCGCCTGGCGAGGCACCCAGCAGCGCGGTCAGCGAACGGTCCTGGGCGACGACCACTTCGGTGCCGAGCTTCAGGATGCCGCCCTTTTCGGGGTCGTTCTTAATGATCTGCACGCGCTGGCCGGCTTCCCACAGGCGCCAGTCGGCGTCCTTGGCTTCGGGCATGTAATGGCGCAGTGCGTCCATCTTCTGCTCCTTGTTCAGGCTCAGCTGCTGGGCCAGGTACTTGACCAGCGCAAACTCGTTGACACCCACTTGCAGCTGCGGGATCACGTTGGCAAAGGTGGTGGCCTTGGCCAGGTCGAAGTAGGAGCCGTTCTTCAGGAACTTGCTCGACCAGGTGGCGAATGGCCCGAACAGCAGCACGCGCTTGCCGTCCAGCACGCGGGTGTCCAGGTGGGGCACGGACATCGGAGGCGAGCCGGTGTCGGCCAGGCCATAGACCTTGGCCAGATGGCGCTCGGTGATCGCGGGGTTCTCGGTGACCAGGAACTCGCCGCCGACCGGGAAGCCGCCGTAGACCTTGGACTCGGGGATACCCGACAGCTGCAGCAGCGGCAGGGCCGCGCCGCCCGCGCCAATGAAGATAAAGCGTGCATCCACCGTCTGGATCTTGCTGCTGTCCTTCATGTCGAAGGCCGACACGCGCCAGGAGCCATCGCTGTTGCGCGTGATGGAGCGCACTTCCTGGCCGGTGCTGAGCTTGAAGTTGGGCTTGGACTGCAGGTTCTTGTAGAACTGGCGCGTGATCTCGCCCAGGTTCACGTCGGTGCCCAGTGGCGAGCGGGTGGCGGTCACCACTTCGGCCGGGTCACGGCCTTCCATCATCACCGGGATCCATTCCTTGATCTTTTCCGGATCGATGGAGGATTCCATGCCGGTGAACAGCGGCGAGGCTTCCAGCGCCTTCAGGCGCTTTTGGATGAAGGAGCGGTTTTCTTCGCCGAACACCAGGTTCATGTGCGGCGTGGAGTTGATGAAATCGCGCGGATTGCCCAATACGCCGGTACGCACCTGGTGCGACCAGAATTGGCGCGACACCTGGAAGTTTTCATTAATGTTAATGGCAGCGGAAATCTGCACATTGCCATTTTTATCCATCGGCGTGTAATTGAGCTCGCACAGTGCCGAGTGGCCGGTGCCGGCATTATTCCAGCCGTTGGAGCTTTCTTCGGCGACCTGGTCCAGGCGCTCGAACAATTCATAGGTCCAGCCGGGTTCCAGCTCCTGCAGATAAACGCCCAAGGTGGCACTCATGATGCCGCCGCCAATCAGCAGCACATCGACCTGGCGGTCCGCTTTTTCTGCGCGGTATTGGCTACCAAAGAAATACTGGTAACCCACCACGCCCGCACCGACGGCCGCCGCCGAGGCGACGAACTTGCGACGGGTGAAGCCCTTCTTGGGCGCTTTGGCAGCGGAGGCCGCTTGGGGATTTTCTGTTGGATTCGTCATTGCTGAAACTCCACAAATTTTTCGATTTTGACAGTGTTGTCGTAAAAGACCATGAATAACCATGGTTTAAGCAGGCTCAATGTCTCTCCGATTCTGGGTTGCCTGTTCTGACGGTATTGAGCTGCTTGGCTTAGGCGGTTCTAAATAAGGTGCCAACGAATATCCGAGGCCGATATTAACGGTGGCTTCAAATATCCATTAAGCAGGAAGTGGTTAATCAGCCATCAAGGACGCACGGGTATTTGGCGGCGTGCCAAAAACCAGTCGGCCAGGCCGGCGCAGACCACGGTGGCTGCTACCGGGGTAACCCAGCCCAGGCCCAGTGCGGCGCCGGGCAGGTGGTCCAGCCAGGTGGGCAGGGTGCTGGTCCATTGCAGCGCCTTGGCGCCATCGACCAGGCCAAACACCAGGGCCACCAGCATCACCGGGATGTAGACTCGAGCCGGCTGCTGCCAGCGCTGCAGCAGGCTGAGCGAGACCAGCGCAATCGCCGGTGGGTAGAGGGCGACCAGCACCGGGCCGGCGATCTCGATCAGCTGCGCCAGGCCCTGGTTGGCCACGGCGGCGCTGAAGATGCACAAGGACAGCGCCACACTGCGGTAGGAGAAGCCGGTCAGCTGGCTGAAGAAGCTGCTGCAGGCGCTGACCAGGCCCACGCCGGTGGTCAGGCAGGCCAGCAGGATCACGGCGGCAATCAGCCAGATGCCTGCGCTGCCAAAGCGGTGCTGCACAAAGGCGGTGAGGATCTGCACGCCAGTCACCGTGTTCTGTGCCAGCTCACCACTGGTGGCGCCCAGGTAGCACAGCGAGATGTAGACCAGGCTCAGGCAGACCGCAGCAATCAGCCCGGCATAGATGGCGTAGCGCGTGTGCAGGCGTGCATCGGTCACACCCGCATCCTTGATCGCGTTGACGATGACAATGCCGAACACCAGGGAGGCGAGGGCGTCCATGGTCTGGTAGCCCTGCACAAAGCCCTGGGCAAAGGCGGCCAGTTGCGTGCCGTAGTCGGGGTTGGCCGGGCTGTAGCCACCTACGGGGGCCAGCACGGCCATGCCGCCCAGTGCCAGCAGCGCAGCAATCAGCAGCGGGGTGATGAGCTTGCCCAAGGTGTCCATCAGCTTGCCGGGGAACAGCGACAGCAGCAGCACCAGCGAGAAATAGACAATGCTGAACACCAGCAGCGCAATCGAGG
The DNA here is from genome assembly GCF_004364775.1 of Comamonas sp. JUb58. Lineage (GTDB taxonomy): Bacteria > Pseudomonadota > Gammaproteobacteria > Burkholderiales > Burkholderiaceae_C > Comamonas. Next base: position 60,775 of record NZ_SOAL01000025.1, read on the forward strand.
TATTGCCGACAAAGGGCGCAATGCCCATCTCGAACGACACGGTAGCGGTGCGCGGCGTGGCGAAGAAGGGGCCGATGGTCAAATAGATCGTGGTGGCCAGCAGCAGGCCGGCAATGCGGCCAATCGGCTGGGTCAGTTGGTCCAGACCACCGCCCACGCGGGCCAGTGCGACCACGCCCAGCAGCGGCAGGCCCACGCCCGTCAGCAGGAAGCCGGTTGTCGCGCCCAGCAGGTTCTCTCCGGCAGACAGGCCGACCAGCGGCGGGAAAATGATGTTTCCGGCCCCCAGGAACAGGGCAAAGGTCATGAAGCCGAGGGCGATAATGTCCCTGGTTTTCAGTGATTTCATAAAGGCTCTTGGTTCTTGCTGGTTAGCGCCCACTTAAGGGAGCTGCACCTGGCGAATGGAGTCACGGAGACGGACATCAGAAAAATGGCCCCATGGGACATGTGCTGTGAAGCGTTGGCTGCTGGCTCGGCGCTAAGGCTGCAAGCGCGTGGCGTCCATGTCGGGGCTGTTGTTATAGGCTGGGCCAATAAGGGCCCTTTGGTATCTGATGCGACGTGAATCCGTATAAACCCTTATTTTCTGCGAAAAGTTGTGACCCAGATCATCAAAGGCATATTCATCCCGGGGATAACCTGGGGCATGTTGCATAAAAGTAGTAAGCACCTGCCCCGCCCAGAGGCGCGGCCAGCGGGCGCCGTCTCTGTGGTGGGTCGTTTGGCAGGGGGCCTGCATGGCTGATCTGTTCAGCCAGGAACCGGCCGCCCCGCTGGCCGAGGCACTGCGCCCCAAGACCCTGGACGAGGTGGTGGGCCAGTCCCATCTGCTGGGAGAAGGCAAGCCCCTGCGCCTGGCCTTCCAGTCCGGCAAACCGCATTCGATGATCTTCTGGGGCCCGCCCGGTGTCGGCAAGACGACCTTGGCGCGGCTGACTGCCACGGCATTCAAGTGCGAGTTCATTGCGCTCTCCGCCGTGTTCTCCGGCGTCAAGGACATCCGCGCCGCGATGGAGCAGGCCCAGCAGAACCTGGCGATGGGCAAACACACGATCTTGTTTGTCGATGAAATCCACCGCTTCAACAAATCCCAGCAAGACGCCTTGCTGCCGTATGCCGAAAGCGGCCTGGTCACCTTCATTGGCGCAACGACGGAGAACCCTTCGTTCGAGGTGAACTCGGCCTTGCTGTCGCGCGCCCAGGTCTATGTGCTCAAGTCGCTGACCGATGATGAACTGCGGCTGCTTCTGAAGCGAGCGCAAGAGATCGCGCTGGACCATCTCGACTTTGATGACCTGGCCACCGACACCATCATTGGCTATGCCGACGGCGATGCCCGGCGCTTTTTGAACCTGCTGGAGCAGACCAGCACGGCAGCGCAGGCCTCGGGCATCACCACGATCACCGCAGACTTCTTGCAGAACGCGCTGACCTTGAACAGCCGCCGTTTTGACAAGGGCGGCGACAACTTCTACGACCAGATCTCCGCCTTGCACAAGTCGGTGCGCGGCTCGCACCCGGATGCCGCGCTCTACTGGCTCACCCGCATGCTCGATGGCGGCGCCGATGCGCGCTACCTGTCCCGGCGCATTGTGCGCATGGCCTGGGAAGACATTGGCCTGGCCGACCCGCGTGCGATGCAGATCGCCAACGATGCCGCGCTGACCTATGAGCGCCTGGGCAGCCCCGAGGGCGAGCTGGCCCTGGGCCAGGCCGTCATCTACCTGGCCGTGGCCGCCAAGAGCAATGCCGGCTACAACGCCTACAACCAGGCCAAGGCTTTTGTGAAGCAGGACAAGAGCCGCGAAGTGCCGGTGCATTTGCGCAACGCCCCCACCAAGCTGATGAAGGAGCTGGGCTATGGGCATGAATACCGCTATGCACATGACGAACCGAATGCCTACGCAGCGGGAGAAACCTATCTCCCAGAAGGGATAGAGCCTCCCGGCTGGTACCAGCCTGTGCCCCGGGGCCTGGAGCTGAAGATTGGCGAAAAACTGGCACAGCTCAAGCGCTGGGATGACGAGGCCGGGCAAGACTGAGCGCCTGCTTTTTCCTTTCTATTCAAGGGTTTCCTGAGCGATTCAGGCTGAGGAAGAGGGGGTAGCTGGCGCCCCCTTGCATGCCGTCCTCCATGCGTTCTATTAGTTGCGTATGAAACCGGTACCACAACTTGGCGAAACGCATATTGCGCTGGATGAAGTGTGAGTAAAACACCGGGATACAACTGAGCGCCCCGGCAGAGGTCGTACAAGTTGTCGAAAATTTGTCTCAGATGCGACAAAAGACTCTAGCGAGCATGGCGGGCATGCGCGGGAGTCGTACGACAACAAAGGTCTCTCACGATGCGATTTTGCAAGTCAAAGTCGGGCGTCTCCTTGTCCAGGAGTGCCTTCGGCTTGGTGTTTTCTGTGTGGGCGGGCATGCACGCCGTTCAGGCCCAGACGGCAGCGCCCGCGCAGCCAGCAGCCGCTTCGGCGCCTGCGGCGGCCAGGGCTTCGGCCGATGCGCTGTTGGTGGAAAAGGGCCGCAAGCTGGCAGTAGCCGCGGACTGCGCCGCCTGCCACACGGCACCCAAGGGAGGCGCCAGCTTTGCCGGTGGCTACCCGCTGGGCTCCCCGCTGGGCACCATCTATGCCACCAATATCACCCCGTCCAAGACGGCCGGCATTGGCAGCTACAGCCTGGAAGATTTCAGCCGCGCGCTGCGCCAGGGCGTACGCAAGGACGGGGCCCATCTCTACCCGGCCATGCCCTACACGGCCTATGCCCAGATCACCGATGAAGACACCGAGGCGCTCTACGCCTACTTCATGCATGGCGTCCAACCGGTGGACCAGGCCGCGCCGCAAACGGCCCTGCCTTTCCCCTTCAACATCCGCCTGTCGATGGCCGTGTGGAATGCGCTCTACCTGAAGGACCAGCGCTTCAAGCCCGATGCCAGCAAGCCGCCGGAGTGGAACCACGGCGCCTACCTGGTCGATGCGCTGGCCCACTGCAGCACCTGCCACACCCCGCGCAACGCCATGATGGCGGAAGACAGCAGCCGCTACCTGGGTGGCGGCTCGCTGGGCGCCTGGTATGCGCCCAACATCACCTCGGATGCCATCAATGGCATCGGCGGCTGGACCGAGGCCGAGCTGGTGCAGTACCTCAAGACTGGCCGCGTGCCCGGCAAGGCCCAGGCCGCCGGCCCGATGGCCGAAGCCATCGAGCACAGCCTGCAGCACCTGCCTGACAGCGATATCCAGGCCATTGCCTCCTACCTCAAGCAAACCAAGGCAGTGGCAGGCGGCGAGACCCAGCCGCGCTACAGCTATGGCAAGGCCAGCCTGCAGTCGGAAGACACGCAGCGCGGTCTGGTCGACGGTGCCGATGCCGGCTGGAAGGTGTTCAGCGGAAGCTGCGCCCACTGCCACCAGGCCAATGCCACCGGCACGGCCAATGGCGAATATCCCTCGCTGTTCCACAACAGCGTGACCGGTGCCGACCGCGCCGACAACCTGGTCGCCACCATCCTGCACGGCGTGGACCGCACGGTGCAGGGGCGCGCCCATTTCATGCCGGCGTTTGGCGATGCCGCGTCCTTCACCGACCGCTTGAGCGACCAGGAGATCGCCGATGTCAGCAACTATGTGCTCACCCAGTACGGCAATGCGGCCGTCAAGGTGCAGGCTGCCGACGTGGCTGCCGTGCGCGCCGGTGGCAAGCCGCCGCTGATTGCGCAGCTGCCCGGCCTCATCGTGCCGGCTGCCGTGGTGCTGCTGGTCTTGGTGCTGGCCTTCATCGTGATCCGTCAACGCCGCAAGGCTGCCACTTCGTCTGGAGTCTGACCCGCATGACCTCGTCCTCTTTCCCAAAATCCGCGGTGCTCTGCGCCAAGCCTCTGGTGCCTGCAATGCCTGCGGGCATCTCGCGCCGCAACCTGCTGGGCGCTGCGGCTGCCACCGGTGTGGCGCTTGCCGCCGGCGGCTTTGCCGTGCTGGGCTCCAGCAATGCCTTTGCCGCCAGCGTGGCGGCCGATGATTTCCTGCGCCTGTCGGAGTTTGTCACCGGCGGCAGCCCGCTGTCGGCCGGCCTGGCCACGCGCTACCTGGCGGCACTGACCAAGAGCGATGCCAGCTTTGCCGCCGCTGCACAAGCGCTGCACCAGCATGTGGCCAGCCAGAAGATCAGCCATGTCGACGACCTGCTTGTCGCGCCCGATCTGGACCCGGCGCTGCGCGCCACCGCGACCCAGATCGTCTCGGCCTGGTACCTGGGCGTTGTCGGCGAAGACGCTGACGCCGTGCTGATCAGCTATGCCAATGCGCTGATGTACCGCCCCACGGCCGGCATCCTCGATATTCCTACCTACGGCAGTGGCCCTGATTCCTGGGGCGAAAAGCCCGTTGTGCCTGCCAGCCCCAACAAGAAGAGCCCACAAGCATGAGCAGCAACCAAACGCAATACGACGCCGACCTGATCGTCATCGGCTCCGGGGTCATGGGCGGCATCATCGGTGCCAAGCTGGCGCAGGCTGGCAAGTCCGTCATCATTCTGGAAGCCGGCCCACGCGTGCGCCGTGCCGACATCGTCGAGACCTTCCGCAATGCGCCGATCAAGCTCTCGCTGGCCAATATGAAGCTGCAGGGCGCCGGCTCGCCGTTCCCCAATCCGCCGCACATCCCGTCGACCTATGGCGACTACCTGCAGCAGACCGGCCCGGTGAAATACCCCACCAAGTACCTGCGCGTGGTGGGCGGCACCACCTGGCATTTTGGCTCGGCGCTGTGGCGCATGATCCCCAATGACTTCAAGCTGCAGACCTTGTATGGCCGTGGCCGCGACTGGCCGATTGGCTACGACGAGCTCGAACCCTACTACTGCGAAGCCGAGGCCGAGCTGGGCGTGACCGGCTACGACGGCCAGGACGAGAGCGGCCACGGCGGCGAGGCGCATCCGCCGCGCTCCAAGCCCTTCCCGATGAAGGGCTTCAATGTGCCTTACTTCATGCAGCGCATGGACGAGATGCTCAAGCCCGGTGGCTACAACCCGGTGCTGGAGCCCCATGGCCGCGCCAGCCGCCCCTACGGCAACCGCCCGGTCTGCGCCGGCAACAACAACTGCAACCCGGTCTGCCCCATTGGCGCCAAGTACGACGGCTCCATGCACATCGATGTGGCCGAGCGCGCAGGCGCCAAGCTGCTCGACAACGCTGTGGTCTACAAGATAGAGGCGGGTGACGACGGCAAGATCACGGCCGTGCACTACAAGAAGCCCGATGGCACATCGCATCGCCTGACCGCGCGCCACTTTGTGCTGGCCGCCTATGGCATCGAAAGCCCCAAGCTGCTCCTGATGTCCACCTCGGAAAAATACCCGAACGGCATTGCCAACTCCTCCGACCAGGTGGGCCGCAACCTGATGGGCCACACCGGTATCAGCATGAACATCATGATGAACGAGGATGTGTGGCCGGGCCAGGGCCCGACCGAGCTGCTGGTCTACCTGAACTACCGCGATGGCGCTTTCCGCAAGGACATCCCCAGCTACAAGACCAAGTTCCGCAACACGGTGACGACCTCGCAGATTGCCTCCAGCCTGATCGCCAAGGGCGTGCTGGGCAGCAAGCTGGACGAGGAAATCCGCCGCCAGTCGGCCCGCTCGCTCAACGTCGCGGTGGACTTCGAGACCGAGGCCTTGCCGCAAAACCGCGTGGTGCCCAGCAAGACCAAGACGGATGCGATCGGCATCCCCGTGCCCGAGATCTACTACAGCGTCAACGACTACTGGAACGCTGGCCGCGACTTCGCGGTCAAGGACCTGCAGCGCATGGCCGGCCTGCTCAATGCCGATGTGCTGAAGATGGACACCAACCACCAGGACCGCCAGCACATCATGGGCACCACCATCATGGGCGACGATCCGAGCAACTCCGTGGTGGACCGCGACTGCCGCACCCATGACCATTCCAACCTGTTCATCGCCGGTACCAGCGTGATGCCCTCGGCATCCTGCATGAACCCGACCCTGACCGGTGCGGCCTTGAGCGTGCGTATTGCACACCAGCTGCTGAAAGAAATTTAAGCAGTCCGGCCTCAGCTGCGTTCAGCGCTGAGGCCAGCATTCCCCTCGGATAAGCCCCGAGCAGGACAATACCGGCCATGATCGTCCGTCCTCCCTTGCATTGGCTGCGCATGCTGTTTGTGTGGCGCGGCTCCATCCTGCCGGCAATCACGCCGCAGCTGATCATCATCACCATCCTCGCGGTGGTGGCCACGATGCTGCACGGCTCCATCCTGAGCTGGAAGGTGCCGCTGAACTTTGTGCCGTTCTCGCTGATCGGCCTGACCCTGGCGATCTTTCTGGGCTTCAGAAACAGCACCTCGTATGCGCGCTTCTGGGAGGCACGCACGCTCTGGGGCGTGTTCCTGGTCGAGAGCCGGCACCTGGCCGCCCAGGCGCTGAGCCTGACCCAGGACCGCGCACAGACGCGGGTGCTGGTGCTGCGCCTCTGCGCCTTTGCCTATGCGCTCAAGCACCAGCTGCGTGGCAGCGATGCGCGGGCCGATCTGGCGTTGTTCCTGCCGCCGGCTGAGGTGCAGCAGATCAGCGAGGCGCGCTTTCCTGCCGCCATGGCCATGCTGCTGGTGCAGCGCTGGGTGGGTGAGCAATGCCAGCAGGGCCGCATTGCCGCGCCCGTGGTGCCCGTGTTCGAGCAAGCGCTGGCGCGGCTGGGCAGTGCGCTGGGCGGCTGCGAGCGCATCGCCAGCACGCCCATACCGTTCACCTATTCGGTGATCCTGCACCGCAGCATCTACATCTACTGCTTTCTGCTGCCTTTTGGCCTGCTCGACTCCATCGGCACGATGACGCCGGTGATCGTCTGCTTTGTCGCCTACACCTTCTTCGCGCTGGAGGCGCTGGGCGCCGAGCTGGAGCACCCCTTTGGCATGGAAGCCAATGACCTGGCGCTCGATGCCATGGTCTACGGCATTGAGTCCTCGGTGCTGGAGATGCTGGGCGAGGCACCGCTGGCTAAGGCTCCCCAGGTGCGCGATTTTGTACTGCACTGAAGACCAGGCTGGCGCGCAGTCCTGGGCCCTCTGAGCGCGGCGCCAGCTGAAACCGCGCCTGCTGCAGATGGGCCAGCTTGGCCACAATCGCCAGGCCCAGGCCAGCGCCCTGGCCCAGCGACTGGCCGCTGGGCCCTTGCTGCCAGCGCTGCATGGCGGCCTGGCATTGTTCCTCGCTCATGCCCGGGCCATCGTCGATGACGGCCAGCTCGACGCTGCCGCCATCGTCGGCGGCCTGCAAGGCCACAGTGACCGATTGCCCGCCATAGCGCAGCGCATTGAGGATCAGGTTGTCCAGCATGGCCGCGAGCAGGTTGGCATCGGCGGCGATGCGCAACTGCTCGGCCTCGGCCGTGTCCAGGCCCTCGGCACCCAGGTCGATCCGGGCGCGGCTGGCGGCATCCCAGTGGCGCAGCACCGCCTGCTGCACCTGCTCGGCAGCGGCCACCGGCGCCAGTTGCACGGCGCTGGCCTCGTCACTCAGCGCCAATAGCAGCAGCTGGTCCACCAGGTGGCTGGCACGCGCCACGCTGTCGGAGATGCGCTGCAGTTGCTGCTGCTGCACGGCGGGGTCGGCATGGCCCAGGCCATAGTCGGCCAGCGCCTTGATGCCAGCCAGCGGCGTGCGTACCTCATGGGCCACATTGCCGGCAAACTCGCGCTGGGCCTCGACGTTGTCGGCAATGCGGGCGAGCAGCGCATTGGTGGTCTGGCGCAGCTGCTCTATCTCGCGCGTGGTGGCTGGCGCGCTGGGTGGGATGGGCGCTAGGTCCTGCGCATCGCGCCGCGACAGCGACCGTTGCAGCGCGGCCAGCGGCGCCATGTCCTGGCCGATGCGGTGGTGCAGCCACCAGAGCAGCAGCACCAGCAAGGTGAGCTGCGGGATCGCGGCATAGAGGAACAAATGCTGGATCAGGCTGTCGCGCACCCGCGTGGTGTGCATCATCACGATGCTGAGCTGCTGCTCACCCACGGCGCTGCGCAGCGCCACGGCCCGCACCAGCTGGCCGTTGTAGAGGGTTTCGCGGTAGCTCACCGGCTCGCTCTCGTCCCAGGGCAAGAGCGGCAGCGGCTCGCCAGCCAGCTGGCTGCCATCGCTGCGGTAGACGGCGTAGTACACATACTCGGCCTGGTCGAAGAGGGCGGCCTTGAGCTCGCTGTCGGTCAGCTGCAGGGCCACCTCGCCTTCGTCATCGGCACGCAGGTGCGAGGCAATCGCATAGGCATCGTCGAGCAGCGCGCGGTCGAAGGCGCTTTGGGTGAAATGGTTGGCCAGCGCCATCATGAACACGGTGCCCAGCAGCCAGGTCCAGACCAGCGGCGATCGCACATGGCGCAGCACGCGCATGCGCAGCGAGGGCAGCGGGCCGGGGCGGGTGGTGGATGTGGTGGTGGCGGTGGTGCTCATGCGGCATCGCCGCTGTCGGCCTCGATCAGGTAGCCAATGCCGCGCAGGGTGCGGATGGCCGCGCCGCTGTGCTGCAGCTTTTTGCGCAGCCGCGAGATAAAGGCTTCGAGCGCGTTGTCGCCCAGCGCATCGTCATAGCCCGAGAGCTTGTCCGACAGGCTGCGCTTGCTCAATGCGCGGCCGGGCGGGCTCATCAGCTCCCACAGCACTTCAAACTCGCGCGCGGGCAGGTCCAGCGGCTGCATGCCGACGCGAAAACGCCGGTTGTTGCGCTCCAGGCTGAGCTGGCCCACGGTCGATACATCCTGGGTGCCAATCGCGCGGCGCACCAGGGCGCGCAGCCGGGCCTCGACCTCGGCCAGCTCAAAGGGTTTGCCCAGGTAGTCGTCGGCGCCGCTGTCCAGGCCGGCGATGCGGTCCGGGGTCTGGTTGCGGGCGGTGAGCACCAGCACGGGCGTGTTGTCGCCACGGCGCCGCGCCTGCTGCAGCAGCGCCAGGCCGCTGCCCATCGCACTGCCGCGCACGGCGCTGCAGGGTAGGTTCAGGTCGAGCAGGATGGCGTCAAAGCGCTGCACCCGCCACCAGTGCTCCGCCGCACCCAGGTCGGCCGCCTGGTCCACATGGTGGCCCGCATCGCGCAGGCTGCTGACCACCACATCGCGCAGCACGGCATCGTCTTCAATCACAAGAATTCGCATGGCCCAAGCCTAGCAAAAGCACAACACAGCAGCCAGAAAAAAGCCTGTTCAGGCCGGGTGGCGAGAACAGGCGCACTGGAGTGCAACGGGGTCAGGACGATGCCGTAGCGGGCACCGCGCTCTCTTGCGCATGGGCAAAGGCACGGGCTTCCTTGCGCGATTTGCGCACGCCCGACCAGATGGCCCACAGCAGGATCGCGCCAGTCAGTGCCAGCAGGGAGGCGCTGATCGGCCGGTTGAAGAACACCGTGGCATCGCCCCGCGACAGCAGCATGGCGCGGCGCAGGTTTTCTTCCAGCATCGGCCCCAGGATGTAGCCCAGCAACAGCGGTGCCGCCTCAAAACGCAGCACCATCAGCACATAGCCGATGACGCCAAGCACGGCCACCATGTAGATGTCGAACAGGTTGTTGTTGACGCTGTAGACGCCGAGCGCGACAAACACCAGGATCGCCGGGTACATCCAGGCAAAGGGAATGCGCAGCAGCGCGACCCACAGCCCGATGGTGGGCAGGTTCAGAATCACCAGGAAGATATTGCCGATCGCAAAGCTGACGATCAGCCCCCAGAACAGCTCAGGCTGCTCGGTCATCAACATCGGGCCGGGCTGGATACCGTGGATGATCAGCGCGCCCAGCATCACGGCCATCACCGCGTCGCCCGGAATACCGATGGACAGCGAGGGCACAAAGGCGGTTTGCGCAGCCGCATTGTTGGCCGATTCGGGCGCGGTGATGCCTTCGATGGCGCCATGGCCAAAGCGGCTCGGGTCCTTGGCCACACGCTTTTCAATCGCGTAGGACATGAAGGACGCGATCGATGGCCCCACGCCCGGCAGCGCGCCGAGGAAGGAGCCCAGCGCCGAGCCACGCAGCATCGGCTTGATGGTGTCGCGGAATTCCTGGCGCTCAGGCACCATCGATCGCAAGGTGACCTTGTCGGGCTTTTGGTTGGCATCGGCCAGGTTGATGCAGCGGATCACCTCGGCCACGCCAAACAGGCCCATCGCCAGTGCCACCAGGTTGACGCCGTCCATCAGCTCGGGGATGTCGAAGGAATAACGCGCAACGCCCGAGTTCACATCGGTGCCGATCATGCCCAGCAGCAGGCCGAAGACCACCATGCACAGACCCTTGGTGGCCGAGCCGGCGCTCATCGACGAAGCCGCCACCAGGCCCAGCAGCATCATCGAGAAGAACTCGGTGGGGCCGAATTGCAGGCCGATCTTGGAGATCGCTGGCGAGAACAGCACCAGCAGGATCAGGCCCGACATGGCGCCGACCAGCGAGGCAATCGTGGTGACAAAGAGCGCCACCCCGGCCTTGCCTTTGCGCGCCATCGGGTAGCCGTCCAGACAGGTCACCGCCGATGACGGTGAGCCCGGCAGGTTCAGCAGAATAGAGGCGGTGGAGCCGCCGTACTGCGCGCCGTAGTAGACGCCGGCCAGCATGATGATGGCCGCCGTGGGCGACATATGGTAGGTAAAGGGCAGCAGCAGCGAGATGGCGGCCAGCGCACCGATGCCGGGCAGCACGCCGACGACGGTGCCCAAAAATACGCCCAGGAAGCAGTACCAGAGCGTTGAGGGATCGGCCACTACATTGAGGCCCATCCAGAGGTTTCCAAGCAAATCCATAGAGATCCTTTGTCAGTGCCGGGCTCAGGGCCAGATGGGCAAGGTCATGCGTAGACCAATGGGAAAGATGACCGTGGTCAGCGCAGCCACGGCCAGGCTGACCAGCAGGCGCGTGCGCAGGCTCATCTTGGTGGCGATCAGTGCGACCAGGCTGGCGGCCAGCGCGGCCAGTGCCACGCCCAGCGGGTAGAGCAGCAGCGCAAAGGCCAGCAGGCTGGCCACGGACCAGAACAGGTTGCCCCACTGCAGCACGATGGGGCTGCCCTGGCGCCACCAGGCGGGTATCGCCAGCAGCAGGCCCAGGCCAAACAGCAGCCAGCCCAGTACGACGGGGAAGTAGCCCGGCCCCATGCGGTCTGCACTGCCAAAGTTGTATTCGCGCCCATAGAGCGCAAAGAACAGGCCTGCTGCTGACATCAGCAGGCCGCCGACGATGTCATGGATGTCTCTTGTCATTTTCATTCGGTTCAATCCTGTGTGGTTCCATGCCCGCGCGCATCTTGGCCAGGATGGACACGCACGCAGGCGCCGCCACCTTAAGGGCGCTTACCTGACGGGAACCTGATTGCAGGGCGCAAGTCGCGCTCGCAGACGTGCTGCGGGCGACTCGGCGTTGGAACACGAATGAAGGGGGAGCAGCGCCGCTCAGCCCAGCGCAGGCAGGCTGCCGGCCTTTTGGGATTGCTCCAGCAGGAAGCTGATCATCGTGCGCACCGCCTTGGTCTGGTGGCGGTTGGGCATCCACAGCAGGTACATGTGGTTGCCGAAAATGCTCAGGCGCCAGTCGCGTAAGGTGGTGACGACCTCGCCACGCTCGACCTCGGCGCGGATCACATAGTCCGGCACGATGCCCACACCCAGGCCGGCCATGATGCCCTGGCGCAGAAACGGAAAATGCTCGGAGATGAGGCTGGGCTCCAGCCGGATCTCCTTGCGCACCTCGCCCTGGTAGGCGCGCACCAGCAGCTGCTTGCCCACCACGCCACTGGTGATCAGCGGCACATGGCGCAGGTCCTCGGGCTGCTGGGGCAGCATGTTCTGGCCCGCATAGTCGATGCTGGCGCAGGCCACATAGTTCATCTCGCCCATATGGCGGGCGACCAGGTTGTCGGGTGGTGTGGGCAGCACGCGGATGGCAATGTCCACTTCGTCGCGCACCAGGTTGTCGACCCGGTTCTCAAAGATCACATCCAGCACGATGTCGGGGTAGAGGCGCTTGAAGGCGATCAGCCAGTCGCTCATCACCAGCTGGCCATAGCCGCTGGGCACCGCCAACCCGACCCGGCCCTGCAAGCCCTTGCCCAGGCTGCGGATGGTTTCGCTGGCGGCGGCCAGCTCGTTGCGGATGCTGCGGCCATGCTCATACAGGCGCAGGCCCACCTCGGTCGGCTCGACCCGGCGTGTGGTGCGGCGCACCAGCTGCACGCCCACCGATTTCTCCAGCTGGGCCAGGTGGTAGCTGACATTGGCGCGGCTCATCTTGAGCTTGGCGGCGGCGCGGCTGAGGTTGCCAGAATCGATGATTTCCACCAGCAAGGTGAGGGCGTTGTGGTCCATGGGATGCGATTGTCTAAATTCCTTTGACAGTCTGTCAATCCTCTATGTGATTGTCAAATAAGCCTAGTTGCACTGACAATGGTTCGCAACAAGCTTTCGATTGATCTACCAGGAGACATGCATGAGCGCTGAAAACGCCGCTGTAGTGAACATCGCCCGCGAAGGGCACGTGTTGGTCGTCACCATCCAGAACCCCCCCGTCAACGCCTTGAGCCAGGCCGTGCGCCAGGGTTTGGCCGATGCCGTGGCCCAGGCGCGCAGCGATGCGCAGGTCCAGGCCATCTTGCTGGTGGGCAGCGGCAAAGCCTTTATCGCCGGTGCCGACATCCGTGAGTTCGGCAAGCCCGCGATGCCACCCAGCCTGCCCGATGTGCTGGTGCAGCTGGAAAACAGCGACAAGATCGTCGTCGCCGCCATCCATGGCCCGGCGCTGGGCGGTGGCCTGGAAGTGGCGCTGTCCTGCCACTACCGCCTGGCCGTCTCTGGCGCCAAGCTGGGCCTGCCCGAAGTGCAACTGGGCCTGCTGCCCGGCGCCGGTGGCACGCAGCGCACCCCCCGCCTGATTGGCGTCAAGGCCGCACTGGATCTGATGCTCTCGGGCCGCCATGCCAGTGCCGAAGAAGCGCTGGCCATGGGCCTGGTCGATAAGGTCGAGCCCGCCGGCAGCGATGCCCGCACGGCCGGCCTGGCCTATGCCAACGCACTGCTGGCGCAGAACGCCCCGGTGCGCCGCACCCGCGAAGCTACGGCCCTGGCCGACAAGGCCGCGTCGCAGGCTGAGTTGGACACCGCCAAGGCCGAATCGGCCAAGAAAAGCCGGGGCCTGTTCTCGCCCGGCAAGATCATCGAATGCGTGCAAGGCGCGCTGGACCTGCCGTTTGAGCAGGGCATGCAAAACGAGCGCAAGCTGTTTGTGCAATGCCTGGAGAGCCCGCAGCGCGCCGGCTTGATCCATGCCTTCTTTGCCGAGCGTGAAACCGCCAAGATCCCTGAAGCCAAGGCCGCCGCACCGCGCGCCCTGAACAGCATCGGCGTGGTGGGTGGCGGCACCATGGGCGCCGGTATCACCGTGGCGGCACTGGATGCCGGCCTGCCGGTGGTGATGGTCGAGCGCGATGCGGAATCCATCGCCCGGGGCCGCGCCAATGTGGAAAAGGTCTACGACGGCCTGATCGCCAAGGGCCGCATGACGGCCGAGAAAAAGGCCGCCATCATGGCGCGCTACAGCGGCAGCACCGACTACGCCGCGCTCGCCCAGGTCGACCTGGTGATCGAGGCGGTGTTTGAAGAGATGGGCGTCAAGAAGGCCGTGTTTGCCGAGCTGGACAAGGTCTGCAAGCCCGGCGCCGTGATTGCCACCAATACCTCCTACCTGGATATCGATGCGATTGCCGCGAGCATCTCGCGTCCGCAGGATGTCATCGGTCTGCACTTCTTCAGCCCCGCCAACATCATGAAGCTGCTGGAGATCGTGGTGCCCGCCAAGGTGAGCGCCGATGTGGTGGCCACCGCTTTCGAGCTGGCCCGCCGCATGAAGAAGGTGCCGGTGCGCGCCGGTGTCTGCGATGGCTTTATCGGCAACCGCATTCTGGCCGTGTACCGCGAAGCGGCCAACTACCTGCTCGAAGACGGTGCCTCGCCCTACCAGATCGATGAGGCCGTGCGCGAGTTTGGCTACCCCATGGGCCCCTTCCAGGTCGCCGACCTGGCCGGTGGCGACATTGGCTGGGCCACGCGCAAGCGCAAGGCTGCCACGCGCGACCCCAAGGCCCGCTATGTGCAGATTGCCGACCGCATTGCCGAAAAAGGCTGGTTTGGCCAGAAGACCCAGCGCGGCTACTACCTGTACCCGCAAGGCGCGCGTGTGGGCGAGCAAGACCCTGAAGTGCTGGCGATTGTGGATGCCGAGCGCCAGCGTGCTGGCGTGACGCCGCGCAGCTTCAGCAATGCCGAGATCATGCGCCGCTACATGGCCGCGATGGTCAACGAAGGCGCCAACGTGGTGCGCGAAGGCATTGCGCTGCGTCCGCTGGATGTGGATGTGACCTTCCTCTACGGCTACGGCTTCCCGCGCTTCCGGGGTGGCCCGATGAAATGGGCCGACATGGTGGGCCTGGACAAGATCCTGGCCGACATCCGTGAGTTCGCCAAGGAAGACGCGCTGTTCTGGACGCCATCGCCGCTCTTGGTGGAGCTGGTGGAGAAGGGCGAGAACTTCGAGAGCCTGAACAAGGCGGCCTGACGCAGAGTCAGGCTTGAGGCAACCCCTGGCTTCCATGCAGGCGAAGCCCGGGTTGCACTATCAAAAATGGCGGTTAGCGCTTGGGTGACAAGCGCTGCCGGCCCCAAAAATCACAATCAACGGTCGCTCAGACCCAAGGAGACATGCATGCGTGAAGCCGTCATCGTTTCGACAGCGCGTACGCCGCTGGCCAAATCCCACCGTGGGGAATTCAATGTCACGCCCGGTGCGCAGCTGGCGGCCTTTTCCATCAGCGCAGCGGTGCAGCGCGCCGGCATCGACCCGGCCCTGATCGAAGACGTGGTGCTGGGCTGCGGCTACCCCGAAGGGACGACCGGCCGCAATATCGGCCGCCAGGCGGCTGTGCGTGCCGGCCTGCCCATCAGCGTGGGCGGCACCGTGGTCAACCGCTTCTGCGCCTCGGGCCTGCAGGCGATTGCCTTTGCGGCTGGCCGCATCATTGTCGATGGCGCACCAGCGATGGTGGCAGGCGGTGTCGAGAGCATCTCGCTGATCCGTTCGAGCAACACCAACCCCTCGGATGCCGATCCCTGGCTGGTGGAGCACAAGCCTGACCTGTTCATGGCGATGATCGACACCGCCGATGTGGTGGCCAAGCGCTACGGCATCAGCCGCGAAGACCAAGACGCCTTCTCGCTGCAAAGCCAGCAGCGCACCGCAGCGGCGCAGGCCAATGGCACCTTTGACAACGAGATCGTGCCCTGCGCCACGCGCATGGCCGAGAAGAACAAGGAAACCGGTGAGGTCAGCTACAAGGACGTCACCGCGACCATGGACAACTGCAACCGCCCCTCGACCACGCTCGAAGGCCTGGCCAAGCTGGAACCCGTCAAGGGCGCGGGCAACTTTGTCACCGCCGGCAATGCCTCGCAGCTGTCCGATGGTTCGGCCGCCTGCGTGCTGATGGAGGCCAAGGAAGCGGCCAAGCTGGGCTTGACGCCGCTGGGCGCCTTCCGTGGCCTGGCCATTGCCGGTTGCGAGCCCGACGAGATGGGCATCGGCCCGGTATTTGCCGTGCCCAAGCTGCTGGCGCGCCACGGCCTGACGGTGCAGGACATTGACCTCTGGGAACTGAACGAGGCCTTTGCCTCGCAGGCGCTGTACTGCCAGCGCAAGCTGGGCATCCCCATGGACCGCCTCAACGTCAACGGCGGCGCGATCTCCATCGGCCACCCCTTTGGCATGACCGGCGCGCGCTTGACCGGCCACATCCTGCTCGAAGGCCAGCGCCGCAAGGCCCGGGGCGAAAAAGTGAAGTGGGGCGTGGTGACCATGTGTGTGGGCGGCGGCATGGGTGCCGCTGGCCTCTTTGAGATTTTTTAAGGAACTGCGATGGATTTGCAATTCAGCCCCGAAGAAGAAGCCTTCCGCGCCGAAGTACGTGCGTTTCTGCAAGACAACCTGCCCCCGGAGCTGGCCGCCAAGGTCAAGGCTGGCCAGCGCCTGACGCGCTTTGACCAGGAAAACTGGCATGCCATCCTGAACAAGAAGGGCTGGCTGGCCTACCACTGGCCGCAGGAGTTTGGCGGCACGGGCTGGTCGCCGGTGCAGAAGTTCATTTTTGATGACGAGTGTGCCCTGGCCGGTGGCCCGCGCCTGGTGCCTTTTGGCTTGTCCATGCTTGGTCCGGTGCTGATCAAGTACGGCAACGAGGCGCAGAAGAGCCACTGGCTGCCGCGCATTCTGAATGGCGATGACTGGTGGTGCCAGGGTTACTCCGAGCCGGGGGCAGGCTCCGACCTGGCCTCGCTGAAGACCACGGCTGTGCGCAACGGCGACCACTACATCGTCAACGGCCAGAAGACCTGGACCACCCAGGGCCAGCACGCCAACATGATGTTCTGCCTGGTGCGCACCAACAAAGAGGTGAAGTCGCAGCAAGGCATCAGCTTTGTGCTGATCGACATGAACCAGCCTGGCGTCGAAGTGCGCCCCATCCGCACCCTGGATGGCGACAAGGAAGTCAACGAAGTCTTTCTGACCGATGTGAAGGTGCCGCTGGACAACCTGGTGGGCGAGGAGAACAAGGGCTGGACCTATGCCAAGTACCTGCTGACCTATGAGCGCACCGGCATTGCCGGCGTGGGCTTCTCGATGGCCGGGCTGGAAAAGCTCAAGGTGATTGCCCAGCGCGTGCAGCGCAATGGCAAGCCGCTGATCGAAGACCCGCAGTTTGCCACCCGCATGGCCAAGGTCGAGATCGAGCTGCTGAACATGGCCACCACCAACTTGCGCGTGATCGCCTCGGTCGCGGGCGGCGGTGTGCCGGGCGCCGAGAGCTCGATGCTCAAGATCAAGGGCACCGTCGTGCGCCAGGAGCTGCTGTCGCTGATCCGCCGTGCGATGGGCCCCTATGCGCTGCCCTTTATCGAAGAGGCGCAGTTTGCCGAATACGCCGATGAGCCCGTGGGCCCCAAGGAGGCGGCCACCGCCGCTGCGGCCTATTTCAACTACCGCAAGCTGTCGATCTTCGGCGGCTCGAACGAGATCCAGCGCAACATCATCTCCAAGATGATCCTCGGGCTATGAAATAAGCCACCCCCTGAGGCGCTGCGCGCCTTCCCCCTGGAAGGGGGACGACGCCTTTGCTGCGGGGCGGCCCTTGCTGGCGTCTCGCAGCTGTGCTCTGCAGGTTCCAGGCGCTGCGCTCTCAGCAAGCGCCATGGTTTGACAAGGAGATTTTATGAACTTTCAACTGGATGAAGACCGCCGCATGCTGGCGGATGCGCTGGGCCGCTACCTGAGCGAGCAGTACAGCACCGAGTACCGCAACAAGGCCGCCTATGGCGCCCAGGGCTTCAGTGCCGAGACCTATGCCAAGCTGGCCGAACTGGGCGCGATTGGCGCGCTGTTCAAGGAGGCCGATGGCGGCTTTGGTGGCGATGGCGTCGATATCAGCGTGGTGTTCGAGGCACTGGGTACGCACCTGGTCGCAGAGCCGCTGCTGGGCGCCTTGCTGGTGGGCCGCGCGCTGACCGAGGCCGGCAGCGATGTGCAAAAGGCGCAGCTCGAAGGCATCATCGGCGGCGAGACCATTGCCGCGCTGGCGCATGACGAGCCGGCGAACCACTACGAGCTGAACCGCGTCGCGACCACCGCCCAAACCGACGGCGATGGCTGGGTGCTGAACGGCAGCAAGGCCGTGGTGCTGTTTGGCGACCAGGCGCAGCTGCTGCTGGTCTCCGCCCGCACGGCAGGCGCCGTGGGCGATGAGGCGGGTATCTCGCTGTTCCTGGTGCCGGGCGATGCCGCTGGCATCAGCAGCCGGGGCTATGGCCGCATCGATGGTGGCCATGCCGCCGAGCTGGTGCTGGCCAATGTCAAGGTCGGCGCTGATGCCTTGCTCGGCAAGCTGGGCGAAGGCCATGCGCTGCTCGAACGCATCTGCGGCTTTGGCCTGCTGGCGCTGGCGGCCGAATCGCTGGGCGCGATGGATGTGGCCAAGAACCACACCCTGGAGTACCTGCGTACCCGCAAGCAGTTTGGCGTGCCGATCGGCAGCTTTCAGGCGCTGCAGCACCGCATGGCCGATCTGCTGCTCGAAGCCGAGCAGGCCCGCTCGGCCGTCATCAACGCAGCTGCTGCCATCGACAACCCTGACTACATCGAGCGTGAAAAAGCGCTGTCGGCGGCCAAGTACAGCGTGGGCCAGATTGGCACCCTGATGGCCGAAGAGGCGATCCAGATGCATGGCGGCATTGGCGTGACCTGGGAGCTGCCGCTGGCGCACTACGCCAAGCGCATCATCATGATCGACCACCAGCTGGGCGACATGGACCACCACCTGGCGCGCTACATGGCGCTGCAGGCCCAGGAACGCGCTGCAGCCAAGGCCGCCTGATGACGACCGCCAGCAACGCAAACCCCGCGCTGCTGGCGCGCCGCGAAGGCGGCGTGCTGGTGCTGACCAACAACAACGAGGCGGCGCGCAACGCGCTGTCGCCCGACTTCTACCTGGGCCTGACGGCCGCGCTCCAGGACGCAGCGACCGACCCGGCCGTGGGCGCGATTGTGCTCACCGGTGCCGGCGGGCATTTCTGCTCGGGCGGCGATCTACGCCGCATTGCGACGCGCCGCGACCAGCCGCTGGAAAAGCGCCGCGAGCTGCTCGAAGGCCTGCATGACCTGGTGCGTGCGCTACGCGACTGCCCCAAGCCCGTCGTGGCGGCGGTGGAGGGCGCAGCGGCCGGCGCCGGCCTGTCGCTGGCCTTGGCATGCGACATGTTGGTGGCAGCGCGCAATGCCGCGTTTTCGGTGGCCTATGTGAAGGTGGGGCTGTCGCCCGACGGCGGCGCCACGGCCTTTCTGGCCGAGCACCTGTCGCGCCAGCTGCTGACCGAGCTGTGCCTGACCGGCGACCGGGTGAGCGGCGAGCGCATGCAGCAACTGGGCCTGGTTAACCGCCTGGCCGAGCCGGGCGATGCACTGGCCCACGCCATCGCATTGGCCGCGCAGATGGCTGAAGGCCCCTTGCAGGCCATGGCCAGCATCAAGTCGCTGTGCCGCGCTGCCTATGACAACAGCCTGGAAGCGCAGCTGGACATGGAAGCCGAGCTGATGGTGCAGGCGCAGGCCACACCGGAATCGGCCGAAGGCATTGCCGCGTTTTTGGAAAAGCGCCCCGCCAACTACCTGCAGCTGCGCAGCTGACAGGGACTGAGAAAAATGGCACCAGAATCGGCCTGGAAAATGGGCCGGCCTGGTGATCCGAGGAGACAAGTATGCGTGAGGAAGAGAAAGCCAGGGCCCTGCCGCTGGCGGGTGTCAAGGTCCTGGACCTGTCCCGTGTTTTTGCCGGCCCTTTGTGCGGCCAGGTGCTGGGCGACATGGGTGCCGAGGTGATCAAGGTGGAGCACCCCAAGCGCGGTGACGACACCCGTGACTGGGGCCTGCGCATTGGCAAGACCGAGACCACCTACTACAACAGCATGAACCGCAACAAGCGGTCCATCACCGTCGATCTGCAAAAGCCCGAAGGGCTGGCGCTGATCCTGGAGATGCTGCCGCAGTTCGATGTGGTGATCCACAACTTCAAGCATGGCGGCGCTGACAAGCTGGGCCTGGGCTATGAGGCGCTGAAGGCCTTGAAGCAGGACCTGATCTATTGCAGCGTGACCGGCTATGCCACCGACACCGATGAAGCGGCCCGCCCGGGCTATGACATCCTGGTGCAGGGCGAGGCTGGCTTGATGGCGATGAATGGCGAGGCATCGCAGCCACCGCTGAAGTTTGGCGTGGCCGTGGTGGACCTGATGACCGGCATGAGCGCCGCCCAGGCGGTACTGGCCGCACTGTTTGCCCGCGAGCGCACCGGCCAGGGCCGCAAGATCGACATGGCGCTGTTCGACAACGGCGTCAGCATCACCGGCTACTACGGGCTCGATGCGCTGTTCATGGGCAAGGACCCGGAGCGCTTTGGCAATGCCCATCCGTCGATCGTGCCCTATGGCATGTTCGAGGCCGCCGATGGCCCGCTGATCATTGCGGTGGGCAACAACTCGCAGTTCGAGCGCTTCTGCCGCGATGTGATCGAGCGCCCCGACCTGGCCGACAACCCCAAGTACGCCACCAATGTGGAACGCGCCAAGGACCGCAAGCTGCTGCTGCCGCTGATGATCGAGACCATCCGCAGCTTTCCGCGTGCGCTGCTGATCGAGCGGCTCAATGCCTGCGGCGTGCCTTGCGGCGAAGTGCTGGGCCTGCATGAGGCGCTGACCTCCGAGCGCGTGCAGCAAGCCGGCCTGGTGCAGAACATGCCCCACCCGGTGGCCGGCCAGACCGCGGTGCTGGCGCCGCCCATCCGCATGGATGACGAACGCCTGCCGATTCGCCGCGCACCACCCACACTCGGTGAAGGTACACGCGAAGTGCTGCAAAATCTGCTGCGTTTGAGTGATTCGCAATTGCAGTCGCTCCAGGCGCAAGGCGTGCTGACCTTGCCCGATTGATACCGAGGCCCGCCGACGGCGCAGGACGCTGCAGCGGGCCCAGAGTTTATTGTTAGAAAGCTGAGACTATGAAAGTACTGGTACCCGTCAAACGCGTGGTGGACTATAACGTCAAGGTGCGCGTCAAGAGCGATGGCTCGGGTGTGGACATTGCGAACGTGAAGATGTCGATGAACCCCTTTGATGAAATCGCGGTGGAAGAGGCTGTGCGATTGAAGGAAAAGGGCGTTGTGACCGAGATCATCGCGATGAGCTGTGGTGTGACCCAGTGCCAGGAGACGCTGCGCACGGCGATGGCCATTGGTGCCGACCGCGCCATCCTGGTGGAAACCGCAGAAGAGCTGCAGCCCCTCGCTGTCGCCAAGCTCCTGAAGGCCCTGGTCGACAAAGAGCAGCCAGGCCTCGTGATCTGCGGCAAGCAAGCCATTGACGACGACGCCAACCAGACCGGCCAGATGCTGGCCGCGCTGGGCGATCTGCCCCAGGCTACCTTCGCCTCCAAGGTCGAAGTCGCTGGTGACAAGGTCAATGTGACGCGCGAAGTGGACGGCGGTCTGGAGACCCTGTCTCTGTCCTTGCCCGCCGTGATCACCACCGACCTGCGCCTCAACGAGCCCCGCTACGTCACCTTGCCCAACATCATGAAGGCCAAGAAAAAGCAGCTCGATACCGTCAAGCCAGAAGACCTGGGTGTGGACGTGAGCCCGCGCCTGAAGACCTTGAAGGTGGAAGAACCCGCCAAGCGCGGCGCCGGCGTGAAGGTGCCCGATGTGGCCACCTTGATCGACAAGCTCAAGAACGAAGCCAAAGTCATCTAACGCTGCTGCTCAAAAGGAAACCTACAAATGAC
>NZ_SOAL01000026.1 GCF_004364775.1 Comamonas sp. JUb58
AAGCTCAAACTAAAAGGCCTGAGCCCGGTGGAGTACCGAACTCAGGCCTTGAGCCGCTAACATTCAACTGTCCAACTTCTTGGGGTCAGTTCAAAGGCGGCCTGGCTGCGGCGGACAAGCGGCGGGCGCTAGGCGATCAGAGCGTGGCCACCAGCTGCTGCAGCTCACCCGATTCGTACATTTCCATCATGATGTCCGAGCCGCCGACAAACTCGCCTTTGACGTACAGCTGCGGGATCGTGGGCCACTGGCTGTAGTCCTTGATGCCTTGGCGGATCTCGGGATCTTCCAGCACGTTAACGGTGGTCAGACCACGGGTCTCCACGCCACTGGCTTTGAGAATCTGAATGGCACGGCCGGAGAATCCGCATTGCGGAAAGCTGGCTGTTCCCTTCATGAACAGCACGATGTCATGGCCTTTGACCAGCTGGTCGATGCGTTGTTGGGTATCGCTCATGGATGGGCTCCGTCGGGGCGTGTGGGTTGCAATGTAATCGGGTCGTCGCTTGCCTAGATACGGGCGTTTGGCCGCATATCAAGCGCAGGCATGGTCACTATTATTTCACGGAAGGCCATTGCCCGCCGCTGGCGCGCTCGATGCCAGCCAGGTCCTTGCGGCTTTGCACCTGGGCAAAACCGCGCTGGGCCAGCAGCGCGCGCACGTCGTCTGCCTGGTCCCAGCCATGCTCGATCAGCAGCCAGCCGCCTTCGCGCAGATAGCCGGGAGCGGTATCGACGATATGGCGGATGTCGTCCAGGCCATCGGCGCCGCTGGTCAGTGCCTGGCGGGGCTCATGGCGCAGCGCGGGCATGTGCGGGTCGTCGTCGCGGATGTAGGGCGGGTTGCTGACGATGGCATCAAACAGGCCCTGCAGGGCCGACAGCCAGTGGCTGTGCGCAAAACGCAGCGGCAGCTGCAAGCGCGCCGCATTGGCCTGGGCAACGGCCAGTGCATCGGTACTGGCATCCACCGCCCAGACCTCGGCTGCAGGCCGCGCATGCTGCAAGGCTAGCGCAATCGCGCCGCTGCCGGTGCCCAGGTCGGCCAGGCGCAGGGCTGGCTGGCCTGGGGTGGCATCGGGCAGCAGCTCCAGCGCCCAGTCCACCAGGGTTTCGGTGTCGGGGCGCGGGTCCAGCACGCGGGCATCCACGGCCAGGTCCAGTCCGTAAAAGCCTTTGTGGCCCGTCAGATAGGCCACCGGCTCGCCATCGGCGCGGCGCTGCAGCCATTGCTGCCACTGCGCGGTCTGCGCGCTGGTCAGATAGTCGCCATCATGGGTGATGAGCCAGGCGCGCGCATGGGTGGGCTGGCCGCAGAGCTGCAGCAGCAGCATTTGCGCATCGATGCGGGCAATGCCCAGCGCAGCGGCTTGCGCCAGCGCCTGGGTGACCGTGATGGGGGTGTCGGGGGTGGGAGTATTCATGTCGGTGCGCGATTCGCTGGTGCTGCGGGCTAGCGGTTGGCGGCCTGCACAAAGGGCCGCGATTGCAGGATCAGGACCTGGTCGCCAGCAACCGCCCATTCAATATCCTGGGTGCGGCCGCCAAACTGCTTCTCGATCGCAGCGGCGGCATCGGCCAGTCGTTTGACCAGCGCATCGCTCAGCACCTGGCGCTGCGCGACGGCCACTTCCTGCACGCCACCGCCGGGTGCCAGGCGCAGCTCGGTGTCCTCGGCCGAGCGGCTGAGCACCTGCACGGCCTTGCTGCGGCGCGAGTACAGCACCTGCTCGGCCACCCTCCGGCCTTCCACCACGCGGATGCCGATGCCGCGCTTGGCGGCGATAAACACGCTGTGCGGGCTGTGGCCCAGCGGGTCGCGCGTGACCATCACACCCGAGGCCTCAGAGTCCACCGCCTTTTGTACCAGCACGGCCATCGCAACGGCGTCCTGCGCAATGCCGGCGGCACGGCGCGCCTCCCAGGCCTCAAAGTTGAAGACCGAGGCCCAGACCTTGCGCACGGCATCCTGCAAGGCCGCCTCGCCCTTCACATTGGGCACGGTGGTGTAGAGGCCGGCACCGCTGAAGCCGGGCAAATCCTCCGAGCTGGAGGAGCTGCGCACAAACACGCCGGCCTGCTGCAACTGGCTGGTCCAGCGCGCCTGCAGGCTGTTCACAAAAGCGGCATCCAGCGGCATCTGCTCGATCTCGGCGCGCAGCGCGGCCAGGGCGCTGCGACGCAGGGCGGCATCGCTGTCAAAGCCTGGCTGCTGCTGCATGCGCGCCACTTTTTCCGCCAGGCCAAAACGCTGCATTGCGCTGGCATAGGCGCCAAACGGCAGGCAAAAACCATCGGGCACCTGGACCCCGGCAATGCCCGCATGCCGCACCTCACCCAGGTTGGCGGCCTTGGCCCCGCACTGGCGGCGGTGGCTGGCGCGCAGGGCCGCCAGCGGCTGCAGCGCGCTGCTGCGCGTGTCGGTCTGAATACTGGCGCCCGCCAGGCTGCGCTTGATGGCTGTGCGCTCCAGGGCCTGGCTGCGCTCGGCATCGGTGGCGGCACGCAGCTGGTAGTCCTTGGCGCTGACCGCCAAATGCACCCATTGGCCGTTGTAGGCGGCCAGCAGCTGGCTGGCATCACGCACATAGGCATTGGGCACGCCCCAGCCCTTGGCCAGCAGGTTGACATGCGACACCATGGTCGAGGGTTGCTCGGTCAGCACGCCAGCCACGGGCGGCAGCGCGATGGGCACCTGGCGCAGCAGCACGATGTCGCTGGGCTGCAGGTCATGCACCTGGTCGATATCGTCTACCAGGCGCAAGCGGCCCACGGCCTGGCCCGGGTTCAGCGGCAAAAAGGTCTGCTGGCCGATCAGCGTGCTTTGCGTCAGCGCGGGGATGCCTGCGGCGACCGCCACCTGCTCTTGCGCGCTGGCATTGGCCTTGAACTGCACGGCCGCAAAAAAGTGGTTGCGCAGCTGGGCTTCGGTTTCGCGCAACAAGCTGCCGGTCAGCTGGTCGCCTTCCCAGAATTCATAGACAAAGCCCTCGATCTGCGGCTGCCAGCTCAGGGTGCCCAGGATAAAGCGGCGCCCCGCGTCGCGGTAGTTGCGGTTCAGCGCATCCTTGCCACCGCGCAACAAGCCTTGCTCGCGCAGAAAACGGTCGTGCAGCTGGTAACGCGGCGTGTTGATGAAGTAGAGCTTGGCCACAGGCCGGGCCTGGCGGTCGACCACAAAGATCACATGGGGCTGGGCCAGCGGCGTGCCGGCGTTGTAGACGCGGGCCAGCTGGTCAAAGGCGGCCTGGTTGGGCAGATCGGCGGCAAAGGGCTGGCTGCTGTGGTTGGCCATGGCCTGCGCGGGTGTGCTGCCTGGCCTGGCGATCAGCTCCTGCGCTGCGCGGCCATCCTCATACATCGAGGGCTTGCGCGCCAGCTGGGCCGAGGCGCTGCTGGCGACCAGCGCCAGGGTCATGTATCCCGCCGCACGCCAGGCAGCGCGCAACGCAAAACCGGGGTGGTGGCTGGGCATGGCTGGCCTTATTGGTTGACTTCCAGCTCGGCCAGCAACTCGGCCTCGCGTTCCGACTGCAGCGCTTCCATCAGCTCGCTCAGGTCGCCGTCCATGATGAAGCTGAGCTTGTACAAGGTCAGGTTGATGCGGTGGTCGGTGACACGGCCCTGCGGGAAGTTGTAGGTGCGGATGCGGTCGCTGCGGTCGCCCGAGCCGATCAGGCCCTTGCGCATGGCGGCCTCCTTGGCGGCGCGCTCGCTGCGCTCTTTTTCCTGGATACGGGCCTGCAGCACCTGCAAGGCCTTGGCCTTGTTGCTGTGCTGGCTGCGGCCGTCCTGGCATTCGGCGACGATGCCGGTCGGCAAGTGGACGATGCGCACAGCCGAATCGGTCTTGTTGATGTGCTGGCCGCCGGCGCCGCTGGCGCGGAAGGTATCGATGCGCAGATCGGCCGGGTTCAGGGTGATGGCCTGCTGCTCATCGGGCTCGGGCATCACCGCGACCGTGCAGGCGCTGGTGTGGATGCGGCCCTGGGTTTCGGTGGTGGGCACGCGCTGCACGCGGTGGCCGCCCGATTCAAAGCGCAGGGTGCCGTAGACGTTGTCGCCGCCGTCGACGCGCAGCACCACTTCCTTGTAGCCCCCCAGCTCGGCCTCGTTGGCGCTCATGATCTCGACCCGCCAGCCCATGCGCTCGGCGTAGCGGGTGTACATGCGGGTGATGTCCCCGGCAAACAGCGCCGATTCATCACCACCAGTGCCGGCCCGCACTTCGACAAAGGCGGGGCGGGCATCGTCCGGGTCCTTGGGCAGCAGCATGCGTTGCAGCTGCGCGGCCAGCTGCTGCAGCTCGGCTTCGCCATTGCTGATTTCTTCGCGCGCCATGTCGGCCATGTCCGGGTCGGCCAGCATCTCCTTGGCGCCTTCGATATCGGCCTCGACCTGCTGGTAGCGCGCATAGCGCTCGGCCACGGCGGCGACATCGGTGTGCTCCCGCGAGAGCTTGAGGAACTGCGGCATGTTGGCCATGATGTCCTCGCGCGAGAGCAGAAAATTCAGCTCATTGAGGCGCTCGGCATAGCGTTCCAGCTGTTGGCGGAGAAAGTCTTTCATGGCGGTCTGGTAGGCAGGGCCTGCGCCGGGGCTGCCGCAAATGCAGCGATCAAACCGGCAGGCCGAGAAAAAGAGGGGGGCGGGGAGCGAGCAGGGGCGGCAAGCCGCGCAGCGTCGCTACAAACCCGATTGGTGGCCGTTGCCACCGCCGCGCTGGCTGCGCAGGAACAGGCGCGACACCATGTCCGCGGTCTGGGCACGTGCCTGGGCGTCGCCCGCGTGCAGCTCGGCCATGGTGCCGTGCAGAATCTTTTGCGACAGGCCGCGCGTCAGCGCATCGAGCACTGCGTCCATGTCTTCGCCCTTGGCCAGGCGCTTTTTGGCACGCTCGATCTCCAGCGCACGCCAGACATCGGCCTGCGCATGGATCTGCTGGATCAAGGGCACGGCGCCGCCTTCCGGGGCGCGCTGGTCCATCCAGTGCATGAAGCGCTGCACACCGGCATCGATGATGGTTTCGGCCTGCACCACGGCAGCCTGGCGCTGCTCCTGGCCGGCCTTGACCACATGGGCCAGGTCATCCACGGTGTAGAGGTAGACATCGCCCAGGTTCTTGACTTCGCCCTCGATATCGCGGGGAACGGCCAGGTCCACCATGAAGATCGGGCGGCGCTTGCGTTTTTTCAGCGCACTCTCGACCGCGCCCAGGCCGATGATCGGAAGGCTGGACGCAGTGCAACTGATGATGGCGTCGTATTCGTGCAGGTGGTCGGGCAGGTCTGCCAGGCGCATGGTGCTGGCGCCAAAATGGGCCGCCAGTTTTTCGCCGCGCTCCAGGGTGCGGTTGGCCACCGTGATGTGGGCGGGCTGCTTGGCCGCGAAATGGGTGGCGCAGAGCTCGATCATCTCGCCAGCGCCGACAAACAGCACGCGGATCTTGGTCAGGTCTTCAAACAGCTGGCCTGCCAGGCGCACCGCAGCGGCGGCCATGCTGATGCTGTGCGCGCCGATCTCGGTGGCACTGCGCACTTCCTTGGCAACGGCAAAGCTGCGCTGGAACAGTTGGTTGAGTGTGGTGCCCAGCGAGCCGGCTTCTTCCGCAGCGCGCACGGCGTTCTTCATCTGGCCCAGGATCTGGGCCTCGCCCAGCACCATCGAATCCAGACCGCTGGCGACGCGGAAAGCGTGGCGGGCGGCCAGGTCGTTTTGCAGGGTGTAGGTGTAGTTTTTCAGCGCTTCAGCGGGCAGGTCGCCGCTTTGGGCCAGCCAGCGCAGGGTGTGGTCAAGCGCCGGCTCTTGGGCGGCGCAGTAGATCTCGGTGCGGTTGCAGGTGGACAGGATGGCGGTTTCCACACCGGCGTGGCTATGCACACCCGAGATCGTGCTGCGCAAACTCTGCAAAGTTGGCGCAATCTTGTCGAGTGCAAATGCAAACCGGCCGCGAATGTCGACCGGTGCCGTTGTGTGGTTGATGCCCAGGGCCCAAACTGCCATGCCACGGATTATAAAATCTCTGTAAATCCATTGCTTGTCGTATCAGTACCAGCTTGACTTATATCAACCTGCCCGCTCCATGCTTGCCTCCACCAGCCTCTGGCATCTGCTGAACTTCTGCGCCCCAGCCGCCTTTTTGGCGCTGTTGCTGGTGTTGGCCCGCTGGCTGTTTGCACGCAAGGCCACGCCCTTGCTGCCCTGGTACGGCCAGCTGGCGCTGCATTTTCTGATCGGCTGCGCCGCGCTTTTCATCGCGATGCTGTGGCAAGGCCGCGACGGCAGCCTGCTGGGCTATGCGCTGTTGGTGCTGGCGCTAGCCAGCAGCCAATGGGCGGTGCTGGGCGGCTGGCGGCGTTGAGGCCGGTGGCCACTACTATTTCTGCAACGATAGCTATACGTTTATTTACAATTCAGACATAATTGTGGGATGACCACCACAACGACCTTGTCTGGCCACCGCTCCCGGTGGCTTTTCTGTTTCTGCTTCCTGGTGGTGGCGGTTGTTGCGGTGGCCCTGGTCTGGGGCTCGCAGGCCTTGCTGTTTGCCGATACCAATGATTTCCAGCGCGTGGTGGGCCACCTCTACCTGACACCGATGGGCGATGGCATCCACTGGGCGCTGCCCGATCACCCCTTCCGCACGCCGGGCAATCCGGAGCTGGCCTCGCACATCTTCAGCTTCGCGGGCTGGGTGCAGCGCTTTATGCCGGGCCACCTGTTTGACCTGTCGCGCACCGCGCTGGCGGCCAAGCTGCTGCTGCTGGCCTATGCCGGCGTGCTGGCCTGGCAATGTGCGGCGGCGCTGCAGCGCGGCGCGCTGGGCTGGTCGGCCATGGCGCTGGCCTGGTTGGCCGTGTTCTTCATGGCACACAACATCGGCATGGCGCAGTCGTTTTATGCCGAATACGCCTGTCTGATTGCGCTGCCATTGCTGCTGCTGGGCCTGCTGGCCTCGCGCCGCGCGGTCCGGCTGCTGGGCCTGGGCCTGGGGGCGTTGGTCTGCGGCCTGGCCAAGGTGCAGTATTTCTATGTGCCGCTGCTGGCGCTGTTGTGTGTTTGGGCCGGCAGCCGCTGGCAGCGCATGCTGCCGGACAAGGGCCTGCTCAAGCTGCTGCTGGCGGTGCAGGTGCTGTGCCTGGTGCCCTTGTTGATCGGCAAGAATGCGAGCCTCAATGCCTACCATGGCGTCTACCTGGGCTCCTACATGGTGCTCAGCCCCGCGCAGTTCGATGGGCTGGGCGTGCCGGCCGAGCGCCGGGACTGCATCGGTGTCGATGCCTGGGGCAATGCGCTCTCGGGCCCCGGCGGCACCCAGGTGCAGCATATTGACCGTGATTGCTACCCGGTGGCGCCCAAGCTGGGCAAGGGCGATGTGCTGCGGCCCTATCTGCACTACCCGCTGACCTTGTGGCGCCTGGCGCGCTTTGCGCTGCCCAGCCATTTCACGGTGCAGTACTTCCATGTGTTTCCCGGTAACTTCTACCTGCACCGCCACGAAGGCGGCGCCAAGCCGGTGACGGATCTGTTGCAGCAGCTGACCCTGCTGCGCGACCGCAGCATCACGCCGCTGGCGCCGCTGTTTCTGCTGGCTGCATTGGCGCTGTTTGCCGCCAGCCGCTGCCGCCAAGCCGCTCGCATGCGCCCACTGGCCGTTGGCGGTCTGCTGCTGGCGCTGTTGGTGGTGTCGCAGGTCATCATCGTGCTGCTGGGCGAAGGCGTGCGCGACATGAGCAAGCACCTGTGGGCGGCGCAGCTGGCGCTGGACATGCTGGTGCTGCTGGTGGTTGTGCAAGGCCTGGGCTGGCTGGGGCTGCTGTGGCGGCGCAAGACCGCGCCCGCTGCCGAGGCGGCGGCAGCTACCGCCTGAAGGCGGCAACGTCAATTCGGAAAAAATGCGAGACAGGCGCTGGTTGTAGAAGCGGGGTGTGCCGGTCATGATGGGCTTTGCAGGCTGCGTTTGCGCTGCTTGCCTCTCTACCGATAACAAACCCAAGGAGACAAACCATGAAGCACATCGCACACGCCTGCCTGGCAGCGGTCGCCGGGCTGGCGTTCAGCGCCGCCGCCCAGGCGCAGCAGCCCTTTCCGACCAAGCCGGTGCGGGTGGTGATCGGCTTTCCCGCAGGTGGCCCGCTGGACCAGCATGCCCGCCTGCTGACCGACAAGCTCCAGGGCGTGCTCGGCCAGCCCATCATCGTTGACTACAAGCCCGGTGCCGGTGGCGCGGTGGGCGCGCAGGACGTCATGAAGGCGCCGGCCGATGGCTATACGCTGATGCTGGCCAACACCGGGGTGATGGTGATCAACCCCGCGCTCTACCCCAAGTTGCCCTACAGCACCCTGCGCGATTTCACGCCGGTGGCGCGCACGGCCATGCAGCCCTTGGCCTTGCTGGTCAACAACAAGGTGCCGGCCAAGAACCTGCAGGAGTTCATTGCCTATGCCAAGGCCAACCCGGGCAAGGTCAACTTTGGCTCGGCGGGCAATGGCGGCATCAGCCACCTGGTGCCTGAGATGTTCAAAAACGCCACCGGCCTGGACCTGGTGCACATCCCCTACAAGGGCAGTGCACCGGCCTTTACCGATCTGGTGGGCGGCCAGGTGCAGTTCATGGCCGAGAGCATTCCGCAGGCCGCTGCCTACCACAAGCAGGGCAAGGTGCGTGCGCTGGCCGTCACCAGCAAGGAGCGCAACCCGGCGCTGCCTGAGGTGCCTACGGCGATTGAAAGTGGGCTCAAGGGCTTTGAGGTGGTGGGCTTCTATGGCTTTCTTGCGCCCGCTGGTACGCCCAAAGCGGTGGTGGACCAACTCAGCGCCGCCTTTGGCCAGGTAATGCAGATGCCCGATGTGCGCGGGCGCATGGTGGAGCAGGGCGCCGACCCGGCCTTTCTCGGTGCCGATGCCTTCCAGCAGTTTCTGACGGCAGAGATGCCGCGCTGGGCCGAGGCGGTGAAGGCCTCGGGCACCAAGATGGACTGAGGCGCATTGCGCGCAAGCAAAAGCCCGGCATGGCCGGGCTTTTGTCTGGTGGTCAGCCAATGATGGCTGCGATGGCTTTACAGCAGCGGGCCGTCCTGCGCCGGGCTGAACAGATCCACCCGGTCGGTGATGATGCCGTCGGTGCCCAGGTCGATCAGGCGCTGCGCGGCCCATTCGTCGTTGACGGTGTAGCTGCTGCAGCGCAGGCCAGCGGCATGGACCTTGGCCACCAAGGCGGCATCCCAAAGCGCATGGTTGAGCACCAGTGCCTGGCAGCCCAGATCCAGCGCCAGCTGCAGCTCGGCATCGCCGCTGCCATCGGCCAGCTTGTCGACCAGCAGGCCGCGTGGGATATGGGCTGCCACTTCGCGGGCGCCACGCAGCGAATCGGCCTTGAACGAGGTGAAGAGCGGCGGCACCACGGTTTGCGGCCAGATGCGGTTCATCAACGCGCCGGTGGCACGGCCGGTTTCCAGCTCCTGGCCGGGGGTGGGCTTGATCTCGACATTCAGAAAAAGGTGGTTGGCCAGGCACCAGCGGGCCAGCGCCTCCAGGGTGGGCAGGTTCTCGCCCGCATGGCTGCGGGAATGCCAGCTGCCGGCATCGAGCTGGGCCAGCTCGCCCATGCCCAGATCGCTGCCCGTGCCCTGGGCATTGGTGGTGCGCTTGAGGTCGGCATCGTGCATCAGAAACAGCACGCCATCGCGGCTGAGCTTGGCATCGCATTCAAACATGCGGTAGCCGTGCGCGGCGCCCAGGCGGAAGGCGCTCATGGTGTTTTCGGGTGCCAGCTTGCCTGCGCCGCGGTGGGCCACCCAGCGTGGATAGGGCCAGTTGCTAGAAAGCGTCATATCAATCTCGATGAGAAAAAAGAAAAGCGCCACAAGTGCTGCACTTGGGCGCTGGTGTTCAACCGTTCAGGTCAGGAGCCAAGGCGTGGCCGCTGTGCACATCGCCTTGCCGCGCTCAGATGCGCTTGCCGGTTTCTGCGTGGAACCAGTGCAGGCGGTCTTCTCGGGCGCTGATGCGCGCCACTTCGCCGGGCTTGGGGAAGGCTTCGCCTTCTTCCACGCGCACAACGACTTCTTCACCGCCGACCTTGCCGTACAGCAGGCGTTCGGCACCCAGCAGTTCCACGGTTTCCACCTGGAACTCCCAGCCGCCCGAGGCCACCAGGTCGATGTGCTCGGGGCGGATGCCCAGGATCTGACCGGCCTTGCCGATGGGGGCGTTCTTCAGCAGGTTCATTGGCGGCGAGCCGATGAAGCCGGCCACAAAGGTCGAGGCTGGCGTGTGGTAGACCTCTTCGGGCGTGCCGAACTGCTCGACATTGCCGCCGTTCATCACGATCATGCGCTGGGCCAGGGTCATGGCCTCGACCTGGTCGTGGGTCACGAACAGGCTGGTGATGCCCAGCTCGGCGTGCAGCTTCTGGATTTCGATGCGGGTCTGGCCGCGCAGCTTGGCGTCCAGGTTGGACAGCGGCTCGTCAAACAGGAAGACCTGGGGCTGGCGCACGATGGCGCGGCCCATGGCCACGCGCTGGCGCTGGCCGCCCGACAGCTGGCGCGGTTTGCGGTCCAGCAGGTGGGACAGCTCCAGAATCTTGGCGGCCTTGTCCACGCGGCGCTTGATTTCGTCCTCGGGCACCTTGGCGAGCTTCAGGCCATAGGCCATGTTCTCGTAGTTGCTCATGTGCGGGTAGAGCGCGTAGTTCTGGAACACCATGGCGATGTTGCGCTTGGCGGGCTCCAGGTTGTTGACGTTTTTGTCGCCAATCATCAGGTCACCGCCGGTGATTTCTTCCAGGCCGGCAATCATGCGCAGCAGGGTCGACTTGCCGCAGCCCGAGGGCCCCACCAGGACGATGAATTCGCCGTCCTTGATTTCGGCATTGACGCCATGGATCACGGGCACGGCCGATTTGCCGGTGCCGTAGCGTTTGACAATGTTCTTGAGAGAGATGGAAGCCATAAGAAGGTTTCGTTGTATCGGTCAAAGATGGTGGAGGGACAAGATGGCGAGGGGTTACTTTTCGGTATCCACCAGACCTTTGACAAACCACTTTTGCATCAGCATCACCACCAGGGTCGGTGGCAGCATGGCCAGGATGGCGGTGGCCATCACGATATTCCAGTCCACAGCGGCTTCGCCGCCTGCCAGCATGCGCTTGATGCCGATCACCACGGGGTACATGTCTTCCGACGTGGTCATCAGCAAAGGCCAGAGGTACTGGTTCCAGCCGTAGATGAACTGGATCACGAACAGGGCCGCAATCGAGGTGCGCGATAGCGGCACCAGGATGTCCTTGAAAAAGCGCATTGCGCCGGCGCCGTCGATGCGTGCGGCTTCCACCAGCTCGTCCGGTACCGTCAGGAAGAACTGGCGGAACAGGAAGGTGGCGGTGGCCGAGGCGATCAGCGGCAGGGTCAGACCGGCATAGCTATTGAGCAGGCCCAGTTCTGCTACCACCTTGTAGGTGGGCAGAATCCGCACTTCAACAGGCAGCATCAGGGTGAGGAAAATCGCCCAGAAGCAGATCATCTTGAAGGGGAAGCGGAAGTAGACGATGGCAAAGGCCGACAGCAGCGAGATGGCGATCTTGCCGACGGTGATGATCATCGCCACCCAGAAGCTCACCCACATCATGTGCATGACGTTGGTGTTGGAGCCCAGCTTGCCCGAGCCGAACAGTGCGGCCTGGTAGTTTTCCCAGAGGTGGGCGCCAGGCAGCAGCGGCATGGGGGACTGCACGATGGCATCCGCCGTGTGGGTCGATGCAATGAAAGCCAGGTACAGCGGAAAGGCCACAATCGCCACGCCGAGCACCAGCACGGCGTGCGAGAAGAAATTGAGCCAGGGATTGCGGTCAACCATGATCAGTACTGCACTTTCTTTTCAACATAGCGGAACTGAACCACGGTCAGCACAATGACGATCAGCATCAGAATCACCGACTGCGCTGCAGAGCCGCCCAGATCCAGCGCCTTGAAGCCGTCCTGGTAGACCTTGTAGACCAGGATCGAGGTCGATTGGCCCGGGCCGCCTTGTGTGGCTGCATCGATGATGCCGAAGGTGTCGAAGAACGCGTAGACGATGTTGATCACCAGCAGGAAGAAGGTGGTGGGCGACAGCAGCGGCAGCTGGATGTTCCAGAAACGACGCCAGGGGCCGGCACCATCGATGGACGCCGCTTCGATCAGCGCCTTGGGGATGGATTGCAGGCCCGCGAGGAAGAACAGGAAGTTGTAGGAAATCTGCTTCCACACCGAGGCCATGACGATCAGCGCCATCGCCTGGTTGTCATTCATCATGTGGTTCCAGTTGTAGCCCAGCTTGCCCAGGTAATAGGTCACCACGCCGATGGAGGGCGAGAACAGAAACACCCACAGCACGCCGGCAATGACGGGCGCAACAGCGTAGGGGACGATCAGCAAGGTCTTGTAGACCATTGCGAAGCGCACGATGCGGTCTGCAAAGATGGCCAGCACCAGCGAGATGCCAATGCCGGCGCCTGCGACCAACACCGAGAACATGGCGGTGCGCTTGAAGGAATTCAGATAGGTGGGATCGGCGAACAGGTTGCGGAAGTTATCCAGCCCGACCCATTCGGTGCTCATGCCGAAGGCGTCTTCCATCTGGAAGGACTGCAGCACAGCCTGGCCAGCGGGCCAGAAAAAGAAAATGCCAATGATCAGCAACTGCGGTGCAATCAACACCCAGGGCAGCCATTTAGAGCGGAAAAGTACGCGTTTTTCCATGATGGAGCTCAAAAACAAAAAAACCGCCGGGGCTGCAGGCAGCCGCCGGGCGATGGTTCATCGACTGCGCCAGCCCCACGCGTGCAGGGTTGGCGCCTGTGATGAAAGGATTAAGGCTTGTACGACTTTTCGAAGCGAGCCAGCAGTTCGTTGCCACGGCTCACGATGGAGTCCAGGGCTTCCTTGCCGGTCTTCTTGCCAGCCCAGACCTGTTCGAGTTCTTCGTCCTCGATGGTGCGGATCTGTACGTAGTTGCCCAGACGGATACCACGCGAGTTGTCAGTGACCTTGCGGATCATCTGGGTCACGGCGGTGTCGGTGCCAGGGTTCTTTTGGTAGAAGCCGGACTTCTCGGTCAGGTCATACGCTGCCATGGTCACAGGCAGGTAGCCGGTGCGTTGGTGCGAAGCGGCCTGCACCTTGGTTTGCGACAGGAATTCGAAGAACTTGGCCACGCCCTTGTACTCTTCGGACTTCTTGCCAGCCATCACCCACAGCGATGCGCCACCGATCACGGTGTTCTGTGGTGCGCCCTTGACGTCAGGGTAGTAAGGCAGAGGTGCCAGGCCGTAGGCGAACTTGGCGTTCTTGGCCACGTCACCGTAGAAACCGGACGAGGTCTGGATCATCGCGCATTCACCGGCGGTGAACGAAGCCTGGGCGGTAGAAGCACGGCCCTTGTAGACAAACTCACCGGCCTTGGCAGCAGCGGCCAGGTTGTCGATGTGCTTGACGTGCAGCGGCGAGTTGATCTTCAGGCGTGCCTTGTAGCCGTTGGCGGACAGGCCGTTGTGCTCGGTCGCGAACTCAACGTTGTGCCAGGTGGAGAAGGACTCCAGCTGGGTCCAGCCTTGCCATGCCAGGGTCATCGGGCAGCTGTGGCCGCTTTCCTTGAGCTTCTTGGCAGCAGCGAACACTTCAGGCCAGGTGGTGGGCGCCTTTTCCGCGTCCAGACCTGCCTTCTTGAAGGCGTCCTTGTTGTAATAGAAGATGGTGGTCGAGCTGTTGAACGGGAAGCTCAGCATCTGGCCGTTAGGGGCGGTGTAGTAACCGGCCACGGCAGGGATGTAGGCCTTGGGGTCGAAGGACACGCCGGCGTCCGACATCACCTTGCCCACAGGCACGGTAGCGCCCTTGGAGGCCATCATCGTGGCGGTGCCCACTTCAAACACTTGCAGGATGTGGGGCGCATTGCCCGAGCGGAAGGCCGCGATCGCTGCGGTCATCGACTCGTCGTACACACCCTTGAAGGTTGGCACAACCTTGTATTCCTTTTGGCTGTCGTTGAACTCCTTGGCCAGATCGTTGACCCATTCGTTGTTCACGGCGGTCATGGAGTGCCACCATTGGATCTCGGTGACGGCATGGGCGGACAGGCTGGTAGTGGCTGCAATACCGGCAGCGATGACCAAACGCTTGAAGTGCATGAATGCTCCTAGGGGTTTATAAAACGCTCAAAAACGAATCGTATGTGGCGTTTGTGAATGTTCTGTGACGTTGTGGCATATCCGCTGGTTTTAGGCAACTGGGGAAAGCCAGCGCCCGTCCGCACAGCGTCAACAAATACAAGGCGTTACGATTGTAGTTCAGCCGCCATTCGTAATCGAGAGAAAAGTGTAACCTTAGGGGCTTAGACGCGACACTGCTTTGGGGTTGTCACATGGGACTGTCAAACAGTTGTGGTAGAGGCGGTCTGCTGCTTCGAAATGCTCAATTTCGATCAAATAAGAAAAAATAGGAAAAAGTACGCACTGACGCAGGCGGGAACGGGCCTGCGCTGACGACTGGCTGATGACGCCCGGCAAAGCCAGACTGCGGCGTACCATGTTTTAAAAGGGCCAGCCATGCGTGCAAGCCCGGTGTCATAAAATCGGTGGCCCCACTGCTTACCCATAAAAGGGAGCGCCCGCTCCCGTACAGGTCCCCACACATGAACGCACCGATTGCGCTGGCAAGCTTGCAAGCACAGGTTGACGGGCCCGCCCGTCTCCGCGAGATCCCCTACAACTACACCTCGTTCTCCGACCGCGAAATCGTGATTCGCCTGCTGGGCTCGCAGGCCTGGGATCTGCTGGACCAGCTGCGCCAGGAGCGCAAGACGGGCCGCTCGGCCCGCATGCTCTATGAGGTGATGGGTGATATCTGGGTGGTGCAACGCAACCCCTATTTGCAGGACGACCTGCTGCACAACCCGGGCCGCCGCAAGCAGCTGGTGGAAGCGCTGGAGCACCGCCTGGCCGAGGTGCAAAAGCGCCGCGCGCCCGCCGAGGACCCGGCGCGCGATGCACTGGTGGGGCAACTGATTGCAGCAGCGCAGGTGGCGGTGTCCGAGTTCGACACCACCTTGCAGGAGGCCACCGAGCTGCGCCGCAAGGTGCAGCGCACCTTCAAGCCGCTGACCGCCAAAGACAACGTCAAGTTCGACGGCCTCTCGCGCGTGAGCCATGTGACCGACGCGACCGACTGGCGCGTCGAATACCCGTTCGTGGTGCTGACGCCCGACACCGAAGAGGAAATGGCCGTGCTGGTCAAGGCCTGCATTGGCTTGGGGCTGACGATTGTGCCGCGCGGTGGCGGCACCGGTTACACCGGCGGCGCGATTCCGCTGAGCTGGCGCAGTGCCGTCATCAACACCGAGAAGCTGGAGAAGATGTCCGAGGTGGAGATGGTGTCGCTGCCGGGCATCGACCACCCGGTGCCCACGGTCTGGTCGCAGGCCGGTGTGGTGACCCAGCGCGTGGCCGATGCGGCCGAGCGCGGTGGCTTTGTGTTTGCGGTGGACCCGACCTCGATCGAGGCCTCGTGCATCGGCGGCAATATCGCGATGAATGCCGGCGGCAAGAAGGCCGTGCTCTGGGGCACGGCGCTGGACAACCTGGCCAGCTGGCGCATGGTCACGCCCGATGCGCAGTGGCTGGAAGTCACGCGTCTGGACCACAACCTGGGCAAGATCCACGACGCCGAGATGGCAAGCTTCGAGCTGAAGTACCTGGAGGCCGACGGCAAGACCCTGGTGCGCACCGAGCGCCTGGACATTCCCGGCTACAAGTTCCGCAAGGAAGGCCTGGGCAAGGACGTGACCGACAAGTTCCTCTCGGGCCTGCCGGGCATCCAGAAAGAGGGCTGCGATGGCCTGATCACCAGCGCGCGCTGGGTGGTGCACCGCATGCCTTCGCACACCCGTACCGTCTGCCTGGAGTTCTTTGGCAATGCCAAGGATGCCGTGCCCTCGATCGTCGAGATCAAGGACTATATGTTTGGCGAGCAAAAGCGCTGCGGCGTGTTGCTGGCCGGGCTGGAGCACCTGGATGACCGCTACCTGAAGGCGGTGGGCTATGCCACCAAGAGCAAGAAGCATGGCGGCCTGCCCAAGATGGTGCTGTTTGGCGACATCGTCGGCGACAACCCCGATGAAGTGGCGCGCGTGACCAGCGAAGTGGTGCGCATTGCCAACTCGCGCAGCGGCGAAGGCTTTATCGCCATCAGCCCCGAGGCGCGCAAGAAATTCTGGCTGGACCGCAAGCGCACGGCGGCCATCAGCCGCCACACCAACGCCTTCAAGATCAATGAAGACGTGGTGATTCCGCTGCCCCGCATGGCCGAGTACACCGACGGCATTGAGCGCATCAATATCGAGCTGTCGCTGAACAACAAGATCAAGCTCTGCGACGCGCTGCACGACTTTTTTGCCAAGGGCAAGCTGCCACTGGGCAAGCAGGACGATGCCAACGACATCCCGTCCGCCGAGCTGCTGGAAGACCGCGTCGCGCAAGCGCTGGTGCTGCTGACCGAGGTGCGCAACCGCTGGCAGGGCTGGCTCGACGGCGTGGCCGAACAGTTCCGTCAGCTGCAGGACCACAGCCTGCGTGCCAGCTGGAAGAACGACCTGCGTGCGCCGCTGGCCACCATCTTTGCCGGCTCAGCCTACCAGCCGATCATGGACGAGGTCATCGCCATCCACCAGCGCGTGCTCAAGGGCCGCGTGTTTGTGGCGCTGCACATGCATGCCGGCGACGGCAATGTGCACACCAACCTGCCCGTCAACAGCGATGACTATGAAATGCTGACCACCGCGCATGCCGCCGTGGCACGCATCATGGCGCTGGCGCGCAGCCTCGATGGCGTGATCTCTGGTGAGCACGGCATCGGCATCACCAAGCTGGAGTTTTTGAGCGACGACGAGCTGCGCCCCTTTGCCGAGTACAAGGCCAAGATCGACCCGCACGGCCACTTCAACAAGGGCAAGCTGCTGCGCCCCGAAGAGCGCCGCCTGCTGCTGGAGCAGACCTATGCGGGCGACAAATCTCGCAAGTCGCTGATGTATGCCGATCTGACCAATGCCTACACGCCATCCTTTGGCCTGATGGGGCACGAGTCGCTGATCATGCAGCAAAGCCATATCGGCGCGATTGCCGATTCGGTCAAGGACTGCCTGCGCTGCGGCAAGTGCAAGCCGGTCTGCGCCACCCATGTGCCGCGCGCCAACCTGCTCTACAGCCCGCGCAACAAGATTCTGGCCACTTCGCTGCTGGTCGAGGCCTTCCTGTATGAAGAGCAGACGCGCCGCGGCGTGTCCATCCGCCACTGGCAGGAGTTCGAAGACGTCTCGGACCACTGCACGGTCTGCCACAAGTGCGCCACGCCTTGCCCGGTCAAGATCGACTTTGGCGATGTGACGATGAACATGCGCAACCTGCTGCGCCAGATGGGCAAGAAGAGCTTCCGTCCGGGCAACAAGGTGGCCATGGCCATGCTCAACGCGACCAACCCCGACACCATCAAGCTGCTGCGCAAGACCATGGTGGGCGTGGGCTTCAAGGCCCAGCGCCTGGCCGTTGATGTGCTCAAGGGCTTTGGCAAGCGCCAGACCGCGCACCCGCCCGCCAGCGTGGGCACGGCACCGCTCAAGGAGCAGGTGATCCACTTCGTCAACAAGAAGTTGCCCGGTGGCCTGCCCAAACAGACGGCGCGCGCGCTGCTCGATATCGAGAACAAGGACTACGTGCCCATCATCCGGGACCCGAAGACCACCACCTCCGAGACCGAGGCGGTGTTCTACTTCCCCGGTTGCGGCTCCGAGCGCCTGTTCAGCCAGGTGGGCCTGGCCACGCAAGCCATGCTCTGGCATGCCGGCGTGCAGACCGTGCTGCCACCGGGCTACCTGTGCTGCGGTTATCCACAGCGCGGCTCGGGCCAGTTCGACAAGGCCGAGAAGATGATCACCGACAACCGGGTGCTCTTCCACCGCGTGGCCACGACCTTGAACTACCTGGACATCAAGACCGTGGTGGTGAGCTGCGGTACCTGCTACGACCAGTTGCAGGGCTACCAGTTCGACAAGATCTTCCCCGGCTGCCGCATCATCGACATCCATGAATACCTGCTGGAAAAGGGCGTGACCTTGCAGGGCAAGAGCTCCTACCTGTACCACGACCCCTGCCACACGCCGATGAAGCAGCAGGACCCGATGAAGACCGTCAAGGCCCTGGTGGGTGACAACGTGCTGAAGAGCGAGCGCTGCTGCGGCGAATCGGGCACCTTGGGTGTGACCCGTCCCGATATCTCTACGCAGATCCGCTTCCGCAAGACCGAGGAAATCCGCAAGGGCGAAGCGCAGCTGCGCGAGTCCGGCCAGGTGGAGGCCAAGGAGAACGTCAAGATCCTGACCAGCTGCCCGAGCTGCCTGCAGGGCCTGAACCGTTACCAGGGCGACCTGCAAAACGGCCTGCTCGAAGCCGACTACATCGTGGTCGAGATGGCGCGCGAGATCCTGGGTGAGAACTGGATGCCCGAGTACGTGCAGCGTGCCAACCACGGCGGCATCGAACGGGTGCTGGTATGACGGCTGCCCACGCCAACGCCAACCCCGACTGCCCGCTGTGCCAGACCGAGGGCGGACGTCTGGTCTGGCAGGGCGCCCGGGGCGGGGCGCTGCTGCGCGTCATCCATGCCGAGGAGGCCGGTTTCCCCGCCTTCTACCGCGTGGTCTGGGGCACGCATGTGGCCGAGCTGTCGGATCTGTCCGAGTCCGAGCGCCAGTGGTGCATGGATGCGGTGATGGCGGTGGAGCTGGCGCTGCGGGCCCTGGAGTCCGCACCGGCCAAGATCAACCTGGCCACTCTGGGCAATATGGTGCCCCATCTGCACTGGCATGTGATTGCACGCTATGCGGAAGACAGCCACTTCCCCGCGCCCGTCTGGGCGGCGGCCCAGCGCCCGCGCAATGCCGGGCTGGAAGCGGCGCTTGCCGCGCAACTGCCCGCAGCCGAGGCGCGCATGCAGGCTGCATTGGAGCGCCTGCGTACGGCATAATTGCTATTGTTTTTGATAGCACGGCGCTGCCTTGCATGGCCCGCCCTGCGTTCATCTGGGCTGGGGCCTGCGGGCCGCTGCGCCTGGTTTGCAAAGGATTGACATGGCTGGCTTGAACCAGGATACCCCCACCCCGACCGCACTGACTGTGCATGGCGCAAGCCGCGTGCTGGAAGTGCAATACGCCGATGGCGCGGCCTTTCGCCTGCCGTTCGAGCTGCTGCGCGTGTACTCGCCCTCGGCCGAAGTGCAGGGCCATGGCCCGGGCCAGGAAGTGCTGCAGACCGGCAAGCGCGAGGTGACCATCGTCGCGGTGGAGCCGGTGGGCAACTATGCCATCAAGCCCATCTTCTCCGATGGCCATGAAAGCGGCCTCTACAGCTGGCAGTACCTCTACGAGCTGGGCAGCCGCCAAAGCGAGCTCTGGCAGGACTACCTGGACCGCCTGCAGGCCGCAGGGGCCGACCGCGACCAGCCCATGCCCGGCAAGGCCGGCAGCGCCTGCGGA
This sequence comes from Comamonas sp. JUb58, assembly GCF_004364775.1. Taxonomy (GTDB): domain Bacteria; phylum Pseudomonadota; class Gammaproteobacteria; order Burkholderiales; family Burkholderiaceae_C; genus Comamonas. Next base: position 19,564 of record NZ_SOAL01000026.1, read on the forward strand.
CACCAGCACTGAGCCAGCGCTGGCCCTGCCAGCCGAATGGCGACACGGTCATTCGGAAAAATTTTGTATTTAAAGCTATTAAACTTATAGCTTTGAGTATTCGCCATCATTGGCTTTGGGCGTTTTATGCATTGAACTGCATACCCTCGAATAATCCGGGGTATGGGGGTCGGACGTTACAGAGCTTGCTAGCATTCACACCATGAGTACCACCCACTTTGGATTTGAGACGGTTGACGAGAAGGACAAGGCGCGCAAGGTGCGCGGTGTGTTCGACTCGGTCGCGAGCAAATATGACGTGATGAACGACCTGATGTCCGGTGGCCTGCACCGGGTCTGGAAGCACTACACCGTCATGGTTGCCAACCTCAAGGAAGGCCAGCGGGTGCTGGACATCGCGGGCGGTACCGGTGATCTATCCTTGGCCTTTGCGAAAAAGGTCGGCCACAGCGGCCAGGTGGTGCACACCGATATCAACGAAGCCATGCTGCGCGTGGGCCGCGACCGCCTGATCGACAAGGGTCTGAACCTGCCGACCACGGTCTGCGATGCCGAGGCCCTGCCTTTCCCCGACCAGTACTTTGACGTGGTGAGCGTGGCCTTTGGCCTGCGCAACATGACCAACAAGGACCAGGCGCTCAAGGAAATGTGCCGCGTGCTCAAGCCACGCGGCAAGCTGCTGGTGCTGGAGTTTTCCAAGGTAGCCAAGCCGCTGGAGAAGGCCTACGACTTGTATTCCTTCCAGGTGCTACCACGTATAGGTCAGATGGTGGCGGGCGATGCCGACAGCTACCGCTACCTGGCCGAATCGATTCGCATGCATCCTGGCCAGGCCGAACTCAAGGCCATGATGCAAAAAGCAGGCTTTGGTCATGTGGACTACCACAACATGACGGCAGGGATTACCGCCTTGCATGTCGGGATCAAATGCTGAAAAAGTGAGACGCGATACCGGTCGCAAAGCCAGGCGCCTGCCCAGTGCCCAGCGCAATACAACACAACAGACCGGTGTTGCTGAGAAGTGGGCGTGAATGTAATAGCCGGCGCAAAGGCGTACCGGCCCTAACAAAACGGAGCAAATATGACAAAACTGTGGTCAGTGGTCTTGGTGGTACTGCTGGCATTTGTGCACCTCGATGCCGATGCCAAGCGCATGGGAGGTGGCAAGTCCATGGGCCAGCAGTCCGGCAATGTGACCCAACGGCAGGCCACGCCTGCGCAAGCGCCTGGCAACAATGCCACCGCGCCTGCGCAAGCCCAGCGCCCCGCTACCCCTAACGCCGCCCCTGCGGCGCCCAAGAAGCCTTGGGGCGCGATGCTCGGCGGCCTGGCCGCTGGTCTGGGCCTGGCCTGGCTGGCCCACTCGCTGGGCTTTGGTGAAGCCTTTGCCAACATGCTGCTGATCGGCCTGGCCATCATGGCGGTGCTGGCCATCGTCGGGTTTGTGATGCGCCGCAAGGGTGCTGCTGCGGCCCAGCCTGCGCAGTCGCCTTTCGCCTTCCAGGGCGCTGGCAATGCCGCGCCGCAAGCGCCGGTATCGGCACCGGTGGCCCCGCAGTACAACCCTGAGAAGGTCGGCAACGACGCCTCGGCCCGCCCCTGGGAGCAGGGTGCAGCGCCTGTTGCAGCCGCCGCTGGTGGCAGCATGATTGGTTCTGGCCTGGCCGGTGCGCAATCCTGGGGTGTGCCTGAAGGTTTTGACACCAATGGCTTCCTGGAGGCTGCCAAGCGCAACTTCGTGACCCTGCAGTCCGCCTGGGACCGCTCGGACATCAACACCTTGCGCTCGATGATGACCGACGACATGCTCGGCGAAGTCAAGGGCCAGTTGCAGGACCGTGAGCAGCACCGCGAAGGCGTGCAGCCCAACCAGACCGATGTGGTGATGCTCGAAGCCCAGCTGCTGGGTATCGAGGATGTGGGCAACGCCTACATGGCCAGCGTCGAGTTCTCGGGCATGATCCGCGAAGAAGCCCATGCCGGCCCAAGCCCCTTCCGCGAAGTCTGGAACATGACCAAGCCCAAGGATGGCACCAGCGGCTGGCTGGTGGCAGGTCTGCAAGCACTGCAGTAGAACGTGTTAACGATCTCTACGCAGCCGCGTTGGGGTGCAATCGGGATGAGTTCGAAGCGATGGAACGCCGCTTGCACCGGGGTGCAAGCAAGGGCCAGCGCGCAGAAATCGCCCGATTTCACCCCAACCCGTAGGGACAGTGGCTTTGCGAGCGGTCCGCTTCGTTGCAGCGCTTGCCAATAGCTGGCTATTGGCTGCGCACAGCGTCTCGCATCCCATCTCGCAAAGACACTGTCGCGGCGCGAGGAGATCGTCAACACGTTCTCGCAAACCGTAAAACTCCACCGCTTTGCCTGTTAATGCTTACGACAGGCGGCGGACTTGGGGAATAATTGGGGACTATGGCAACACAGTCCCCTTTTTCTTTTCCGGGCGGCATTTTTGCGCGCATTCTGGAGTCGGCCCAACCCCCGCAGTGGCTGGTGTCTGAGGTGCAGCACCGCGTGGTGCTGTTCCTGAACCATGTGCTGATGCAGGAAAGTGCGGCCATGGAGCGCCTGGTGCGCCAAAGTGGACGCGTGGTCCAGGTGCAGTGGCGCAGCATTGTGCTGGCGCTCAAGATCACGCCCGCCGGCCTGCTGGACCTGGCCGGCACCCAGGAAACCCCCGATCTGCGCGTGCAGGTGGTCGATGATTCGCCGCTGGCCTTGGCGCGCGGCGTCATCCAGGGTGAGAAGCCCGCTATCCGCATCGATGGCGATGTGCAGTTTGCCGCCGAGATTCAGTGGCTGGTCGACCATGTGCGCTGGGATGTGGAAGAAGACCTGGCACGCCTGGTGGGCGATACCCCCGCGCATTGGCTGGCCCAGCTGGGCCAGCGCGTAGCGGCTGCGCTGCGCCAGTTCGTCAGTATGGGTGTGCGCACCGCTGACCGCTTTGGCGCCGGCCGCGCGAGCCCACAGGCCCAGCCGCCTGCACCGCCCACGCCCCCTGGCTACGGTGCGGACAGCAGCGACACGGCCAGCGAGCGCAAAGCGACATGAAGCGCTTTTTTCGCGGCTTCACCATTTTGTGGGTGGTCTGGCGCTATGGCTTGCACGACATGGTGCTGTCCAGCTTCAACCACCCATGGCTCAAGGGCATCACCCGCGTACTGCGCATAGGCCGCAAGTGGACCGAGCCGCGCGGCCAGCGCCTGCGCGAGGCGCTGGAGCAGCTGGGCCCCATCTTTGTCAAGTTCGGCCAGGTGCTGTCCACCCGGCGCGATCTGCTGCCCCCCGATATCGCCGAAGAGCTTTCGCTGCTACAGGACCGCGTGCCCTCGTTTGATCCGCGCATTGCAGTGCAGACCATCGAGCGGGCCTTCCGCAAGCCGCTGGCCGAGGTCTTTGTCAGTTTTGACGAGAAGCCCATTGCCAGCGCCTCGATTGCGCAGGTGCACTTTGCCACCATCCGCACCCGTGCGGGTGAGCTGCGCGATGTCGCCGTGAAGGTGCTGCGCCCTGGCATGCTGCCGGTGATCGACAGCGACCTGGCGCTGATGCGCACAATGGCCGAGCTGGTCGAGAAGTTCTCTGCCGACGGCAAGCGCCTCAAGCCGCGCCAGGTGGTGGCCGAGTTTGACACCTACCTGCACGACGAGCTCGACTTGATGCGCGAGGCCTCAAATGCGGCCCAACTGCGCCGCAACATGGAAGGCCTGGACCTGGTGCTGATCCCCGAGGTGTTCTGGGATTTCTGCCACCAGGAGGTGATGGTGATGGAGCGCATGAATGGCGTGCCCATCAACCAGGTCGATACCCTGCGCGCTGCCGGTGTCGATATCCCCAAGCTCGCCCGCGATGGCGTGACCATCTTCTTCACCCAGGTGTTCCGCGATGGTTTCTTCCATGCGGACATGCACCCCGGCAATATCCAGGTCAGCCTGGAGCCCGAGAGCTTTGGCCGCTATATCTCGCTGGACTTCGGCATTGTCGGCACCCTGACCGAGTTCGACAAAGAGTACCTGGCCCAGAACTTCACCGCCTTTTTCCGCCGCGACTACAAGCGCGTCGCCGAGCTGCACATCGAAAGCGGCTGGGTGCCACCCGATACCCGGGTGGACGAGCTCGAAGCCGCCATCCGCGCCGTATGCGAGCCGTACTTTGACCGCCCGCTCAAGGAAATTTCGCTGGGCATGGTGCTGATGCGCCTGTTTCAGACCTCGCGGCGCTTCCAGGTCGAGATCCAGCCTCAGCTGGTGCTGCTGCAAAAGACCCTGCTCAACATCGAAGGCCTGGGCCGCCAGCTCGACCCCGATCTGGACCTGTGGAGCACGGCCAAGCCGTTTCTCGAGAAATGGATGCTCGACCAGATGGGCCCCCAGCGCCTGTGGCGCGAGCTCAAATCCCAGGCGCCGCGTTATGCCAAGCTCCTTCCCGACATGCCCCGCCTGGTGCACCAGTACCTGGCGCGCAATGGCAGCAATGGCCACAGCGACGAGGCGCTCAAGGAGCTGCTGGCGCAGCAGAAATTGACGAACAAGCTGCTGCAGATCATCATTTGCGGCGGCATTGGTTTTGTCCTGGGGCTGGTGGTACTGCAAGTACTCATCCGCATCCGACTTTTTTAAACCTTTCAACCTTAGCCTTACGCTTTGCAGGAGTGACAACGTGCTGCTCTACATGGTGATCGCCTACCTATTCGTAACCATTGGCGTGGGGCTGTGGGCCGCCAGGCGGGTCAAGAACACTGCAGATTTCGCCGTTGCCGGCCGCCATCTGCCGCTGTTCATGATCATCACCACCACCTTTGCGACCTGGTTCGGCTCCGAGATCGTGCTGGGAGTGCCGGCCAAGTTCATCGAAGGCGGCCTGCGCAATGTGGTGGAAGACCCGTTTGGCGCCGGCATGTGCCTGATCCTGGTGGGCATGTTCTTTGCGGCCAAGCTCTACCGCATGAACCTGCTGACCATCAGCGACTACTACCGCAAGCGCTATGGCAGCGCGGTGGAAATCATCTGCTCGCTGATCATCATGCTGAGCTACCTGGGCTGGGTCTCTGCCCAGGTCACCGCCCTGGGCCTGGTGTTCAACCTGCTGTCGGGCGGCGCGGTCAGCATCCCCATGGGCATGGTGATCGGCGTGGTGTCCATCCTGGCCTATACCTTGTTTGGCGGCATGTGGTCGGTGGCAGTCACCGATTTTGTGCAGATGATCATCCTCGTGGTGGGCCTGATGGTGCTAGCCTTCTTCGCATCGGACATGGCCGGCGGCGCCGGCAAGGTGATCGACCTGGCCACCAGCCGCGATCTGTTCCAGTTCTGGCCCGAGCCGAGCTGGCATGACATCGTCTTCTTCTTTGCCGCAGCCATCACGATGATGCTGGGCTCGATCCCGCAGCAGGACGTGTTCCAGCGCGTGATGTCGGCCAACACCGAAAAATCGGCCGTGCGCGGCACCATCATCGGTGGCTCGGCGTACATCCTGTTCGCCTTTGTGCCCATGTTCCTGGTGGCCAGTGCGCTGATCATCATGCCCGAGGCCACTTCGGCCCTGCTCAAGGACGATCCGCAAAAAGTGCTGCCCACGCTGGTGATGGAGAAGATGCCCTTTGTGATGCAGGTGCTGTTCTTTGGCGCGCTGCTGTCGGCCATCAAGTCCTGCGCATCGGCCACCTTGCTGGCCCCGAGCGTGACCTTCACCGAGAACATCTGGCGCCAGTTCCGCCCCAAGGTGAGCGACCGCGAAAACCTCAAGACGATGCGCATCAGCGTGCTGGTGTTCAGTGCCTGCGTGCTGGCTTACTCGATCCGCATGCAAGGCACCCCCATCTATGAACTGGTCTCGGGCGCGTACCAGGTGCCGCTGGTCGGCGCCTTTGTGCCGCTGGTGATGGGCCTGTACTGGAAGCGTGCCACCACCCAGGGCGCGCTGCTGGCGGTGTTCCTGGGCATCGGCATCTGGCTGGCGGGCCTGAACATGGCCTGGGGCGCTGCCTTCCCGGCCCAGCTGGCCGGCGTGCTGGCCGCCTTTACCGGCATGGTGCTCGGCTCGCTGCTGCCCCAAGCCATCCGCAACCAGAAGACGGATGTGCAGGCCTTTGTGGCTGCTAGCGCGCCTGCTGCCAGCGGCGCAGCGGTGGCGGGGCGCTGAGCGGGGCGCCTTGAGGAGGGCCGTGGTGCTTAGCCCGCGGCCCGGATCGGTTTTGCAACCCGCCTATAATCAAGAGTTTCCCTCCGTTTTCTTACACGCGCGATGCCTATTTACGCCTACAAGTGCAGTGCCTGCGGCTATGCCAAGGATGTTTTGCAAAAAATATCGGATGCGCCTCTGACGGACTGCCCCGAGTGCAAGCAAGCCAGCTTCTCCAAGCAACTGACGGCCCCAGGGTTCCAACTCAAGGGCACGGGCTGGTACGCCACCGATTTCAGCGGCAAGTCGGCCGCGGCGGCTCCGGCCAGCGCGCCTGCTGCCGATGCGGCTGCGCCCGCACCAGCAGCAACCCCCGCACCTGCACCGGCTGCCAGCGGCGGCTCGGCGGTCTGAGGGCTGACGGCGGTGATGGCTTCCCTGCGTAAATGGTTGCTGACCGGGCTGCTGGTCATTGTGCCGGGGGTCATCACGGTCTGGGTGCTCAACTGGATCATCGGCACGCTCGACCAGACCTTGCTGATCCTGCCGCAGCACTGGCAGCCTGACGAGGTCCTGGGATACCATATCCCCGGTTTCGGCGTGGTGCTGACCTTGGCGATCCTGCTGATCGTCGGCGGCATTGCCAGCAATTTTGTCGGCCGCAAGCTGGTGGCCTGGGGCGATGCGCTGGTCAGCCGTATTCCGGTGGTGCGCTCGATCTACTCGAGCGTCAAGCAGGTGTCCGACACCTTGTTTTCCGAGAGCGGCAATGCCTTTCGCACCGCCGTCATGGTGCAGTGGCCCCATCCCGGCATGTGGACCATCGGTTTTGTGACCGGCGCGCCCAGCGGTGAGCTGGACAGCCACCTGCACCAGAGCCCGGACAGTGCCGATACCGCGTTTGTCAGCGTCTACGTGCCCACCACGCCCAACCCCACGGGTGGCTACCTGGTGATGGTGCGCAAGAGCGACTGCATTGAATTGAACATGAGCGTGGATGCTGCGCTTAAATACATCGTCTCGATGGGGGTCGTGGCTGCGCCCGATGTCCCCACGGGGTCTAAATAACTGAGAACTAAGGCACCTTCATCGGTGCAGGAAGATTGGCTATGGCAATGCGTTCCCAATACTGCGGTCAAGTGACCGAAGCCCAGATGGGCGAAACCGTGAGCCTGTGCGGCTGGGTCAATCGCCGCCGTGACCACGGTGGTGTGATTTTCATCGACCTGCGTGACCGCGAAGGCTATGTGCAGGTGGTCTGCGATCCTGACCGCGCCGAGATGTTCAAGGTGGCCGAAGATGTGCGCAATGAGTTCTGCGTGCAGGTCAAGGGCCTCGTGCGTGCCCGTCCTGAAGGCACCACCAATGACTCGATCAAGAGCGGCAAGATCGAAGTGCTGTGCCACGAGCTGACCGTGCTCAACGCCTCGGTGACGCCTCCGTTCCAGATCGACGACGAGAACCTGTCGGAGACCGTGCGCCTGACCAACCGCGTGCTGGACCTGCGCCGCCCCGTGATGCAGCGCAACATGATGCTGCGCTACAAGACGGCCATCCAGGTGCGCAACTTCCTGGACAAGGAAGGCTTTATCGACATCGAAACGCCGATGCTGGGCAAGAGCACGCCCGAAGGCGCGCGTGACTACCTGGTGCCCAGCCGCGTGCACGACGGCGAATTCTTCGCGCTGCCCCAGTCGCCCCAGCTGTACAAGCAGATGCTGATGGTGGCCGGCTACGACCGCTACTACCAGATCACCAAGTGCTTCCGTGACGAAGACCTGCGCGCTGACCGCCAGCCCGAGTTCACGCAGATCGACTGCGAAACCTCGTTCCTGAACGAAGAAGAGATCCGCGCCATTTTCCAGCGCATGATCAAGGAAGTGTTCCAGACCCAGCTGAATGTGGATCTGGGCGAGTTCCCGATCATGACCTACCAGGACGCGGCCTTCCGCTTTGGTTCGGACAAGCCTGACCTGCGCGTCAAGCTGGAATTCACCGAACTGACCGACGTGATGAAGGACGTGGACTTCAAGGTCTTCTCCGGCGCTGCCAACATGAAGGGCGGCCGCGTGGTGGGTCTGCGTGTGCCAGGCGGCGCGCGCGAGCAGGGCGGTCTGTCGCGTGGCGACATCGACGCCTACACCGACTTCGTCAAGATCTATGGCGCCAAGGGCCTGGCCTACATCAAGGTCAACGAGCTGGCCAAGGGCCGTGACGGCCTGCAGTCGCCGATCGTCAAGAACATCCATGACGCCGCGATTGCCGAGATCCTCAAGCGCACCGAAGCGCAGGACGGCGATTTGATCTTCTTTGGCGCTGACAAGGAAAAGATCGTCAACGACGCCATCGGCGCGCTGCGCATCAAGATCGGCCACAGCGCCTTCGGCAAGAGCACCGGCCTGTTTGAAGACCGTTGGGCACCGCTGTGGGTGGTGGACTTCCCGATGTTCGAACACGACGAGGAAAACGACCGCTGGGCGGCCGTGCACCACCCCTTCACCTCGCCCAAGGACGGCCATGAGGACCTGATGGACACCGATCCCGGCAAGTGCATCGCCAAGGCCTACGACATGGTGCTGAACGGTTGGGAACTGGGCGGTGGCTCGGTGCGTATCCACCGCGCCGATGTGCAGTCCAAGGTGTTCACGGCCCTGAAGATCAGCGCCGAAGATGCACGTGCCAAGTTCGGCTACCTGCTGGATGCGCTGCAGTACGGCGCGCCTCCCCACGGTGGCCTGGCCTTCGGTCTGGACCGTCTGATCACCTTGATGACCGGCTCCGAGTCGATCCGCGACGTGATCGCCTTCCCCAAGACCCAGCGCGCCCAGGACCTGCTGACCCAGGCACCATCGCCTGTGGACGAGAAGCAGTTGCGCGAGCTGCACATCAAGCTGCGCAACCCAGCCGGCGCGCAGTAAGCGGACCGCGCGGTGCATGGGCCTGCCTGATGCACGGCGCCGCCACAAGGCCAAAGCCCTCCAGGCTTTGGCCTTTTTTGTCATTCTGGGGCGCTATGCTCTGGCCTGACTGACAGATTGCAAAGGTAGCCATGCAAGCGATGACTGCGACTTCCAACCGAACCGGGCGCTGGCTGCGCGGCATGGCCTGGGCTGCCATCGCGCTGGCCTTGGCCGGCTGCGGCGAGAAAAAGACCGAGCTGGGCGAGGGCGGCTCGGAAGTCTCCGGCTCGGCCGGGCCGGCGGGCGGCCAGGGCGCGCATGCCAGCCTGGAGCGCTGCGATGAGCCGATCGCGACGGTGGCCCTGCTGGAGAACCCGCGCGGCTATGTGATGCCCAGCAGCGTCAACCTGCCGCCCACCCCCGTGCCCCTGGTGCGTTTGCTGATGCAGCAAAGCGGCTGCTTTCGCGTGGTGGACCGGGCCGGAGGCCTGCAGGGCACCATCCGCGAAGGCGAGCTGCAGGATGCCGGCGTGCTGCGCCCCAATGGCACGGTGCAAAAGCGCAAGGGCTATGAGGCCCAGTACACGATGGTGCCCAACCTGACCTTCAGCGAGCAGGATGCCGGCCGGGGTCTGGCGGGCATCATCGCGATGATCCCGGTGCTGCGCGATATCGCGGGCCTGGCCGGTGTGGCCGAGCAGGTCAAGTTCAAGGAGGCGCAGACCGCCTTGTTCCTGACCGACAACGAAACCACCGAGCAGGTCGCAGCCGCCACCGGCTCGGCCCGCGCCACCGACCTGGGCGTGGGCGGCGTGCTGCTGGGCCGCCTGGGTGGCGGCGCTGGCATGGGCTGGAGCAATACCAATGAGGGCAAGGTGATCGCCGCTGCCTTCCTGAACGCCCACAACCTGATGGTGCAGCAGGTGCGGTTGCTGCAGGCCAAGGCCTTGCCACCGGCCGTGGCCACCCGCAAGCCCGAGGCCCAGCGTTGAAGATGCAAGCGACCCCAGGCGCCAGCCTACCCTACAAGCTGCCCCGTTCGGTGCTGGTCATCATCCACACCGCCGATCTGCAGGTGCTGCTGCTGCGCCGCGTCAGCCAGATGGAGGGCCAGGACTACTGGCAGCCTGTGACCGGCAGCCAGGACAGCGATAGCGAGAGCTGGCAGAAGACGGCGATCCGCGAAGTCTTCGAAGAAACCGGCATCGATGCCCAGAAGCCCGGCTGCGTGCTGCGCGACTGGGATCTGGAGAACACCTACCCGATCTACCCGGCCTGGCGCCACCGCTATGCGCCCGATGTCTGCATGAACACCGAGCATGTGTTCAGCTTGCAGGTGCCGTCCTACACCAAGATCGTGCTCAGCCCGAGGGAGCACACCGCCCATGCGTGGCATGATTGGCATGAGGCAGCAGAGCGCTGCTATTCCATCTCGAACAGCGAAGCCATTCTGTGGCTGCCGAGGTTCATAGCTTCATGACCGATACTCACGACGATTTACCCATTCTGCGGGTAGCGACCTACAACATCCACAAGGGCGTGCAGGGCCTGGGCCCCGTGCGCAGGCTGGAGATCCACAACCTGGGCCTGGCCATCGAGCAGATGGATGCCGACATCATCTGCCTGCAGGAAGTGCGCAAGGACAACCGCAAGGAAGAAAGCTTCTTCAACAACTGGCCCGAGCAGAACCAGGCGGATTTTCTGACCCCGCTGGGCTACACCGCCGCCTACCGCACCAATGCCACCACGCGCTGGGGCGAGCATGGCAATGCCTTGCTCACCCGCTGGCCGATTCTGGAATCCAACCACCGCGACATCTCCGACCACCGCTTCGAGCAGCGTGGCCTCCTGCATGTGGCGATGGAGATTGCCGGCCAGCGCATCCACACCATCGTGGTGCATCTGGGCCTGGTGCATGGCAGCCGTCTGCGCCAGACGGCCTTGATCCATGAGTTCATCAAGGCCCATGTGCCCGATGACGAGCCCGTAATTGTCGCGGGCGACTTCAACGACTGGGGCTTTCAGGTCAAGCGCATGCTGGCCGGTTTTGGCCTGTTCGAGTACGACGAGCAGCCGCTGATGACCTATCCCTCGCGCCTGCCCGTTGTGCAACTGGACCATGTCTATGCCCGGGGTTTGACGCCCTGCGGCCTGTTTGTGCCCCGGGGCCGAATCTGGTGGCGCATGTCCGACCATCTGCCCTTGATTGCCGAGTTCCGGCTGCGCGACTGAGGCCAAAACCGCTTTTCGGCTTTTGGGCGCCGGATGCTATCGAATCCATAGCTTTTACCCTTTTCTTGCGCTGGCCTAAGGGCGAGAAACACCTTATGCTTGCGGGTCTGCAATCGCTGCTACCATCCCCGCTATGTTTACAGAACTATCCGATCCGAATAAAGCACCCGCCAGCGACGAAGGCACGCCGGTGTCCGTCAAGATCCGTGAGCGGATAGTGGCAGCACAGCAGCGCTTCCATGCCAATGACAACATCTCCGAGTTCATCGAGCCCGGTGAGCTCGAGCAGCTGCTCGACGAAGTCGAGAGCAAGATGCAGGGCGTGCTTGACAGCATGGTCATCAACACCAAGGATGACCACAACACCCGCAATACCGCGCGCCGTGTCGCCAAGATGTACCTGACCGAGGTGTTCAAGGGCCGCTATGTGCCCCAGCCCGAGGTGACCGCCTTCCCCAATGCCGAGCACCTGAACGAGCTGATGATCGTCGGCCCGATCACCGTGCGCAGCGCCTGCAGCCACCACCTCTGCCCGGTCATCGGCAAGGTCTGGATCGGCGTGCTGCCCAACAAGAACACGAATGTGATCGGTCTGTCCAAATACGCCCGTCTGGTCGACTGGGTGCTGGGCCGCCCCCAGATCCAGGAAGAGGCCATCGTGCAGCTGGCCGATCTGATCATGAAGAAGACCCAGCCCGATGGCCTGGCCGTGGTGCTGGAGGCCTCGCACTTCTGCATGTCCTGGCGCGGTGTGCGCGAGATGGACTCCAAGATGCTCAACTCCGTCATGCGTGGCGAGTTCCTGAGCAACCCTAATCTGCGGCGCGAGTTCCTGTCGCTGATTCCACAGCGCGCAGGCAACTGATCTGCACCCTGACCTTGTGACACCCGGGCCCGCCCCGGGTTATTTTTTTCCCGCCTCGCTTCTTCTGTCCCGCCAGCCATGACGCTCCACGCTTTCACGCTCATCATCGCGGCCGGCATCATCCACGCTTTCTGGAACATCGTCGCCAAGAAAGCCGGTGGCGATGCCCGCTTCTCGCTGTTCACCTCGGTGCTCAATGCGCTGGTGTGGCTGCCGGTGGGCTGGTGGGTGGGCAAGGATGTGGTGCCGCAGTGGGGCAGCACCGAATGGGCCTTTGTCTCGGCCAGCGCCTTGCTGCATATCTTTTACTTTGTCACCCTGCTGCGCGGCTACCGGGTGGCCGACCTGACCGTGGTCTACCCGCTAGCGCGTGGCAGCGGGCCGCTGATCTCGTCAATGGTGGCGGTGCTGTTTCTGGGCGAGCATCTGTCGAGCCTGGGCGCCGTGGGCATTGCCGCCGTGGTGGCGGGTGTGTTTCTGATTGCTGGCGGCCCTGCCATGCTGCGTGCCGCTACCCGGCCCGGCCCCGGCGAGGCCCGCGACCGCACCATCAAGGGCCTGTACTACGGCCTGCTGACAGGCCTGTTCATCGCCGCCTATACGGTGGTGGACAGCTATGCCGTCAAGGTGCTGCTGCTGTCGCCCATCTTGCTGGACTACATGGGCAACCTGGTGCGTGTGGTGATGCTGGCGCCGCTGGGCGTGATGAACTGGGGCGAGACCCGGCGCCTGTGGCTGCAGCAGTGGCGCTTTGCGCTGGTGGTTGCCATCTTCAGCCCCATGGCCTATGTGCTGGTGCTGTATGCGGTGCAGACCGCGCCCATCTCGCATGTGGCGCCTGCGCGTGAGGTCTCGATGCTGTTTGCCGCGCTGATTGGCGGCAAGCTGCTGGGCGAGGGCGACCGCCTGCTGCGCATTGCCGGCGCGCTGCTGATTGGCGTAGGCGTGGTCGCGCTGGGATTGGGCTGAGCGATGCCAAAGGCCGCACTGCCACCGGTACTGGGCTGCGATTTCAGCAGCAGCCCGAGCCGGCGCAAACCTGTGGTGGTGGCCTGGGGCCAGCTGGATGCCGAAGCGGGCACGGTGGCGCTGCAGGGCTTTCACAGCTTTGCCAGCTTGGCGCAGTGGCAGGACTTTTTACAGCAGCAGCCAGCCTGGGTCGGCGGCTTTGACCTGCCGTTTGCACTGCCGCGCGCGCTCGTCAGCCAACTGGGCTGGCCCAGCGACTGGCAGGCCTGCATGCTGCACTACGCCAGCATGGAGCGCAGCGAGATCCGCACCCTGTTCAAGGCCTTTTGCGATGCCCGGCCCGCCGGCGGCAAGTTTGCCCACCGCGCTACCGATGGGCCCGCAGGCTCCAGCCCCTCGATGAAATGGGTCAACCCACCCGTGGCCTGGATGCTGCATGCCGGCCTGCCCCGGCTGCTGGATGTGGGCGCTGATTTTCCGGGCCTGCTGCGCAGAGAGAGTGCCCGCGTCGCGCTGGAGGCCTACCCCGGCATGCTGGCGCGCGAACTGATCGGCCGGCGCAGCTACAAAAGCGATGACCGCCAGCGCCAGACGCCCGAGCGCGCCCAGGCCAGGGCAGAGTTGCTGGAGGCCTTGCAGCAAGGCGCCCATTCACTGCAGCTGCGCCTGCTGGCCAGCCCGGCGCAGCTGGGCAGCATGCGGGATGATGCCGGTGGCGACCACCTCGATGCCGCCATCTGCATGTTGCAGGCGGCCTGGGGCCTGCGCTGCCATTTACAGGGCGATGCGCTCTATGGCCTGCCGCCGGGCACCGATCCGCTGGAAGGCTGGATTCTGACGGCGCCGCTGTCGCGCGCGTAGGTTGGGGCGGAGACAGCGCGCAGGGCGGCAGGCCATAATGTGCCGGTCCTGAGCCCTGATAAGACCTTGCCATGCCCACTTTCCAATCCCTGCTGGCCTTTTTTGGTGTTGCCGTGTTGTTGGCGCTGTCGCCCGGGCCGGACAACCTGTTTGTGCTGATGCAATCGATCCAGCGCGGCTGGCGCGTGGGCATTGCCGTGGTGGTGGGCCTATGCCTGGGTGTGGTGGTGCACACCACGGCGGTGGCGCTGGGGCTGGCAGCGGTGTTTGCGGCGTCCAGCATGGCATTCACGCTGCTCAAGTGGTGTGGCGCGGCCTATCTGGCCTACCTGGCTTGGGGAGCCTGGCGGGCACCGGTGGCTGCAGATGCATCTGCTAGCAGCGCGGCTGCCAGCGGAAGCGGTCGGGCGGACATCGCGGGCAAGGACCTGCTGGTGATGGTGCGCCGTGGCGTGATGATGAACCTCACCAACCCCAAGGTGCTGATCTTCTTCCTGGCCTTTTTGCCGCAGTTTGCCGACCCGGCCATCGGCCCGGTTGGCCCGCAGATCTTTGCCTTTGGCGCCGTGTTCATCCTGGCGGCCTTCCTGGTGTTTGGCGCCATTGCGCTGTTCTCGGGCGCTTTTGGCAACCTGCTGCTGCGCTCGCCGCGCGCGCAGTTCTGGCTCAACAAGGTCACCGCCGTGGTGTTTGTGGGCCTGGCAGTCAAGCTGGCCACCGCGCAGCGCTGAGGCGCTGTCAAGACCCCAGCGGCTGCGCGGGCGGGCCGCTTTAGCCGTGGTGGTAGCGGTATTCCTGCGTCTTGCCGCCATAGCCATAGGCGGCGGCGCGGGCATCGATCACATGCACATAGGACACCGGATGCAGCTTGGGCATCAGGCCGGCCATCGTGTCGTAGACCGCTTGCAGGTAGCGCGCCTTTTCGGCCTTGGTATTGGTCTCGTCGGTGATGCTGATGTCCAGCTGAAAGGCCGACTGCCCCAGCTCCTCCAGCGTCTGGCCGGCAATCCACCAGTCCTGTGCAGCGACCTGCGTGAAGGCGATGGCAATCACCTCGGGGCGCTTGCCCAGAATATCTTGCGTGAGCTGGGCGATGGCCTGGCTGATCTGTTGCTGGCGCTCGGCATGGCGGGGGCCGGAGAGTTGGATGGCGATGTGGGGCATAAAAGGCTCCTGGGTTGAACAATGGGCCCATTGTGTGAGCCCTCTATGCATTTGAAAAACGGGAAGATATGATGACTTCCATCTGATAAACCGTTGGATAGACCATGGCCCCTCTGGACCTCTCCCAGCTCCGCACCCTGATCGCCGTCGTCGAGGCCGGTAGCCTGACCGCCGCTGCACCCCAGCTGTTTCTGTCGCAGTCGGCGGTGAGCGAGCAGATCAAGAAGCTGGAAGACTGCATTGGCAAGCCGCTGCTGCTGCGCAGCAAGACTGGCGTGCTGCCCACGGCGGCTGGCAGCCAGCTGCTGGGCCATGCGCGGGCGCTGGTGGGCATGGCCGACCATGCCTTGCGCGACATGCGCGGCTTGGCGCTGCAAGGCGCGCTCAAGCTGGCGGTCACTGATTACTTCAAACCCGATGCGCTGGCGCGCATGCTCAAGGCCTTGGCCGAACGCCACCCTGCCGTGCGGCTGGAGGTCAGCGTGCTGCGCAGCGCCGAGGTGGAGGCCGCCTATGCCCAGGGCCAGTGCGACCTGGGCCTGGTGATGGCGCTGCCCCCTTTCAAGCAGCGCCTGCAGTTGCTGGGGCCGGAGGAGCCGCTGGTCTGGGCCCGTGCCCGGCAATGGGCCGCCGAGCCCGGCCAGCCGCTGCCCTTGCTGGTGCTGCCCGACAGCTGCGCGCTGCGCCACTATGCCGAGACGCGTTTGCGCCAGCAGGGTGTGGACTATGTGCTGGCCCACCAGGCCTCGGGCGTCGCCGGCCTGCAGTCGGCCATTGCGGCGGGACTGGGCGTGGCATGCATCAACGCTGCGGTGCTGACCGAGGCGATGGCGCCCGTCCTGCCCGGCGCGGGCCTGCCGCGCCTGAGCCGCGTGCGCTTTGGCCTGCTGCCGGTGCAGGGCGCAGAGCCGGCCCTGGTGCAGCAGGTGCGGGCCTTGCTGCAATCGGATTGGGTCGCTTAAAAGATCAATGGGCCAGCGCCGATGGCAGACCCAGGCCCTGGTAAATGCGCCGCATATGCGCGGCCAGGCGTTTGGACTGCGGCTGCTGGTTGTGCCAGGGCTGCACCAGGTTTTGCAAGGCCGTCCACTGGCCGCTGTGCCGCAGGGCGCTGCAGTAGAGCTGGCTGAACAGGTCGCGCTGGGCATGGCTGCCGCCGACTTCGACCAGGCGCGCAATCAAGGGCCCCAGCTGCTGGGCGGCCTGCTGGTACTGGCCTTGTGCATGGGCCAGCAGGCCATGCGCTGCGGGCAGGCAGACCTCCTGCCAGGCGGTGCGCAGCCGGGGCTGCAGCTGCGCATCGGCATGGCTTTGCATGCTGGCCAGCAGTTGCTGCGCGGCCTGCCATTGCCCGGCACGGGCCAGGCCGTAGAGGTATTGCAAATCCAGAAATGGCAGCACATGGTCGTGCTGGCGCTGCAGCAGATAGGGGCTGAGCTGCTGCCAGCGCTGGCCCACATCGACGCCCTCCAGCTCCAGCCGCGCCAGCAGCGAGATGGAGCCGATCTGGTCCTGCGAATAGGCGGGCACCACGCCCCAGACCTGGCTGTCATGCAGCTGCAGGGCTTCGTCGTGGCGCGCATCCTCCATCAGGAACAGTGCCAGGTGCCACCAGTTGTGCGTCTGCATGAAGGAGTTGAGCCCCGTCCAGCTGCTGCTGGCGCCTTGCATAAAGGTCAGGCCTTCGTCCACGCGGCCTTCGGTCAGCAGCACATGGGCCAGCGCATGGTGGGCCCAGGGCTCTTTGAAACGCAGCTGCAGCGCATGGCGTGCCGCGTGCTCGGCCTGGCCCAGCAGATGGCATTGCTCATAGGCAAAGGCCAGCATGCCGTGGAAATAGGGGATATCGGCGCAGTGCGGCTGGGCAGCCAGCGCCATGCGCAGCATGGCTGGAGAATCGCCCAGGTTGAAGGCATGGTAGTGCGCGAGCTTGAGCGCGGCCAGATCGCGGGGGTAGTGCTGGACCAGCGCCTCCAGCCTTTGCGCGGCCAAGGGCGTGTCGCCATCGGCCCAGGCCTCGATGGCGGCCAGCCATTGCGTTTCGCGGTCATGGGCCTGCGCCAGCTGGGTACGGGCGCGCTGCAAAAAGGGCCGCGCCTGCTGGGCGGCATGGGCATCTTCGGCAAACAGATGGAGGGCGGCGCACCAGGTTTGCACCAGCGGGCTGGGGTCCTGCGCGGCAATGTCCAGAATGCGCAGCACGCGCATTTCGCAGGCGGCAAAGCCTTCTGCAAAATCGTTCAGATAGGGCAGCGCGGCCGCATCGCTGCTGACCGGGTTGCCATACAGGTCGTGCTGCCAGGCCATGCGCTGCACTCCCCGGATCAGGCCTGGGGCGGCTGGGGCCAGGGCTTTTGCGGGCCGCGGATCTGCTCGAAAGCCCGAGACAGCTGCAGCACACCCAGGTCGTCAAAACGTGCACCAGCAATCTGCAGGCCAATGGGCAGGCCGGCAGCGGTGTAGCCGCAGTTGATGGAGGCAGCCGGCTGCTCCGACATGTTGTAGGGGACGGTAAAGCCGATGT
Source organism: Comamonas sp. JUb58 (assembly GCF_004364775.1). Lineage (GTDB taxonomy): Bacteria > Pseudomonadota > Gammaproteobacteria > Burkholderiales > Burkholderiaceae_C > Comamonas. The sequence continues at coordinate 37,205 of NZ_SOAL01000026.1, forward strand.
GCTCCAGCGGGCGCATGGGGTCGTTGGTGGGCGATGCCCATTCGGCATCAAAGGCGACGTGTGGCGCTACCGGCGAGATCACAAAGTCAAAGGCGCTGCAGGCCTTGACGGTGGCCAGGCGCACCTGGTGGAACTGCTGGCTGGCCTGGAAGACCGCGCTGCCGCTCATGCCCTCGGCGCTCTCGGCCCAGCTGCGGATATAGGGCAGCACCTTGTCGCGCTGCGCGCTGCTGAGCGCCTGCAGATCGCTGAGCGAGCGCATGCGCCAGAAGCGGTCCATGCCGTCCAGCATCGCCGGCGTCATGAAGGGCTGCATTGGTGTGATCTGGGCGCCAGCGGCTTCCAGCAGCGCAGCGGCCCGCTCGATGGCGGCGCGCACCTCGGGCTGCAGCGGCAGGCCGCAGCCGGCATCGAGCAAGAGGCCAATGCGCTTGCCCTGGATAAAGTCCACGCCGGTGGTGGCCACGCTGCTCCAGGCAATGTCCTGCGGCGGCAGGCTCATGGTGTCGCGCACATCGGGGGCCGACAGCACCTGCATCATCAGTGCCGAGTCATCCACGCTGCGGGTCATCGGGCCAGCGGCGCGGCCTTGGTAAGGCGGGTCGATGGGGATGCGGCCCAGGCTGGGCTTGAGGCTGTAGATACCGCACCAGCTGGCTGGCAGGCGCAGAGAGCCGCCGATGTCGGTACCGATGTGCAGCGGCCCGTAGCCTGCGGCGGCTGCGGCACCGCCGCCCGCGCTGGAGCCGCCCGGGCCCTTGCTCAGGTCCCAGGGGTTGCGCGCCAGCGGGTGGAAGCTGGACAGGCCCGACGACAGCATGCCGTAGTCGGGCATCGTGGTCTTGCTGAAGCAGATCGCATGGGCCTCGCGCAGGCGGGCTGCGGGCGGTGCATCGGCGGCTGCGGGCACCAGGGTGACGGCAGCTGTGCCAGCGGGCAGCGGGTCGCCCTGGGTGGCAATGTTTTCCTTGATGGTCACCGGCAGGCCATCGAGCAGGCCGGCGGGTGCACCCTTGTGCCAGCGCGCCTCGCTGGCGCGTGCCTGCGCCAGTGCCTCTTCAGGCCGGTACAGGTAGGTGGCGCAGAGGCGCGGCTCCCACTGCGCGACATGGTCGATGACGGATTGCATGACATCGACGGGGGAGAGTTCTTGCTTTTGGTAGGCGGCCAGCAGCGCTGTGGCGGGCCAATCGTGCAACGCGGTCATATCGGGCAGAGGTTGTGAAAAGGGTAGGGACGCGGAATGAAAAACGCCCATCTCGACAGGGCCGTAGATGGGCGGTGTGTTGGTGTTCAGCCTAGCGCAAGCAGGGGCCTATGACCAGTACATGGATGACAGGTCGTTGATGAAGATCGGCATGTCCTTCCACAGGCCACGCACGTTCTTGGCGGCAATGGTCACCCACTGCGGCTGGTACAGGTAGACGTTGGCGGCATCTTCGGCCAGCAGGCGCTGGGCCTCGCCCAGCAGGCGAGAGCGGTCGGCCGGGCGGGCTTCGAGCTTGATCTGCTCGAACAGCTTGTTGAACTTCTCGGACTTGTAGCCCCAGTAGTAATCGGGCCGGGTGTAGTTCTCCAGGTCGAAAGGCTCGACGTGCGAGATCAGCGACAGGTCGTAGTTCTTGTTGGTGTAGGTGCCCGAGAGCCACTGCGCCCATTCCACATTCTGCAGCTTGACCTCGACACCGATTTTGGCCAGTTGCGCGGCAATGATCTCGCCGCCCTGGCGCGCGTAGGGCGTAGGGGGCAGGGTCATGCTCAGGCTCAGCGGCGTCTTCACGCCAGCCTCGGCCATCAGCTTCTTGGCCTTTTCCACATCGAAGGGGTTGATGCCGGTGGTGTCCACATAGCCATAGGCGCCAGGCACATAGTGGCTGCCGATGGGCACGCCCAGGCCTTCGGCTGCGCCGGCGATGACGGCCTTGCGGTCGATGGCGGCAGACAGCGCACGGCGTACACGCACATCGTCGAGCGGCTTGCGGCGCTCGTTGATGGCGACGATGGTCTTGGCGCGCGAGCCGGAGATGACCACTTGGTAGCGCGGATTGGTCTTGAACTGGTCGATGCCACGGGCCGAGACGCGCGGGAAGACATCCACATCACCGGCCAGCAGCGCAGCGACTTGCGCAGCGGCATCGGAGATGAAGCGGAAGGTGGCGCGGCGGATGCGGATGCTGCCGGGGTTGCGGTACTGCGGCCAGGCATCCAGGGTGATAGACGCGCCCTTGCTCCAGTTGCCCAGCTTGTAGGGGCCGGTGCCGATGGGCTTGGTGGCGTTGCTGTCGGCGCTCTTGGGGTCGACGATGATCGAGGTGGCCTGGCCCAGAACAAACAGCAGGTCCGGGTCGATTTCCTTGTTCAGGATCACCACCGTGTGGTCGTCCACCACCTGGGCCGTCAGGTTGGCGAAGGTGCGCTTGTCCTTGTTGGTGCTCTTCTCGCCGGCAGCGCGGTCAAAGGAGAACTTCACGCTGTTGGCGTTGAAGGGCTCGCCATTGTGGAAGCTCACCCCTTTGCGCAGCTTGAAGGTATAGCTCTTGAGGTCGGGCGAGACCTCCCAGCTCTCGGCCAGCAGTGGCGAGACGCTGCCATCCGAGTTGATTTTGGTCAGCGTCTCGTAGAGGTTGTAGTGGGTGATCTCGGCGATCGACGAAGCAGCGCCGGCGGTGGGGTCCAGCCCTGGTGGTTCCAGCGTCATGCCCAGCACAACGGTGTCTTTCTTGGCCTGCGCCTGGGCCATGCCAGGCAGCCACAGTGGCAGCGGTGCCAGGGTGCCTGCGGCAAGCAGGTGTCTACGGTTCAGCATCCGGGTACTCCTTGGATAGGGTTTTATTCAATTTATGGGGGAAAGCTGTGTAGTGGCGACGCCCTTGCCGGGCGCGCCGAGAAGCTCAAGCACTGTTATACAGGACTTGCGCCAATCCCTGCTGGCATGCGGTGTCGCCGCGGTCTGACCTGGGGCACGGCCTGCACCAGTTTTTGCGTATAGGGGTGCTGGGCATGCTGGAACAGCTGGGTGGGCGCGCCGCGCTCGACGATCTCGCCCTGGTACAGCACCACCACGGCATCGCAGAGGTGGTTGATGACGGCCAGGTCGTGGCTGATGAGCAGGTAGGTGATGCCGTGCTCGCGCTGTAGGTCCTGCATCAGGTTGAGCACCTGGGCCTGCACCGACACATCCAGCGCGCTGACCGGCTCGTCGGCGATGATCAGCCGGGGCTTGGTGATCAGGGCACGCGCGATGGCAATGCGCTGGCGCTGGCCGCCGGAGAACTCATGCGGGTACTTGTCCACATCCTGCGCGCGCAGGCCCACCTGCTGCAGCACCTGGCTGGCGCGTTCGCGCTGCTCGGCCCGCGAGCTGGTGTTTTGCGCCTGCAGCGGTTCGCTGACGATGCGCTCGACCGTCTGGCGCGGGTCGAGCGAGCCATAGGGGTCCTGGAAGACCATCTGGAAATCCTTGCGTGCCCGCTGCAGCGCGGCCGCTTCCATGCGGTGCAGGTCCTGGCCTTCCAGCAGCACCTGGCCGGAGGTCGGCTGGTCCAGTGCCATCACCAGGCGCGCCAAGGTGGACTTGCCCGAGCCCGACTCGCCGACGATGCCCAGGCTCTGGCCGGCATGCAGGTCAAAGCTCACGCCCTTGAGGGCGCGCACCGTGGGGGGCGCGGAAAACAGCTTCTCGCGGGGCAGGGTGTAGGTGCGCACCAGGTCGCGCACCTGCAGCAAGGGGGTGTCGTGGGAGGCTGCCGTCATGCGGGGGTCTCGTCAGGGGTCTCGGTGGCGATGGCATAGGCCTCGGGCCGCAGGCAGTGCACCTGGTGCGTCTCCTGCGGGTGGGTCGATGGCAGGGCCACCTGGGGCGGCTTTTGCACAAAGCAGGGGGCCTGGGTGAAGCTGCAGCGGCCGGCAAAGGTGCAGCCGGCGGGCAGGTCCACCAGCTCGGGCACCGAGCCGGCAATGGTGTGCAGGCGCTGGGGCTGGCCCTGCAGGCGCGGCTGCATGCTGGGGCGCGCGGCCAGCAGGCCCCGGGTGTAGGGGTGGGCCATGTGCTCAAACACGGCCTCGGTGCTGCCCGATTCGACCACGGTGCCGCCGTACATCACGACCATCTTGTCGACGTTCTGCGAGATCACGCCCAGGTCGTGCGAGATCAGCAGCAGGGCCATCTGGCGCTCTTCGACCAGGCCATTGATCAGGTCCAGGATCTGCTGCTGGATGGTAACATCCAGCGCCGTGGTGGGCTCGTCGGCGATCAGCAGATCGGGGCCGCAGGCCAGCGCCATCGCGATGGTGATGCGCTGGCGCTGCCCGCCCGAGAACTGGTGTGGATAGGCATCAAAGCGCTGCGCGGGCTGGGCGATGCCGACGCGGTCGAGCAGCGCAATCGCCTCTTCACGGGCCTGGCGTGCGCTCCAGCCCTTGTGCAGGCGCAGCGGTTCGCTGATCTGGCGGCCAATGGTGTGCACCGGGTTCAGCGCCGTCATCGGCTCCTGGAAGATCATCGCAATGCGGTTGCCGCGCACACTGCGCCACCAGCGGTCGGGCTGCTGCACCAGGCTTTGGCCATCCAGCGTAGCGCTGCCGTTGACCTGGGCCGACTCCGGCAGCAGGCCCATCAAGGCCATGGCCGTGATGGATTTGCCGCAGCCCGATTCGCCAATCAGGCCCAGGGCCTGGCCGCGCTCGATCTGGAAGCTGACATCACGCACGGCGCGGGCGGGGCCCCGGTGGGTTTGCAGCACGATCTCTAGCTGCTGTACATCGATCAATGCCATCGTGACTCCTTAGCGCTTGCGGGCGAGACGGGGGTCGAGCAGGTCGCGCAGACCGTCGCCCAGCAGGTTGAGGCCCAGCACCGACAGCGCAATCGCCACGCCCGGGAAGACGGCCAGCAGCGGCGCCTGGAACATGAGGGTCTGCGCCTCGCTCAGCATGCGGCCCCAGGATGGCTGTGGCGGCTGGGTGCCCAGGCCCAGGTAGGACAGCGCAGCCTCAGCCAGGATTGCAATCGCAAAGCGGATGGTGCTCTGCACGATCAGGGTGGCCGAGATATTGGGCAGCACATGCTGCCAGGTGATGGCCCAGGCGCCCTTGCCGCAGGCGCGCGCAGCGGTGACGTATTCGCGCCCCCAGATGGTGTTGGCCGAGCCGCGTGCGATGCGGGCGAACATCGGTATGTTGTAGATGCCGATGGCCACGATGGCATTGATGATGCCCGGGCCGAACACGGCGGTCAGCATGATGGCCGAGAGAATGGCGGGGAAGGCGAGCGAGAAATCGGCCAGGCGCATGATGGCCTCTTCAACCCAGCCGCGTTTGGCAGCGGCCAGCAGGCCCAGCGCCGTGCCAACCACGACGCCGATGCCCACGGCAATGACACCGACCAGGATGGAGGCGCGGGCGCCCAGCAGCAGCTGCGATGCGACATCGCGCCCATAGGCATCAGTGCCCAGCCAGTGGGCCAGCGAAGGCCCTTGCAGCTTGGCCTCCATGTTCATCTCGAAGGCCGAGTGCGGTGTCCAGACATAGGACAGGCCAGCCGCGAGCAGGAGCAGGGCCGTGAGCACCAGGCCAATCATGAAGCTGGGGTTGCGCAGCGCACGGCGCCACAGCGTATTGCGAGGTGCCGTGTTGCCTGGCGCTGGGCTGGCAGCGGGCGTGGGCAGGGTGGGGGCGACGGAGGTAGGCGGTTGCATGGCGTGCTCAGATATCGCTGGCTTTGGTGCGGGGGTCGATCCAGGCATAGAGCAGGTCCACCACGAAATTGACGATCACCACCATGGCGGCCAACAGCATCACGCAGTTGCGCACCACCATCAGGTCCCGGTTGGCAATGGCCTGAAAGATCAGGCGGCCCATGCCGGGCAGGTAGAACACGTTCTCGACCACAATCGTGCCGGCCATCAGCTCGGCAAACTGCAGGCCCATCACGGTGACCACGGGCACCAGCGCATTGCGCAGCACATGGCCGTACAGCGCTGCGCGTTGCGACAGGCCCTTGGCCCGGGCGGTGCGCACAAAGTCCTCACGCAGCACTTCCAGCACCGACGAGCGCGTGATGCGCGCCAGAATGGCCGCCTGCACCACGGCCAGGGACAGGGCCGGCAGCATCAGTGACTTGAGTGCGGCCCAGGGCGAGCCGCCCGAGGCCTCGGTCCAGCCCGGAAAGCCGCCGGCCGAGAACCATTTGAGGTGCACCGAGAACAGCAGGATCAGCAAGATGGCGAACCAGAAATTGGGGATGGCAATGCCCAGTTGCGCCATGCCCATGACGCTGACATCGCCGAGCTTGTTGTGGCGGCTGGCGGCATAGATGCCGGCGGCCAGCGCCACCACGGTGGTGATGGCCATGGCCATCAAGGCCAGCGGCAGGGTGAGCGCCATGCGCTCGGTAATCAGTTCGATGACGGGGGTGCCGTAGCTGTAGCTGTTGCCCAGGTCTAGGTGCACCAGGCCCGAGATCCAGTGCACATAGCGCTCCCAGGCGGGCTGGTTGAGCCCGAGCTGCTCGGCCAGCTCGGCCACCGCTTCGGGGGCGGCATCAGGGCCCATCAGCATCTGGGCCGCGTTGCCGGGCAGGATCTCCAGAACGAGGAAGACCACAATCGAGGTGCCCAGCAAGGTGAGCAGCAAGGTGAGTGTGCGCTTGAGAATGAAAAGACCCATGGGTAGCCGTCGTGGTTAGGAAAGGCGCGCAGACCTGCTGGTGCTTGTTGTATTTTTTCGCAGCGGCAAGCATAACGCGAACAATTCCGACACACCATACATGCTTACTCGCAGTTCCACGAGTATGGCTAAGCCACAGGCGGGATAATGTCGCTCATGTCACACTTCTTCCCCCGTGCTGGAATCTTGGAGACGCATCCATGGCTTTGATGATTACCGATGAGTGCATCAACTGCGATGTCTGTGAGCCCGAGTGCCCCAACGATGCCATCTCGATGGGGGAGGACTACTACGAGATCGATCCGCACCGCTGCACCGAATGCGTGGGCCATTTTGATGAGCCCCAGTGCGTGCAGATCTGCCCGGTCGCCTGCATTCCGGTGCACCCCGATTTTCAGGAAGACAAGCCCACCCTGATGCAGCGCTATGTGCGCCTGCAGACTGAGAAGGGTCTGTGACTGCAGGGCTGCCGGGGATGATGGGCGGTGATGGGCGTGTAGCCCGGCGCGCTCAGACGGCCTGAGGGCGCGGCGGCTTGGGCCGCTGGGGTTTGGTGGTGTGGATCTTCAACGTGGCCTTGTCCATGTCGCCCGCCAGCAGCTCGGGCGAGGCCTGCAGCGCATGGATGATGCTGTCTTCGATCAGGGTTCGCTGGTCCGGTGCCGGCTTGCGCAGCACCCAGTTGGGTACTTCCTGCTTGTCACCGGGGTGGCCGATGCCGATGCGCAAGCGCCAGTAATCGGACGATCCCAGTTGCGCATGGATATCGCGCAGGCCATTGTGGCCGCCATGGCCACCGCCACGCTTGAGCTTGACCTGGCCGGGCGGCAGATCGAGCTCATCGTGCACCACCAGAATCTCTTCGGGCTTGATCTTGAAAAAGCGTGCGAGCGCGCCGACCGACTTGCCCGACAGGTTCATGAAGGTCTGGGGCTCGAGCAGCCAGACCGACTCGCCCTGGATGGAGGTGCGTGCAACCAAGCCATAGTAATTGCGGTCGGGCACGAGCTGCAGGCGCAAATCCCGGGCCAGCGCATCAATCCACCAGAAGCCGGCGTTGTGGCGCGTGCCTTCGTATTCAGGGCCGGGATTGCCGAGGCCAACAAACAGCTTGATCATGGGCGGATGGATTGAGATGGGTGGGAAGAATGAAAAAAGGCTGCATTGACCAGCAATGCAGCCTCTGGCTTGCAGACGCCAGAGGCGTCAGCAGCTTGCTGTGCGATTAAGCAGCAGGAGCTTCGCCTTCTGCAGGTTCAGCAGCAGCAGGAGCAGCCACGGACACCAGCGCAGGGTTGGTTTGTGCAGCCAGCTTCACGCCCTTAGGCAGAGCGATGTCCTTCAAGTGGATGGTCGAACCCTTTTCCAGCTTGCTCAGGTCCACCGCGATAAATTCGGGCAGGTCCTTGGGCATGCAGATCACTTGGATTTCGGTCACAACCGGGGTCACCAGGTACTTGTCGATCTTGACAGCTGGGGACTCTTCAGCACCGCTGAAGTGGACTGGCACCTTCATGGTCAGCGCGGTGTTGGCATCGACGCGTTGGAAGTCGATGTGCAGCACCAGCTGCTTGTAGGGGTGGTATTGCACGTCGCGCAGCAGCACTTGGCTCTTGGCGCCGTCCAGGTCCAGTTCCAGCACGGATGCGTGGAAGGCTTCCTTCTTCAGGGCGTACCACAGGCTGTTGTGGTCCACTTCGATCAACTGAGGCTCAGCAGCAGCACCGTAGATGATGCCAGGCGTACGGCCAGAATTACGCAGGCGGCGGCTCGCACCCGTACCTTGCTTAGCGCGCGCAAAAGCGACAACGTTCATTTCATTACTCCAATGTGGGATGAACCGCGACCAGTTCACCCGGTTAAAAAGGCCGCTACAAATTGCAGCGGCCAGCGAAAACTATCTATTTTAGCAGAAAGCAGAAAAAGGGCCTTGCGGGCCCTTTGATCAGTCGGCTTCCTGGAACAGGCTCATCACCGATTCACCGGTGGCGATGCGGTGGATGGTCTCACCGATCAGCGGTGCCACCGACAGCTGGCGGATCTTGCTGCAGTTGCGGGCAGCGGCCGACAGAGGGATGGTGTTGGTGACGACGACTTCGTCCAGAGCTGCACCGTTGCCGATACGCTCAATGGCCGGGCCCGAGAAAATGGGGTGCGTGCAATAAGCGTAGACCTTCTTGGCGCCACGTTCCTTCAGCACTTCAGCAGCCTTCACCAAGGTGCCTGCGGTGTCGATCATGTCGTCCATGATCACGCAGTTGCGGCCGTCGATGTCACCGATCACGTGCATGACTTCGGAGACATTGGCCTTGGGGCGGCGCTTGTCGATGATGGCCAGATCGCAATGGAGTTGCTTGGCCAGTGCGCGTGCACGCACCACACCACCGACGTCCGGCGACACGACGATCAGGTCTTCGTAGTTCTTCTGGCGCAGATCACCCAGCAGCACAGGCGATGCATAGATGTTGTCCACCGGAATATCGAAGAAGCCCTGGATCTGGTCAGCGTGCAGGTCCATGGTCAGCACGCGGCTCACGCCAGCGGCTTGCAGCATGTTGGCAACCACCTTGGCCGTGATGGGCACGCGGGTCGAGCGAACACGGCGATCCTGGCGGGCGTAGCCGAAATAGGGGATCACAGCACAGATGTGCTCAGCCGATGCACGCTTCAGAGCGTCGACCATCACCAGCAGTTCCATCAGATGGTCGTTGGTGGGCGCGCAGGTGGGCTGCACCACGAACACATCGCGGGTACGGACGTTTTGCTTGATCTCGACGGTGACTTCACCGTCAGAGAAACGGCCTACGTCGGCGCTACCCAGTGGGGTATGGAGGTGTTGTGCAATTTCAGAGGCAAGTTCGCGGTTGGCGTTGCCAGTGAAAACCATGAAGTCTGGATGATGGTCTTGCATAGCGTCCCAGTGGGTATGGGTTAGCTGTGTGCGTTGCTTGTACGCGGTAAGAAATATGGCAGGGGAAGAAGGATTCGAACCTTCGCATGCCGGAATCAAAATCCGGTGCCTTAACCAGCTTGGCGACTCCCCTACAAGAATTGGTGCTAAGCATCACCAATCCTTTAAAACTTTCAGTCTTGGGTCCAACCTCTGAGAGGGTGTTCCATCAGACTTGTGCAATCTTTCACTGTCCAGTCTTGTGAAAAACTGCTCTGGCAGCTATTAGCTTGCATTTTCTTCACTGCGAAAACTGCGCTACCTGAGCCCGTCATTCTAGCATGCAATCCTTGTGATTTCAAAAAGTCAGAAACTTTTTTTATCGAAGGGCACAGGCTTTCTGCGACCGGCTGCAAGTCGTTTCGACCGAAGTCAAAGTTCTCTGCAGCGAAGCTCGTCATTGTAGCAGCTTCTGAATCGCGTTTTAGGTTCGGACTTGAAAAAATTAATTTCGTATCCAGACCCTCTTGCGGCTTCACAACTACCAGCGCGGTGTCTGCTAGTTGCTGCTCGTTTTCGAGTGGACGTATTATGTCACCGATTCCTTCGACCCAAGCCGACTTTCCGAAAATAAAAAACGGAACATCGGCGCCCAGGCTCAGCCCGATGCGCTGCAGTTCGCTGCGCGAGAGCTTCAAATCCCAGAGCTGGTTCAGGGCCAGCAAGGTGCTGGCGGCATCCGATGAGCCGCCGCCCATGCCTGCCTGGGCCGGCAGGTTTTTGTACACGCCAATGTGCACACCCTTGTCGCAGCCGGTGGCCTGCTGCAAGGCCCGCGCGGCGCGGGTGATCAGGTCATCGGCGGGCAGCGGGGTGTTCAGGTCTTCGCGGCTGATCTGGCTGCCACTGCGCAGCTCAAAGTGCAGGGTGTCGGCCCAGTCGATCAGCATGAACACCGACTGCAGCAGATGGTAGCCATCAGCACGTCTGCCGGTGATATGCAGGAAGAGGTTGAGCTTGGCAGGCGCGGGAACATCGTACAGCGTACGCATGGATCAGGGTCTCACAAAAAAATCATGGCGCGTCGAGAACGATGCGCAGGCTGGCTTCAGGCAGCGGGTCGAGGCGGCGGGCCAGGATTTTCCCTTCGCTGCGTCCCGCCAGATCGGCCTGCCAGCCGGCCGCCTCCGTGGGCTTGCCCTGCAGCCAGTCAAACAGTGCGGCAATCGGCAAGCTCGTGCCCAGCAGGGTCTGCGTCAGCTCATCGAGCGAGCTGGCCTGGCGGGTCTGCGTGCCTTGCTGCGCGCTGGCCTGGCCGGGTGACCATTGCACGCGTGCCACGATATTGCCCAGCGGGTTGAGCAGCACCAGCTCGCCCGATGCGGCACTGCCGGACAGCTCAAAGCTGCCGCTGGTGCTCTGCGGTGGGCTCTCCAGCACCTGTACCGACATGCGGCCCGACCAGTAGGTCTTGCCCGGTGCGGCTTCCAGCTGGCGCGCAGCGGTGCTGCAGGCCGAGAGCACGGGCAGCAGCCCAGCGCCGATGACGGCCAGGCAGAGCTGCCTGCGCTGCATCGTCATGGCTTGATTCCCAGGCGCTCGAAGGTCTTCTTGACCATGTCGTTGTTGGGCGCCGTCTTCAGAGCGTTGCGCAGCAGCTCTTCGGCGGGCTTGTTCTTGCCCTGCTTCCACCAGACTTCGGCCAGGTGGGCGCCAATCTCGGCATCGGGTTGCTTGGTGTAGGCCTGCTCCAGCAGCTCGGCAGCGCGGTCAAGGTTGCCCAGCTTGAACTCCACCCAGCCCAGGCTGTCGGTGATGAAGGGGTCGCCCGGCGACATGCTCAGCGCCTTTTCGATCAGGCTCTTGGCCTCGTCGAGCTTGAGGCCGCGATCGGCCAGCGAATAGCCCAGCGCGTTATAGGCATGGTGAAAATCCGGCTGCAACTCGATCAGCTTGCGCAGCTGGCTCTCGGCCAGGTCCATATTGTTCATGCGTTCGGCCAGCATGGCCTGCTCGTACAGCGCGTCCGGGTCCTGCGGTTGCAGCGCGACCAGGCGGCCTTGCAGCTCCAGCGCCTTGGCATAGTTCTTGGCAGTCTTTTGCAGCTGCACCTGGGCGGCCAGCTTGGCGCGCGCTTCGCCGGCATTGCCTTCGGGCAGCTGGTCCAGCAAGACCGCAGCGGCATCGTAGTTGCCTTGCTGCATCTGGATGGAGGCCTTGCGCAAGGTGGCCAGCGCGGTATTGCCGGCCTTGGCGATTTCATCGGCCCAGCGGTCGGCTTCGGCCCATTTCTGCTGGGCTTCGGCCATCTGCTCGCGCAGCATCAGGCTTTGGATGCGCACTTCGCGCTGCAGCACCGCTGAGGGGAATTTGTCGATCAGGGTGTCGAGCTTGAGCAGGGAGACATCGGCCTCGGTGTACTGCTTGAGCTGGGCTTCCAGTGCGGCCTTCAGCATCCAGGCGTCGGCAGATTCGGGGCTCAGGCGCGTGGCGTTTTCCAGCTGGGTTTTGGCCTCGTCAAAGCGCTCGGCGTTCATCAGGCTGCGCGCATAGGCCAGGTGGGCCTCGCCGCTCTTGGATTTGTTCAGAAAGTCGACCACCAGCGATTCAGCACCGGGCACGCCGGCATTGACCAGGTCAGCGGCAAGCTTGGCCGCGCTTTCGTTGTCCGGGTTGAGCTGCAGCGACTTGCGCGCAGACGCCAGCGCCTCGGTCTTCCGGTCGGCGGCCAGCTCCATGCGGCCAATGGCAGCCCAGGCCTCGGGGCCGGTGGCGGGGTTTTCCAGTTCAGGGGTCAGCGCCTCGCGCACAATGCGGGCGGCCAGCGCCTGGTCGCTCAGGCGGCGGTAGATGCTGGGGATGGCACGGATCCAGTCCAGCTTTTCATCGGGCTTGGCCAGCGCTATCTCTTGCTTGAGCAGTGGGCCGGTTTCCTCGCCGTGGTTGGTCGAGAGCATCACCTGCAGCATGTAGCGGCTGGCGGCGCGCGATTGGGGGAAGGCGTTTTTCCAGGCCTGGGCCACTTCGGTGGCGCGGCTGGCGGAACGCGACAACAGCGCCAGCTGCGCGCTGCGCTGGTAGACCTTTTCGTCACCCGAGCGCCGGGCGGCATCGAGCAGCAATTCCACGCTGGTCGCCGCATCGCCGCGGTAGGCGTACATTTCGCCCAAAAGCAGCTCGTAAAAAAGCTCCGCATCCAGCTCCACTCTGGCATCATCGGCGCGCTCGGCCGCCGCCAAGGCCAGTGGTCGCTGGGCAGCGCCGTTTTGCGGAGCTTGGGCAGGCGCTGCAAACGCGGGTGCCATCAGGCCAGAGGCCAGAAAATAAGCCAGTAAACGAAGTTTTTGCGTCATCGGCCCATAATAAACGATGCCCAAGGGCCTTGCAGAAGGAAGAAAGTGCCAGAGTTACCAGAAGTGGAAGTCACGCGGCGGGGATTGGTTGCGCCGCTGCAAGGCGCGCGCATCGCCTCTGTGCGTTTGGGAAAGCCTTTGCGCTGGCCGCTGGGCATAGATACCGCCGCCCTGGCCGGGCGCACCATCACCGAGGTGCAGCGCCGGGGCAAGTACATCGTGCTGGTGCTGGACCAGGGTGTCGTGCTGATCCACCTGGGCATGTCCGGCAGCCTGCAGGTCAGCCAGATGGATGTGCCCGCCGGCCCGCATGACCATTTCGACCTGTTCACCGACCAGCATTTGCTGCGCCTGCATGACCCGCGCCGATTTGGTGCGGTGGTGTGGTCGCCCGATGCCGATTCCGGCATGGCCGCCAAGCTGTTTGCCAACCTGGGCGTGGAGCCCTTGAGTGCCGGCTTTAGTTTTGAGCACCTCTGGGCCGGGCTGCAAAAATCGCGCATGCCGATCAAGCAGCTGCTGCTGGGCGGCCAGGTGGTCGTGGGTGTGGGCAATATCTACGCCAGCGAGGTGCTGTTCCTGGCTGGCATCGCACCCACCAAACCGGCCAACCAGACCACGCGGCCCCAGGCCCGGCGCCTGCATGCGGCGATTGTCGAAGTGCTGACCCGATCGATTGCGCTGGGTGGCAGCACCTTGCGTGATTTTGTCCAGGTCAATGGCTATGCCGGTGCCTTCCAGGCGCAGGCCAGCGTCTATGGCCGTGCCGGAGAGCCCTGCCAGCAATGCGGCCAGCCGGTGCAGGTCATCAAACAAGGGCAGCGCAGCACCTATTACTGCAAACGCTGCCAGAAATAAACACCGGGCTGACAGGCCTCCCCAGAGCGGCCGCAGCCATCTATAACTCCCCCCGAGAACAGCGATTGTGAGTCGATTTTCCGAACAGATCGTGGCCTGGCAGACAGTCCACGGAAGACACCTCCTGCCCTGGCAGAACACCCAGGATGCCTACCGCGTCTGGCTGTCCGAGATCATGCTGCAGCAAACCCAGGTCAGCACCGTGCTGGGCTACTACGAGCGGTTTTTGCAGCGCTGCCCCACGGTGGCCGATCTGGCAGCGGCCAGCGATGAAGAAGTCATGGCGCTGTGGAGCGGCCTGGGCTACTACAGCCGGGCACGCAACCTGCACCGCTGCGCCAAGGAGGTGATGGAGCGCTTTGGCGGCGCGTTCCCGCACACGGTCGAAGAACTCTCGTCCTTGCCGGGCATTGGCCGCTCGACCGCAGGCGCGATTGCCTCCTTCTGCTTTGCGCAGCGCGCCGCCATTCTGGATGCCAACGTCAAACGGGTGCTCACCCGCGTGCTGGGTTTTGAGGACGACCTGGCCAGCAGTGCCGCCGAGAAAAAGCTCTGGGCGCTGGCCGAAGACCTGCTGCCCACCAGCGACCTGGCGCGCAACATGCCGCGCTACACCCAGGGCATGATGGACATGGGCGCCACCGTCTGCACCGCCAAAAAGCCCAGCTGCCTGCTCTGCCCGGTGCACAGCGATTGTGTGGCGCACCGCCAGGGCCAGCCGGAGCGCTATCCCGTCAAGACCAAGAAACTGAAGCGCAGCGCCGCCAGCTGGTGGCTGCTGTGCTGGCAACGGCCCGATGGCGCCATCTGGCTGGAAAAGCGCCCGGCGCCCGGCATCTGGGCCGGCCTGTTCTGCATGCCGGTCTGCGACAGCGAAGAAGCGCTGCTCCAGCAGTCTGCGCGGCACGGCGCCACCTCGGCGCCCGAGCATGGCGCCGCGTTCTTGCATGTGCTCACCCACAAGGACCTGCATCTGCACCCGGTTCGGGTGCCGGTCGCGGCCGATTTTGTGCCGGCACAGGCAGGCCAGTGGGTGCTGCCTGCGCAATGGCCCGATGTGGGCCTGCCCGCGCCGGTCCGCAGCCTGCTGCAGCGCGGGTTCTGAACTACAGCATGTCGCGCGCGTAGTTCAGGCCAATGCCATAACCGCCGCCATTGCTTTCCACGATGGCACGGGCGGCATCGTAGGTGCTCTTGCGGGTCCAGTCGCGCTGCAGCTCCAGCAAGATCTGCAGCCAGCTGGTCATCTGCACGCCATGGCCCTGCATGCGGCGCAGCGCCATCTCGTGGCCGTTCTCGCTCAGGCCACCGCAGGCATCGGTCACCACCAGGCTTTCATAACCCGCTTCTTGCGCGCTGAGGGCGGCAAAGCTGATGCATGCCTCGGTGAACATGCCCGAGAACAGCAGCTTCTTGCGCCCCGTGGCCTCGATGGCGGCATCCACTGCCGCATCCTCGAACACATTCATGTTGCGGCGGTCCAGGATCTCGTGCTGGGGCAGCACGTTGCGCAGTGCCGGCATCAGCGGCCCGCTGTAGACCTTGGTGGCCGAGGTGCTGATGACCACCGGCAGGTCAAAGGCGACGGCCGTGCGTGCCAGCGCAACCGCATTGTTCAGCATCGTTTGCTGGTTGATGGACTGGACGCCGAAGGCCAGGCCGGCTTGTTGGTCGATGAGAACCAGCGCGCAGTTGTCCGGGGTCAGCAGTGCTTTGGAGGCGGTCATGGTCGGGCTTTCTTGGGAGGTCGGGAGAATCAGAAACTGTGCTTGAGGCCGAGCGTGAAGCCCCGGCCCACACTGTCATTGCCGGCGCCCTGGTAGCCGTGGCGCCAGCGGGTGTGGTCGAACTCGGCATAGAGCTGGCTGCGTTTGGACAGCAGGTACTCGGCAAAGAACACCGCGCGCGCAAAGCCATCGTCTTGCAGACCGCTGCGTTTGCGCTGCAGGTGGTAGAGCGCGGCGGTCAGGCTGACCGAGGGGTTGAGGTTCCAGCTGGCCCCCAGGCCTTGTATCGCATTCACGGTCTTGGTCGCGTCCGCCTGTGCCGCTTCGGTGCGGCCCAGGTTGCCAGCGATGCGCCAGGCGCCCCAGCGGTAGGCGGCGCCCACGGTGGCCGCATTGAGCTTGCGGTTGTCTGCCGTGCGCAGCTGGTGGAAGGCGGCGCTCAGCTCCAGGCCCTGGGCCGAGTAAGCCAGCCCGGCCCCGGCCGATCCCATGTGCCTGGCCGCGTTGGCCGATTCGCTGAAGCTGTACATCGCGCGCAAAGTCAAACCTTGGCGGCTGATGCTGTATTTGAGTGCGTTGTCCACCCGGAAGGCGGCATTGGTCGAGCCCGAGGCGCCGTACTCCGCGCCCAGGCCATGTGCCCCCAGCGCGGTATTGGCGATATTGGGGTTGAGCGAGGCCATGCGCATGCCCATGGGTTCGACCGGCGCAATCGCCTCGGCCACGGTGTTGATCTGGCGGCCCAGGGTCAGGCTGCCCAGGGGGCCGCTGATACCGACGTAGGAGGCGCGGTCAAAAACCTGCGTGGCACTGATTTGCGAGCCGGTGTCCAGCGCACGGCCACCCTCCATATTGAAGATGGCCTGCATGCCGCCGCCCAGGTCCTCGATGCCGCGCAGGCCAAAGCGGCTGGTGCTGTTGGCGCCCGAGACCAGGCTGCCCAAACGCCCATGGCTGGGTGCCTGTGATGCCGTGAGGCCCGTGCTGTAGCGCACACCCAGGTCGGCAATGCCGTAGATGCTGATGCTGGAGTTGGATTGGGCGCTGGCCAGCAAGGGCAGGCAGAGACTGAGCAGTGCCATTGGCGGGGCCAGCGGCAGGCGGCGGCAGGTACTGCCAGCATGAGGAGAAAAGCGCATGGGTCGTTGGGATGCAGGATGAACGCCGACTGTAGAGAGCCTGGCGCGGCACCGCATCCCGCCAAAGGCCAAGTGCCAGTCCCTCTTTGGAGGGAGCCGCCTGCGCAGCAGCGGCTGCTGCTGCTTTCATCGGATGAGCACGGGCCATAGCTATACCAAGGAACAATATTCATTCGCGTCTCATCTTGCTACGCTTGCGTCTTTCAATGAGGAGTAAGCCATGAGCGCTTGGAATTCAGCCGTGGCCGCGACGCCTATTGCCGTGGCGGTGGCCCACAGAGACCCCTTGGTGCAGGCAGGGCTGCGCGCGACGCTGATGTCCGAGAACGACTTTGCGGTCAGCATTCTGCCGACCGATGGCCCCTCGCTGCGCGTACAGGCCGATGTGGTGGTGGCGGACTACGACACTGCGCTGGAATGGTTCTCGTCGCCACCCGCGTCGTCTGCGCCCTATGGCCCGAGCGCGCGGGTGGCCAAGGTGATGGTGGTCAGCCACCGCGACCGGGAGACCGAGATACGCACCGCACTGGACCTGGGCGTGCGCGGCTACCTGTTGTTGGGATGCGCTGTCGAAGAGATGGTGATGGGCGTGCGCGCGCTGTCACGCGGGCAACTGCACCTGGATCGCTCAGCCGCGCTGCGGGTGGCCGAAAGCCTGGGCCGCCAGGTGCTGACCTCGCGCGAAAGCGAGGTGCTCGAACGCATCGTCGAAGGCAAAGTAAACAAGACCATTGGCAATGAGCTGGGCATTACGGTGGGCACCGTCAAGGCCCATGTCAAGGCCATTCTGGCCAAGCTCGGTGCCCGCACCCGCACCGAGGCGGCGGCCATTGCGCGCCGCCGTGGGCTCACCGATCTGCCCAACTGAGAACGGCGCGCTCGCTATAGCTCGCTATCAAAAGGCCCGCCGTGGCGGGCAAGGTCATCAGCCCTTGAAGAAAGCCAGCAGATCCGGATTGATGACATCCGCATTGGTCACGCACATGCCGTGCGACAGGCCGGGGTAGACCTTCAGCTTGGCATTGGGCAGCAGCTTGGCGGTCTGCTCGCTGGAGCCGGCCAGCGGCACGATCTGGTCGTCATCGCCGTGCAGCACCAAGGTGGGCACCGTGACCTTCTTCAGGTCGTCAGTGAAGTTGGTTTCCGAGAAGGCCTTGATGCCTTCGTAATGGGCCTGGATGGAGCCCATCATGCCCTGCATCCACCAGTGTTCGCGGATGCCTTCGGAGATCTTGGCGCCGGGGCGGTTGTAGCCGTAGAACGGCATCGAGAAATCCTTGAAGAACTGCGCACGGTTGCTGGCCACGGCCGAGCGGATGCCATCGAGCACTTCCAACGGCACGCCTTGCGGGTTGACCGAGCCCTTGAGCATCATCGGAGGCACGGCACCGATCAGCACGGCCTTGGCCACGCGCGAGCTGCCATGGCGGGCGATGTAGCGCACCACTTCACCACCGCCGGTCGAGTGACCGATATGGATCGCGTCCTTCAGGTTCAGGTGGGCGGTGAGGGCGGCCAGGTCGTCGGCGTAGTGGTCCATGTCATGGCCTACCGAGGTCTGGCTGGAGCGGCCATGGCCACGGCGGTCATGCGCGATGACGCGGAAGCCGCGCTGCACGAAGTACAGCATCTGGCCTTCCCAGTCATCGGAGCTCAGAGGCCAGCCGTGCGAGAACACGAGCGGCTGACCGGTGCCCCAGTCCTTGAAGAAAATGCGGGTGCCGTCTTGGGTGGTGAGGTAGTTCATGGTGTCAGCTTTCGGATGGATAGAGGTGCCAGAGTCAGCAGCATGGTGCCGGGATGGCGCAGCCACCGCCGCGAGCGGGAAGCCCGTGGCAGCAGCCAAGCCCAGACCGGTGACGAGCAATCGTCGGCGTGCGGCGTCCTGAGGCGCTGGTATTGGAGTGGAATCGTTTTGCATGAAAGACTTTCAGTGCCTGGCCCTGGCATGGGGTGTTCAGGGCCGGACCGGTTCATGCTAATGATTCCCTCGGTGCTGCACCTCCCCCGCTGAGGCGCGCTGCAGCTACCTCTTAAGGGTCAGGCCTGGGCCAGCGGCAGCGTGAAGGAAATCACCGTGCCTTGCGGTAGGTTGGGGCGTGCCCAGATATGCCCGTGGTGGGCCTCGACAATCGATTTGCAGATCGCCAGCCCCATGCCCATGCCCTTTTTCTTGGTCGTGAAAAAGGCCTCGAACAGGCGCTCGGCATGGTCCTGCTCCACCCCCGCGCCCGAGTCGGCCACGCTGATGCACAGCAGGCCCTGGGGCTCCACCAAGCTGGTGACCGTCAGCAGGCGCTGCGTGTGCGAGGACTCGGCAATCGCCTCCATGCCATTGCGCAGCAGGTTCATCAGCACCTGGTTGAGCTGGATGCGGTCCGCCAGCACCGGCGCATGCGGCGCAAAAGGCCCCAGCTGAATGCGCACCTGGTTGCGCCTGAGCTCCTCTTGCAGGAGCGTGGCAACTTCTTTGACGGCGCCCGGCAGCTCGATCGGCGCCAGCTCCGGGCCGGACTTGCGGGCAATCGCATGCAGGCCCCGCACCACGCCGGCGGCGCGTGTGCCTTCGGTATGGATGCTGCCCAGCACCTGCTCGACCTCCTGCAGCTCCGGCTGCGGCCGGCGCAGCCAGTTCAGGCCGGCACTGGCGTTGGTGACGATGGCCGCCAGCGGCTGGCTGATCTCATGCGCCACGCAGGCGGCAAATTCGGCCATGGTCAGCATGCCCGAGGAGCGCGCCAACTCGGCATGGGCCTCGCGCAGCGCGTTCTCCATCGCCAGGCGCAGCGACAGGTCGCGGAACACCAGCACGGTGCCTGACAACTGGCCCCGGGCATCGACCAGCGGCGATGCCGACTGCTCGATCGGGGTTTCCTTGCCATGGGCATCGGTCAGGATCAGGCTGGCGTTGGCGCCCAGCGACCAGCCGCTCTCGTCCTCGCGCACATGGTAGACCTGCTCCAGCGCCTGGCCGGTGGCCTGCCCGGCAGCGATGCCGGTCAAAGCCTCGGCCTTGGGGTTCATGTAGCTGATGCGCCCATCACGGCCAATGGAGATGACGGCATCGCCAATGCTGGCCAGGGTGGCCGCATAGCGGTTTTCGCTGGCGCGCAGTTCACGGTCAAAGGCATGCTTGTACAGCGCAATCTCGATCGCGGTGCGCAGCTGCGCCTCGTCAAAGGGCTTGAGCACATAGCCCTGCGGATCGGCCAGGCTGGCGCGCTGCAGGGTTTCGTCATCGGCATAGGCGGTCAGAAAAACCACCGGTATGTCGCAAAGCTGCCGCACCTCTTTGGCGGCAGCGGTGCCGTCCATCTTGCCTTCCAGGCGGATATCGGCGAGCACCAGATCGGCCTGGTGGTTGCGCGCCATCTCGGCCGCTTCCTCGCCCAGCGCCGTGCTGCCCGCAATCTGGTAGCCCAGGCGCGTGAGCTGGTTGCGCAGGTCGCGCGCCACTACAAAATCGTCTTCCACAATCAGAATGCGCGCGGGGGTCATGTCCATCTTTCGGTGTTGGCGGCAGTCTGTGGCAGGCCGGTGTCCATGCGGAATTCAATGCAGAACAGCGTGCCCGCCTCGCGCACCACCTGCAGCTTGCCGCGCAGCTGGTGGCTGAGGTCCACCACCAGCTGCAGGCCCAGGGTGTCGGCGCTCTCGGGCCCGATGTGCACCGGCAGCCCGATGCCGCTGTCGGCCACGGTCAACTGGTAGCGCTGCTCGGGCAGTGCCTGCATGCGCACATGGATATCGCCACTGCTGCCGCCGGGGAAGGCATGCTTGAGCGCATTGGAGACCAGCTCATTGACGATCAGCCCGCAGGAGACGGCCTGGCTGAGGCTGAGCTCGATGTCATCGACCTGCAGGTGCAGGCGCACACGGCGCTCATCCAGGCCATAGACATGGCACAGCTGGGCGCAGAGCTTTTCCAGGTGCTGGTCCATGGGCACGCGGGCAAAGTTGCCTGCCCGGTACAGGTTCTCATGCACCAGCGCCATGGAGCGCACCCGGTTGCGGCTTTCGGCAAAGAGCTCGGCCACGGCAGGCTCGGCAATGCGGTGGGCCTGCAGGCTGAGCAAGCTGCTGATGAGCTGCAGGTTGTTCTTGACCCGGTGGTGCACCTCCTGCAGCAGCGATTCCTTCTCGCCCAGCGAGGCGTTTTCCATGCTGGTGGCGGCCATCGAGGCGATCAAGGTCAGCAC
This sequence comes from Comamonas sp. JUb58, assembly GCF_004364775.1. Lineage (GTDB taxonomy): Bacteria > Pseudomonadota > Gammaproteobacteria > Burkholderiales > Burkholderiaceae_C > Comamonas. Next base: position 58,037 of record NZ_SOAL01000026.1, read on the forward strand.
TGCCACGCGGTCGGCATTGAAGACATGGCCGGTCAGCGAATTCTCCAGATAGAGAACCCCCAGCGGCTCGGCGCGGCGCATCAGCGGCAGGCAGAGCACCGAGCGTGCGCGGGCCTGGGACAGGTACAGATCCGAGGCAAAAGGCCCGGGCTCATGCGCATCCTCGATCAGCACATGGCTGCGGCTGCGCAGGCTGTAGTGCACGACGGACAGCGGCAGCAGCGCATCGCTGGCCGGTACTGGCTGTTCGCTGAAGGCCAGCGTGCCCTGTTCGGTCCTGGCCTGCGCCTGGATGCGCAGCTGGTCACCATGGGGCAGCACCAGCAGCGCGCGGTCGGCGCCGGCATATTGCAGGATCATCGTCATCAGCGTTTGGACCAGCTGGCTCAGGCCCTTCTCGGCGGCCAGCGCCTGCGAGATGCGCAGCAGCGTATCGACATCGATGGAGCGCAGCGGCCGCTCCAGCACGGCACTGCGGGCCTGCTCGGCAGGGGGCAGCAGCGCCAGGTTCTGCTTTTGCAGCTGCAAGGCCATGCCATGCGCGCCCAGGCTGATCCAGCGCTCACGTGCCGAGCTGCGCAGCGCCAGCGCCAGGGTCTGGCGGCCTTGCTGGTCATGGAATTTGGCGCCCAGCTCCAGCGCCATTGCTTCGATATGGCCCATGCCGGACTGGCGTGCCCAGCTGGCGCTGTCATCAAAATGCTGCATCGCGCTGCGCCCATCGCCATCGATCCTGGCCGCCTCGGCCTGCAGCAGCGCCAGGCGGCAGGCGAAATTGTCAGGGCTGCTTTGGGCCCAGATGGCGTGCTGGGCCAGGTGCGTGTCCAGCTGGGCGCGGTGCGGGGCGCTGGCGGCATCGGCCAGGCCCTGGCAGGCAGCGGCGTGGATGAGGCCGCTCCAGAAGTGGTATTCCGCAAACTCCAGGTGGCCGCGCGAGGTCCAGAGCAGCGGCTCGGCCTGGCCCATGGCCTGCAGCGCATCGCGCAGCCTGCCGGCCATGAAGCGCGCCTGGGCCTTGCGAATCCAGTACCAGCAGGCGGCGATGTCGAGGCTGCGGTTGGCCTGCAGATGCGCTTCAAATACCTGCTCGTCAAAGCCGGCATCGTCAAAGAAGCCAAACCGGTGGGTGCGGCCCTGCAAGCTGGCCACCAGGCGCAGCTGGGCCTGGATGATGTCCACAATCAGCCCAAAGCGCGCGGCCTCCATCAGCTGCAAGCGCTGGCTGCCCTCGGCATCGATCAGGTCCAGCGCGTCGCCCGAAAACAGCATGCTGGTGACCAGGGTGCAGGAGCTGAAGCCCGAGTAGGTGATGTCGCCGGTCTCGCGCGTGATCGCAAAGGCCTTGCGCAGCAGGGGCGGGGTCTCGCGCATGTCCCGCGTCCAGGGCAGCACATGGTAGGCATAGCACATGTAGACGCGGGCGCGGTAGCGGGTGTGCTCGCCGCGCTCGATCACCGCATGGCCGAGCTGGCCAAACTCCAGCGCGCCGGGGTAGTCGTCAAAGCAGGGGCCCAGCACCATGCCCAGGTAGGCATAGGCCAGCGGCGAGGCACTGGTGTTGCCCGATTCGATGCTGAGCTTGGCCATGCGGCACAGCACCAGGCAGACCAGGTTCTCGTCGCTGAAGAAGGCCGGCGGCAGCACGGCGGCCAGCACATCCATGGTGGCGCGGTGCAGCGGGTGGCTCATCGCCGGCAGATCGGCCAGCGATGCGATGCTGCGCTGGGCCAGCGTCGCGCGCAGGCCCTGGTATTCCAGCAGCACCTCGTCGCGGCTGGGGTGGGCGGGCCAGGCCATGCCGCCCCGGGCCAGAAAAGCCAGGCAGGTGCTGATGGCCCGGGCGCTGTCGTCCAGCGACAGGCAGACGGTGATCTGCAGCGCGGTGAGGCTGGCCTCGTCCAGCCGCTCGCTGACATGCGGCGCCAGCTGGCGCAGCCGGCGGTCGGCGGCCGCCGGGTCACCGGCATAGAACTCGCATTCCGCATGGGTGCGCGCCAGTTCAAAGCACAGCCGCGCATCCAGCTGCCAGGCCTGTGCGGGCAGCAGCGCCTGGGCACGCCCCAGGTACTGCAGTGCGGCCAGGTAAGCGTTGTCGGCCATTGCGCTGTGGGCCGCTTGCAGGTAGAGGCCGGCGACTTGCAGGCGCTCGGTGTCGTCGCTGACCAGGCTGTCGCCGCGCAGGAACTGGTTGGCGGTGTCAAAGTGCTGCGCCTCCCAGCCGCTGGCCGAGCCGGCATGGCCGGCCAGCAGCCGCCGGGCGATGGCCAGATGCATGCCGGCGCGCGCCTCTGCGGGCAGCAGTGCATAAGCCGACTCCTGGATCTTGTCGTGCAAAAAGCGGTAGTGCTGGCCTTGCTCGGCGATCAGGCCCATCTCCTGGGCCGGCAGCAGCGCCTGTTGGATCTGCGCGGGCGGCAGCGCGGCAATGGTGGCCAGGTGCTCCAGGCTGGCGCGGGCGCCCAGGCTGGCAAGCAGGGTCAGCAGGCGCACGCTGGCCGGTGCCAGCCGGGCCATCTTGTGTGCCACCAGCTCGGCCACGTTCTGGCTGTAGTCCAGCGCGTCGATGGCCGCGCTGTCCCAGCGCCAGCGTTGCTGCGCATGGTCAAACGCCAGCAGGCGCTGGTCGGCGATTTCAGTCAGCAGCTGCTTGCAGAACAGCGGGTTGCCCTGGGTCTTGGCCCACACCAGCCGGGCCAGGTCGGCGAGCTGGTGCCGGGGGCTGTGGCGGCCCGCCAGGCTACTGGCCAGCAGGTTTTCCAGATCCTGGGGCGACAGCGGCAGCAGCTCGATCGTGGTGACGGCCGTCCTGGCCTGCTGCCACTGTGCCAGCTGGGTGCCCAGTGCCGGGTTGGCCGCCACCTCGTTGGAGCGGTAGGCCGCCACAAACAGCACATGGCGCAGCTCGGGCGCCTGGAGCAGCGCGCAAAGCAGGTCCAGCGAAGCAGGGTCGATCCAGTGGATATCGTCGAGGAAGAACAGCAGTGGTTTTTCCTCGCTGCTGAACACCGCCAGAAAGCGCTGCACCGCGGTCTGAAAACGCAGCGCGCTTTCGGCAGCGGCTACTTCTTTGAGGGCTGGTTGCGGCCCGATGATGTGCGCCAGCGCGGGCACCAGGTTGACCACCACCTGGCCATGGGCGCCCAGGGCCCGCAACAGGCGCTGGCGCCAGGCGGCGAGTGCCTTGGGCTCCAGGCCCAGCAGCTCGGCCACCAACTGCCCCAGCGCCTGGGCCAGGGTGGCGTAGGGGATGTCGTCCTTGTGCGCCTCGAACTTGCCACTGGCAAACACCAGCGGCTGGGCAGGCAGGTGGGCATGCAGCTCGGCGACCAGGGCCGTCTTGCCCACCCCGGCGTAGCCCGCGATCAGCACCAGGGCCGACGGGCCCGGGCTGCGCGCGCTCTCATACTGCTGCAGCAATTGCTGCACCGCCTGGGCGCGGCCAAAGAGCTGCTCGGGGATGACCAGGCGGTCTGATTGGTCCTGGTTGCCCAGCACCAAGGCGGGCATCTGGCCGCTGTGCGCCTGCGCCTGGGCCATGCGCTGCAGGTCATGCAGCAGCCCGCTGGCGGTCTGGTAGCGGTCTTCGGCAGCCTTGGCCAGCAGGCGCAGGATCAGATCGGACAGCAAGGGCGGCACCGCAGGATGGCGGGTGGCCGGAGGCACCGGGCTGCGGGCCAGATGGCAGTGCGCCCATTCAGCGGCATCCTGGGCCTCGAACGGCAAATGGCCGCAGGCCATCTGGTACAGGATGACGCCCAACGCATAGAGGTCGCTGCGCGCATCGATGCCGCGCTGCACGCGGCCCGTCTGCTCGGGCGACATATAGGGCCAGGACGCGGCGCTGGCGCCGGGCCCCAGGGCCGATACGGCATGGCGCGTCTCCTTGCTGGCCCGTGCGAACCCTGTCAGAAAGACCTGGCCCTGCGCATCCACCAGCAAATGCGCGGGCCGCAGATCCTGGTGCACCACGCGGCCGGCGTGCAAGCGGGCCAGCGCCTGGGCGGTGGCGATGGCGATGCGCAGGCATTGCGCCAGTGGCAGCGCCTGGCCGGCGGTGAGCTGCAGCGGCTTGCCGCCCGGGTCGGACTGCAAGAGCGCCGGCTGGCCCTGCACCAGCAGGGCGTGCAAGGGCAGGGCGCAAAAATCTGCCGACAGATGGCCGCGCATTGCATAGGCATGGTCGCGGCGCTGGGCGGCATCCAGGGGGCTGCTGCCATGGCCGAACACGGTCAGTAACTGCGTGCCGCCTGCGCGCTGCAGGCGGTAGAGCTGTTCGTCGCGGTCCTGGGCCAGGCTTTCGAGCAGCTCACCGGGATGGATAGCCGGGCCAGCCGCGTCGGAGGGCGCCCCGTCGCCAGCGACGGGCGGTGGCACAGCGCTGCTCATGGCTGGCGGCGCTGGTGTTGCGGGCAGCGGTCCAGGGCGTCGTGCACCCGCTCCATCAGCGTGAAATCGGCAAAGGGCTTGGGTACAAAGGCGAAAGCGCCAGCGGCGGCGGCGCGCTGGCGGTTGTCATCGTCGTCATGGGCCGAGACCATGATGGTGGGGATGCGGTGGCCTGCCGTGCCCAGTGCACGCATGACTTCCAGGCCGCTCATGCCGGGCATGCGCTGGTCCAGGATCAGGCAGCACAGCTGGGGCAGCGCGGCGCTGGTCAGCAGTTCATTTCCGGAGGCGAAAGTGTGGCTGGAGATGCCGATGGAGCGCAGCCAGTTGGCCAGCGCCATGCGAACGGATGCATCGTCATCGACGATGCCGACCAATGGCTGGTGCAGGCCGGACGGGCCTGTCGTCCCCAATTCTTCTGTCATTGGCGGAGCATACAGGATGGACCCCCTGCGGAGATTGCACTTTGGTATAGGTGGGGCCGCTCAGCGCGGTAGATCGGCATTGGGCAAAATCGTCGCCAGGCGCTCGGACATGCGCACCAGATCGGGCAGCGAGCCGGCCTGCATCTTGGACATGACCTGGCGCCGGTGGACCTTGATGGTGATCTCGCTGGTACCCAGATCGGCGGCGACCTGCTTGTTGAGCAGGCCCTGCACCACCAGGCCCATGACCTGGCGCTCGCGGGGCGTGAGGCTACCGTAGAGTGCCATCAGCGCATCCTGCCCCTGCAGGCAGGCCAGCGCGTCGGCGTCCAGATGCAGCGCGTGGTGGATGGCCTCCAGCAGCTCCTGGTCACCAACGGGCTTGGTGAGGAAGGCGCTGGCGCCGGCCTTCATCGCACGCACCGTCATCGGAATGGTGCCGTAGCCGGTGAGAAAAATGATGGGCAGGCAGCGGCGCCGGCTGGCCATGGCCTGCTGCACCTCAAAGCCGGTGGTGCCCAGCAGCTGCATGTCCAGCACCAGGCAGGCCGGGCCTTCGGGCTCGGGCGACTGCAGAAATGCGTCTGCGCTGGCAAAGGTTTCACAGCCCAGCGCGACCGAGCGCAACAGGCTGGACAGCGATCCACAGACCGCCTTGTCATCGTCCACCACATAGACCTTGGCACCCGGCACAAAGGCCCAGGCGGTCTGCTGCTGGGCTGCTAGCGATCCCATGGCGGTGCCTCCTGTGCGGCCGACGGCGCGCAGCCATCCCCGATGCGGGCAGCCCGGTCGCAGCAGCGCGGCGCTTGGGGCAACAGGCAAAGGGGAGGGTTCAAGGGCATACAGGCAGGTCGGTGGCGGCAATGGCCTCCATTTTCGCCAAGCCCATGGGCTTTGGCAGCGAAAACCCGCTGATTTTGTGTTTTTGTGTATGTAAATGCTCGCGCACTTAGCCAATGCCGATGGCTCACATCGTATTTGTGCATGCCATCTACTCACTAAGAGAGGGCGCAGCGCTGCCTAACCGGGAGTCGCAGCGTGTAGCGGGAACTCCTACATTGGACGCTGTATATCACTGCCCTTTGACCCGCCATGAAACCCTACCTGCTGTCGGCTGCTGCCGGATTGCTCATTGGTGTCATTTATGCACTCATAAATGTTCGCTCTCCTGCCCCTCCCGTCATTGCGCTGGTCGGTTTGCTGGGGATTCTGGTGGGCGAGCAGCTGCCGCCGCTGGTGCGCCACCTCTGGGCCAAGCCGGCCGAGCAGCGCGTCTCCTGGGTGCAGCAGCAGGTCAAGCCCCATATGTTCGGTCAGCTGCCGCAGTGCAAGCAAGACCCTTCCAACCCTTCTCAACAGGAAAGCACCAAAGATGTCTGAACGCAGCACGCCCGAACTGATCCTGCACCGCGGGCTCTTCACCACCCTGGACAAAAGCAAGCCCACCGCCAGCGCGGTGGCGATTCAGAATGGCCGCTTCCTCAAAGTGGGGGAGGACCATGAAGTCATGGCGCTCGCTGGCGCCGACACCAAGATCATCGACCTGCGTGGCAAGCGCGTGCTGCCCGGCCTGATCGACAACCACCTGCACATCATCCGGGGTGGCCTGAACTACAACATGGAGCTGCGCTGGGACGGCGTGCGCTCGCTGGCCGATGCGATGGAGATGCTCAAGGCCCAGGTGGCCATCACGCCCGCGCCGCAATGGGTGCGCGTGGTGGGTGGCTTCACCGAGCACCAGTTCATCGAAAAGCGCCTGCCGACCATTGAGGAGCTCAATGCCGTGGCCCCCGATACGCCGGTGTTCCTGCTGCACCTCTACGACCGGGCCCTGCTCAATGGCGCGGCCCTGCGCGCCGTGGGTTACACCAAGGACACGCCCGAGCCCGCTGGCGGCCAGATGCTGCGCGATGCCGCTGGCAACCCCACCGGGCTACTGCTGGCCAAGCCCAATGCCGGCATTCTCTATTCGACCTTGGCCAAGGGCCCCAAGCTGCCCTATGAGTACCAGCTCAATTCCACGCGCCACTTCATGCGCGAGCTCAACCGCCTGGGCGTGACCGGCGCGATCGACGCGGGCGGCGGCTTTCAGAACTACCCCGAGGACTACCAGATCATCCAGGAGCTGTCCGACAAGGACCAGCTGACGATCCGCCTGGCCTACAACCTGTTCACGCAAAAGCCCAAGGAAGAAAAGCAGGACTTTCTGCAGTGGACCCAGTCGGTCAAGTACAAGCAGGGCAATGACTACTTCCGCCACAACGGTGCGGGCGAGATGCTGGTGTTCTCGGCCGCCGATTTTGAGGACTTCCGCCAGCCGCGCCCCGACATGGCGCCGGAGATGGAAGGCGAGTTGGAGGAGGTGGTGCGCCTGCTGGCCCAGAACCGCTGGCCCTGGCGCATGCATGCCACCTACGACGAAACCATCAGCCGCTCGCTGGATGTGTTCGAGAAGGTGAACCAGGATGTGCCGCTCGAAGGCCTGAACTGGTTCTTTGACCACTGCGAGACCATCTCCGAAAGCTCGATCGAGCGCATTGCCGCGCTGGGCGGTGGCATTGCGGTGCAGCACCGCATGGCCTACCAGGGCGAGTACTTTGTCGAGCGCTACGGCCATGGCGCCGCAGCCGCCACGCCGCCGGTGGCCAAGATGCTGGAGATGGGCGTCAATGTGTCCGCCGGCACCGATGCCACCCGTGTGGCCTCCTACAACCCCTGGGTGGGGCTGTCCTGGCTGGTCACCGGCAAAACGGTGGGCGGCATGCAGCTGACCCCGCAGCGCAACTGCCTGGACCGCGAAACCGCCTTGCGCATGTACACCGAGAAGGTGACCTGGTTCTCGAACGAGGTGGGCAAGAAGGGCCAGATCGTTGAAGGCCAGCTGGCCGACCTGATGGTGCCGGACCGCGACTTCTTCGCCTGTGCCGAGTCCGACATTGCCGATACCAGCGCGCTGCTGACCGTGGTGGGTGGCAAGGTGGTCTGGGGCGCCGGCGACTTTGCCCGCTTTGACGACCGGCCCATTCCGCTGGCCATGCCCGACTGGTCGCCGGTGCGCCGCTTTGGCGGCTACGGCGCCTGGGGCAGCCAGGAGGGCGCACCTTTGCACAATGCGGCCCGCATGGCTGCCGCCTGTGCCTGTGCCAATGACTGCAATGTGCACGGCCACCAGCACGCCACGGCCTGGAGCAGCAAGCTGCCGATTGCCGACCTCAAGAGCTTCTGGGGTGCGCTGGGCTGCGCCTGCTGGGCCGTCTGATGTACACGACCGAGCCCCGCAGCGAGCCGGTCTGGTTCGCCTGGATCTACCGGCTGGGCTTGCTGCTGCTGTGCTCTGCCTACCTGCAAGGCGGCATCAACAAGGCGCTGGACTTCAGCGCTGCCGTGGCCGAGATGCAGCATTTTGGTCTGGCACCTGCGGCACCCCTGGCCCTGGCCACCATCGCGCTGGAGATCGTCGCCTCGCTGATGGTGATCAGCGGGGTCTGGCGCTGGCTGGCAGCGCTGGGCCTGGCGAGCTTTACCTTGTGCGCCACCTTCCTGGCCAATGCGTTCTGGACCGTGGGCGCTGCCGAGCGCTTTGCGGTGGAGAACGCCTTTTTCGAGCACCTGGGCCTGGTGGGGGCCTTTGTGCTCGTGGCCTGGGTCGATCTAAGAAAACACTATGACCTCTGAGAAAAACAATTCCTCTGCTGGGAGCTTCGCGCCGCTGAAGCATTCCATGTTCGCGCTGCTCTGGGTGGCTGCCATTTTGGGCAACGTCGGCAGCTTCATGCGCGATGTGGCCAGCTCCTGGATGGTGACCGAACTGTCGGCCAGCCCGACAGCGGTGGCCCTGATCCAGACAGCAGCCAGCCTCCCGGTGTTTCTGCTGGCCATTCCTGCCGGCGTGCTGTCGGACATTCTGGACCGCCGGCGCTTTCTGATTGCCGTGCAGGTGCTGCTGGCCTGCGTCAGCGGCAGCTTGCTGATCCTGTCCAAGACCAATGCCTTGACGGTGGAGTACCTGGTGGCGTTGACCTTTGTCGGTGGCATTGGTGCGGCGCTGATGGGCCCGACCTGGCAGGCCATCGTGCCCGAGCTGGTGCCCCGGGAGGACCTGAAGAATGCCGTGGCGCTCAACTCGCTGGGCATCAATATCTCGCGCGCCATTGGGCCTGCTGCCGGCGGTTTGCTGGTGGCCAGTTTTGGCGCTGCCATGGCCTATGGCGCTGACGTCAGCAGCTACCTGATCGTGATCGTGGCGCTGCTGCTGTGGAAGCGGCCACCTGCCACCGACTCGGGCCTGTCCGAGCAGTTCCTGGGCGCCTTCCGCGCCGGCCTGCGCTACGCACGCTCCAGCCGCGAGCTGCATGTGGTGCTGCTGCGCGCAGCCGTGTTCTTTCTGTTTGCCAGCTCGGTCTGGGCCTTGCTGCCGCTGCTGACGCGCCGCATGCTGGGCGGCACGGCCGGCTTCTATGGCGTGATGCTGGGCGCCGTGGGCGCTGGCGCCATCATCGGTGCCTTGCTGCTGCCCAAGCTGCGCCAACGCCTCAGCGCCGATGGCCTGGTGCTGCTGTCCTCGGTGCTCAGCGCCGGTGTGATGGCTGCGCTGTCGCTGGCGCCGGCCCAATGGATTGCCGTGGCGCTGATGCTGGTGCTGGGCGCGGGCTGGATCATTGCGCTGACCACCTTCAACGGTGTGGCCCAGGCGGTGCTGCCCAACTGGGTGCGCGGCCGTGGTCTGGCCATCTACCTGATGGTCTTCAACGGCGCGATGGCCGGAGGCAGCCTGGGCTGGGGCCTGTTTGCGCAAGAGGTGGGCATTCCCACCGCCTTGCTGGTGGGCGGTGTAGGCCTGGTGATTGCTTCGCTGTTGTTCAACCGGGTCAAGCTGCCCAGCGGCGATGCCGATCTGCAGGCCTCCAACCACTGGCCCGAGCCCATGCTGGCCGAGCCGGTGGCCCATGACCGCGGCCCTGTGCTGATCCAGATCGAGTACCGCATTGCCCGCAAGAACCTGGCAGCCTTCATGCAGGCGATGCAGCAGGTGGAGCGTGAGCGCCGGCGCGACGGTGCCTATGCCTGGGGCATTGCGGAGCACACCGGCGAGACCGAGCGCGTCATTGAATGGTTCATGGTTGAGTCCTGGGCCGAGCATTTGCGCCAGCACCAGCGGGTGTCCAAGGCCGATGCCGATATGCAGGCCGAGGCACTGCGCTTCCATGAAGGTGCGGCGCCACCCGTGGTGCACCACTTCCTGGCCTTGCATGGCCAGGTTGCGAGCAAGGCCCAAGCCCATGGCGGATAGCCCCTTGCCCAGCGCGGCCGCCAGTGCCGCGCCCAAGCCCAAGCTGGCCCATATGTCGGTGGCGATGTTCGGCATGGTGATGGGCGTTGGCGGGCTTGCCAATGCCTGGGCCAAGGCCCATGAGGTATTTGGCTTGCCGCTGGTCGTCAGCCAGGCCTTGCTGGTGCTGGCGGTGCTGCTGTTTGGGGTGCTGGCGCTGGCGCAGCTGACCAAGCTGCTGCTGTGTTTTGAGGATGTGAAGGAAGAGTTTGCGCACCCGGTGCGCTCCAGCTTCTTCCCGGCCATCTCGGTGGCAGCCATCGTGCTGTCCATCGGGCTGCGCCACTACTCGCTGCCAGCGGCCCATGTGCTGTGGTGTGCCGGCGCTGCGATGCACTTTGTGTTTGCGATGACCTTGATCCGCCGCTGGATCACGCACCCGCAGGATGAGAACGTGCTGACCCCGGCCTGGTTCATTCCGGTGGTCGGCAACATTTTGGTGCCGGTCGGTGGTGTGCCGCTGGGCTATATCGAGGTGAGCTGGTTCTTCTTCTCGGTGGGCCTGATGCTGTGGCTGTCGTTCTTCACCATCGTGCTGCACCGCGTGCTGTTTGTGCCGGCCATGGGCCAGCGCAGCATGCCCACCTTGTTCATCCTGCTGGCGCCGCCTTCCATCGGCTTGTCGGCCTATATGGCCTTCACCGGCGGCCAGGCTGGCGCCATGGGCGACATCTTCTACTGCCTGGCGCTGTTCATCGCCTTTTTGCTGGCCAGCCTGTGGCGCCATGCCGCACATGGCAGCTTTTTTATGAGCTGGTGGGCGATGACCTTCCCGGTCTGCGGCTGGGCCGGTGCCTCGCTCGCCTACTACAGCGCCCGGCCCAGCACCGCCACGGCCGTGGTTGCCGCCGTCGCGTTGGGCATTGCCAGCTTGATCGTGCTGGGTATTGGCACGCGCACCGCTTGCCATATCTACAGCGGTGATGCCTTTCGTGAAGATTGATTATTTAAGGATTATCTTGGTCTGCCGTTGAGGTATTTGTTTTGTGAATACCGATGCGGTAGTGGAAGCAGTGCTGCGCTGAATACCAGCGGACTGCTTGGGGGAGGGGTAAGCCTCTCCCACCTAAGAGGTATGGCGCACTGCCAGTGGCTCGTTTACTCTAAGGCCATCCTCAGCGGATATCCGGGTTGACGCAATCCGGGCTTTGCCAGAGTAATACTTTGGCGCATTTTTAACTTGATGATTGAATACTATGTCCACCACCTCCAAACTGGAAGTTCTGACGCCCCATAACAGCCAGCTGATCATTATTGATCACCAGCCCCAGATGGCATTTGGTGTGCAATCCATGGATCGCCAGACCATGAAGAACAATGTGCTGGGCCTGGCCAAGGCTGCCCGCGTGTTCCAGGTGCCCACGACGATCACCACGGTCGAGAGCACCTCGTTTTCCGGCTACACCTACCCCGAGCTGCTGGATGTGTTCCCCGAGCACAAGATCCTGGAGCGCTCGTCGATGAACTCCTGGGATGACCAGAAAGTGCGCGACAGCCTGGCCGCCAACCAGCGCAAGAAGGTGGTGGTAGCCGGTCTGTGGACCGAGGTCTGCAACACCACGTTTGCACTCTGCGCCATGCTCGAAGGCGACTACGAGATCTACATGGTGGCCGATGCATCTGGTGGCACCACGAAGGAAGCACACGACTACGCGATGCAGCGCATGGTACAGGCCGGCGTGGTGCCGGTGACCTGGCAGCAGGTGCTGCTGGAATGGCAGCGCGACTGGAAGAACCGCGAGACCTATGACGCGGTGATGGCCATTGCCAAGGAGCACTCCGGTGCCTACGGCATGGGCGTGGACTATGCCTACACGATGGTGCACAAGACCCCCCAGCGCACCAAGGGCAGCCACGAAGTGCTGGCCCCTGTGCATGCACCGGTGATCGAGCGCTAAACGCGTTGGCTGGTGCGCCAGTGCATGCTGGCGCCGCCACCGAGCAGGGCAGGCTGTGCAAGGCGCAGCCCTGCCTTTTTTCTTGGCCTGACCGATGCGCTGCTACTGGATGGACCGGCAGCGCGCATCGACTTTTCCGTGCCTGCGGGCACCTCCTGATCCATGTTCGAACACTCGGAACATTTGCTGCGCATCGGTGTGGAATGGCTGCGCCTGCTGGTCGAAGGCCTGGGTGCCATCGCCATCCTGCTGGGCCTGTTTGCCACCTTGCGCGTGCTGCTGCACAAACTCTCGCCGGGCAGCGACAAGCGCTACAGCGAAGCGCGCGTCACCTTTGCCCGCTACCTCACCTTCGCGCTGGAGCTGCAGCTGGCAGCCGATGTGCTGTCGACCTCGGTGTCCCCCAGCTGGGACCAGATTGGCAAGCTGGCAGCGATTGCGGTGATCCGCACGGCGCTGAATTTCTTCCTGCGCCAGGAGATGAAAGAGGAAGAGACTGACAAGACGCAGAGCCCGATCGCAAAAACTGCGGGGTAAACTGAATCGTCCTCTATTGCTTCACTTGGAAAACCATGGAACCCACTGTCCACCCCTTCTCGTCGCTGTTCCAGCAACTGGGCCTGCCCGACGATGACGCCTCGATCCGCCAGTTCATCGAAACCCACCGACCGCTGCCGGACAAGGTGCTGCTGGCCGACGCCTTGTTCTGGTCGCCAGCGCAAGCGCGCTTTCTGCGCGAGAGCATCACCGCCGATGCCGATTGGGCGAACGTGGTGGACCAGCTCAGCGTGGCTTTGCGCGCCGAGTAAGCTGCGCGGGCATCAGCCCTTTTTGGCGCTCAGCTCGCGGTGGCGCTGCAAGGTCGTCCAGCGGCTTTGAAAGTGCTGGGCCAGGGCATTGACCAGGTAGACCGAGCGGTGCTGACCGCCGGTGCAGCCCACGGACACGGTGGCGTAGCTGCGGTGGTTCTTCACCAATTCGGGCAGCCAGTGGTCCAGAAACTGGATGATGTCGTTTTGCATCTGCAGCACCTTGGGCTGCTGCGCCAGAAAGTCGGCGACCGGTGCCTCCAGCCCCGTATGCGGGCGCAGCTCGGGCTCGTAATAGGGGTTGGGCAGCATGCGCACATCGAACATGTAGTCGCTGTCGATGGGGATGCCGTGCTTGAAGCCAAAGGACTGGAACAGCAGGGTGAGGCTTGACTGCGGCGCCTGGATCCAGTCCTTGATATGCGCTTGCAGCTGGGAGCCGCGCATATTGCTGGTGTCGATGACATGGGCCTGCTCGCGCAGATCGGACAGCAGCGCACGTTCCTCTTCGATCATCTGCACCAGCGCGCGCGGGCCTTCCTGCAGCTTCTCGTTGGTCAGCGGGTGGCGCCGGCGGGTTTCGGAGAAGCGGCGCATCAGCGTGTCGCGCTGCGCATCCATATAGATCAGCCGCACCTGGGCGCCGGCATCGCGCAACCGGTTCAGCTGCTCGGGCACCAGGTAGAGCCCTTTGGCGCTGCGCGCATCGATGGCGATGGCGACGCGGCTGCCGTGCTGCCAGTGCTCCAGCGCGACCAGGGCCTGCAGCAGCTCCGGCGGAAAGTTATCCACACAGTAGTAGCCCACGTCTTCCAACGCGTGCAGCGCCACGGACTTGCCCGAGCCGGCCATGCCGGTGATGACCACCACTTCCAGCGGCTGCGAGGCAGATGTCTTATCGGTCATTCATTCCTCCGGCAATCATCTCTTGGGCATGGGCCCGGCTGGTGGCCGAGAGGTTCTCGCCGCCCAGCATGCGGGCGATTTCATTGACCCGCTCGTCATCGGCCACGGTGCGGATATGGCTGGTGCTGCCGCCCTTGCTGCGCTGCTTTGCCACCAGCAGGTGGTGGTCGCCGCGCGCAGCCACCTGGGCCAGGTGGGTGACGGCCAGCACCTGGCGGTCGCGCCCCAGGGCCCGCATCACGCGGCCCACCGAATCGGCCACGGCGCCGCCGATGCCCGAGTCGATTTCGTCAAAGATCAGCGTGGGTGCCTGGCCAAGCTGGCTGGTCGATATCGCAATCGCCAGCGAGATGCGCGAAAGCTCGCCGCCCGAGGCCACCTTGGCAATCGGCTTGGGGTCGGTGCCGGGGTGGCCAGCCACCAGCAGTTCCACATCGTCAATGCCATCGCTGCGCGGCTCGCGCGCCGGGCTGACCTGGGCCACAAAACGGCCGCCGGCCATGCCCAGGTCCTGCATCGCCGCAGTGATGGCCTTGGACAGGCGCTTGGCCGCTTGCTGGCGCGCCTGGCTCAGTGTGGCGGCCACCTTTTGGTAGGCCTCCTGCGCCTGCTGGGCATTCTTGCTGAGCTGCACCATGTCGGAGGAGGCTTCCAGCGCCAGCAGCTCGGCATGCCAGCCCTGCAGCAGCGCGGGCAGGTCTTCGGGGGCGCGCTTGTAGCGCCGCGCCAGCGATATCCAGCTGCCCAGGCGCTGGTCCAGCTGTTCGAGCTTGTCCGGGTCCAGCTCGGCATGGCGCAGATAGCCGTTGAGCGAGCGCATCACATCTTCGAGCTGGGCCAGGCAGGATTCCAGCGAATCGGCCATCGCCGAAAAACCGGGCTCCACATGGGCCTGGGCCTGCAGCACATGCAGGCTGCGGTTGACCTGGGTGAGCGCACCGCCGTCTTCGCCTTCCAGGCTGGCCATCGCGTTGTTGGCCGCATCCATCAGGGCCTGGGCATTGGACAAGCGTCCGTGCTGGGTGTTGAGCTCTTCCCATTCCTGCGGGCCGGGCGCGAGTTTGTCGATTTCGGCAATCTGCCAAAGCAGGCGTTCGCGCTCGCGCTGGTGGGTTTCCTCCATGCTCCGGGCTTGCTGCAAGGCCTTGTCGGCACTGCGCCACAGCGCATAGGCGCGCTGGGTGGGGGTGCTGTCAGTGCCAGCATAGGCATCGAGCAGCTGGCGCACCGATTCGGGCTGGGTCAGCCCCTGCCAGGCATGCTGGCCATGGATATCGACCAGGGCGCCGGCAATGCTGCGCAGCTGCGTGGCAGTGGCCGGCACGCCATTGATCCAGAACTTGCTCTTGCCCTGCGCGTCGATCACGCGGCGCAGCAGCAAGGTGTCTTCGCCCGGCATGTCGTTGTCGCTGAGAAAGCCTTCGAGCGTGGCGGGCGTATCGAACTCGGCCATCAGTTCGGCGCGGCTGGCGCCCTGGCGCACAAAACCGGTGTCGGCGCGGTGGCCCAGCACCAGTTGCAAGGCATCGATCAGGATCGATTTACCGGCGCCTGTCTCGCCCGTCAGTGCCGTGAAGCCGGGTTGGAAATCCACCTCCAGCTGCTCGACGATGACGAAATCACGCAAGCCAATGCGTCTGAGGCTCATGGCGTGATGCCCCCTTCGTTCCAGCCCAGCTTTTTGCGCAGGGTGGCGTAGTAGTTCCAGCCCCGGGGGTGCAGAAAGCGCGCCTTATTCGGCGCGCTGCGCACCAGAATCTTGTCGCCGCGCAGGATGGAGGCGAGCGACTGCATGTCGAAATTGGCGGCCACATCGCGCCCGCCAATCACCTCGATCGAAATCTCTTGGGTATCCGGAATCACGCTGGGCCGGTTGGACAGCATGTGCGGCGCAATCGGCGCCATCACCCAGCAAGGCACCGTGGGGTGCACGATGGGGCCGCCGACCGACAGCGCATAGGCGGTCGAGCCGGTGGGGGTGGCGATGATCAAACCGTCGGCGCGCTGGTTGGCCACCAGCTGGCCATCGACCTCGACCCGCAGCTCGACCATGCCCGAGGTACCGCCCCGGTTGACCACCACGTCGTTGAAGGCCAGGGCCTCGAAGACGCATTGGCCTTCGCGCATCACGCGGGCATGGATCATCGAGCGCACTTCTTCCTCGTACTCGCCCGCCAGAATCGCCGACAGCGGGCCCATGAAGGTCTGCAGCGGCACATCGGTCACAAAGCCGAGGCGGCCCTGGTTGATACCGACCAGGGGCGTGTTGTACTGGGCCAGCTCGCGCCCGACGCCCAGCATGGTGCCGTCGCCGCCCAGCACGATGACCAGGTCACAGCGCTCACCGATCTGCTGCATGCTGAGGGTGGGGTAGTGCTCCATGCCGGTGAAGGCCGCCGTCTCTTGCTCCAGAAATGCAGTGCCGCCCTGGGCCTCGATATAGCAGGCGATCTGGCTGAAAGCCGCATAGGACTGCTGGCGCACCTCGGCAGTGGGTGGCGCATGGTGTTTGCCGATCAGGGCAATGTGTTGAAAGCGAGACTGCATACGCAAATTACATCATCAAAGTGGTGCAATCTTTTTGAATATCTTGAGCAGCCCTAGGGACCCTCTGCAAAACTCCCTGCCGTGGTCTGAACGCGGTCTCGGGCGATCCGCTGCGTTGTCTTCCTTGTCAATAGCTACGGCTATTGACTGCAAAAGACGCCTTGCGGCTCATCCCGATCCGCGTCCATCCCGCTTGGCGAGGGTTTTGCAGAGCATCCCCAGGTGGCAGTGGCCGCCTGCCTTGCGAAGGCATGCCGCGCCGCTGGCCGGGGCTGGGCCGGGAGCCGCTCTGGCGCGTGTAGGCAGACGCACCGGGGCAGCCACAGCGCCATTGTTGCATGGGCACAAAAATCCAGAGCAGCACAGCGCCATCCGGGGGCGGTATCTGGCAGGCTATCGGCCTCCCGCATTACCCTTGATCGGCATCCTGGACATCGGCAGGCCCATGGACGCGGATAAAATGCGCCCATGCTTGATGACCGCGCCCGGCTGCTGCTCAAAACCTTGGTGGAACGCTATATAGCGGATGGCCATCCGGTGGGCTCCCGCGCGCTCACGCAGGCGCCGGGGCTGGATTTTTCGCCGGCCACCATCCGCAATGTGATGGCCGACCTCGAAGGCCTGGGCCTGATCGCCAGCCCCTACACCTCCGCCGGCCGCATCCCCACCGCCAAGGGCTACCGCCTGTTTGTCGACACCATGCTGACGGTGGACCCGGACCAGGTCGTGTCGGCCGAGATTGCGCCGGAGCAGCCGCAAAAGGTCATCACCAGTGCGGCAGGCGTGCTGTCCGAGCTGTCGCAGTTTGTCGGCGTGGTGCAGGCGCCGCGCAAAAGCTCGTCGTTCCGCCATATCGAGTTCTTGCGCCTGTCGGAAAAGCGCATCTTGCTGATCCTGGTCTCGCCCGAGGGCGATGTGCAGAACCGGGTGATCTTCACCGAGTCGGACTATTCCCAAAGCCAGCTGATCGAGACGGCCAACTACCTCAACGCCCATTACGCCGGCCTGGCGATGGAACAGGTGCGCCAGCTGCTGCGCAAGGAAGTGGACAGCCTGCGCGACGAGATCGCCGCACTGATGCTGGCGGCCGTGAACGTGGATGAAGACGCCGAAGAAGCCCCGCATGAGCTGGTGATTGCCGGCGAGCGCAACCTGCTGGCTGTCAGCGATTTCAGCAATGACATGACCAACCTGCGCCGGGCCTTTGACCTGTTCGAGCAAAAGACCCAGATCCTGCACCTGCTGGAGAACTCGAACCGCGCCGAAGGCGTGCAAATCTACATCGGCGGCGAGAGCCAGCTGCTGTCCGTCGAGGAGCTGTCCGTCGTCAGCACCCCCTACCAGGTCAACGGCAAAGTGGTCGGCACCTTGGGCGTCATCGGCCCCAAACGCATGCCTTACGAGAAGATGATCCAGATCGTTGGAATCACCTCAAAGCTCGTCTCCAACGCACTGAGCCATCCGAAATAAACGCTAGAATGCAAAGCTTCACTCGCCGGGCATCCCGGCAAGTGGTGGTGCCGGGGCGTTAGCTCAGTTGGTTAGAGCAGAGGACTCATAATCCTTTGGTCGCGGGTTCAAGTCCCTCACGCCCTACCAGAATTCATTGGCTGCACAGCTATCATTTTTGATGCTGTGCGGCTTTTTTATGGTTCATCGCTGAATTCCGTGGATGACTGGCGAACGCTTGAGTACCCTAAGGCCTGATTCAACGGCAATCAGGAGGAACAAGTGCTCGACCGCA
>NZ_SOAL01000027.1 GCF_004364775.1 Comamonas sp. JUb58
TCTGGACCATCTTGAGCTTGAAGCTCTCATCGTATTTCGTCATGAAAAACACCCCAAAGGTTGGACTGGTGTCCAACTTTTGGGGTGCAGTTCACCAGGCGCCCAAGCCCGGGACCGGGGTGGGCGCAGCGACCGCCCCTACCTGCGGCACCAGCTTGTCACCAGAGCTCAGGTTGTACGTGTAGGTTCCTCTGGCCAGCCCCAGAGAGGCAAAACTTTGCTCGCTATAGGTATTGGAGCTGCTCAGCGGAGCACCCGATACATAGTTCGCAGACAGCAACAGAGTCTCCAACGGCATAAAAACCGGATCTCCTGATCCGCTGTCTGCGAATGTGGTTACTTCGCTGCCGAAAGGCATGGGGTTGGAGATTGCGTCGACTACAAACCCACCCGCAGGTCCCTGTCCCATAAAAATCAGGCCGCCTGGGTTTGCAGCACCATTTCCAGTGGGTCCGCACGGTATACCCATGCGCGACACCTCCATAACGTTGGTGTTGATGCTTCCTCGCCCTGTTGCCACCACATCCGCGCCTACGGCACAAAAGGTGACGGTGCACGTCGCAGACGCATGCTCACCCAGGCCGAACCCAGGCCGAACCCAGGCCGGCCAGTATTTTCCTCATTCGATATCTATAATCAAAGGCGAGATGAGGAATTTAGACAGGTGGAGCATTGATTTGCTGGGCACCTTCGCCCCAACGCACTCTGCAGCGAAGCAGGGCCAGGCGGCTGCGACCTTAACGGCGGCGGCGACTGGCGCGAGACATACCCAGGATGCCCAAGGCAGCTATAAGAGTGGACAGCAGCATGGTTCCCCACTCACCAAGCGTTGGAACTGGCGTTGGAGCCGCTGGAGCGGCACGCGGGGTAACGGCAACGATATTCGATGCGGGGCCGGTCAATCCATCGCCATTGGTGGCCGTTGCAGTGCAATCGTAGGTGGTACCGTTCACCAGGCCAATCAAGGTGAGCGTGCTGGTGGAGCCACTGCCCGTTACCACCGCTCCATCGCCTTGCGGCGAGCAACTCAGGTTGTACTGCTGCAGGGGAGCAGCACCGGAGTCCGACAGGCTGAGTCCGAAACTGGCACGGCTGTCACCTGTAGAAGCCAGGGATAGCATAGGAGCGGCAGGCGCACCAACATAAACAATCCCCGCTTTGAAAGCCAGATCTATGCCACCGTTCCAGTTAGTCGTCCACTGCTCGCTGGTCCACGCCGAAGGATTCCCGAAGTTGTTCACGAATACAAATTGACCATCCGCATAGCTGCCACCGTCAACGCTTCCCCACCAGGAGGAAGCAACAGGTCCTGGCGTCTCAGACACACTGGCAAACAACACGTACGGCTTGCCGGGCACCAGCGTGACATTCAAGTCAGAAACGGCATAGGTCTGAAAGACCGACACAGCTTCAGTCGTCTGCACTGCGCTAGCGTACATTTGTGGTCCCGTTGCCTGCTGAGCGACTGGGTCCCATTCATAAACATAAAATTTAAAGGGAAAGGCCACTCCCTGTGGATTTATACGTATCTCGAAGGCCTGCAACTTTGCGGGAAAAGCAGGCGCCATGATGGTTTGACCGTAGGTGGCCGTATTGGGCAAGCCAAAGGACGATACGGAAGAACTCCCGTCCCAAGTCGTCGTTGTATCGACACTCTGAGCATTGACCGCCGATGTAGCCAGTGCCATAGACAAGGCTAATGGCACAAAAAACGCCCCCATAGGCTTGGTACGAGACGGCAGCGCAGAAGACAAGGGCAGCATGGCAAGCAATCAAAAGGTGAACAATCGTTCATTTTGTTACCTTGTGTATGAAACTGTCTATCCCTGAAACTAGGTAATTCAACATTTACTACCAGTTTTCTCCCACCCCCTCCGAAATGCGGCTGACCAGACCGACACCACATCATCCGGCCGCCCTGTCACCAGCCACCGGCCAGTAGTGGCTGTCCGGCGTCGCCCGCGCCCCAAAAATCGCCTGCCCGACGCGCACCACGGTGGCGCCCTCTTCGATCGCAATCTCGTAGTCGCCGGACATACCCATCGAGAGCTCATCGAGGCTGACCCCGGACGGCGCCTGCTGCCGCAGCTGGTCACGCAAGCCGTGCAGGCGCACAAAGCACTGGCGCACCCGCTCGGCCTCGGCAGAAAACAGCGCCAAGGTCGTCAGCCCGCGCACACGCAGTGCAGAGAAGGTGGGCAGCGCACGCACAAAGGCGGCGACCTCGTCCGGCGCCAGGCCGTATTTGCTGGCTTCGCCCGAGGTATTGACCTGCACAAACACGTCCAGGCCACGCCCCTCCGCCTGTAACCGCCGCTCCAAGGCCTCGGCCACGCGCAGGCTGTCCAGCGCCTGGAACTCGGTCGCAAAGCGCGCCACCAGCTTGGCCTTGTTGGTCTGCAGATGGCCGATCACGGACCATTGCAAATCGGGCAGATCCTGCATCAGCTCCCATTTGCCATAGGCCTCTTGGGGCTTGTTCTCGCCCAGCATGCGGCAGCCTGCGGCATAGGCCAGGCGCAGACTGGCTTCAGGCTTGGTCTTGCTGACGGGCAGCAGGCGCACCGTGGCTGGATCGCGCCCCACCCGCTGGCAAGCCGCCGCAATGCGGGACTGGACAACGGCCAGGTTGTGCCGAAAATCATCGACAGATTCGGCCTGCGGCCAGCGGCCGTGCTGGTCATGCCGGGTGGAGGTGTCGGAGAGAGTCTGTGTGTTCATGGAATGGCCTGCTGAGCGGGTGGATGGGGCGCTGCAAACATTTCTGCATCAGCGTACACTTGTCCTATGACAAACTTTAGCACGTCATAAACAATCCTGTTATTTGTCGGAAACTTCCGCAAACCTTCACTAGAGCGATGATCTCCCTCCTGTTCCATCCCTCAGTAAACACCGAGAACCGCCATGCAAGTCCACTTTCTTGTCCACGAAGCCTTTGAAGCGCCCGGCGCCTATGAAACCTGGGTGCGCGAGCGCGGCCACAGCGCCAGCTATTCGCGTGTCTATGCGCAGGAGCCACTACCCACATCGGCCGATGGCATGGACCTGCTGGTGGTGCTGGGCGGTCCGCAGTCCCCATCCACCACTCTCGAAGAATGCCCGCACTTTGATGCCGCCGCCGAGTGCGCGCTGATCCGCCAGTGCATCAGCGCAGGCAAGGCCGTCGTCGGCGTGTGCCTGGGCGCGCAGCTGATGGGCGAGGCGCTGGGTGCTGCCTGCGAACACAGCCCGCATAAGGAAATCGGCAACTTCCCCATCCGCTTGACGGCCGCAGGCTTGGCCAACGACAAGCTCGCGCACTTTGGCGCAAGCCTGGAGGTGGGCCACTGGCACAGCGATATGCCGGGCCTGACCCCCACGGCCCAAGTGCTGGCCAGCAGCGAGGGCTGCCCGCGCCAGATCATTGAATACGGCGCGCTCGCCTATGGCTTTCAGTGCCATATGGAATTCACACCGGAGGTCATCGAATTGCTGATCGAGGCATCTGCACCAGAGCTGGCGACCTTGACCGCACACCGCTTTGTGCAGCAGCCCGCAGCGTTGCGGGCCAATGGCTATGCAGCCATGAACCAGCAGCTGTTTGGCTTTTTGGACAAGCTGGCTGCCGCCTACGCAGCATCCCACTAAAGTCAAACCCAAAGAAAAGGCGAAGGTCTAAAACCTTCGCCTCTTTACACCCCTTGGCACCGCATTGCATGCAGTCCTAGGTCGAGCGGGCAGCATCGCAGCCGCCCAGACATCAATCACAGTTCTGCAATTCGATAATCGCAAAGCCGATGCGCGCAATCTCCTCCTCCACCGACGGCGGTGCGGATTCGACATGGCAAAACCGGCATTCCTGCGCGCTCAAAGAGGCAGCCGGTAGCTGCTTGGCAGCGAGGTAGCGGCGGCCATGGGCCAGCACCACATCGATGTCCTTGTCCGGACTCTGGTCGCGCACGAGGATGTCGAAATGCATGCGGCGGCCATCGGGCCGCTGCACATAGGTATCAAACACAGCGATTTTCATGGGACGGGCCCTTTCTCAAAATATCAGTTGATGCGGCAGACGGGGGCCGGGCTGTCAGCTGCTGCAGCCGCCACGGCAGTGGCTTTTGGAGCGCTGTGCGCCAGCAGCTCGCCCAGCACCATACCCAGGCGCAAGTCGTCCAGATGCCCAAAATGCTCGTATGCCAGCACGCCATCACGGCCAAACAGCATCAGGCTCGGCGTGCCGCGCAGTCCCCATGCCTGCATGGTGGCTGGGAGGGCCGAATGGCTTTGCGGCCGGTCAATCGCAATCGGAAATCCCAGCCGGTACTCATGCACAAAGGCACGCAGCGCATCGGGCGTCATCACCGCATGGTGCTCAAACACGCTGTGCAGGCCAATGACGACGAGGTCCTCTCGCGCAAACGCCTGGTGCAGCTTGGCGGCTTGGGGCAAGCTGTGTTCGGCGCAACCCCGGCACAGCATCTGGAAAGCGCTGACGACCACGACCCGCCCGCGCAAGGCAGACAGACGCAAGGGCTCGGGGGTGTTCAGCCATTCGCTGGCATCCATGTCGTGCTGCATAGTGGCCTCCGCCGGAAAGCATTCGTTCAACGAGACCAGCCCTGCGGCATGGGCCACACAGGGCTGGGGCTGTAAGAGGTCTTACTTCAGCGCAACCTTGGGGAAGTCCACCGGCACATCCAGCGCGACATTGATGTAGTTGGTGAACAGATTCAAGGCCACATGCGCAATGATCTCAACGACTTGCTCATCGCCAAAACCGGCAGCACGCAGGGCAGCTACGTCGGCATCGCTGATCTGTGCGCGCTGCGCCACGACCTTCAGTGCAAAGTCCAGGGCGGCAGCGGTCTTCGGGTCGTCCGATTGGCCAACCTGGGCGGCCGACATGTCGGCCTGGCTGGCACCGGCCTTTTGGCCCAGCACCGTGTGGGCGGCCAGGCAGTATTCGCAGCGGTTGTAGTTGGCAATGGCCACGGCCAGTTGCTCGCCCAGCTTGGCGCCAATGCTGCCCTTGCCCAGCGCGCCAAAGGCGGCCCACATGCTTTGCAGCGCGGCGGGGGAGTTGGCAACGGCCTTGAACATATTGGGCGTGGCACCAAAGGCGCTCTGGATCTGGGCCATCACGGCTTGGCTGGCGGCGGGGATGTTGTTGGTAGATACGCGGGACATAAAAGACTCCTGAAGTGGTTGAAACGCAGGGTCAGTATGCGCGCCCGGAATGTATAATTTGGACTAATTAGTTCACAAATAGAACCAATTCGTACATCATGCAGCCCCCAGCCTCTATCGACCGCCTCTCGGGCATCCTGGAACGCTTTCGTGTCAAGGCGCAGCTGCACCACTCCGGCGCGCTCTGCGGCCTGACCCACTTTGATGCCGGCGAGGGCTTTGGCTACCTGCATGTGCTGCGCCGTGGCGAGCTGGAAGTGAGCCACCCTGGCGCCCGCGATGTGCCGCAGTCGTTGCGCTTTGAAGAGCCCACCGTGCTGCTCTACCCCGCCCCGTTCACGCACCGCTTCCACAACCCACCAGAGGAAGGTGCCGACTTCAGCTGCGCGCGCCTGGTGTTTGAAGGCGGCGCGATCAACCCTCTTGCCCGCTCACTGCCGCCCCTGGTCGCCTTGCCGCTGGCCCAGGTGCCGGGCATGGACATGGCCTTGCAACTGCTGCTGTCCGAAACCGACCAGGTGCGCTGCGGCCAGCGCCTGCTGGTCGATCGCTTGTTTGAAGTCGTCGTGATCCAGCTGCTGCGCTGGCTGCTGGACCATCCGCAGGACGCAGGCATCCGCCCAGGCCTGATCAATGGCATGTCCGATGCAAGACTGGCCCGCGCCCTGGTCGCCATGCACGATGCCCCGGGCGACGCCTGGACCCTGGAGCGCATGGCCGAGCAAGCGGGCATGTCGCGCACCGCCTTTGCCAATGCCTTCCGCGATCTGGTGGGGCAAACGCCCGCCGATTATTTGACGGGCTGGCGTGTGGCGCTGGCCCAGAACGGGCTGCGCGACGGGCGCTCGATCAAGGTACTGGCGGAGGAACTGGGGTATGCGAATCCGTCGGCCTTGTCGCGGGCGTTTGCGGGGAAGGTGGGGGTGTCGCCGAGGGAGTGGTTAGCGACGCTGGTTCAAGCCCATCCTTAAGCTGCACCTCGGCTCTGCACATTGACGCTCGGTGACACATGTTTTATGGATCTAGTGAACCAAAGTCATCTTCATGGAATATTTGCCCACCAACCTTTCACTGTGAAAATCACTAATTTTGGGGATTGCACGTAAAAGAACTCTTATATCAAATGTTATTTTTCATATAAGAGGCTAGACAATGCGCGTTCTTCATACTCTCAGGATCGGTATTCTTTCGGCAGGGCTGGCATCAGCAGGCTTGGCCAATGCTGCCGTAGAGACATTTTTCGGAGAGGATGCTGTTAATGGATCTGCCAGCGCACCCAGACCCCAATCCGATGCCGCGCGGGATGCATTTATTGCGCGACTGAATGGCGCAAATACTGAGAATTTTGATGCAATCAGTGCAGGCACGCCGGCGCCCTTTTCTGTGAACATGGGCGCATCCGGAACCGCAACTCTTTCTGGATCAGCAACCGTCACCAACCTTTTAGGAGCTGGCAGATTTCCTACGTCCGGCTCCAACTTTATAGAAACCAGCACTAACTTCACCATTAGCTTCTCATTGCCACAGACCGCTTTTGGATTCTATGCAACAGACATATCCGATTTCGGCGGACAGCTGAGCATCACCTATTCAGATGGCACATCCAGTACAGTTGCCGTCCCTCACAGCAATCCCGCCGCAGATGGCTCAGTGTTTTATTATGGCCTCATAGATATGGACAATCCATTTGTCTCTGTTGTTTTTAATAACAGTAATGCAACGGATATCTTTGGCTTTGATGATTTAACTGCTGGCACTGCAGCCCAGGTGGTTCCGCCGGTTTCTATCGCCACTGCAAATCTGCCAGCAGGAATGCAGGGCAAAGACTATTTACCATTTACGGTAGAAGCAACTGGCGGACTAGCTCCGTTGACTTGGAGCGCAAACAATCTTCCTGCTGGACTTCTTCTTGACCCGGTAACCGGCGTCTTATCTGGCAAACCTACACAGAGCGGCACATTCACGGTGGAAATTTCCGCAACGGATGCCAGTAGCCCCACCTCGCTCAGCGATACCAAGTCGTTCACGATAGAAATCTCAGCGGTGCAAGCAACTGCAGCTCCCACACCGGTGCCAACCCTCGGCATCTGGGCTACCGTTGCTCTTTCTTCCCTGCTTGCGCTCTTTGGTTGGACGCGCCGCCGCCAGCATTAATCTGGCTGAGAATGCGCCCGCAGATCCCCAGGCTACTGGCCTTGCACTCAGCTGCAAATGACAGACATAGATGCCTGAAGGGCGCAAAAAAGCCCGCTATACAGCGGGCTCAGCATGGAATGCCTTCAAGCTAGTTCTGGCTACTTTCTACAGCCAGCTCACTCCCACTCAATCGTCGCAGGCGGCTTGCTCGACACATCATAAGTAACGCGATTGATCCCGCGCACTTCATTGATGATCCGGTTCGACACCCGCTTGAGCAGGCCATAAGGCAGTTCAGCCCAGTCGGCCGTCATGAAGTCGCTGGTCTGCACGGCGCGCAGCGCCACGACGTAGTCGTAGGTGCGGCCGTCGCCCATCACGCCCACGCTCTTGACGGGCAGGAAGACGGTGAAGGCCTGGCTGGTCAGGTCGTACCAGGTCTTGCCGGTGGCGTCGTCCACCCAGTTGTTCAGCTCTTCGATGAAGATGGCGTCGGCGCGGCGCAGCAGGTCGGCGTATTCCTTTTTCACTTCACCCAGGATACGCACACCCAGGCCTGGGCCGGGGAACGGATGGCGGTAGACCATGCCACGGGGCAAGCCGAGGGCCACGCCCAACTCGCGCACTTCGTCCTTGAACAGGTCGCGCAGCGGTTCGAGCAGCTTCAGGCCCAGTTGCTCTGGCAGGCCGCCCACGTTGTGGTGGCTCTTGATGGTGACGGCCTTCTTGCTCTTGGCGCCGCCGGACTCGATCACGTCGGGGTAGATGGTGCCCTGGGCCAGGAAGGTGGCGCCCTTGTGGCCGCCGTCGCCCGCCTTCAGCTTGGCAGCCTCGGCCTTGAACACGTCGACAAACAGGCCGCCGATGATCTTGCGCTTGGCTTCTGGCTCGCTCACGCCAGCGAGCTTGCCGAGGAACAGGTCGGAGGCATCGACGCGGATGACCTTGGCGTGGAGCTTGCCTTCGAACATCTCCATGACCATGTCGCCTTCGTTGAGGCGCAGCAGGCCGTGGTCCACAAACACGCAGGTCAGCTGGTCGCCAATGGCGCGGTGGATCAGCGCGGCAGCGACGGAAGAATCAACACCGCCGGACAGGCCCAGAATCACCTCTTCATCACCGACTTGCTCGCGGATCTTGGCCACGGCTTCTTCGATGTAGTCGCCCATGATCCAGTCGGCCTGGGTGGCGCAGATGTCGAGCACAAAGCGGTTGAGCAAGGCCTGGCCTTGCACGGTGTGCGTCACCTCGGGGTGGAACTGCACCGCGTAGTAGCGGCGGGCTTCATCGGCCATGCCGGCGATGGGGCAGGATGGCGTCGATGCCATGACCTTGAAGCCTGGTGGCAGCTCGGTGACCTTGTCGCCGTGGCTCATCCAGACCTTGAGCATGCCGTGGCCTTCGGGGGTGACGAAGTCTTCAATGCCCTTGAGCAGTTCGGTATGGCCATGGGCGCGCACTTCGGCGTAGCCAAACTCGCGGCTGTTGGAGCCTTCGACCTTGCCGCCCAGCTGGGTGGCCATGG
Source organism: Comamonas sp. JUb58 (assembly GCF_004364775.1). Classification (GTDB taxonomy): domain Bacteria; phylum Pseudomonadota; class Gammaproteobacteria; order Burkholderiales; family Burkholderiaceae_C; genus Comamonas. The sequence goes on from NZ_SOAL01000027.1 coordinate 8,825, forward strand.
TCTGCATGCCGTAGCAGATGCCCAGCACGGGAATGCCCAGCTCGAACACGGCATCCGGTGCGCGGTCGTCCACTTCGTAGACGCTGGCATGGCTGCCGGACAGGATCACGCCCTTGAGCTTGCCGTCTGCGGCAAACTCGCGCACCCAGTCGCTGCTCACATCGCAGGGATGCACTTCGCAGTAGACATGGGCTTCGCGCACGCGGCGGGCGATCAGTTGGGTGACTTGGGAGCCAAAGTCAAGGATGAGGATCTTGTCGTGTTGCATAGCAGGATCGTTGGGTTTGGATGGAGAAAAAACGGGGTGGATGGGTCAAAAATCGTCGGCGGCCAGCACGGTGATTCCGCATTGGCGCGCTGCTGCCACTTGCGCCGCATCAAAACTGGCCAGCGGCAAGCGCAGCGACTGCGCCAGCCACAGATAGGCGGCATCGTAGACCGGCAGACCAGTGGCCAGGGCCACATCCAGCACGGCCTTGTGCTGGGCGGGTGCCAGCTCATGCAGCTCTACCCGGTGGCGTATGGCATCGAGCACGCCCCAGAGGCCTTCAACACTGCTCAGCGGGATACGGCCGCTGTTGGCACCGGTAGCGACCAGGTTGCTGCATTCCCAGAACCAGAGGTTGGGCGCTTGTGGGTCCACCTCATGGCGGCGAATGCGGGCATAGAGGCGCTGGGTATGGCTGCTCGCCGCTTCGGGCAGCAGCCAGGCTGCGGTGACCGAGGCATCGAGCACAAAGGCGCTGAAAGCGGCGCTCATACAGCGCTCCTGCCGCTGCGGCGCAGCTGGGGGACCGAATCCGCCTCGGGCGGCGGCGCGATGCTGGCCTGCAAGGCCTCAATCTGCGCCAGCTCACGGGCAATCTGTTCGTCGGTGATCACCGGCTTGCGCCGCATCGGCAGCATGCGCACCACTTCCTTGCCGTGGCGCGTGATGCGCACTTCCTCGCCCTGCTCGACCAATTCGACCAGAGCAGAAAAACGGGTTTTGGCTTCGTAGATACCGACGCTGTGCATGGAAGTAGCTGACAAAAAAAATCTGGCCTGAACATCAATTCAGACCAGATTCTATCATTCAGACCAGTTTTATGCCAACAGACCAGAATTGAAGGGGTTTTGGCTGTGGCCTTTTGTGGCGCAGCAAGGGTTGTTGTCACAAGAGGGAGGAGCGCCGCGTCAGTGCAAGGTAGTGAGGTATACGCTGTCAAAGGTGCAGGGTGCGTGGTTCCGGGCTGATGGGTAAGCCGTGTATTGAGCACGTTTGCGCTGCCCTCCGCGCATCCAGAGGGACCCAGTATGTTTTCAACCCCCTGGCTCCCGGCCGGGGTCTTTGCACTCGCCCGTGGCGCTCCAAAAAACTAGATGCTGATTCCTTGTTGCGTTGGTGAACGGCTATGCCGCCACATCGACCTGCCAATTGGCCGATTGCAGCACCACATTGGTCTCGCGGATGCGGCGCGACAGGTCATCGGCCTGCTTTTGCAAGCTGGCTACATTGATCTGCGGCAGCCATTTGATCTCGCGCTGGCTGTAGCGGTCCACATCCTTGTGCGTGGCGGCGATGGTGGCGACCAGCAGCGAATGCTGGGCGACCAGGGTATCGCGCTCGGCCAGGATGTCGGCCAGCAGACGGCCATCGGCCAAGCGGGCCGTCTCATTGGCGGTGTTGATGGCGCGCACCAGCTGCTGCTGCGCCAGCAAGGCCGAGGTGGCCTCGGCCAGTAGGTCTTCTACCCGCTCCTTGGGCTGCTCGCCCTCTTGCACGATGGCATTGCGCGCAATGCGTTCACGCAAGGAGAGCAGCTTTTTCTTGTGGTCGGCGCGGAGCAACAAGGCTTCGGCAAGCTTCATCGGCATTCCTTGGAAGGCGTTCAAAAAATGGCTGCCAGCGGCAGCCATTCTCAGGACCATCAGTCAGCGCGGTAGTTTGGCGCTTCCTTGGTGATCTGCACATCATGCACGTGCGACTCACGGATGCCTGCTGCGGTGATTTCCACAAACTCGGCCTTCTCGTTCATCTCGGCAATCGATGCGCAACCGCAGTAGCCCATGGATGCGCGCACGCCGCCTGCCATTTGGTAGACGATGGCAACCATCGAGCCCTTGTAAGGCACGCGGCCTTCAATGCCCTCGGGCACCAGCTTGTCGGCATTGGGGTTGCCGGTGCTCGATTCCTGGAAGTAGCGGTCGGCCGAGCCTTGCTGCATCGCGCCGATCGAACCCATGCCACGGTAGCTCTTGTACGAGCGGCCTTGGTAGAGGATCACTTCGCCAGGGGCCTCTTCGGTACCCGCAAACATGCCGCCCATCATGATGGTGGATGCGCCAGCGGCCAGTGCCTTGGAGATATCGCCCGAGAAGCGGATACCGCCGTCAGCGATCAAGGGCACGCCCGTGCCTTGCAAGGCCTGGGCCACGCTGTCGACAGCCATGATCTGGGGCACGCCCACACCGGCCACGATACGGGTGGTGCAGATGGAGCCAGGGCCGATACCGACCTTGACCGCATCAGCGCCCGCTTCAACCAGCGCCAGCGCTGCTGCGCCGGTGGCAATGTTTCCGCCGATCACATCGACCTGGGGGTAGTTTTGCTTGACCCAGCGCACGCGCTCGATCACGCCACGGCTGTGGCCGTGGGCGGTGTCCACCACCAGGGCGTCCACACCGGCCTTGACCAGCAGGTCCACGCGCTCTTCGGTACCAGCGCCCACGCCCACTGCTGCAGCGACGCGCAGACGGCCAGCACGGTCACGTGCGGCATTGGGGAAGGTGGTTTGCTTGGTAATGTCCTTGACGGTGATCAGGCCCTTGAGTTCAAAGGCATCGTTCACCACCAGAATGCGCTCAAGCTTGTGCTTGTTGAGCAAAGCCTTGGCAGCGGCGGGCGTGGTGTCGTCTTTTTCGTTGACGGTCACCAGCTTGTCGCGCGGCGTCATGATGTCGCGCGCCTTGACGTCGTAGCGGGTCTCGAAGCGCAGATCGCGGCTGGTCACGATACCGACCACCTTGCCGCCGTCGCAGACGGGGAAGCCGGAGATGCCTCGCTCGTCGGACAGCTGCATGATCTGCAGCACAGTGTGCTCAGGCGTGATCACCACCGGGTCGTGCACCACGCCCGATTCATGGCGCTTGACCTTGGAGACCTCGGCAGCTTGCTGCTCGGCGGTCATGTTCTTGTGGATCACACCAATACCGCCCTCTTGGGCGATGGCAATCGCCAGTCTGGCTTCCGTCACCGTGTCCATGGCGGCAGACACCAGCGGCAGGTTCAGGCGGATATTGCGGGAAAATTGGGTGGCGAGAGAGACGTCCTTGGGCAGGACTTGGGAGTATGCGGGCACCAGCAACACATCGTCGAAGGTGAGCGCTTTTCCGATCAGGCGCATTGTGAAGGCTCCAAAAAAAGGATTCTACCGTCTTTTGTAAGCAGCTTGCAGGGCATGCCTATGACATCCCCTCAACTCCAGGTTGTTATCTCTAACCAACAACTTCATCGGCCACTGACAATCGGCAGGCTACACTCGCCTTCTATGAAACTCATCAAGCTGCTCCTGCTCACGGTAGCCATTGGCATTGGCGCTCCCGCCATGGCCCAGTGGCAATGGATCGACAAAGATGGCCGCAAGGTCTTCAGCGATCGACCACCAGGGCTGGACGTGCCAGAGAAAAACATCGTCAAGCGCCCCAAGGGTTATGGCGCACTCAAGGGCGTGCAGTCCTCGGGCACCGGCCCTGCACTGCGCGATGTGGCGCCCGCCCCGCAGGATGGCGAGGCCAGCGATGGCGCAGTAGCGCCGGCCCCCGCTGCTGCCGCAGCACCCGCCAGCGGCGCCCCGGCTGCCAAGGCCCCTAGCGGCAAAGACAAAGAACTGGAAGCCAAGAAGGCAGCCGACGCCAAAGCCAAGGCCGATGCCGAAGCCGCGGAAAAAGCCAAGCAGGCAGCCGCCAAGGCGGACAACTGCAAACGTGCCCAGCAGGCCAAGGCCATGTACGACACCGGCAAGGCAGTGCGTGTACCCAATGAAAAGGGCGAGATGGTGTTCCAGAACGACGAGCAGCGTGCCGCCGAGATCAAGCGCACCGATGACGTGATCTTCAACAACTGCTGATCAGCCCCCTACTCGCCAAAAAGCCAAGCAGATGCTTGGCTTTTTTCATGGTGCGATGCTTGCAATCAGGCGCCGTAACCGGCCTTGGACTGCGGCTTGCGCCTAGCAAACAGGCCGGTGCCGCGCGCGCCCTGCTTGGCAAAGCGCTCGCGGCGGGCCTTCTTGGGGTCGACCTTGAGAGCTTCGTACAGCTCCACCCGGTCCCCATCGGCCAGCAGCTGGCTGCGCGGCCGCACCCGGCCCCAGATGCCGGCATCCTGCGCATCGGCAAACACCTGGCCGCTCTGATGGCCAGCCGCTGCCAGGGCCTGGGCCAGGTTGGCACCGGCTGGCAGCTGCAGTTGCACGGTCTGCGGCTGGCCGTTCCGGGCCCAGACCACCTCGATCTGCATCAGCGCCGTGCCCGCTGCGGTATCAGCCATAGATCTTCTCGGCCCGTTGGATGAAGGCATCCATCATCGTCGCGGCGATCTTGTCAAAAATGGGGCCGACCACGGCGGCCAGCGCCATGCTGTCAAAGCCGTAGCTCAGGCTCAGCGATACCTTGCAGGCGCGCTGGCTGCCGTCACCCACCGGCTCAAAGCGCCAATCGCCCTGCAGTTGCGAGAACGGGCCTTTGACCAGGGCCATCTGCAGGCGCTTGCCCGGCTCATAGGTGTTGCGGGTGACAAAGGATTTTTTGATGCCGGCCAGCGCAATGCCTACCTCGGCGGTCACGCCGTCGTCGTGCTGTTCGAGCACGCGGGCGTGGTCACACCAGGGCAGAAAATCTGGGTAGCGCGGCACATCGGCCACGAGATCGAACATCTCCTGGGGGCTGTACCAGATCAGGACGGACTTGTTGACAGTTTTCATGCAGACAGGAGAGCGGGCCGCAGCAGCAAACCGGCTGCCGCCCGAAACATTCATAAAATCATAGACCAGAACAAAAAGCGCGGCCTCCAGCAGCCCTATGGACTTGGGAAAGCCGTTTTGCCCCTAATATTGCAATTATGTCGAAGACGAACAACACCAACAGCCGCATAGCCGATAACAAGAAGGCTGCATTCAACTATTTCTTTGAGGAACGCTTCGAAGCGGGCATGGTGCTGCATGGCTGGGAAGTCAAGGCGCTGCGCGAAGGCAAGGCCCAGCTGACCGATGGCTATGTGCTGGTCAAGAACGGCGAGCTCTTTCTGATGGGCTGCCAGATCAACCCGCTCAAGACCGCATCCACCCATGTGAGCCCCGATGCCGCACGCATCAAGAAGCTCTTGATGAAGAAGGACGAGATCAAGCGCCTGATCGGCAAGGTCGAGCAAAAGGGCTACACCCTGGTTCCCATCAACTTGCACTGGAAAAACGGCCTGGCCAAATGCGATATCGCGCTGGCCAAGGGCAAGGCAGAGCACGACAAGCGCGACGTGATCAAGGACCGCGAAGGCAAGCGCGAGGTCGAGCGTGCGATGAAGGTGCACAACCGCTGATCAGCGACAATCTCCGCGTAACTGCCATGGGGCCACCATCGCTGCTGGCCCTGTTTTTTTGCTCTCCCCCTCTAGTAGCGAGGTCCGCATGGGAACTTGGTCACACGGCAATTTTGACAACGACGCAGCACTGGACTGGCTCGGCGACACCACCGGCCAGCTGATTGCAGAGATCCAGGAAGCGATGGCATCGCCCGACAGCATGCAGGCCGATGAGTGGGACGGCGATATCGTCCCCTGCCGTATCGAGCTGCTGTGCGTAATGGCAGAAAACGGCATGGCGCCGCGCTGGCCTGATCTGCAAGAGCTGCAGCAGTGGAAGCAAAGCTATTTGCGCGAATGGGACGGCAGCATCGACGAGCTGGACCCGGATGAGGACTACCGCCGGGACCGCCGCGAAACCCTGGTCGCCACCTTTGACCGCATGCTGAAACTGGCCGCCGCCAGCGCCGAGGCCGAGCGCTGAGGCCTGCGATATAGGGCGTCCGTCTGACACGGCCCCCCAGCAGCGCGGACTATATTGGTCAGCACCTACAACCAACCAGGGTGCTGTCTATGTTCTCCAAGCTTGCTGTACTGGCCATTCCTCTGTCCGCCGTTCTTTTGACTGCCTGTGGCTCCATGCACCACAAGGGCCAGAAGGAAGCGGACGCCAGCACCCCGGTGCGCTCTGCCGATGGCGTGCTCGTCGGCCCCGATGGCCGTACGCTCTACACCTTCACCAAGGACACCGCAGGCAGCGGTGCCTCCACCTGCTACCAGCAATGCGCCACCAACTGGCCACCGCTGGGCGTAGCCGCCGGTGCCAAACCGATTGGCGACTTCAGCATCATCACCCGCACCGACAACACCCAGCAATGGGCCTACAAGGGCTGGCCGCTATACTACTTTGCGAAAGACAGCCAAGCAGGCGACAAGCGTGGCGACGGCATGGGCGGCGGTGTGTGGAAGCTGGCCAAGCCTTGATCGGCTAGCGTCCTTCCGCTTTAGCGCAAACAACAAGAGGTGGCCCTGCGGCCACCTCTTTGCATTGGGGCGCACCACCCAGCGTGGCGCTTATTTGGACTTGTCGCGCAGATTGCTGCTGTAGCGCTCCAGCCAGGCCGACAGCTTGCCGAACGCTTGGCCGCCCTTGCCCAGCAGCTGTGCCAGCTCCGACTCCGCGCGCTCGCGCAGGGTCTCGTCGTTCTCGGGCAGCGGCGGCAGGATGTGCGCGAAATAGGTCTTGCCCAGTACCCGGTGCAGCAGACGCTCGCCGACAAAGGGCTGGTTGCCGTTCAGTGCCCGCGCGCCCTTGATGATGTTGCGGATGTCGTACTGCGTGGGGCTGATGTCGGGCACCTGCTTGGGCAGGCCCAGCAAGCTGTAGACGCCGATGCGCGCAGTGCGCACCGAGCTTTCCATCGTGAAGATGATGTCATTGCTGGTCTCGACAAACTGGCCGACCAAGGCCAGGTTGGTGCAGCCCTCGGGCACCACATGGGGCCTATCGCCGGCAGCGCGGGGCATGAACTGGGCCGTGATGTAGGGCATCAAGGCCAGGCGCACCTTGGTGTTGGCCGCCACGGCATCGATCTGGTCGGCAATGCCCAGGTGGTAGCACAGCTCGGCCAGAATCTCGCGGCCCGTGCATTCGGGCATGGTCTTGGCCACAATGTTGCCCTTTTTGTCCATCAGCAGCGCATAGACCCAGAGCACCAGCACATCGCCGGGCTGGTCGGGGAAATGCGGCTGGCGGTTGCAGGTAAAGCTCATCACCCAGTTCGAATCGGTGAAGGTGATGATGCCGCCAGTCACCGTCTTGCCCGAGTAGGGATCGTTGACCGACAGCTCCTTGAGCTTGTCGATCAGCGGCGAGGGTTTGCAGGTCAAGGTGGCCGACTCCCACATCGAGCCCTTCACATCGCCATAGAACTTCTCGGGCCGGCCAAACACTGGCGACTTGGCCGCCAGGCGCTTCCACAGGGTCCAGTCGCTGTCATCGCCCGGCTCCTCATTGCCACGCGCCAGCACCGGCGCCGTGTCCAGGTCGCCATAGGCGGTGCCCTCGGTCATCGAGCCGGTCAGCGCAAACACTACGTCGTTGGGGCCGACATCAATCTGTACTTCCTGCCCGGCCGATTTGCAGCGGATCGCAGTGACCGTGCGGCTGCCCGCTTCCTCGCGCATGTCCAGGTCATAAGCGCGGGTGTTGAACTGCACCTTCACGCCCTTGTCCTTGAGCATGCGCGTCAGGGGCACGACAAAGCTGTCGTACTGGTTGTACTTAGGAAACACCAGCGCCGACATGTCGGTCAGGCCATCGATGGCGTCCAGAAAGCGGTGCATGTAGAGCTTCATCTCCAGCAGGCTTTGCCAGTTCTCAAACGCGAACATCGAGCGCCACAGGTACCAAAAATTGGTCTCCAGAAAACTGGCGGTGAAATAGGACTCAATGCTGATGTCGTCCAGCTCTTCCTTGCGCTTGAGCAGCAGCTTGACGATCTCCCACTGGTGCGCCTTGGTCAGGCCCAGGGTGGAGAAATCGCGGATCTTGCCCTGCTGGTGCATCAGCCGGGCCTTGGACCAGTTGGGGTCGTTGTCGTTGACGAAGCGGTACTCGTCGAGCACGCTGTAGCCCTCGGGCAGCTCCAGCGCCGGCACGTCCTGGAACAGGTCCCAGAAGTTGTCGTAGTTCCAGTTCATCTCGCGACCGCCGCGCACGATGTAGCCCTGCTCGGCATTGCCCGCGCCGTCGAGCGAGCCGCCGGTCACATCCAAGGTATCCAGAATGGTGATGTCTTCGCCGGCCATGCCGCCGTCGCGGATCATGTAGAAGGCAGCCGCCAGGCCGGCAATGCCGCTGCCGATGATCCAGGCCTTGCGCCCTGCTACCGGCGCGCCCAGCACCGGCCGGTTGCGCATATAGGCGCCCATCATGTCCGGTGGTGGCAGGCTGTCTTGGGGGCCCTTGCGCCAAAAGCCTTCGCCGATATTGGCCTCCACACGGATCGAGGAAGCCTGGGAGTCTGCATGCGTCATGGTCTTGCCTTTCATGGATACCTGAGGATCACATGCCGAGGTATAGCACAGCCACTCCCAAGGCCCTTTGACAGACGGCAAGGGCCTACGTATTCACGCAGGCCCTTATCTTGTTGGCTGACCGGATCGGCTCAATCCAGCGCCAGCAGCGGATGCGCCTCTACCGGCCAGGGGCTGGCAAACATCTGCGCCACTTCCTGCAGGTTTACGTCCTCAATGCGGGCGGGGTTCCACTGCGGGTGGTGGTCCTTGTCCACCGCCAGCGCGCGGATGCCTTCCAAGGTTTCGCTCTTGCGATCGGGGCGCAGGTAAAAGCAGTGGCGCACCATGTCGCGTTCCATGCGCAGGTCGTGGGCCAGGCTTATGCCACGCGCACGGCGGATCTGTTCCAGCACCACAAACAGCATCAGCGGCGAGCGCTTGCGCAGGGTCTCAGCGGTGGCGCGGGCAAAGTTGCTGCTGCCGGCCTCCAGTGCGGCGATGATGGCCGGCACATCGGCCAGGCCAAAGTACTGCGCAATCTCCGCATCGGGGTTGGCTGCGCGCTCGGGTGCGGGCGCCAAGGCAGCCTTGGCAAAGGCCTGCACCGCATCGCCGTTGGCAAAGCTGCCAGTGGCCAGGCCGTCCCACAGCGCCTGCTGCTGCGCGCTGGGCAGGTAGCCATCGGCCAGCTGGTAGGCCACTGCATCGGCCGCGCCAATCATCTGACCGCTCAGGCCCAGGTACTCGCCCACATGGCCGGGGCAGCGCGACAGAAAGTAGCCGCCGCCCACATCGGGGAACAGGCCAATGGCGGTCTCGGGCATGGCCATCTTGGTACGCTCGGTGACGATGCGCAGGCTGCCACCCTGGCTGATGCCCATGCCGCCACCCATCACGATGCCATCCATGAAGGCGATATAGGGCTTGCCGAAATGATGGATCAGGTGGTTGAGCGCATATTCCTCGGTGAAGAAATCCTCCAGCTCGGGGTTGCCGGCCATGCCGGCGGCATGCAGAAAGCGGATATCGCCGCCCGCGCAGAAGGCGCCAAACACGCCCTCCTTGTTGCTGCCCCGGATTGCTACGGCCAGCACCTTCTCGTCCTGCTGCCAGCGCAGCAGCACATCGCGCAGCTCGCGCACCATGGCCAGCGACAGCGCGTTCAGCGCCTTGGGTCGGTTGAGCGTGATAAAGCCCAGCTGGCCACGCACTTCGCTTTGCACATCTTCGGTGTAGACCGACATAAGATTTGACTCCTTGTTCTTCTGAAAACAACCGCCACCATAGCCGAAAAACGGCGCGGGCTGCGGTCAATCAGGTGCCAAATCAGGCTACGGGCGCGCTGCTGTCGGTGATCTGGCGGATCACATCAAGCGCCAGGCCATCGGCCGCCAACAATGCTCGGCCCGCCTGCAGCTGCCAATAGGCTTCGCTGCCGGCCGTCTGGCGCCACAGGTGCAGGCGGCGGGTGTAGAGCTGCAGGTCAAACTCGGTGGTAAAGCCGATCGCGCCGTGGATGGAGTGCGCGAGCGACGCCACCTCAACAGCGGCCTCGCTGCTGCGCGCCTTGCCAACCGCCACCTTCAGCGGGTCCGCCACCACGCCATCGGCCTCGCAGGCGATCTGCGCGGCCATGCGTGCCGCGCTCACATGCTCGGCCATCACCGCCAGCTCATGCTGGATCGCCTGGAACTTGCCAATCGGGCGGTCAAACTGCTGGCGCTCGTTGGCAAAGTTCAGGGTGCTTTCAAACACCGTCAGCAAGCTGCCCGCCAGCAAGGCCGACACCAGCCCGGCCTGCGCGACCAGCAAGGAGGCGGCGGCCGGCACCCGCGTGGCCGAGGCCAGCGCTGCTTCAGGCCAGTGCAGATCCGCATCCAGCACAAAAATGCTGGCACTGGCCTGCGCGGCGGCCACCGGCAGCAGCAACAGATCAGCGCCCTGCTGGCCCAGCACCCATTGCGCCACGCGGGCGCCGCGCACACCGCTGGCCCGCAACCCACCATCGGCGGCGGCCAGTTGCGGCGCCAACGCAATGGCGCCCTGCGGCACTGCCACGCCCGCGGCCGACAGCCAGGCCCGCGCCAGCATGGTGTCTGCCAGTGGCAGCGGCATCGCATGCTGGCCCAGCACATCCCAGACGCCAAAGGCATCGCGCAAGGCCAGGCCAGCGCCGCCAGCGGCCTCGGGCAGCAGCAGATCGGCAAAGCCGCTGTCTTCAATCTGCTGCCACAGGGCGGCAGCGGCGGGCGATGCGCCAGCGCTTGCTGCCGCTTCGCTCTCGATCGCGCGCACCACGGCGGGCGTGCATTGGCCGGTCAGCAGATCGCGCAGGGCCTCGGTAATCAAATGGTCCATGTTCTTCTCCTTGCGCTCAACGCAGGCCCAGGCCGCGTGCGATCATGCCGCGCAAAATGCTGCGCGTGCCGCCGCGCAGCGTGTAGCAGGGCGAGACGAGTGTGAGGTAGTTCAGGGTCAGCAGCAGTTCGTGAGGCACGGCCTCGCCATCCAGCGCCATCAGGTCATCGGCAATCGCGGCCGGAATGTACTGCTCCAGCACCGTGCCCTGGTCCTTGACCAAGGCGGCCTCGACGATGGGGCTTTGGCCTTGCACCAGCTTCTCTTGCACCGCCACCGACAGCGCGCGCAGCGGTGCCAGGCGCGTCAGGATCTGACCAGCCAGCTTCAGCGATTCGGCGCGCGGCGCCGTCTGACTGCGCAAAAAGGCCAGCCACTGGTCCAACAGCACCACCGACGAGAACAGGCGCTCGGGGCCGCTGCGCTCAAAAGCCAGCTCGGCGGTAACTTGCTCCCAGCCCTGCCCTTCGGCGCCCACCAGCGCATCGGGGGCCAGTTGCACATTGTCAAAAAACACCTCGCAGAAATGGCGGTCGCCCGACATGTCCTCGATGGGCCGAACGGTGACGCCCGGCAGGCTCAGGTCCACGATCAGCTGCGACAGGCCCTTCTGGCGGTCAGCCGCCTCGCCCGAGGTGCGCACTAGCGCAATCATGTACTGGCAGTGCTGGGCGTTGGTGGTCCAGATCTTCTGGCCATTGAGCAGCCAGCCGGCATCGTTGGGCACGGCGCGCGTGCGCACGCTGGCCAGGTCAGAGCCGGCATTGGGCTCGCTCATGCCAATGCAGAAAAAGCTCTCGCCCTGCGCCACCGGCGGCACATAGCGCTGCTTTTGCGCCTCGGTGCCGTACTTCAGGATGAGCGGCGCGCTCTGGCGCTCGGCAATCCAGTGCGAGCCCACCGGCGCGCCAAAATTCAGCAGTTCCTCGACCACCACATAGCGGGCAAAAGCGCCCTGCGCGTGGCCGCCATAGGCCTTGGGGAAGGTCATGCCCAGCCAGCCCTTCTCGCCGAGCTTGCGGCTGAAGGCCGGGTCGTAGCCGCTCCAGGATTTGGCGCGGATATGGGCGGGCATGTCTTTGACCGCTTCTTGCAAAAAGGCACGCACCTCGGCGCGCAGCGCCTCGCCTTCGGGCGGGATGCGCGTCAGGGCCAGTCCGTTGAGAATCGTCATCGTCTTCGCTTTCGTTCAATCCAGGGACACGCCCGTGCTCTTGACCACGCCGGCCCAGCGCTTGATCTCGCTCTGGATGTAGTCGCCATAGGCCTGCGGGGTTGAGCCCAGCGGCTCGGTGCCTTGCACGCGCAGCTTCTCCAAAACGCCGGGGTCCTTCAAGGCCTTCATCAGCTCGGCGTTGAGGCGCTGCACCACGGCATCGGGCGTCTTGGCGGGCACCATCACGCCCTGCCAGGCACCGGCCTCAAAGCCGGTCATGCCGCTTTCAGCCAGGGTGGGTGCGTTGGGAAAATTCGGAATGCGCTGGGCGGTGCTCACCGCCAGCAGCTTGAGCTTGCCGTCCCTGATGAAGGGCGCCACCGAGTTGATGGTGTCAGTCATGAACTCGATCTGGCCTGCCACCAGGTCCACATCGGCCGGGGCGCTGCCCTTGTAAGGCACATGGCTGGCATCGATGCCAAAGTGCTGCACCACCTGAAAGGCGGCTAGGTGGGTGACATTGCCATTGCCGGCCGAGCCGTAAGAGAGCTTGCCCTTGTTGTCCTGCGCATACTTCACCAACTCTTGCACCGTGTTGGCAGGCACCTTGGGGTTGACCACCAGGCCCAGCGGCACCACGGCCGTCAATGCGACCGGGCGCAGGTCCTTGGCCACGTCGTAGCTGAGCTTTTTGTACAGCGAGGGGCTGAGCGCAATCGACGAGGTGTTGTAGAGCACCGTATAGCCATCGGCGGCGGCCTTGGCCACCAGTGCATTGCCGATATTGCCGTTGGCGCCGGGCCGGTTGTCGACGATCACCGTCTGCCCCAGCTGCTGGCTCACTTGCTGGGCCAGCACGCGCGCCACCATGTCGGTGGGCCCGCCAGGCGGGAACGGTACGACCAGAGTGATCGGCTTGCTGGGCCAGGGATCCTGCGCCTGGGCAGCTCCACACACAGCCACCAGCGCCAACGCGAGCAGGGCCGAACGACGTACAAAACCATATTGCATCTTTGTCTCCTGTATTGGTTCTCTCATCTGACGCAGGCCGTGGTGGCCACCTACCGCAATGCCGCGCTAGCGCCCGGCCAGCAGGCGCACGGCGGTGTAGACCATCACCTGCTCCTGGCGCTGGTTGTAGACCTCGATGCGCGAGGTCACCACCGCCCGGCCACCTTTGCTGGTCGGCTTGATATCGGTCACTTCCACCAGCGCCTCGATCGTGTCGCCCACCACCACCGGGCCCAGAATCTTCTGGTGCAGCTCCAGCATGGCCAGGCCCGTGCCCTGGATCATGCTTTGCAGAATGAAGCCTTCGATCAAGGTGTAGGTGAGCGCACCGGGTACCGGCCGGCCCCGGATCGCGCCGCCGTCGTAGCCGTCCTCGATAAAGATGGCTTCGAGCATGCCGGTGGTGTTGATGAAGTTGACCAGGTCGGTCTCTGTCACCGTGCGGCGAAAGGTGCGCAGTTGCTGGCCGACCTGCAGGTCCTGCCAGACAAAGCCCTGGCCCATGCGGGCAGTGCCGGCCAGCGTGGCGGCGCGGTTCTCGGTGGAAGAAATCCAGTTGTTCGCGGTCATGGCGTCTTGTCTTTCAGCGGTTCATTCAGCCACGGAAGGCTGCAAAGCGGCAATGCGGGCATCGTCCCAGCCTGCCTCGCGCAGCAGCTGCTGCGTGTGCTCACCCAGGCGCGGTGGCATGCCGATGGGTGCCTGCGCACCATCGATGCGCACCGATGAGCGCGGGAAGCGCACCGTGCCCATGGCGGGGTCCTGCTTTTCGACAAAAAAGCCGGTGGCCTGCAGGTGCGGGTCACGCGGCAGGTCGTCCATGCGCGCGACGGGGGCGGCGGGTATCTCCAGCGCCTCGCAGGTCTGCAACCAGTAGGCGGTGTCTTTTTGCGCGACATAGCTGCTCATGGTCTCCAACAGCGTCGCGATATGGCGGGTGCGCTGGGCCTGGGTGGCAAAGCGCTCGTCCTGCGCCAATTCCGGCTGGCCCACGGCGGCAAAGAAGCGGCGCCAGTGGCCATCGGTGTAGGGCATCATGCAGACATGGCCGTCCAAGGTCTTGTAGGGCTTGCGCCAGGGCGCCATCACACGCGGGTAGCCAGCGCCGCTGAGCGCGGGCTCAAAATGCATGCCGTAGAAATGCTCGACCAGGTTGAAGCCCACCATGGTCTCGTACATCGGCACCTCGACAAAGCTGCCCTCGCCCGTGCGTTCGCGCTGGAACAAGGCGGCCATCACCGCATGCGCTGCCACCAGGCCACAGGTCTTGTCAGCTGCAATGGTGGGCAGGTAGCGGGCCTCACCGGTCTGGCGCTCCATCAGGTCGGCCAGGCCGCTCATGCCCTGGATCACATCGTCATAAGCGGGCAGACCGGCATAAGGGCCATCCTCACCAAAGCCATGCAGACCCACATAAACCAGGCGCGGGTACTGGCTGCGCAGGCGCACAGGATCCAGCCCCAGCTTGGCCAGTTTTTGCGGCCGCATGCTGTGCATGAAGACGTCGGTGGTCTTGAGCAGCGCATGCAGCGCCTCCTGGGCCTCGGGCGCCTTCAGGTCCAGCACCACGCTTTTCTTGCTGCGGTTGGAGCCCATGAACAGCGCCGACATGCCGGCCTCAGCCGCCGGCCCGGTGTAGCGCGTGGAGTCGCCTCCAGGCGGCTCGATCTTGATCACCTCGGCGCCGTAATCGGCCAGCACCTGGCTGGCCAGCGGCCCGAAAATCACGCTGGAAAGGTCCAGCACCCGCAGGCCTGTCAATGCACTCAAGGCTTGTCTCCGTCTTTGTGGTGATAGCGATGAATGGCATTATTTGATATGTTTCACAGCTGTGTCTATGTCGCAATTGACAGGTACTGATACACAGGAGATATCAATGGACTTGCGCCAACTGCGCCACTTTGTCACCCTGGCGCAAACCCTGAACTACCGCCAGGCGGCCGAGCAGCTGCATATGTCCCAGCCGCCGCTGTCGCAGTCGATCCGCAAGCTGGAAGACGACCTGGGCGTGCAGCTGTTCGAGCGCGACCGGCGCGGCACCGTGCTGTCGGGCGCGGGCCGGGCTGCTTTGGAGAGCGCCAAGCTCGCGCTCTACCATGCGCGCCAAGTACAGGCCGTGTCGCAGGCCACCGCCAGTGGCGAGCTGGGGCGTCTGCACATCGGCTTTATCGGCTCGGCCACGTTCTCGCTGATTCCACAGCTGGTACAGGCCTTTCGCGCGGCCTACCCTGCCATTGACCTGGTGCTGACCGAATCGACCACGCGCGAGATTTGCGCCCAGGTCGCCAGCGGCGATTTTGATGCCGGCCTGCTGCGCTACCCGGTGACCCAGGCCACCGAGCTGTCCATCACGCCCGTCGAACCCGACCGCCTGATTGCCGCCCTGCCCGCTGGCAACCCGCTGCAGATCAAGGAGAGCCTGCAGCTGATCGACCTGGCCGACCAGCCCTTTGTGAACTACCGCCCCAGTGAGGTGCCGGGCCTGCATGCCTTGGTGGTGCTGGCCTGCCAGAACGCCGGCTTTATGCCGCAGATCAAGCAGCATGCCGTGCAGGCGCAGACCTTGGTGAGCCTGGTGGGCGCCGGCCTGGGCGTGGCCCTGGTGCCGGCCGTGGTGGCCAAGGCCGCCACACCCGGCGTCATCTTCCGCGAGCTGACCGACACCCAGCACCTGCCCCAGATCGGCATAGCGCTGGCTTTGAACCAGCGCCAGCCGGTGGCTACGGCGCAGCGGTTGAAGGAGTTGCTACTTAGAACGTGTTCATGATCTCCTCGCGCCGCGACAGTGTCTTTGCGAGATGGGATGCTAGGCGCAGTGCGCACGCTGCAACGCCGCAGACCGCTCGCAAAGCCACTGTCCCTACGGGTTGGAGTGAAATCGGGCGACTTCTGCGCGCTGGCCCTTGCTTGCACCCCGGTGCAAGCTGCGGACCACCCCTTCGAACTCATCCCGATTGCACTCCAACGCGGCTGCGTAGAGATCGTGAACACGTTCTTAAGCTCCAGCCCATGGGCTGATTCCGCCCAGACGCAAAAAAGGCCGCAGATGCGGCCTTTTCTGGTGTTGGATCACGTCGCTACGCAGATTATGCGTTTTCGCGCGATGCGCGCTTGCGGTCGTGTTCCTTCAGGTGGCGCTTGCGCACGCGCAGGCTGGTGGGGGTGATTTCCAGCAGTTCGTCTTCTTCGATGAACTCCACGCCGTATTCCAGCGACAGCTCGATAGGAGGCGTGATCTTGATCGCGTCTTCCTTGCCGCTCACGCGGAAGTTGGTCAGCTGCTTGGTACGGGTCGCGTTCACCACCAGGTCGTTGTCACGGCTGTGGATACCGACGATCATGCCTTCGTACACGGGGTCGTTGGGCTTGACGAACATGCGGCCACGGTCGTCCAGCTTGCCCAGGGCGTAGGTGAAGATTTCACCGTCGTCCATCGAGATCAGCACGCCATTCTTGCGGCCGCCGATTTCGCCCTTGTGTGGCTCGTAGCTGTCGAAGATGTTGGCGATCAGGCCGGAACCACGGGTCAGGTTCAGGAATTCGTTGGTGAAACCGATCAGGCCACGGGCCGGAATGCGGTATTCCAGACGGACGCGACCGCGGCCATCGGGTTCCATGTTAACCAGCTCGCCCTTGCGCTCGCCCAGGGCTTGCATCACGCCGCCTTGGTGGCCTTCTTCGATGTCGGCCGTCACCAGCTCGATAGGCTCGTGGCGCACGCCGTCGATCATTTGCATCACGACGCGTGGCTTGGACACGGCCAGCTCATAGCCTTCGCGGCGCATTTCTTCCAGCAGAATGGTCAGGTGCAGTTCACCACGGCCAGCCACTTCAAAGATACCGTCTTCGTCGGTTTCCTTGACGCGCAGGGCCACGTTGGAGCGCAGCTCCTTTTGCAGGCGGTCCCAGATCTGGCGGCTGGTCACGTACTTGCCTTCACGACCTGCCAGTGGCGAGGTGTTCACGCAGAAGTTCATGGTCAGCGTAGGCTCGTCAATCTTCAGCATCGGCAGAGGCTGTGGATTGGCCGGGTCGGTCACGGTTTCACCGATACCGATATTTTCGATACCGCTGATCAGCACGATTTCGGAAGGACCGGCTTCGGTCGCTTGCACGCGGTCAATACCTTGGAAGGTGTGGACCTGGTTGATCTTGCCGGTGTAGCTCTTGCCGTCCAGGCCGGCCATCACGGCCACTTGCTGACCGGGCTTGAGCGTGCCCTGGGTGATACGGCCCACGCCGATACGGCCCACGAAGGTGGAGTAGTCCAGTGCGGAGACTTGCATCTGCAGCGGTGCAGTTGCATCGCCTTGCACCGATGGCACGTGTTCCAGAATGGTTTCGAACAGGGCCGACATGTCGGGACCCCATTGCGCGCCTGGCTCGCCTTCTTCCTTCGACGACCAGCCGTTGATACCCGAGGCGTACACGACGGGGAAGTCCAGCTGTTCATCGGTCGCGCCGAGCTTGTCGAACAGGTCGAACGCAGCGTTCACGACCTTGTCGGGGTTGGCACCGGGCTTGTCGACCTTGTTCACCACGACGATGGGCTTCAGGCCCAGGGCCAGAGCCTTCTTGGTCACGAAACGCGTTTGGGGCATGGGGCCTTCTTGCGCGTCGATCAGCAGCACCACACCGTCCACCATGGACAGCGCGCGTTCCACTTCACCACCGAAGTCCGCGTGACCAGGGGTGTCGAGAATGTTGATGTGGGTGTCGTTCCAGGACACGGCGCAGTTCTTGGCCAGGATGGTAATGCCGCGCTCACGCTCGATGGCGTGGTTGTCCATCACGGTATCCACGACTTTTTCGTGTTCGGCGAAGGTACCAGACTGGCGCAGCAGCTGGTCCACCATGGTCGTCTTGCCATGGTCAACGTGGGCGATGATCGCAATATTGCGGATTTGTTTGCTCATGATGTTTCCAAAATGCCGCTGGCTTGTGGGCGCGGCGTTCCTTCCAAAATTTGTTGAATCTCGACGGGGCTCAGGAGGCGGTCGGGAATGAGCTCGCGCGCCCGGATGTGTGCCACACCCAAAAGCGCAGGAGGCTCTTCTCCGTAAACGGCCACTGCATCGGCATCGGCCCATTCACCCCGCCGGCGCAAGCCGGACAAAAATCTGCCTGCATTATCACCATCGAGCGTGACACGGGTGTGCGCTGCAAGCAACGTGTCGACAGGCAACACGGTTTGCAGGCGCTCCGCATCGGGCGTCGCTTCCAGGGTTTGCAGGCTGATACAGCGGGACAGGTCGATCCCACCGGTTTCTATGCGGCGCAGGCTGCGCAAATGCGCGCCATAGCCGAGCGTCTGGCCAATATCCTCGGCCAGGGTACGCACATAGGTGCCCTTGCTGCAGCGCACCGTCATCTTGAGCGCGACAAAGTCCTGCTCTTCTTCCACGCGGGACAGGCTCAGATGCAAGATGGTCACGGCGCGCGGCTCACGCTCAAGCGTGATGCCAGCACGGGCGTATTCGTAGAGGGCCTTGCCATCGCGCTTGAGCGCGCTGTACATCGGCGGCACCTGGCTGATGGGACCGGTGAACCGGGCCGCCACGGCGGCCAGCTTCTCGGACGTCAGCGCGGACGCATCCACCTCCCAGGTCTGCAGCACCTCACCCTCGGCATCGCCGGTGGTGGTGGTGGCGCCCAGGTGCACCAGGGCCTCATAGGTCTTGGGGGCGTCGAGCTGCAATTGGCTGAACTTGGTGGCCGCGCCAAAACACAGCGGCAGCACACCCGTGGCCAAAGGGTCGAGCGTGCCGGTATGGCCCGCTTTTTCGGCGCGCAGCAGCCACTTCACTTTTTGCAAAGCGTCGTTGCTGGACAGGCCAATAGGTTTGTCGAGCAGAAACACCCCGTGCACAGGGCGCCGCTGCACCCGTGTGCGAGGGGCATTCATGCGATCAGCCTTCCTCGGGTCCGCGCGATGCCACTGCCTTGGCGATCAAGGCATTCATGTCGGCAGCACGCTCGGTGGTGCGGTCGTAGATGAAGTGCAAGGTCGGCACGGTGTGGATATGCAGGCGCTTGAACAGGCCATTGCGCAAAAAGCCAGCAGCCTGGTTCAGTGCGTCCTGGGTCTGGTCGGGGTCACCGATCAGCAAGCTGAAATAGACCTTGGCGTGGGCATAGTCCGGCGTCACCTCAACGGCTTGCAGGGTCACCATGCCCACACGTGGGTCCTTCAACTCACGGGCGATCAGCTCCGACAGATCGCGCTGGATCTGGTCGGAGACTTTGAAGCTGCGGTTTGGCGCAGCAGTTTTCTTGCGAGTTGCCATCGGAAATTACAGCGTACGAGCGATTTCCTTGATCTCAAAGACTTCCAACATATCACCTTCTTTGATGTCGTTGTAGTTCTTGAGCTTGATACCGCACTCGAAGCCTTCCTTGACTTCCTTGACGTCGTCCTTCAGACGGCGCAGCGAGTCGATCTCACCCGTGTAGATGACCACGTTGTCGCGCAGCAGACGGAAGTGTGCATTGCGGGTAACGTGACCCTGGGTGATGTACGAACCTGCCACGGTACCGATCTTGGAGGCCACGAACACGGTGCGGATCTCGGCCATACCGATGATCTCTTCGCGTTGCTCGGGAGCCAGCATGCCGGACATGGCCGCCTTCAACTCATCGACAGCGTCGTAAATGATGTTGTAGTAGCGGATATCGACATCGTTGCTCTCGGCGGTCTTGCGCGCTTGTGCATCGGCACGTACGTTGAAACCAATCACGATCGCCTTGGAGGCCAGCGCCAGATTCACGTCCGACTCGCTGATACCGCCCACGCCGGTGTAAACCATCTGCACCTTGACTTCGTCGGTCGACAGCTTGAGCAAGGAGGCAGCCAGTGCTTCTTGCGAACCCTGGGTGTCGGCCTTGATGATGATCGGCAGCGATTGCACGTTGCCAGCACCCATCTCAGCGAACATGTTCTCCAGCTTGGCTGCTTGTTGCTTGGCCAGCTTGGTGTTGCGGAACTTGCCAGCACGGTAAGTGGCGATTTCACGGGCGCGGCGCTCATCGGGCAGCACCATGAAGTCATCACCGGCTTGCGGCACATCCGACAGACCCTGGATTTCAACAGGCAGCGATGGACCCGCTTCCTTGGCAACCTTGCCGTCTTCGTCGACCATGGCACGCACGCGGCCATAGGTTTGACCGGCCAGCACGATATCGCCAACCTTCAAGGTACCGGATTGGATCAGCACCGTGGCCACAGGGCCGCGGCCCTTGTCCAGCTGGGCTTCGATCACCAGACCCTTGGCATTGGCTTCCACCGGTGCCTTGAGTTCCAGCACTTCGGCCTGCAGCAGCACTTGTTCGAGCAGCTCGTCAATGCCTTGACCCGTCTTGGACGACACGGCCACGAAGGGCGAGTCACCACCGTACTCTTCAGGCACCACTTGCTCAACCACCAGCTCCTGCTTGACGCGGTCGGGGTTGGCATCGGGCTTGTCTGCCTTGGTGATGGCCACCACGATAGGAACACCAGCCGCCTTGGCATGCTTGATGGCTTCCTTGGTCTGGGGCATCACGCCGTCGTCGGCAGCGGCCACCAGAATCACGATGTCGGTCGACTGTGCACCACGGGCACGCATGGCCGTGAAGGCCTCGTGACCTGGGGTGTCCAGGAAGGTGATCATGCCGCGTGGCGTTTCCACGTGGTAGGCACCAATGTGCTGCGTAATGCCGCCGGCTTCGCCTGCAGCCACCTTGCTGCGGCGGATGTAATCCAGCAGCGAGGTCTTGCCGTGGTCGACGTGACCCATCACGGTCACCACCGGAGCGCGTGGCAGCGCTTCGGATTCGGCCTGGGATTCCTCTTCGGCGGTGAACGCTTCCGGATCGTCCAGTGCAGCGATGTGCGCCTTGTGGCCCATTTCTTCCACGACGATCATCGCGGTGTCCTGGTCCAGTGGCTGGTTGATGGTGACCATCTGGCCCATCTTCATCAGCGACTTGATCACCTCGGATGCCTTGATGGCCATCTTGTGGGCCAGCTCGGACACGGTGATGGTTTCTGGCACGTAGACGTCGAGCACGCGTGCTTCCACCGGTGCAGCCGATTGTGGGCCACGGTGGTCGTTGCGGTCATTGCCACGGCGGCCACGGGGGCCGGAGCGCCAGTTGTTGCCACGGCCAGCCACGCCACCCGAGGAATCACCACGGGTCTTGAGCTCTTTCTTCTTGCCGTTGTTGTCGTTCTGGTTGCTCCAGCTCGACGACAGCTTCGCCGACTTGACTTCCTTGTTGCCAGGCGCAGCGCCAGCCGCAGGCTTGGCGGCGCCAGTCCCGGTGGTCGCAGGCTTGTGCAAGGTGCCCTTCTTGGCGTCGGCAGGCTTGACTTCCTTCTTCTCTTCCGAAGGCTTCTTGGCCACCAGCACCTTCTTGGGCGCGTTCATCATGGCGCGAATGGCTTCCGCCTCGGCCAGGGCCTTGCGGCGGCGCTCGTCCAGATCGACAGCGCGTGCCGTTTCCTCAGCCTCACGGGCCTTGGATTCGTCTTCGGCCTTTTTCTTGGCTTCAGCCTGGGCTTCGTTGCGGGCAGCCAGCTCCTGGGCATGGCGGCGCGCAGCTTCTTCCTGCTCGGCAGCTTCCTGGGCCTTGCGCTCTTGCGTCTTGGCCACATAGGCCGCGGCGCGCTCTTCGGCTTCGCGCTCCTTGCGCTCGCGGTCTTCGCGCTCGGTGCGATCGGCACGTTGCTGCACCAGATCCGCTTCCTGCTTGCTGATCAGGTCGGCTTCGCGGCGGGCTTCTTCTTCACGCTTGACCAGCTCAGCCTTGTGTTCGGCTTCCTTTTGCTTGGCTTCGGCGTGCTTCAGTGCTTCGTCGGAATCGGGTTCGGCGACTTCGTCACGCTTGACGAAGGTACGCTTCTTGCGCACTTCCACCTGGATAGTGCGCGCCCGGCCCGTGGCATCGGCTTGTTTGATCTCGCTGGTAGATTTCTTGGTCAATGTGATCTTCTTGCGGTCTGCAGCGCCGTGGGCGGCCTGCAGATGGGACAACAGCGCTTGTTTGTCCGTTTCAGTCAGTGCATCGGATGCGTCGTGCTTGGACACGCCTGCGGCTTGCAGTTGTTCCAGCAATGTATCCGGTGATTTTTTGAGTTCAACAGCGAACTCGGCGACAGTATTACTCGACATATCTTGTTCCGTGCCTCCTGACCTTATTCCTGTCCATCAAACCAATGTTCGCGGGCCTTCATGATCAAGGCTTTTGCGTCATCGGCAGACTGTCCGGTCAGCTCGGTCAATTCATCAATGGCCAAATCGGCCAGGTCGTCACGCGTGTGGATTCCACCAGCTTCCAGCTGGGCTACCAACTCAGGCGTCATCCCTTCCAGATCACGCAACTCTTGGGAAACACGGGCAACACTCTCTTCGTGGACGATTTCCATCGTCAGCAGCGCATCCTTGGCGCGCGTGCGGAGCTCATTGACGGTCTCTTCATCGAAGCTCTCGATTTCCAGCATTTCCTGCAGCGGCACATAGGCCACTTCTTCCAGGCTGGAGAAACCTTCTTCGATCAGGATGTCAGCGATTTCTTCATCCACATCCAGCTTTTCCATGAACAGCTTGCGGGAAGTGCTGGTTTCTTCTTCCTGCTTCTGGGCCGATTCGGCCGCGTCCATGATGTTGATCTTCCACCCCGTCAGATCGGAGGCAAGACGCACATTCTGGCCACCACGGCCGATGGCGATCGCGAGGTTTTCCTCGTCCACCACCACGTCCATGGCATGCTTTTCTTCGTCCACGACGATCGAGGATACATTGGCCGGAGCCAGTGCACCGATCACGAACTGGGCGGGGTCCTCGGACCACAGCACGATGTCCACGCGCTCGCCAGCCAGCTCATTGGTCACCACGTTCACGCGGCTGCCGCGGACACCCACACAGGTGCCGATCGGGTCAATGCGCTTGTCGTGGCTCAGCACGGCAATCTTGGCGCGGCTGCCTGGATCACGGGCGCAGCTCTTGATCTCCAGCAGGCCTTGCTCAATTTCGGGCACTTCGTTGCGGAACAGCTCGACCATGAACTCTGGCGCAGAGCGCGAGAGCAGGATCGGCGCGCCGCGCAGGGTCAGGTCCACGTCCATGATCATGGCGCGAACGCGGTCACCATTGCGCAGATTTTCCTTCGGAATCATTTCACCGCGCTTCAAGCGGCCTTCCACGCGGCCGGATTCGACAATGATGTCGCCCTTATCCATGCGCTTGACCGTGCCGTTGAAGATCTTGTCGCCGCGCGCCATGAAGTCGTTGAGCAGCATTTCGCGCTCGGCATCACGGATCTTTTGCAGGATGACCTGCTTGGCCGCCATGGCGCCGATACGGCCGATGGGCACCGATTCGATCTGCTCTTCGATGTAGTCGCCCACCTGTGCGTCTTCCTTACGGTCGACCGCGTCCATCAGCATTTCTTCGGCGTCAGGGTTTTGCAGGCCCGCATCATCGGGCACCACCAGCCAGCGGCGGAAGGTGTCGTAATCGCCGGTATCGAGGTCGATAGCCACACGCACATCCACTTCGCCGGAATACAGCTTCTTCGTAGCCTGGGCCAGGGCAGATTCCACAGCACCGAACACCACATCGCGCTCTACGTTCTTTTCGCGCGCGATGGCATCCACCAGCATCAACAATTCGCGATTCATGCGACGACTCTCCTATTTCAATCTTTAACCAGAAGGCGGCATCAGCAGCGCCACCATGTGTGCGGCCAATCAGGCCTGGGCTTCGTCGGCACTGCCTGCCGCCGCCCTGCCCTTGAAGCTCACGATGGGGGCCAGACGCGCTTCACGCAGCTCGTCGAGCGTAAAACCCAGGCTTTGCAGCGGTGCCGGTGGGCGCTTCTTGCTCACGCGGGCACCGGGCTTCACAGGCGGCGCATCGCTCCAGACGATCTGCCAGCCACCTGCCTCGGTACGCTCAAGCGTGCCCCGAAACTTCTTGCGATTGGCGCTGATGGTCGTGCCTTCGGCAGCGGCACCGATGGATTCCTTCAGCGTCAGGTCCACCTCGGCGCCGGTGAAGCGGATGAAATCCTGCTCATGGCGCAATGGACGGTCAATACCGGGCGAGGACACTTCCAGGCGCTTGTATTCCACGCCATCGACTTCCAGTGCAAACTGCAACTGGCGGGTGACTTTCTCACAATCCTCCACCGTCACAAACTGCTCTGGCACGCCTTCCGGGCGGACGTCGTCCGCACTCCAAGGCAGGTCGATGGTGATGCGCAAAAGGCCGCTGGCAGAGCGTTCGATCTCCACCAAGTCGTAACCCAGGCCGCTCACCGTTTGTAGGGTGGTTTCTTGCAAGCTCACGTGTGTTATTTATCCCGCAAATACAAAAAACCCGAGAACCATGGAATGTTACACATTCCACAGCACCGAGCTGAAAAACATGCGACCAAAAAAAACGGGCGGTTGGCACCGCCCGGTTGGTCGTGTAGACATCAATTATAGGGGCAAACCAGTATCAATGCAATGATGCAGAGCGGCTTTTAGGCACGCGGACTACTCAGCCTGCGCCTTGCGGGCCTGCAAGATGGCGACTGTGCGCTGCAGCAGCGCATGGGCCTCGTCGCCAGAGGGCAAGGCGCGCGCATCGCCTTGCGAAAAACGCTCCAGCATGCGCTGCAGCACGCCGGGCTGAGGCAAGACGGGGCCCAGGAACATGGCTTCCGCGCCGCGCCCGAGCAACACAGTGGGAAAGGTGGTGATATCCAGCTCACCCAGTGCCTCTTCCTCGTCCTCGACATCGAGCCAGACAAAGTCCATGCCCGGCCATTCCTTGGCCAGCGCATCAAAGGCGGGCTGGTACTGGCCACAGGTACCGCACCACTGCGCGCACAAACACACCACCAGCCAGGGCGCCGTCGCAGCCTCGGTCATACAAAAATCCATCCGCAAACAAAGACGCATTTTTACCACCATTGCGGTAACCGAGCGCCCCACGGCCTTTGCGAATACGCGCTTCTCTGACTTGAATCAGAACCAAAAGCAACTAAGTTCTAGGGAGTTACCAGTCATAGGGCAGTTGCCGGTACAACAGCAAGCTGCCACATCTTCGGGAGCAGGCATGGATTCCAAAAACTACTACGACGTTCTGGGCGTGGACAAAAAGGCCAGTGCAGACGATATCAAAAAGGCATTTCGCAAGCTCGCCCGCAAATACCACCCGGACCTGAGCAAGGAAAAAGACGCCCAGCAGCGCATGTCCGAGGTCAACGAGGCCAATGCCGTGCTGTCGGATGCGGAAAAGCGCGCCGAGTACGACGCGATGCTCGACGCCCCACGCGGCTTTGCCTCGGGCGCAGGCAACCCCTTCCGGGGTGCCGAGGGCTTTGACAGCGGCGATTACCAGTTTCGCCGCCAGAGCATGGGGGGCGATGCCGATTACAGCGACTTCTTTCGTCAGATGTTTGGCGACGCCGCGCGTGCCCAGCGCGACGGCCAGGCCGGCGGCGGGCCACGCACGGCGATGCGCGGCGAGGACCAGCATGCCAGCATCGAGCTCGACCTGACTGACAGCTACCAGGGCAGTGAACGCATGCTGACCCTGCACGGCCAGGAAGTGACCGAGGACGGCGAGCTGCGCAGCCAGGAGCGCCAGCTGCAGGTGAAGATTCCCGCCGGGGTGCGCGAAGGCCAGATGATTCGCCTGGCCGGCCAGGGCGGGCCCGGCTACCAGGGCGGCCCTGCAGGCGATCTGCTGCTGGAAGTGCACTTTAGGCCCGACAAGCGCTGGCGCGCCGAAGGCAAGGATGTCTATATGCCGATGCCCGTCAGCCCCTGGGAGGCGGCTTTGGGCGGCAGCGCGGAAGTCAAGACGCCGGCTGGCACCCTGGAAGTGACTATTCCGGCAGGCTGGTCAGCCGGGCGCAAGCTGCGCATCAAGGGCAAGGGCCTGCCGGCGGCCACGCCTGGCGATCTGTACCTGGAGTTGCAGTTGCACATACCGCCCGCCGCCACCGAGCAAGAGCGCGAGGCCTACGCGGCCTTTGCCAAGGCCTTCCCCCACTACCAGCCCCGCCAAGGAGTGTGACCATGCCCCACTACACGACCGTACACACCACCACCTTGCAGATCATCGACGACGACAGCCTTGACGCCGCCAGCCTGGCCCAGGCCTGCCAGCGCAACTTGGCCTGGGTGCAGGCCCACGTGGTGGATGGCGTGCTCACCCCGAGCACCGGCACGCGCAACCCCGATGCCGTGGCCAGCTGGCGCTTTGCGGCTACCTGCATCGTGCGCGCACGCCGCGTGGCGCTGCTGGAGCACACCTATGACGCGGACCCCCAGCTGGCCGCGATGACCGTGGACCTGATGGAAGAAGTGCTGGAGCTGCGCCGCCGCTTGCAGCGCTGACGCCCGCTTTAGACAGACGCAAAAAAGCCCGCTGATGCGGGCTCTTTCTTACCGAAAATACACCATCCGCATGCCGCGCCTGATCGTGGCAAGCGCGGCATGCGGACGGGGCAAAACCGGTAGCGGTATTAACCGCCCTTGTGCGTGCGCTTGCCTGGGTTCTTCTTCGAACGGGTAGCAGTGCCACGGGCACGGCTAGCCTGTTGACCACGACCGGCCGTAGGCAGGCTCTTGCCGTTAGGCAACGTGGGTTGAGGGGTGAACTTGCGGTCAGCTTCCGTAACGATTTTGTTGCCCATCCTGGGACCTCGCGATAAACAAAACCGACATTAGGCCACAGATGCCAAGCGAGCAGATAAAAATACCTGCTAATTCCCGTGCCTGGGTGCGAAATTAGGCATGCAAGCCGCAGGGCGAGCACGCAAATCAGGTGCTTTGCTTACATTTGGCCCGCTCTACCAGCTTGTAAATTACGCCTATCTGGTTAGGATTCATAAAGCAAAACAAGGAATAATTTCTTATGCAAGAGCTCGATCATCAACAACGACCGCAACAGCGCTCTCTCTGGCTCCCCCTGGTAGCCGGTGCAGCAGCCTTGGCCGTTTACTGGTGGGCCAGCAACAAAACCCGCAAAGTCGTGCCGGTCGACCTGATTGAGCCGGTCGCCGACTTTGATGCAG
Organism: Comamonas sp. JUb58; assembly: GCF_004364775.1. Lineage (GTDB taxonomy): Bacteria > Pseudomonadota > Gammaproteobacteria > Burkholderiales > Burkholderiaceae_C > Comamonas. Next base: position 35,983 of record NZ_SOAL01000027.1, read on the forward strand.
AACGCTTTGTCGGCGACTGGTATGAGATCGCCCGCATCGAGCGCGGCCTGGGCAAGCCGCTGACGCGCTCGCGCGTTGAATACGAACTGCTGAGCGATGGCAGCCTGGGCATCACCACCCGGGGCTTCCATGCCGGCACCCACCGCTGGGTGGAAGGCCATGGCATTGCCCGCTTCGTGGGGGCACCCAACTTTGGTGCAATGAAGGCCTCCTTCATGGGCCCCTTCCATGAGGGCTACCATGTCGTCGCCATCGACCCGGATTACCGCTGGGCCATGTTGATGGGCGATACCACCGACTCCTTCAAGCTGCTCTCGCGCCAGCCCGTGCTCGATGGCAAGACCACCGACATGCTGGTACACCAGGCGGCGCTGATGGGTGTGGAGACTTCACGCATCCATTGGGTGATGCAAGACGGCATCAACCCCACTGGCCACTGGTAAGCGGCAGTTCCCTCCAAACGCCGGAGGGGCATCCAAGCCTGCACGTGCCGCGTGCAGGCTTTGCTTTGTCTTATAGAGACTTAGACGCCAATCCGCTTGGCGCCAGCGCGCTCTTCGTCGATCAGCGCCTGCATGCTGCCGGCAAACTGGATCGCGCCCTTCTCCAGCACATAGGCCCGGTCGCTCACCAGGCGCGCAAAGTGCAGGTTTTGTTCGCACAGCAGAATGCTCACGCCGCGCTGCTTGAGCTGCAGAATCATCTGCGCCATCTGCTCGACGATGACGGGCGCAACGCCCTCGGAAGGCTCATCGAGCAGCACCAGATAGGGGTTGCCCATGAGGGTGCGGGCAACGGTCAGCATTTGCTGCTCGCCGCCACTCATCTGCCCGCCTGGGCGCTGGGGCATGGCAGCCAGATTGGGGAAAAACGCCAGCAACTCGTCAACCGTCCACTGGCTGGCCAGGCTGCCATCGGCCCAGCGCCGGGGCGGCTGGCGGCCCACCTCCAGGTTTTCCAGAACGGTCAGCGCGCTGAAAATGCGCCGCTCTTCCGGCACATAGCCCAGGCCCAGGCGCGCAATGCGCCAGGCGTCCGCCTGCGCAATGTTCTGGCCCATGAATTGCACGACGCCCTTGCGCCGCTCCACCAGGCCCATGATGGCCTTGAGCGTAGTGGACTTACCCGCGCCGTTGCGGCCCATCAAGGCCACGACCTCGCCGCGCCGCACCTCCAAGCCCACGTCAAACAGAATATGGGCCTCGCCATACCAAGCATTGAGCTGGTCCACTTGCAGCAGCAGCTCGGTCGCTGCACCCGGCATCTGCACGCTCATTGGGCGGTCTCCTCGCGCTGTTCATCACTGTCGTAGGTGCTGCCCTTGCCCAGGTAGACCGCCTGCACCTCGGGGTTGCGCCGCACCTCTTCCGGCGTGCCTTCGGCAATCAGCCGGCCCCGCGCCAGCACGATGATGCGATCCGCATAGGCAAACACCACATCCATGCTGTGCTCGGTAAACAGCACGGCCATGTCGCGCTCGCGGGCCAGTTGCCGGGTCAGCGCCATCAGTTGCAGGCGCTCGGCCTGCGCCATGCCGGCCGTGGGCTCGTCCATCAGCAGCAGCACCGGCTTGTGGGCCATCGCCACGGCCAGTTCCACCCGCTTCACATCACCATAGGCCAGCGCATTGCAGGCGCGGTCCGCCTGGTCCTGCATGCCGACCAGCGCCAGCAAGGCCAGCGCCTCGTCACGCTGAAAGCGGGCCACCTTCTGCCACAGGCCAAAGATGCGGCCGGCGGCAGACAGCAAGGCCATCTGCACGTTCTCAGCCACCGTCAGCGAGGCAAAGGTTTCGGCAATCTGGAAGGTGCGCCCGACCCCCAGGCGCCATATCTCGCGCGGCAATTTGCCGCCCAGAGCCGTGCCGTTGAGCAGCATGCTGCCGGCATCGGGCACCAGCTGTCCGCCCAGCATGTTGAAGGTGGTCGTCTTGCCCGCGCCATTGGGGCCAATCAGCGCCAGCACTTCGCCGCGGCGCAAGGCAAAGCCCACATCGGCCACAGCCTGCACGCCGCCAAAGCGCTTGCCCAAACCGGTCACTTGCAGCAGTTCTGTCATGGATGTCCAAGTGCTAGCGCAGGCGCCTCTGGGCTGCCTGCCGCTACGTCAATCTGTGTCATGGGGACGGCCTCAGCTCAGCTCCAGGCTCGCCGCCATCAGCCGCTGTGTATAGGGCTGGCGGGGTGCATCCAGCACCTGCATGACCTCGCCGCTCTCGACCACCTCGCCGTCCTTCATCACAAGCACCTCATGCGCCATGGCGCGGATCACCGCCACATCGTGCGTGATCAGCACATAGCTCAGGCCGCGCTCACGCTGCAGGCGCTGCAGCAGGGCCAGCACCTGCTGCTGGATGGTGACATCGAGGGCACTCGTGGGTTCATCCAGCACGAGGATCTCGGGGTCGACGATCAGCGCACGGGCAATGGCCAGGCGCTGGCGCTGGCCGCCCGAAAATTCATGCGGATAGCGGTCCAGCAGGCCTGGGAACTGGGCCTCGCTCATACCCACTTCCTGCAGCAGCGCCAGCACCTGCTGCTGCAGCTCGGCAGCAGCCAAGTGGGGCTGCGCCAGCTGCAGGCCTTCGCCCACCATCTCTTGCACCGTCATGCGGGGCGACAGCGATGAGAACGGATCCTGGAACACGACTTGCACCTTGCGGCGCAGCTGCTGGTTGGCGGCGCTGTTGCGCTGGGCCGGCAGCTGCCAGGCCTGTTCGCCAATGCGCAGCTCGCCATCGCTGGGCAGCAGGCCCAGAATCGCCTGGGCCAGGGTGGATTTGCCCGAGCCCGATTCGCCAATCACGCCCAAGGTCTGGCCCCGGCCCAAGGCCAGGCTGGCGCCACGCACGGCCTCGAACCGGCCCTTGCGGAACCAGCCGGCAAAGCCCGGCAGCGGCGTCGCATAGCCCACGCGCAGCCCGCGTGTCTGCAGCACCGCCGGCGCCTCGGGCTGGCGGGCCACCACCTGGCGCTGGGGCGTGCTGGCCAGCAGCTTTTGGGTATAGGCATGCTGGGGGGTGGCAAACACCTCGGCCACGGCGCCCTGCTCCACCAGCCGGCCCTTTTCCATCACGGCCACCCGGTCGGCAAAATGGCGCACCAGCGGCAGGTCATGGGTGATCATCAGCACGGCCATGCCGGTCTGGCGTTGCAAGTCGCTCAACAGCTCCAGGATCTGGCCGCGCAGGCTCACATCCAGCGCGGTGGTGGGCTCATCGGCGATCAGCAGCTTGGGCCGGCAGGCCAAGGCCATCGCAATCATCGCGCGCTGGCGCTGGCCACCGCTGAGCTGGTGCGGATAGCTGCCGGCGCGGCGCTGCGGCTCGGGGATGCCGGTGGTGGCCAGCAGCTGCACGGCCTGCTCCCACGCCGCCTTGTCGCCCAAGCCCTGCTTGAGCTGCAGCACCTCGGCAATCTGTGCGCCCATGGTCATCAGCGGGTTCAGCGCCGTCATCGGCTCCTGAAAGATCATCGCAATCTCGTCGCCACGCACGGCCTGGATCTCGCGCTCCGAGATCTGCAGCAGGTTGCGCCCGCCCATCAGCGCTTCGCCGCGCAGCTGGGCCTCGCCCACCAGGCGCAACAGGGACAGCGCGGTGATCGTCTTGCCCGAGCCGGATTCGCCCACCAGCGCCAGCTTCTCGCCGGCCTGTATGCAAAAGCTCAGGTCCTTGACCACATCCTGGCCGCCAAAACCCACATAGAGGTGGTTGACCTGCAGCAGCGGCGCGGGCACGGCCACCGGGGCTTGTGTTGGCTCAAGCATGGCGGGCCTCCTGTGCATCGGTGCTGGCGGCTGGCGCTGGCTGGGCTGGCGTCGCAGCCGGTGCTGCGCCAGCGCGTGGCGTGTTGAGCTGCTTGCGCGGGTCCAGCGCATCCCGCAGCGCATCGCCCATAAAGGTCAGCAGCAGCAGGGTGCCGACCAGCACCGCAAAGGTGGCCAGCGAAATCCACCAGGCATCAATGCTGTTTTTGCCCTGGTTCAACAACTCGCCCAGGCTTGGCGTGCCCGGTGGCACACCCAGGCCCAGAAAATCCAGCGAGGTCAAGGTCAGGATCGAGGCGCTCATCTGAAACGGCAGGAACGTGACCACTGGCGTCATGCTGTTGGGCAGAATGTGGCGCCACATGATTTTCCAGCTCGGCACGCCCAGGGCCCGCGCGGATTTCACATAGTCCATCTGGCGGTTGCGCAGAAACTCCACCCGCACGTAGTCAGACAGCGCCATCCAGCCAAACAAGGCCAGCAGCACCAGCAGCAGCGCAGCGCTGGGTGCCAGCACCGCACTGAAGATGATCAGCAGGTACAGCACCGGCATGGCGCCCCATATCTCGGTAAAACGCTGGAACATCAGGTCCACCTTGCCGCCGAAAAAGCCCTGTATCGCACCCGTCAACACGCCGATCACCGTGCCCACCGCCGTCAGCGCCAGGCCAAACAGCACGCTGACCCGAAAGCCGTATATCAGCTGGGCCAGCAGATCACGCCCCCGGTCATCGGTGCCCAGCCAGTTGTCGGCCGATGGCGCCGATGGCGTGGGCGACTTGGCAAAGTAGTTGATGGTGTTGGGGCCGTAATGGTTGAGCGGGAAAACTGCCCAGTTGCCATCCTTGCCCAACTGCTGCTGGATGAAGGGATCCAGGTAGTCGGTGGCGGTGTGGAAATCGCCGCCAAACGTGGTCTCGGGGTAGTCCTTGGCCAGCGGGAAATAGGTCTGCCCCTCATAGCGCACGATAAGCGGCTTGTCGTTGCTGATCAGCTCGGCAAACAGGCTGAGCACCACCAGCACCAAAAACAGCAGCAAGCTGTAAAAGCCCAGCTTGTTCGACTTGAACCGGCGCCAGGCGCGGGCGGCGGGCGAGCGGCCCGGCGGGAGTGTGGAAACAGGCTCGGTCATCGTTATGGTCTGCAGAGACGGTGTGGCCACCGCCCCCCTCCTGTCACTGAATATGGGGGCCTGGGGCCCATGGTGGCGGCTGTGGCGGCGATGGCACGGGCCGCAGCGTTGTCGCTGTTGGCCGACAGCCAAACGGCGCGCCATCGGCCATGCTCTGCGCCATGTCTGCCAGCACCACGCCCCAAGCCCTGCGCACCGCGCTCAAAAGCATTGCCATTTTTGAAGCGCTCAAAGGCGTTGCCGCGCTGCTGGGCCTGTTGGGGCTGCTGAGCCTGCTGCACCACGATCTGCACCGCCTCGCGCTGGAGCTGATCGGGCACTTTGGCCTCTCGCCCAACGCCCGCTACCCGGCCGTGCTGATCAGCTGGGTGGACAAGATCAATGCCACCTCCATCCATACTCTGGTGCTGCTGGGCGCGACCTATATCGCGCTGCGCTGGCTGGAGGCCTGGGGCCTGTGGCATGACAAGGCCTGGGGCGAATGGCTGGGCGCGCTGTCCTCGGGGCTGTACATTCCCTTGGAAATACAGCACCTGCTGGCGCACCGCCACTGGCAGGGTGCAGTGGTGCTGCTGCTCAACATCGTGGTGGTGGCCGTGCTGCTGCGGCGCCTGTACCTGCGGCGCAAGGGCTGAAGCGCGGCGGCAGGCCGCAGCGGTTGGGGTGGCCAATGCAGGCATGCGCGCCTCAGTCAAACTTGACACGCGGATCCACCCAGACATAGCAGAGGTCGCTCACCAGCTTGGTGAGCAGACCGATCAAGGTAAACAGGTAGAGGGTGCCCAGCACGACGGGGTAATCGCGGCGCAGCACGCTCTCGTAGCTCAGCAGGCCCAGGCCATCGAGCGAGAACAAGGTCTCGATCAACAAGGCGCCGGTGAAGAAGGCCCCAATGAAGGCGGCCGGAAAACCGGTGACGATGGGCAGCAAGGCATTGCGGAACACATGGCGCCACAGCACCTGGCGCTCGCTCAGGCCCTTGGCCTTGGCGGTGATCACGTACTGCTTGCGGATCTCTTCGAGAAAGGCGTTCTTGGTGAGCATGGCCGTCACCGCAAAACTGCCGGCCACCATGGCTGTCACCGGCAAGGTGATATGCCAGAGGTAGTCCACCAGCTTGGCGGCCCAGCCCATCTCTTCCCAGCCCGAGGAGGTCAGCCCACGCAGCGGAAACCACTGCAGCTGCCCGCCAAAAATCACCAGCAGCGCCACGCCCAGCACAAAGCCCGGTATCGCATAGCCCACCAGCACGATCACCGTGGTGACCATGTCAAAACGGCTGCCAGCACGCACGGCCTTGGCAATGCCCAGCGGCACCGCAATCAGGTAGCTGATGAAAAAGGTCCACAGCCCGAGGCTGATGGAGACGGGTAGCTTGTCCTTGATCAGCTGCCAGACGCTCTTGTTCTGGAAAAAGCTGTTCCCCAGATCAAAGCGCGCGAATTGGCCCAGCATCTGCACAAAGCGCTCGACGGGTGGCTTGTCAAAGCCGTACAAGGCCTTGATCTCTTCAAGCCGCTTGGGGTCAATGCCCTGCGCGCCCCGGTAGCCCATGCTGGCCCCTTCGGCGCCCCGGTTACCGGCCTTGGCCTCGGCCAGGTACTGCTCGACCGGGCCGCCCGGCACAAACTGGATCACCACAAACGTCAGCAGCAAGACCCCGAACAAGGTGGGAATCATCAGCAGCAAACGTTTGAGGATGTAGGCAAACATGCGGTGCGGGCTCCAATGTCAGCAAGGGCGGGCAAGCGCCGTGGCACTGTGGCAGAAAAAAGTCTGGACAGCGCGGCAGGCGCGCTGGGGCGGTGAGAAGGATCATATAACGGCTGGGCCCTGCATCAGACCGGCTCATGGCTTGGCCGTGTCAGCGGTGATCGGCGGCATGCGCGCCCACCAGTAGTACATCAGCCAGGTCTCGCCCGGCACATAGGCGGGCACCTGGGGCGGCTCCACCAGGCGCCAGGCGTCATACACCACCCGGTGGCTTGCGGCATACCACTGCGGGATCAGGTAGTGGCCCGCCACAATGATGCGCTCCAACGCATGGCAGGCCGGCAGCAGCTCCTGCTCGCTCTTGGCGCTGACCATCTTGGCAATCATCGCGTCGACGGCCGGGCTCTTCAAGCCAATGAAGTTGCCCGAGCTTTCCTGGTCTGCCGCCACGCTGCCAAACAGCTCAGCGTATTCCTGGCCGGGGATATTGGTGCCCGGCACATTGACCGATATCAGGTCGTAGTCGAACTTGTCGACCCGCTGCTGGTAGAGCGCATAATCGGCCACCCGCAGCCTGAGCTTGATGCCCAGCTTTTCCAGGTTGCGCATCCAGGTGGACACGGTGCGTATGCCGCCTTCGTTGCTGTCCAGAAACTCCAGCTCCAGCGCCTCGCCCTTGGCATTGCGCAGCACGCCGTTGGCGTCCACCTTCCAGCCGGCATCGGCCAACAGCGCCTGCGCCTTGCGCAGGTTGTCGCGCAGGCTGCTGCCCTGGTCGGTGCGGGGTGGGTCTTGCAGCGGCCCCAAGGTGCCGGCGGGCAGGTCTTTCTCAAAGGGCTTGAGCAGGGCCAGCTCGGCGTCACTCGGGCTGCCATGCGTTTCGCACACGGTATTGCCAAACAGGCCATGCACGCGCTCGTAGGCGCCGTAGAACAGCTGGCGCTGCATCCACTCGTAATCAAAGGCCAGGCCCAGCGCCTCGCGCACCCGCACATCCTGCAGCACCGGGCGGCGCAGGTTCAGAAAATAGCTCTGGAAACCGGACGGCAGCTTGTTGGCAAAGTCCCCCTTGCGCAGCTCGCCCCGGTCAAATCGCTTGCCATACAGGCGCCGCGCCCAGTCGCCGGCACTGAAAAAGCGCATCACATCGAACTCACCGGCCTTGAGCGCCTCCAGCTTGGCGGTGTTGTCCTTGTAGATCTTGATCGTGATCCGGTCAAAATTGGCGCTGCCCAGGCGCACCGGCAGGTCCTTGGCCCAGTAGTCGGGGTCGCGCACATAGGTGATGTCACGGCCATACACCACCGGGCCGATCTTGTAGGGGCCGCTGCCGATCGGCACATCTGTCACGATCTGGTCAAAGCGCTTGGGCTTGCCATCAGGTCCCAGGCCCCAGTCGCGGCTGAAGACCGGCAGGCTGCCCACCGTCAGCGGCAGATCGCGGTTGGGTTTCTTGAAGCGAAAGCGCACCGTGCGGTCATCGATGACATCGCAGCCTTCCACATCGGCCAGCAAGGTCTTGTAGCCGGGCGCAGCGTACTGGCTGATCAGCGCTTCGTAGCTGTGCTTCACATCCTGCGCCAGCACCGGTTTGCCGTTCTGAAAGCGCGCTGCCTTGCGCATCTTGAACGTGGCGGACATGCCATCGGCCGCCACATCGATGTCCTCGGCCAGCAGGCCATAGCCGGTCGTGGTCTCGTCCAGGCTGGCGATCAGCAGGCTGTCAAACAGCATCTCGGCCAGGTAGGCCGGGGGCGAGCCTTTGATCGTGAAGGGGTTGTACTTGTCAAAGGTGGAGTAGCGCAGCGCACTGACCAGCCGCAGCTCACCGCCCTTGGGCGCATCGGGGTTGGCATAGGCAAAATGCTTGAAATCCGCCCCGTAGCGCGGCTCGCCCCAAAGGGCGTAGGCATGGTTGGCCCAGGCAGGTGCTGCCGCAGCAGCACACAAAATCAGCGGAAGGCAGAATCGCATGCGACAATTCTGCCCTAGCTGGCCACCTGTGCAAGCGTTTACCCCCGAGAAACGCTCTGCCCCGGTGCCAAGTCTTTTTTGGCCATTCCTCATGGCCTGGAACTCATCAGGAGAAGAACAATGGGTTCAGTTGTTTTTGAAGTTTTCACTTTAAAAACAACGGCTTACACAGGTTTTAAAAAAGTACCTGGTAGCAAAAGAGGTAACAATGTTAGCCCTCCCCATCTATCTCAGAGGTGGCTCTTACTACTTGCACACGAGAGTAGGAGGCCGACAGTTCAAGAAGTCACTGGGCACAGGCTACAAAAAGCTAGCGATACTTAGAGCAATCCAGTTGCTCAACAGTGTTGCAGTTATGACCCAAAAGCCGACCCTTAAAGACTTCCCTCAGGTGCTCACAGCACAAGGCAAAGAGTACAAGCTCAATGTTGAGAGAGGTGTGATAGAAGCAGACACACCCGAGGAACATCAAAGAGCAATGGAGGCACTTAAAGCTTTGAAAGAGCTTAAAGCAATGTCTAGCTCTCCACAGATGACACCAATAGAACAAAAAGAAGATGATTTATTGGGCTTAACTCTTAATGAGTTAGTAGACAACTATTTTAAGATTAAGAGTCATTTGACCCTAAGCACAAAATTACTTTATCAAAGAGCCGTTGATGATTTTTCTAAATTTCTAAAAAAGAAAAACATCACAATTAATAGAATTCAAGAAAGCGAAGTTGTTTTATTTCAAAATCACTTAGCAGATAAAAAGCTTCATCCTAGAACAATTGACAGCAAAATAAAATACCTTGCAATATTGTTTAATTTTGCAATTAAACAAAATTATTACAGATTTAAAAACCCATTTTCCAATAAGAAAATTCTTACAGCAAAAGAGAATTTAAAAAATGGATGGGAATTTTTCGAAAAAGAAGAAATTACGAGTTTTTATAAAAGTGAAAGCTTTAAAAACAAAAAGAAAGAACTACCAGACTACTACTATTGTTTAGTTTTAGCACTAGCAACAGGGTTAAGAGCTAGCGAAATTACAGCAGTTAAAAAAGACGATTTTAAGAAGATTAATGATATAAATTACTTAAAATTAACAGACTCAAAAACAAGTGCAGGAATTAGAGAGATACCTATACACAGCTATTTTTATGAAGAATTAGAACAATACATAAATTCCAAAAAATCAAAAGTTTTTACAATCACTTCAAATAATTTAAGTCGATATTTTACGAGGCATTTAGAAAAAATAGGGGTTAAAAGAAAAAAGCTCGTATTGCACAGCATTAGAAAATTTGTCAACAATGAGCTAATGATGAATGGTGTAAATGAAGAGTATAGATGTCAATTTATAGGTCATGAAATTACCTCAATAAACACAGCTACATACACTAAAAAATACCTTTGGAAAAATTAAACAACGAAGTAAATGAGACAATGCAAGAGATTTATAAATTAGCTTTTGATAGAAAATTAAGAACATCTTTTTAAATTTGCTTTCACAATTCAACCCTTCTATACTAGTTATAGGAGGGTTTTTTTATGGAAATTACAAAAACAGATATAAAAAGAATTATTGAAATTATTCAAGAGATTAGACAATTAAAAATAAAACTTTCAAAGACAACCGATGATTTAAAGATAGAATTACTAGAATTCAAGTTATTTTATTCCAAAAGTGAACTGTTAAAATACCATACAGATTTAATTAGCTGTATTGAAGACGAGCTAAAACACGGCTTAACAATGGATGAAATAATTAAGCTATACAACACTGAAAGAAGTATAGAAATAAGAAAGAGAAATTGCAAGGCAAGTGAATTTATTGACTATTACAAATCAAAGAAATTAGAGATTGAAAAGTTAAGAAACGGAATTTTTTAAGCTGTATTTTGCAGGTTTTCCGGTCTTCGGATGTTCTCCGTGACTCTTAAAAGCTCATCTACTGAGCTTTTACTTGAATAATGCTGAATAAGTATAACTGTATTTAAAAGAATATCTAATTTACCATTATTTAAGCATTGATAGAAAATTATATTATTTGCATTTTCATCATTAAAGTATTGATTGCCTTTGTTTTCTTCATCTGTGCATAAATCAAAATAATTAAAATTATCGAATATTTCGCCATTTTTTAAAATGACAGCAAAACCCCTCTTCGTCTCTTCTTCAAAGAATTTTTGAACAATAGCTTCATTAACTTCACATCTAGATTTTACAAGCTCGAAAGAATTACCAGAATGCCTTTTATTAAATTCAACATTCAAAATAATTTGATTTAAATAATCCTTTGAATGCCTTACATTAAAACAATCTTCCTGTTGTATTGATTGATATTCCAATAAGCAATACTGCTTTTTCTCAATTAAAACAGTTTGAGAGTTTTCTCGATAAATTACACCAATAAATTTATTATCAATTGAATAATTTTCAAATTTATGAGAATGATTTTTCAAAAATTCGTAAAAATTACGAGTATCAAAAATGTTATACAAATCTTTTGTCAAAGCTTTTTCATAAGCCTTGCAATTACTGCAAAGGTGATTAAATTTACCGAGGCAATTTTCAACACCAAAAAAACTAAAACCTCTAATTGAATAAAAACTTCTGCAAGCTTCAACCTTTAAATCATCATCTTTATTTATTTCTTTTGAAATATATTTAAATAAATAAGTTGAAGCCGTTGCCTTTCCATTGTTAATCCTTATATCCCACTCTAATAATTTTTTATGTACATTTACACCTAAAAAATCGGCTATTTTTATTCTTTCTCTTGTTTCAACATCTCTTATTATTTGATGTATTACATTATTATCTCTATAACTGTGATATAGCATAATATGCATATGTAATGTTGAGTCAAGCATAACCTCATTAACTTTGATACCAAAGAAATCAGCTCCAACCTTTAAGCCTGCTTTTGCTAAATTAGCCCGAATCAATTCCCAATAATTATTTATCATGGCAACAGCCTCGCCAGGCTTAGCCCCTCTATAAGTGCAATTTCCGTTTTTTGGATTGCAATGCATGTAGCCAGGCAAAGATAAAGTTATAAATGAAAAAGTAAAAGTTTTATCAAATGCTATATCTTCCAAAGTTTTAGAAATTCTATAATTCTGTGCTCTTCTATGTCTTCTAGTTTCTTTAATTGAATTAAGTTTAAAAAATCTGCCATTTTTTCCAATTAATCGATGGCTTTTTATAAATTCCTCTTGTTTTTTCTGTTGCTCTTTATATATATTCAATAAAGAAAATGGCAATTGTTTAGCCCCATTTCTTCCTATAAATTTCAAAAGCTGAGCAGACCATAACAATAATTCTTTTTTTTCTTTGCTCAATTTTCTTGCATTCTTATCATTTTTAGAAGTCACAACTGTGTTTAACTTCTTCCAATGCTCAAACTTCCAGAGCTTGACAAACATAGGCACAGACTTACGGAAAGCCTCTACATCACCTTTAAATATGTTTTTAATAGTCCAGTCCATCTGGGCTTTATGAACATCAGGAAAGAACTTCCAAGCCTCCACAGTCTCAACAACAACAGGTAACGGATGATTATTTAAATCATCGCCTTCTATTTCTAAATGCCATAAAGGGTTTTGTTTTGTATAGTTTTCTATTTCATTCATAATCTAAGAATTCGGTTATTTTTAATTTATCAGAAATAAATTAAAAGTCAAAAACAATAAAGCCCCTTTCGGGGCTTTTCTTGTTCTGGCTACCACACCAGAATTTTTTCTTAAAGATATGAATAATACAATCAGCATTGCACTAATCTAATTAAATAATATTCAATTAAATTTCCTTTGTCAAGACCAAACATCAAATATAAATTTGACTTGTGTTTTATTTTGTGTATCTTAAATAATATAACAACTTAAAAAAGGTTATATATGAAAGAAAATTTAGCAGACAAATTTAACAGACTTTACGAATTAAAAAAGAAAGATATTTTAAATCACAAAGAAGAAGAGGAAGAAAGGCAACTTATGCATTTTTTCAAAAGATTAAGAGCAGATATTGTTATTTTGCTTAATCACAAAAAACACGAAATCAAAAAAGGAAAAATATAATTATGAACGAAATACTTGATTTTTTAAATGCTTATGCATTCTTAATTCTAGCCCTAATTTTTTCAGGTGTCTTTACAGCTATTGTTTGGAGAATTGAGAAAACTTTTAATACAATTTTTAGCAATGCAGAAATACAAGCGAGACTTAGAGAAGCTGAACAACTCAAAGGAGTTAAAAAATGATATGGCAAATAATTAAAAGTTTATTCACAAGCAGCAAGCCCAACGATATGGAAATTTATGGAATGTTTTATTCTTTATCAGTAACATTTATTATTTTTTGGATATTCGCAAAGCTTATAGCACACATCATTAACTCAACATCAGGAATTGATAAGAGACAAGAGATTGATGATAATTTCAATAGAGAAATTAAAAGACAACAAAGAATCTATGACCATAAACAAAGACTTTTAAAACAAGAAAAACTTAAAAATATAGACAGGTATAAAGGTGATTAATACCAATCTAAATACGATTTAGGCAGGTTAAGCGAAGTTTATTCGAAGAATAAACGAGGTAACTCACTAGCGACACAAAATAAATTTTGTCCTAGTGTTATATATGGGGTTCCCCCATGCCCCAAAAATAAAAACAACAAGGTTAATTATGACAATAAAATTTAGTATAGAAGAACAAGACATAATAAACTATATTAAAAATTCATCTTATAAAGGTGCCTGTTTATCATCAGAATCTGCTAGCAAGTATTTAAAAGAAGAAGATTTAAAAGATGTTCAATCGTTCAGCTGGAAGCCTATCAAATGGAAAAATGAAACAGTTAAACTTTATAAGTTAATTAATTTAGTTGCATTCACTATTGAAGAAAAAGCAGAATTAAAAGACTTTGAAAAAGACGGAATAAATTTTCTAGATGATGAATATAAAGATAAATTAGAGTTCGCTTTCTCTTGCTTTGTATTTATTAAAAATTTGAGAGACAAAGAATATTTAGAGCAAGAGATTAAAAAATCAATTCCAAAACAAAAAACAAAAATATTGAAATTTTAAGGAACAAAATGCAAGAAAAAAGATTGAAAATTAAGTCTGGCAGAAGTGATAGAACTGATACTTGTCAATATGTAAGAACGAAGCAAATACACATAAGAGCAAGCGAAGAAGAATTTAAAGAAATAGAAAAAAAAGCAATTGAACAAAAAAAATCAATAGCCAAATATCTACGAGATACAGCACTAACCAAACATCAAGCAAAGAAATATATAAATAATGAAAATATGTATTTAACGGTTTCTATGCTCAATCAGATTCAAAAAATCGGTACTAATGTTAATCAAATCGCCTACAAATTGAATTCTCACTCAGCAACTAAACAAGACATACAAGATTTAAAAGAGGTCTTGCAAGAATTAAGAAGGCTAACAAAAAGAGGCAATAGATGATTATAAAAATCTTCAAAAATGTAGGAAAAGGCCCCTCCAAAGGCCCAATAAATTACCTTTTAGGCAAAGACTCAGAAGGAAAAGAACGAGCCATAAAGCCCGCTATATTTCAAGGTTGCAGACATTCAACAGCCTTTTTAATTGACCAAAACCACCGAGAGAATAAATATACTTCGGGAGTTGTTGCTTATAGACATAACGAAAAACCCAGCTATGAACAAATAAAAGAAATGTGCGACGATTTTCAAAAAACCTTTTTGCCAAATATGTCTAATGATGATGTACCTATACTTTGGGTTTTACACAGAGAAAAAGGCAACACCGAATTACACTTTTTAATACCCAAACAAACTAGCAAAGGCCAGGCATTTAATGCTTTTCCACCTGGTGCTAAAAACATGGATTTAATGAAGTCCTGGCAAGTTCTACAAAATGACAAATCGGGGTATAAACAAGTAACCAGCGACGGTTTTAGTTCATCTTTTGAAGCATTTGAGAAAAAAACAAGGAAGCCTCAATTTTCAAAGAAAATTAAACAAATGGCAAAAGATGGAAAGATTAAAAATAGAGCTGATTTAATCAATTATTTAAATACTAATGGCCACAAAGTCACAAGAGCAGGACAAGATTACATATCTGTAAAATTTGCAGACAAAGAAAAATCTATGAGATTTCAAGGAGAAATCTTTAAACCTGAAACAGACTATAATAAACTATTGAACACTTTTCAAAACACAGAATTGAGTAGACTAGATAGAGCTATAAATACAAACAAATTAGAAAAATTGAAAGCCGAACGAAGTACATTCAATTTAAAAAGATACCAATCACCCAAAAAACCAAGGTTTGAAAATACAAGAAGAAAAAACAGCCGTTCGTTTATCAAAAATGAAGGCATAAAATCCCGTTTGTCATGTTCTAGCGAACATAAACAGCCTTCAAGCTACAACACTACCAGCCAGCCCATAAAAACGAATGTAGCCCCCTCTATGCCCTCCTTAGAGGCAAAAGGCGAGAGCTTGCCCCCCAATTTGCAGGAGCGAAGCGAACTAGCTCCGACACCTAAACCGTCTCTAAATTTTGATAATTTCAAAAATAAATTATCAAATATTTCTGTAAATTCAACTCATCAATCAAGCAGTTCTTTAAGTTCCTTTGATAGTCAAATAGCCTCCTTATTGTCAAAAATGGCAGGAGTTAAAGACCCTTTAAAACTTGCAGAACTTCAACAAAAAATCGCAGTTTTAAGGGCTAAACAAACAGAACAAGCATACAAAGAAAAGCACGACAAAGAGAAGCAAAATTCAAGGATTAAGATAGGATGAGATATGCAGACGAAAAAAAGCCCCTTGATAGGGGCTTTGTAATTTCAAATGCATTACTTATTTATCAAATAATTTTGAATTTCATCTTCATACTTCTTGCCATTCTTTTCCCATTGCTCTACCAAGCTCGCCACCCATGCAGGCCTCTTGCCTCGGCCTCCTGACCAAGTTGCACCCGTAGCAGGGTCACGATATTTTGCCTCTGCTGGCTCCTTCTTTTCTGCCTTGTTTTTAGGAGCAACATAGACAACGGGAGCAACAAACCCCAACTCTTCAAAGGTGATTTTGTAAGCTGAAATTTTTTCCTTAAGCTGTTGAATTACCTCATCTTTTTCAGACTCAATGAGTTTTGCCTCTTGTTCTTGCAGAGCTGCAATTTTTGCTTGAATGTCGCTCAGTGAAGTAGCCATCAGAACTCCTAAAAATTAATTGACAACTAATTCTTGCTCAAGTCTGAATTTCATGCAAGCTAATTTTTGTTTTTTATGCAATTACTTTTCTGTACCAAACGAAAGCTAACAGGATGACACCCAGCGCAAGAGCTATCACAACAGCAATAGCAACACAATAGAAAACTATCTTAGGTATAAGCATAGAGGGAATGGCTGAATCTTCAGTTTCTGGGTCCGCCTCAAAATACTCATTTAATTTTGAAATTTTCCTATTCAATACCTTCATATAGATATACATAACAGGAACTGTTAGCAAACTGGGAATGAGAAAAATATTTCCTACTAGAACGGCTGCTGCAATCACATTCCATACCATATGGTCACCCCATGTAATCACTCCTAGTCTGTGACTATATGCAACTGCTCCAGAGACTCCACGGATTCTGTTCTCCATGTACTCCAAAAACGGAGAGTGTTCATTTAGTCCCCTTGCTATTAGCCTACAACCAATAATTATGATGTTGCCGACCACCCATGCTGCATAGGCTTTCCCAACGAATTCAGCACTTAAAGGGCCAAATACCACAAAGAATACAACTGGAGAAAAAACAAATATCCAAAAAATGGCTTTTACTCTATTGAGAGCAGTAATAGAAGTAGTTTGTAGTTCTTTACGACTATGCATATGGGCAACTTCAAGAAATTTAATTAATTCCAATCAGAATTAGAATTGACCCATTTACCCTCGTGATTTTTCAACTTCAGCTTGAACTTTTCTTCAACTGTTTTATTGTTGTTTGTATTCCTTGAACCCGTAACCTCAATCTTGGCTGTTGCTGAACAGATATAGAAGATTTCTCCATCCTTCTTGCAATCAACATCCTCAACACCTAGCAATTTAAATTCAATGTTTCTGTCTGCAATTCTTTCAATGCCTTGAATTTTGTCTAAGTTGTTGCCGTACACATTCACAACATCCTTTTTGCCAGGACCGTCTGAGCAGCCAGCCAACAGAAAAAGAGCAACGGTAAAAATGGTAGTTGATTTTTTATTCATGATTTATCAAGGACTTAGAAGTTAAAGAGGTCTTTAGCTAGCCCCAATGAGGCAACCAGCTACCTGATGATAGCGCCAAAAGGTAACTATATCCCGTGAAATCATATACCGTGGAGTTTTATACAACACTCCATGACCATGGGGCATGGTAAAAAATCAAGACACTAAGAAGGTTCGTGCTCCAGAACTCATAGCATTCGGTCAAGCTGTGAGGAAGCATAGGAAGGCATTGGGCTATTCCCAAGAGGCCTTTGGTGATGTGTGTGGGATAGACAGGAGCTACATGGGAGGGATAGAGCGAGGCGAGCACAACCTAGCTCTTATCAACATCTTCAAGATCATTAGAGCATTAAAGCTCCAGCCATCGGCATTTTTCGTAGCACTCGACCAGGAAATTTAATCTACGTTAATTCCAGATCTTTGATGCTTTATCAGCGAGCTGGCACATCGAAAAAACCGCTCACATACCCTGAATCGGATATGAGCGGTCAAATATAGAGAGCTTCTTTCTAATATAAGGAATTATAATTTCAATTCAGCGATTAGCCCTAACCATGCGCATTATGAAGAACTGACGCTATCGCCAAATCCTATTTAGACCAAATGAATTAAATTAAAGCATCTTTACTTACCATTTATAGTAAAGGGTTGCCTACCTTTAATTTCAATCTCATACTGCGAACCTGGAATCCTATCCAAAATATTTGTCATTGCATTATCGACGTCGTTTCTGTGGGAACTTGATCCCCCTCCGTCATAAATATCATTAAAAAACCCTATCTCACCTCTAAAACTCCAAGATCCATCATTACTCACCGATAATGTACCATCAACCAGCGCAGAAACATTTCCTATTATAAAGCGAGGCTTAAATCCATCATTAGCTGTATCATAGCCAAATTGTCCGGAGTGATATTCATAATCACCCGCGATTGCTTTATTGTTCTCTATGAATGCAGAGAGTGTGTTATTAGGCGGACCAATATGTTGTAGCTTGGGGTTTATTCCTAGATTTCTGATGTCTAGAACTACGGTACCCGCTTCCGCCCCCACGCCACTGGCATAAAGCCATATTCCAGCAAATGGAAGAAATGGGGTTCGCTGCATGACTCCCGCGATCAAGCCAGTCAGCTGCTGGGCAAACGTAGGAGATGCCGATACAATAATAGTTTGAAGCGTAGCTTCGTTTGTACTCATAACTTCGGGGCTTCCAGTCCCTTTATTTACATTTACCAAAATGGCTGCGCCATTGGTAATTTCTTTTAAAACAGCCTCATTATCTTTTCTTAAACATGATAAAGCCCAATTTTCGAAATATTTCCCGCTATCAATCTGATTTTGGGTATACAGCATTCTCTTCATTTGATCACTATGCATCGGTGACCTAGGATGCATGATGAAAAAATCGGTGGATGGATCAACATCAAAAAACGGCTGTGGAGCTTCAACAACAACTTCTGGCAATGTCGGGTCAGCTTTTGCACTTCCTATCAACGTTAGAGGGACTAGACTTCCTTGCATTAAAAAATTACGCTTTGACAATGTCACTTTAAAGCTCCTTGTGTTGAAATCGCATTCACTAAATAGAATCTTAAAAAACCTGGTTATCTAATTACACTATATTCAGTCCTCCATCTTGAACAATCAATCATGCCATGTAGATAGTAATTTACTCCTTTCGATTTCAAATCAAATGCCCAATTTACTCGGGGTAGATTAGGATCGTTAATTTTAGATAAATTGACTACGCTATAATTATCTAAGTTGTAAGTGGTATAAAAGTCATTTAGTTTTTTATACTTTATATTTTTAAGGATATCCAGTTCCATGTCTTTGGAAGACATTGAAATGCATTCTTGCGCTTCTTCTCTAGAAACCTTTCTCTCCATATTCCACCAAAGAGCAAAAAATGTGAAAAGAAGTATAGAAATTACTATTGCAATGAAGGATACAAATATCCAAAACGAAATAGATTTTTTTTTCATTGAGTTGCCCGTATTGATTTTATACAAATATATGAATTACAGTGAATTAGACCGCACTTGAGAATTTGGCACGATAAATTTAAGTGCAGTCACATATAAGTATTTGTGTGCACGGCCGTCAATATGCGTTTGTAAATGAGACTCACTTTACATCTCCTATAGAAAAACTCAAGTAATAAATTGTGATATAATTCAAAGTGTAATTTTTGGCAGCAAGGCTGGTAGCAAACTTTTCATGCTAGAATATGAATAAGTTGTTGAAAATTATAGATTTTTCGAGAAAATGGATAAACCAATGGGATTTCTGACCGGCAAGAAACTGCTGATCACGGGCGTGCTGTCCAACCGCTCCATCGCCTACGGCATCGCCAAGGCCTGCCACCAGCAAGGCGCCGAGCTGGCTTTCAGCTACGTGGGTGAACGCTTCAAGGACCGTATCAGCGAATTTGCTGCCGAGTTTGACTCCAAGCTGGTGTTCGACTGCGATGTGGCCGATGACGCCCAGATCGAGAAGATGTTTGCCGACCTGGCCGCCACCTGGGGCAAGTTCGACGGCTTTGTGCATTCCATCGGCTTTGCACCGCGCGAAGCGATTGCCGGCAACTTCCTGGATGGCCTGTCGCGCGAAGGTTTCCGCATTGCGCATGACATCAGCGCCTACAGCTTCCCCGCACTGGCCAAGGCCGCCCTGCCCTACCTGAACGACAAGTCGTCCCTGCTGACCCTGTCCTACCTGGGCGCGCTGCGCTCCATCCCCAACTACAACACCATGGGCCTGGCCAAGGCATCGCTGGAAGCCTCCGTGCGCTACCTGGCTGAAGCCGTGGGCCGCACCGAAGACGGCCGCGCGATCCGCGCCAACGGCATCTCCGCCGGCCCGATCAAGACCCTGGCCGCCTCGGGCATCAAGGACTTCGGCAAGCTGCTGGGCCGCGTGGCCGACGCTTCGCCACTGCGCCGCAATGTGACCATCGAAGACGTGGGCAATGTCGCCGCCTTCCTGCTGAGCGATCTGGCTTCGGGCGTGACCGCTGAGATCACCTATGTGGACGGTGGCTTCAGCCAGACCGCAGGTCTGTCGGCCGACCAGGTTTAAGCCTTCCGCTTGAACAAGAGCCCCGCAGGCTGGTGCCTGCGGGGCTTTTTCGTATCTAGCAGCCTTGTCTAGACGCTAAAACGGCGCAGCCGCAAGGCATTGGCCAGCACAAACACGCTCGACAGCGCCATCGCCCCCGCCGCGAACACTGGCGACAGCAGAGTGCCATTGATGGGGTACAGCAGGCCCGCAGCCACCGGGATCAGCGCCACGTTGTAGGCAAAGGCCCAGAACAGGTTCTGGTGGATATTGCGCATGGCGGCGCGTGACAGCCCGATGGCGGTCACGACACCGCGCAGGTCGCCGCCCATCAGCACCACATCGGCCGACTCGATGGCGATATCGGTGCCCGAGCCCACGGCAATGCCGACATCGGCCTCGGCCAGTGCGGGCGCATCGTTGATGCCATCGCCCACATAGGCCAGCGCGCCATGGGCGGCCCGCAGGCGCTTGACGGCCTCAACCTTGCCATCGGGCAGCACTTCGGCCACCACCTCGTCAATGCCCAACTGCTGGGCAATGGCTTCGCCGGTGCGGCGGTTGTCGCCGGTGATCATCGCCACTTTCAGCCCCATCGCATGCAGGCCCTCAATGGCGGCACGGGTCGTGGGCTTGATGGGGTCGGCCACGGCGATCATGGCCGCCAGATGGCCATCGATGGCGGCATACAGCGGCGTCTTGCCCTCGGCTCCCAGGCGGGCCGCCTCGTCCGCAAACACCACCACATCGGCGCCCAGCTGCCGCATCATGCGGTCTGCGCCCACCTCCACCCGCGCGCTACCCACGTGGGCACGTACGCCAAAACCGGTCACCGATTCAAAGGCGGACAGCGGCGGTATCTGCAGGCCCTCGGCCTGGGCGGCCTGCACAATGGCCTGGGCAATCGGGTGCTCGGACTGGCTCTCGACGGCTGCCACCGCCGCCAGCACGGCAGCGCGTTCAAAGCCAGGGGCCAGCACCAGGTCGGTCAGCGCAGGCCGGCCTTCGGTCAGGGTGCCGGTCTTGTCCACGGCCACCACCTGGGCGTCTTTCAGCAGCTGCAACGCTTCGCCCTTGCGGAACAGCACGCCCAGCTGGGCCGCGCGGCCGGTGGCCACCATGATCGAGGTGGGGGTGGCCAGTCCCATTGCACAAGGGCAGGCAATGATCAGCACCGCCACCGCATTGACGAGGGCCAGGCTCAGCGCGGGCGATGGGCCCAGCAGCAGCCAGAGCACAAAGGTCAGCACGGCAGCAGCCATCACCGCAGGCACAAACCACATGGTCACCTTGTCCACGACGGCCTGGATCGGCAGCTTGCCGCCCTGGGCCTGCTCGACCATGCGGATGATCTGCGCCAGCACGGTGTTGCCGCCCACCTCGGTGGCTTCCAGGGTCAAGGCGCCCTTTTGGTTGATGGTGCCGCCCACCACCTGGGCCCCAGGGGTCTTGTGCACGGGCACCGGCTCACCGCTGATCATCGATTCATCGACATAGCTCTCGCCATCGGTCACCCGGCCATCAACCGGAATGCGCTCACCTGGGCGCACCTGCACGCTATCGCCGGGCTGCACCGCATCAATGGCCAGTGATTGCCAATCGCCATCGCGCAGCACCCAGGCCGTCTTGGCTTGCAGCTGCACCAGGCGCTTGATCGCCGCCGAGGTGTTGCCCTTGGCGCGCGCCTCCATCCAGCGGCCCAGCAGAATCAGCACCACGATCACTGCCGCCGCCTCGAAATAGACATGCACGGTGCCCGCAGGCAAAACGCCGGGCGCAAAGGTGGCCACCAGCGAATAAAGATAGGCCGACAAGGTGCCCACTGCCACCAGGGAGTTCATATCCGGCGCCGCACGCAAGAGCGCAGGCAGGCCCAGACGGTAAAAGCGCCGGCCCGGGCCGGCCAGCACCAGGCTGGTCAGCACCCACTGCAGCAGCCAGTTGCTCTGCTGGGGCAGCCATTGGCCCACCCAGTGGTGAAAGCCGGGCAGCATATGGCCGCCCATCTCCAGCACAAAGACCGGCGCGGCCAGCAAGGCCGCCAGCCACAGATCACGCAGCAGGCCTTGCTGCGCCTGCTGTTGGCGCTGGGTTTGGGCATCATGGGTATCGGCCGCCTCGCTGGCTTCGGCCGCCTGCGGCAGGCTGCGGGCGGTATAGCCGGCCTTGGCCACGGCGGCCAGCAGTTGCTCGGCGGGCACGCCTGCCGTCAACTGCACCGTCGCACGCTCGGTGGCCAGGTTCACGGCGGCGGTCTGCACACCCGGCACGGCCTTCAAGGCCCGCTCCACCCGGCCCACGCAAGAGGCGCAGGTCATGCCTTCAACTTCCAGCTCCAGCGCCTGCGCAGGCACCTTGTAGCCAGCTTTGTGGACTGCTGCCAGCGCCTGCTCCAGCACCTGGGCGGCAGGGGCCTCGTTGCCCAGTTGCAGGCTGGCCTGCTCAGTAGCCAGGTTGACGTGGGCGCTTTGCACGCCGGGCACAGCCTGCAGCGCACGCTCGACCCGGCCCACGCAGGAGGCACAGGTCATGCCCTCAATCGGCAGTTGCAGCAGCGGGGTGGCGGATGGGCTGGTTTGGGCAGTCATGGCGGTTGTTTTTCTATCCATGGCAGCCACTCTAAAGGTTGCCATGGTGTGAATGTCAAGCCCCTGCCCACAGCGGGTGCCAACACGGCGCGGGCGGCTCCGCCCGCGGCCTTACCAGTTGCTCTGGATCTTGCGCCGGCCGTCCTGCGGAAACGCGGGCTTTTGCGGCACATAGGCGCCTGGTTGCGGCTTGGGCGCGGCGTTGCTGCCTGCAGCAGCGCCTGTGCCTGTACTTGCAGCCGCGCCTGGCGCTGCGGCGCCGGCCTGGGTCAGCCAGGTCACCACTTCCGAGCGGTCGGCACGGGTGGCAAAGTCGCTGGCCGTCAGGCCTTGCTGGTTCTTCAGCTTGGGGTCCGCGCCCTCTTTGATCAGCAGTTGCACGGCGCTGCGTGTGCCGTACTGGGCGGCCATCATCAAGGGGGTGGTGCCATTGGGCGATGCGGCATCGATATAGGCATGGTGCTCCAGCAGCAGCGCCACCATTTGCAGGTCCGAGCCGTCTTCGCTGGGGGCGGAGACGGCATAGTGCAGCGGCGTCCAGCCCTCGCGGTTCACATCGGCACCCCGGGCAATCAAGGCCTTGGCCAGATCGACCTGGCCCTTGATGGCGGCCATCATCAGCGGTGTCTCGCCCTTGGCATTGGCCAGATTCACATTGGTGGTCGGCAGCGCAATCATGCCCTTGGCGGCGCGGTAGGAATCAAGCTTGAAAGCCTGGGTCAAACCCGTCTCGCCTTTTTCGCTCGCGGTGTTAGGGTCAAAGCCACGCTGCACCAGCGCCTCGATGCCCTTGGCATCGTCGCGAATGATGCGGGTGAAGAAATCGTCGTACGAGCCCGCTTGCGCAGCCGCGCAGGCCAGCCACAAGGCAGCGGCGCAGGCGGCACGCAGCGGAGACAGGGAACCAGGCTTGAGCTTCATGACAGCACTCCGCTGAACAATCGGTCGAAATTGCGGTTGGTGGCCTCGGCCACCGCTTCCACACTGATGCCCCGCACTTCGGCAATCTGCGCAGCCACATGCGGCACATAGGCGGGTGTATTGGTCTTGCCACGGAAAGGCACCGGCGCCAGATACGGGCTGTCGGTCTCGATCAGCAGGCGGTCCTCGGGCACAAAGGCTGCGACATCGCGCAGATCCTGGGCCTTTTTGAAGGTGATGATGCCGGAGAACGAGATGTAGAAGCCCAGGTCCAGCGCGGCGCGGGCTACTTCCATGCTCTCGGTGAAGCAGTGGAACACACCGCCTGCAGCATCAGCGCCGCCAGTCTCGCCCTCTTCGCGCAGCAGGCGCAAGGTGTCTTCCGAGGCACTGCGGGTGTGGATCACCAGGGGCTTGCGCACCTGCTGGGCCGCGCGGATATGGGTGCGAAAGCGCTCGCGCTGCCATTCCAGATCGGCAATGGTGCGGCCGCCCTTGCGGTCTTCCATGCCGTAATAATCCAGGCCGGTCTCGCCGATTGCCACCACACGGGGCAGCGCCGCGCGCTCCACCAGGTCCTGCACGCTGGGCTCGGTCAGCCCTTCGGTATCGGGGTGTACGCCGACGCTGCACCAGAAGTTGTCATAGCGCATCGCCAGCGCATGCACATCGGGAAACTCTTCCATCGTGCAGCTGATGCACAGCGCGCGGGTCACCCGGGCCTCGTCCATCTTGGCGCGGATGGCGGGCAGGTCCTGGGCGAGCTCGGGAAAATTGAGGTGGCAGTGGGAGTCGGTGAACATCAATCGTCAACGCTGCAGACGATCAAAGCGCCGCAGTCCAAATACAAAGAACTGCTGCCATTGTCCGCGCTCCGGCGCCACGGCCGGTGGCTGTCACCGTAAAACCCTGTCAGCCCGGCTAAGAAATGCGGGTGGGACAGGGTCCAAATTTGGCGCTTAGATGGTTTGCGTTGCGCGATCGGCCTGCAAGGCCGTGCCCAAGATCTGTTCAATCTTGTAACGCAATTCATCGGTTTTCGGGTCTTTGGGAAAGCGCACGCCAATGCCCTGGGTGCGGTTGCCACTGGCGCCTGCCGGGGTCACCCAGCCCACCTTGCCGGCGATGGGGTAACGCTGCGGGTCCTGGGGCAAGGTCAGCAACAGGTAGACATCGTCGCCCAGCGCATAGTCCTTGGGTGTGGGGACAAAGATGCCGCCTTCCTTGAACAAGGGGATGTAGGCGGCATACAGCGCGGCTTTT
Source organism: Comamonas sp. JUb58 (assembly GCF_004364775.1). Classification (GTDB taxonomy): domain Bacteria; phylum Pseudomonadota; class Gammaproteobacteria; order Burkholderiales; family Burkholderiaceae_C; genus Comamonas. The sequence goes on from NZ_SOAL01000027.1 coordinate 60,641, forward strand.
TCCTTGATGGCCAGTTGCAGCACACTGGGGCGCGCGCTGGCGGTGGCCGTGGCAGGGGTGGGACTGTTCATAGATTGCAAGGATAACCAAATTTTGCGAACCCATTCCACATGCGGGCGCAAACAAAGGCCAGAAAGCGCGGCTGTTACACCGCTGGCCAGGCCCCGCTCAGCGGCGCGATTGCAGCACGCTGGCAGCCTGTGCCACCAAGGCCTCCAGCATCAGCCCCTGGTTGAAGGGGTGCGATGCCGTGCGCATCGACTGCGTCAGTGCCTTGCTCCAGCGCGCCAGCACCGCCAACGCCGGGGGCGCGGGCAGATCGGCGGCCTCAAAAAACCGTGGCGTAGCCCCCACACGCAGCATCAGCAAATCATGGCAAAGCTTCTGCAGCGCATCGACCACCTCGGGCGCCGACAGGCCGGACAAGGCGCCGGGCTGGCCATTGGCCAGGTCCTTGGGCAATTTCTTCCAGACCTGGGGCGAGCGCCCGGCATGCATCTGCGCCAGCGCGTCCTCAGGGCGGCCCCCTGCGGCCTGCAGCAGTGCATCGACCTGGTCGGCCGGCACATCCTGCGCCACCAGCCAACTGCGGGCCGTTGCGGTATCGGGCCACTGCATGGTATGGGCCAGGCAGCGGCTGCGGATGGTGGGCAGCAGCTGGTGCGCGGCCTCGGTCGCCAGCACAAAGCGGGCATCGCCTGGCGGCTCCTCCAGGGTTTTCAGCAGCGCATTGGCGGTGACGGCATTCATCTTTTCCGCCGGAAACACCAAGACCGCCTTGCCCTTGCCCCGGCCCGAGGTGCGCTGGGTGAACTCCACTGCATCGCGCATCGCATCGACGCGGATTTCCTGGCTGGGCTTGCGTTTCTTGTCGTCGATATCGGCCTGGGCCTTTTCCGGCAGCGGCCAGCCCAGTGCCAGCATCTCGGTTTCGGGCATCAGCACGCACAGGTCCGTGTGGGCATGCACATCGATCGCATGGCAGCTGGCGCAATGGCCGCAGGCGCCCTGGGGCGTGGGCGCATCGCAGAGCCAGGCCCGCACCAGGCCCATGGCCAGCGAGAACTGGCCCAGGCCCGAGGGGCCTTGCAGCAGCCAGGCATGGCCACGCTGGGCCAGCAGCTGCTCGCGCTGCTGGGCAATCCAGGGCGCGCTGGGCGCCGGTGCAGTAGATACGGGCTCGGCCGCTGCGGCATTCTTGGCGGTAGCCATATCAGCCCTCCACCTTACTGGCCGGCAGCCAGCCCTGGGTCGCCACGGCCTGGCGCACCGCCTGCCACACCGCCGGCTTGGGCTGGTGCGAATCGATGCGCGCAAATCGCTCGGGTTGCGCCAGCGCGCGCTCGGCATAACCGGCGGCCACGCGGGCAAAAAACTGTTGGGGTTCGGCCTCAAAACGGTCAGGGGCACGCGCGCCTGCCAGGCGCTCGGCGGCCACCTCGGTGGGCAGGTCAAACCAGATGGTCAGGTCAGGCTGGCGCAGCGCGCCCTCGCCCAACTCGGGCCGGGCCTGCACCATGCGCTCCAGCACCGACAGCACCTGGAGGTCAAAACCACGGCCTGCGCCCTGGTAGGCAAAGGTGGCATCGGTAAAGCGGTCGCAGAGCACCACATCGCCCCGGGCCAGCGCCGGCTCAATCACCTGCTGCAGGTGGTCACGCCGGCCGGCAAACACCAGCAAGGCCTCGGTCAGTGCATCCATGGGCTCCTGCAGGAACAGCGCGCGCAGCTTCTCGGCCAGCGGCGTGCCACCGGGCTCGCGCGTGCTCACCACCTGGCGGCCGGCGGCCAAGAAGGCATCGTGCAGGCCCTGGATATGCGAGGATTTGCCAGCGCCGTCAATGCCTTCAAAGCTGATGAACAGGCCGCGCGAAGCAGCTGGGGAAGATGCGGGAGAAGATGGAGTCATGCTGCGCCAGATTGTACGTGCCAGCCCGCCACCCGGGCGGAATCAGGCGGCAGGGTCAAAGTCCGCATCGCCGGCCACGCCACGCTTGCGGGCCACGGCATAGGCGGTCAGCACCTGGTGGGCGACCATGTCGACACTGGGGCGGGTCACGCCATCGCGGTCCACCCAGACCTTGGGGGTCAGGCTGCCCGACAGGCAGATGCTGTCGCCATCGCCCAGGCCCAACAGCGCCGCCACCGGGGCATCGTCAAAAGCGATGACATTGACAATCAGCATCTCGCCCTCGCCCGCGCCCGCGTTGGCGCGCACCTTGGCCAGTGCATACGGCTTGCCGGTTTTACTGATGCGCTCGACCGGCTGGCCCAGTATGCGCCCGGATACCAATCCATCCATCATGCTTTGATCCCCCATTCAAGCCTTGCAGTTTAGCCGCTTGGGCAGCGGCTACCGGCGATTTGGGAGGCCAAGATCAGCGCTTGTGGGGTGACTCGGCCTGTTTCTCAGCCAGCGCATGGCCGGCGGGTTCTGCGGCATGGCTGCTGTCCACCACCCGGAAGTTGGGCAAGGGCGTTTTGCCCAGCACCCAGGCCATGCGCGAGCCCGCACCCACCAAGGCACCCATCACCCAGAAAACGCCGCCCACCCCGATGGCAGCGCCAGCGGCGCCAAACATCAGCGGCATGCAGACGCTGGAGCCGTTGATCAGCATCAACCGCAGGCCCACGGCCTCGCCATGGCGCTCTTCGGGGGTGATCTGGTGCAGCATGCTCATGGCCATGGGCTGCACACTGCCCAGGCCAATGCCCAGCAAGGCCGAGCAAAAAGCCATCGCCCAGGCATTGGGCATCAGCGGGTAGATCGCAAAGATGGCGGCCGTCAGCACCATGGCGGCCATCACCACGGTCATCTCGCGCATGTGGCGCGAGATGGTCGGCAGCAGCACCCGGATCACAAAGGCCGCCAGCGCAAACACGCCCAGCACGGCACCGATCTCGGAGGCCGACAGCCCCCGGTCATGGCCCAGCAAAGGCACGACAAAGGTGTGCACATCCCAGCAGGAGGCCACCAGCCAGTTGACGATCAGCAAGCGGCGGAAGGACTGCTCGCGCAGCAAATCCCAGGCATGGTGGGGCTGGCCATCGCTCTTGGGCGGCTCGGCCTCCATCTCCTGCGCGCTGCGCACGCACCACCAGGCGACCACCGAGAACAGCGCCAGCACGGCAAAAGCGATGCGGTAGGACAGGTTGTTTCCGGCCTGGCCGGTGGAGTGGTCGATGATCAGGCCGGTGACCATGGGGCCCAGAAAATTGGCAATCGCCGGGCCCAGCGACAGCCAGCTGAAGATCTGGCGCAGCTCGCTGGCCTCATGTGCGACGCGGCCGGCATGGCGCTGCAGCGCAATGATCGAGATGCCGCAGCCCGCACCGGTCAGCAGCGCCGCGATGCAGAGGACTTCAAAACAGGGAAAGGCGACGCCGATGGCGGTGCCGACAAAGGCCAGCGCAATGGCGGCCAGCATGGGCTTCATGAAGCCGTGCCGGTCGGCGTAGCGGCCCGCCGGCAGTGCCAGAAACACCTGGGTCAGCGCAAAAAGACTGAGCAGGAACCCCACCGCGCCGGGGGTGTGGCCATCGCGCAGGGCCAGCAGCGGAGCTGCCAAGCGCGTGCCTGTCATACAGGTATGGACAAAAAACTGGCCGATGATCAGCCGTATCAATTCGCGATTCACGCGTTCCCTTCAGTGCCTTGTTCACTTGGCACTTGCTTGGCCTGCATTGTCCTCTAGGAAATAGGGTTACCGCTGTCGCCTTCGTCCGGGTCCGTGGTAAATGGGCCAATCTCGCCGGCCGTCGGTGTCTCATGCACATGCGAGAGCCGCTTTTTGATGGCGCGCGTGCGCACATCGACCTGCTCGAACTTCTTGGCCGCCTGGTCCAGCGACTTGCGCGTGGCTTCGACCACCTCGCCAAACTTGTTGAACTCGGTCTTGACCTGGCCCAGCACGGCCCAGACCTCGGAACTGCGCTTTTCGATGGCCAGGGTCTTGAAGCCCATCTGCAGGCTGTTGAGCATGGCCGCCAGATTGGCCGGCCCCGAGACCATGACCCGGCAGTCGTTCTGCACCGCCTCGACAAGACCAGGCCGGCGCATCACCTCGGCAAACAGCCCCTCGGTGGGCAGGTAGAGCACCGCAAAATCGGTGGTGTTGGGTGGCGACACGTACTTGCTGTAGATCTTCTTGGCTTCCAGGCGGATCGAATTTTCAAAACCGACGCTGGCCGACTGGATCGCTGCCTTGTCCATGCTTTCCTGCGCATCCATCAGGCGCTGGTAGTGCTCCACCGGGTACTTGGAATCGATGGGCAGCCACACGGGCTTGTCGTCGCTGTGGCCCGGCAGGCGGATGGCGAACTCCACCATCTCGTCACTGCCCGGCACGGTCTTGACGTTCTTGGCGTACTGCTGGGCGGTCAGCACGTTGTCGATGATCATGCCCAGCTGCAGCTCACCCCAGGTGCCGCGCGATTTCACATTGGTCATCACGCGCTTGAGGTCGCCCACGCTGCCGGCCAGGGTCTGCATCTCGCCCAGGCCCTTGTGCACCTGCTCCAAGCGGTCGCTGACCAGCTTGAAGGATTCACCCAGGCGCTGCTCCAAGGTGGCATGCAGCTTTTCATCCACGGTCTTGCGCATCTCTTCGAGCTTGCTGGCGTTGTCGCTCTGGATGCTGGCCAGGCGCTCATTGAGCGTGCCGCGCAACTGCTCGGCCTGCTGCTGGTTGGCCTGCAGCAGCTGCGCCAGCTGGCGCCCCACCCCATCCTGCATGCCGCTCAGGTGCGACTGCACATCGGTCTTGAGGGTGGTCAGGCTGTGGTGGTTGGCGCGGGTGAGCGCATCGACGCGCTGGGTGAGCGAGGTATCGAGCACCGACAGGCGCTGGTTGACGGCGGCATCCAGGTGGGCCAGGCGCTGGGCCAGCTGGGTCTCGAACCCGGCCAGTGCCTGGGCCAGTTCCTGGCGCCCCAGGCGCGATTCGGCCAGGCTTTGCGCCATGCGCGCTTCCAGCGATTCGCGGAACTCGCCCATCACATCCTGGCTGCCCTGGTTGAGTTCGCGCAGCTGCAAGGTCAGGTGCTGCGACAGATGGCTGAGCGCGCCTTCGCTGCGCGCCAGTGCCTGCACGGTTTGCTGCTGATCGCGGGCCTGGCGCTCCTGCTGCTGCAACCAAGCCTCGCCCAGATCGACCTTGGGTCGGCGCAGCAGCAAGACCAGCAAATTGGCCAGCACCGCCAATAACACAAAGGCCAGCAGCACCAGGCTGAGCAGCGACCGATCCAGATCCAGATTCACAGGCATTCCCCGCGTTTGAGATGACTGCAAAAATAATAGCTGCTTGCGCCCGCCTGGTGGGCACAAACAGCCCAATTTATTGAAATATTTTGCGTTCAGGCAGCGCGGCGGCGGCTGTGCTCCAGGTTGTTGACGGGCGTGACCGGCGCCTTGCCACCCAGGTAGGCGATCAGGTTGTCGGCCGCCAGCTGGGCCATGGCCCGGCGCGTGCCCATCGTGGAGCTGGCGATATGCGGTGTCAGCACCACGTTGGACAGCGCCAGCAGATCCGGGTGCACGGCAGGCTCGCCCTCAAACACATCCAGGCCGGCGGCGGCAATGGTCTTGTTGGCCAAGGCCTTGGCCAATGCCGCATCGTCAACAATGCCGCCGCGCGCGATATTGGTCAGCGTAGCGCTGGGCTTCATGCTGGCGATCTCGGCCGCGCCAATCGTGTGGTGGGCTTCAGGGGTGTAAGGCAGCACCAGCACCAGGTGGTCGGCGGTGCTGAGCAGCTCTTGCTTGCTCACATAACGGGCCTTGCAATCGGCTTCCAGCTCAGGGCTGAGGCGCGAGCGGTTGTGGTAGACCACCTGCATGCCAAAGCCATGGGCACCACGCCGTGCAATGGCCTGGCCGATGCGGCCCATGCCCAGAATGCCCAAGGTGCTGCCATGCACCTCGGCACCGGCCAACAGGTCATAGCGCCAGTCCTTCCACTGGCCGGCGCGCAGAAAATGCTCGCTCTCGGTGATGCGGCGGGCAGTGGCCATCATCAACGCAAAGCCGAAATCGGCCGTGGTCTCGGTCAGCACATCGGGGGCATTGGTGCCCTGCACGCCAGCTGCCGTCATCGCGGCCACATCAAAGTTGTTGTAGCCCACGGCCATGTTGGCGCAGATCTGCAGCTGCGGGCAGGCGGCCAGCAGGGCCGCATCGATGCGTTGCGAGCCGGTGGTCAGCACGCCATCCATGCCCTGCAGGTGCTGGGCCAGCTCGGCGGGCGACCAGGCGACATCGTCCTGGTTGGAGCGGACGTCGAAATGTTGTTCGAGCACGGTGACCACTTCGGGCGAAATGGCGCGGGCAATCAGAATTTTCGGGCGGGACATCGGCAGTTTCCTCGGGGTTCAGCGGAACCAGATAAAAGTCATCACGATAAACAGCGGCACCAGGATGGAGCACGACCAGGCCATATAGCCAAAAAAGCTGGGCATGCGCACCCCACGGCTTTCGGCAATGGCCTTGACCATCATATTGGGTGCATTGCCGATATAGGTGTTCGCGCCCATGAAAACGGCGCCGGCCGAGATCGCCGCCAAGGTAGTCGCCATCGAGCCCATCAGCACCTGGGGATCGCCCCCGGCGGTGTTGAAGAACACCAGGTAGGTGGGCGCATTGTCCAAAAAGCTGCTGAGCAAACCGGCGGCCCAGAAGTACATTGCCGGGTCGGGCGAGCCATCGGGCCGGGTCACCGCACGCACCACGGCACCGAAGGGGCCGTTGGCGCCGGCCTGCAGCATCGCGATGACGGGGATGATGGTCAGAAAAATGCCTGCGAACAGCTTGGCCACTTCCTGCATCGGGCCCCAGTCGAACTGGTTGGCCGCATGGGCCGACGCGGGCGTGAGCTTGAAAGACAGCACGGCCACCGCAATCAGGCCCAGATCCCGCACGATGGATGGCAGGCCGACGGCCACACCGGCAATGTCCCACTGCAGGTCGGACTTCCAGAAGCCACTCAGCAGCACCAGGGCCACCACGGCGCCCAGCAGCACAAAATTGATCTTGCCTTCAAAGCCCAAATTGTGGGTGTCGGGCGTCGGATCGGTACGGGGCTTTTGCGCATCAAAGCGCAGCATATAGCGGTCCAGCAGGTAGAAGATCACCAACAGCGCGCTGACCAAGAACAGGGTCTCGGCAAAGATGTGGCGCACGGTCCAGAAGAAATCGACGCCCTTCAAAAAGCCCAGGAACAGCGGCGGATCGCCCAGCGGTGTGAGCGAGCCACCGGCATTGGAGACGATAAAGATAAAGAACACGACCACATGCGCGCTGCTGCGGCGGGCATCGTTGGCGCGGATCAGCGGGCGGATCAGCAGCATGGAGGCTCCGGTCGTGCCCATGAAGCTGGCCAGCACCGCGCCAATGGCCAGGATGGCCGTGTTCAAACCCGGCGAGCCATGCAGGTTGCCACGGATATAGATGCCGCCCGAGACCGTGAACAAGGCCGTGAGCAGAATCACAAAGGGAATGTATTCAGCCACCAGCGCATGGGCCAGGCTGCCGGCGGCCAGGCCCGGGCCAAAGACTGCGGCAAAAGGCAGCAAAAAGGCCAGCGCCCAGAATGCCGCCACCTTGCCAAAATGGTGGTGCCAGAAGTTGGGCAGAAACAGCGGCATCAGCGCGATGGACAGCAGAATGCCGGCAAAGGGGATGCCCCAGAACACGGACAGATCGGCGCCATTGATGGTGGCCGCACTGACCCAGCCCGGCGCCAGCACCGCCGCCCCCACGGCCGCCCTGCCCCACGCCCCATACCGTTGCCCCACCTGCGCCATAGCCTGCTCCTTGCGTTTCTGATTATTGATGCATGGCAGCCCAACAGCGTCCGGCAGGCACACACAGCCCGGTGATTTTAGTCAGCGGCCACCGCCCCAGGCAGGCTGCCGGCGGCAGCAGCCATCCCGATTAACCCGCACGCGCGGGGGCAGGTGCCACGCCTTGCGGGCGAACGTGCTGGCTGGGGGAGAGGTTGAACACCTGGCGCAGGTAGGCCAGGTATTTTTCGTCGTCGCACATGCTCTTGCCGGGCGTGTCCGAGATCTTGGCGACCGGCTGGCCATTGCAGCGGGTCATCTTGATGACGATCTGCAGCGGCTCATAGCCCAGGTCATTGGTCAGATTGGTGCCGACACCGAAGGCCAGCTGGCAGCGGCCCTGGAAGCGCTCGAACAGCGCAATGGTGCGCGGTATCGTCAGCGCATCGCTGAAGATCAGGATCTTGGTCAGCGGATCGACCTTGTGCAGCTTGTAGTGGGCGATCAGGCGCTCGCCCCAGCTGAAGGGGTCGCCGCTGTCATGCCGTGCGCCATCGAAGAGCTTGCAGAAGTACAGGTCGAAGTCGCGCAGAAAGGCGTCCATGCCGTAGACATCGGACAGCGCAATGCCCAGGTCGCCCCGGTACTCCTTGGCCCACATGTCAAAGCCGTAGATCTGGCTTTCGCGCAGGCGCGGGCCCAGTGCCTGGCAGGCCTGCAGGTATTCATGGGCCATGGTGCCCAGCGGGGTCAGGCCCAGTTGCTTGGCGAACAAGGTATTGCTGGTACCGGCCAATTGGCCCCGGCGCTCGCCCGGCATTGCCGGATGGGTGGCTACGCCCAGCCCGCCTACCAGGCTGCCCAGCACCTCGCGCTGCCAGCGGTGGCTGAAACGCCGGCGCGTGCCGTAGTCGGCAATCTTGAGCGACTCCAGCCCCGGCCCGCGCATGGCGTCGATCTTGCCCGCCAGGCGCCTGCGCCCCTCGGCCCAATCGGGCTCGGGCTGGGTGTTGCGAAAGTAGACCTCGTTGACGATGGCCAGCACAGGAATCTCGAACAGCACGGTATGCAGCCAGGGGCCGGTGATGGTGATGTCGATCTCGCCGCTGGGCAGCGGCAGCACGCTGATGTATTTTTCCTTGAGCTGGTAGAGCCGCAGAAAATCGATGAAGTCGCTTTTGATAAAGCGCAGCGACTGCAGATAGGCCAATTCGTCATCGGCAAAACGCAGGCTGCACAGGTGCTGGATTTCGGCGCGAATCTCGTCCACATACGGCGCCAATTGCACGCCGGGGTTGCGGCAGCGGAACTTGTATTCCACCTGGGCCCCCGGGAACTGGTGCAGCACCACCTGCATCATGGTGAACTTGTACAGGTCGGTGTCCAGCAGACTTTGGATAATCATGGTTGGCAGCACAGGGTTGCGCGCCAACACGTGTAGCAGCCCCTTCGGCTGCTACAGGCAGACGCCATGTCTCATATTCACAACCCAGCGCCTATTTCATAAGGTCGCAACAGCGGCAAGTGTAGGCGATTGCCCGCTGCCCTGCTGCAAGGCAGGGCAAGCCTCTGGTTCAGGTCAAACGCAAGCTGTCCAGCGCCACGCGCGTGGCATCGGGCAAGGCTACCGGGCGGCGGCTGCTGCGGTCCACATACACATGGACAAAATGCCCGCAAGCGGCGCTTTGCGATTCACCGGAGACAAAAATCGCCAGCTCATAACGCACGCTGCTTTTTCCCAGGTGCGCCACCCGCACGCCCACGTCCACATCCTGCGGATAAGACACCGGCGCAAAATAATGGCATTGGGTTTCCACTACCAGGCCAATGCTGCTGCTCGCTTCAATATCGAGCACGCCCTTTTCAATTAGCAAGCGGTTCACGGCGGTATCGAACCAGCTGTAATAAACGACGTTGTTGACATGCCCATAGGCATCGTTATCAGCCCAGCGGGTAGTTACGCGCACAAACTGCGCATAGGCCGATCGGGGCTGGGGCTGGGGGCGCGCTGGCTGCTGCTGCGAAGAAGACATCTTGGCCATCCTGGTCACAAAGTTTGCAGGCATTGTAGAAGTGCCGATCCCAGCAGGAACCACAGCACTGCACCGTCGGAGACAGGCAGAAACAGGCATTGCCATCGTGCTGACACATGGCGCGACTACAACTTCAGAGCGAGCAGATTTCAGCCGATTGCCAAGCGATTAATTCGTTACCCTATCAACCAATTAAACAACTGGTAAATGATTGAAATCAAAACAAAAGACTTTTTTGCTGCACTGCACAAAAAAGGCTTGCAAAAGGCGCGCAGATGCCCAACAATAGAGTCATTGTGCAGTGCAGCAAATTCAACGCAATGCACAAACCTCCGGCGCACAGGACGTGCCCGGATTTGTACCTTCAACACTTCTAACGAGACGGAGTATGAACATGGCATTGACCCCTGACCAAATCCTGGCTGCACACAAAGCTAATCTGGAAACCCTGCTGGGCCTGACCAACAAGGCTTTCGAAGGCGTGGAAAAGCTGGTGGAACTGAACGTGGCTGCAACCCGCGCTGCGCTGTCCGACGTTTCGGCCAATACCTCGGCCGTGCTGGATGCCAAGAACGCCCAAGACCTGCTGAGCGTGCAAAGCGGCCTGCTGCAACCGATGGCCGAAAAGACCGCTGCCTACAGCCGTCACCTGTACGAAATCGCTGCAGCCACCAGCCTGGAATTCAGCAAGGCTTTCGAAAACAAGGCCGTTGAAGCCCAGTCCAAGTTCAACGAATTTGTGGACACCGCTGCCAAGAACGCACCTGCCGGCTCCGAAAGCGCTGTTGCCGTGATGAAGACCGCTGTTGCTGCTGCCAACAACGCCTATGACTCCGTGCAAAAGGCCGTCAAGCAAGCTGGTGAAGTGGCTGAGACCAACTTCAACACCATCACCAACAACGCGGTCAAGGCTGCTGGCACCGTCAGCGCCGCTACCGCCCGCAAGCGCTAATTGCTGACCTGCCTGGCGCGCTGCTGTTGCTGAAGACCTACAGTTTGGTCAAACTTTCGCCAGCGCGCTGGACAGCGTCAAGGGTAAACCCTATAATTTACCCATTGTGTTGAAAACTTCAACGCACCCAGTTGTCTCCTTGGATCTTTTCGAAACCCGGTTTCATCGATCCAATTCAAGCCCGGCTTCGGCCGGGCTTTTTTTTGCCTTGCGTTTGGCCCACAGTTCGCTGCACCCCTCTTATTGCCAGGGCCACACTTAAGACGATCTGAATAAGCACAGAGCTTGCAATGGATTAAATAGAAACAATTCTCGTTTCATTTAAGATCGCGGCTCCAACTTTACAGAGACGTTTTGCCCTATGCATTCTTTGAAAATCCTTGCACTGGCTTGCGCCATCACGGCAGGTGCTGCGGCACAAGCCCAAGAAGTGGTCAACCTGTACTCTGCCCGCCACTACGCGACAGATGAGGCGCTCTATAACAACTTTACAAAAGCGACCGGCATCAAGATCAACCGTGTGGACTCGGACGACGCAGGCATTGTGGCCCGCCTCAAAGCCGAAGGTGCTGCCTCTCCCGCTGACGTGGTGCTGATGGTCGATGCCGCCCGCCTCTACCGCGGCGAGAAGGACAACCTGTTCCTGCCGATCCGCTCGGCCAAACTGGAGGAAGTGATTCCCGCCAACCTGCGCGCCCAACCTGAAGCCGATGGCGGCATCACCTGGTTCGGTCTCTCGACCCGTGCCCGCGTGATCGCCTACAACAAGGACAAGGTCAAGCTGGAAGATGTGGACAGCTACGAAAAGCTGGCCGATCCCAAGAACAAGGGCAAGATCTGCATCCGCTCGGGATCGCACCCCTACAACCTGAGCCTGTTTGGCGCCGTGACCGAGCACATCGGCGAAGCCAAGGCCCAGCAATGGCTGCAAGGCGTCAAGGACAACCTGGCGCGCCCACCCAAGGGCGGTGACACCGACCAGATCAAGGCCGTGGCTGCAGGTGAATGCGATATCGCCATCACCAACAGCTACTATTTCGCCCGCCTGATGCGCTCGAGCAACCCGGACGATGTCGCCGTGACCAACAAGGTCAGCGTGGTGTTCCCCAACCAGAGCAGCTGGGGCACGCACCTGAACATCGCCGGCGGCGCGGTCTCCAAGTACAGCAAGAACAAGGACAATGCCGTCAAGTTCCTGGAGTACCTGGCCAGCCCTGAAGCACAGACCTACTTTGCCAATGGCAACAACGAGTGGCCTGCTGCCAAGAACGTGCAGACCGACAACCCTGCGCTGAAGACCATGACCCAGAACAAGCCTTTCAAGGCTGAGACCATCCCAATCAGCGCTGTGGGCAGCAATATGCCCAAGGTGCAGCAGATGCTGGACCGCGCCGGCTTCCAATAAGCCCCGCGCACTGTCACGAAAAGCCCGTTCGCGGGCTTTTTTTGGGTTCATCGAGGAATACCGGGGAACGCGGCGCGGATCTTGAGAAAGAAGTAGTCCTCATCTCGATATCCGTAGGCGCGGCGCTTGATGACCTTGA
>NZ_SOAL01000028.1 GCF_004364775.1 Comamonas sp. JUb58
CATCAAGCGCCGCGCCTACGGATATCGAGATGAGGACTACTTCTTTCTCAAGATCCGCGCCGCGTTCCCCGGTATTCCTCGATGAACCTTTTTTTTGCTCTGCAGCGCAGTCTACTTTTTGCCGCCCATGATGCTGCCCAGCACGCCGCGCAGAATCTGGTTGCCCAGCTTGGTGCCAAAGGAGCGGGCGGTGGACTTGGCCATGGACTGCACAATGCCGTCCTTCTTGCCGCCGCGCGGGCCGGTTGTGCCAAACAGGATGTCGTTGATGCTGCCCATCAGGCCGCCATCCTCGGCACCGGCAGTGCCAGCAGCCGCGCCTGCGCCCGGCTTGCCGCCTTGCGCTGCGGTAGCCTGGCCGGCACGTGCCTTCAGGATCTCGTAGGCCGATTCGCGGTCCACCGGTGTGTCGTAGACGCCGGCGACCAGCGAATTCTTCAGCAAGGCCTGGCGCTGCTCGGTAGTGATGGGGCCGATCTGGCTGCCGGGTGGCAGCACATAGACGCGCTCGGTCACGCTGGGGCGGCCTTTTTCGTCCAGAAAGCTCACGAGCGCCTCGCCCACAGCCAGTTCGGTGATCGCCGCCTCGATGTTCAGCCCCGGGTTGGCGCGCATCGTGGTGGCCGTGGCTTTGACGGCTTTTTGATCACGCGGCGTGAAGGCGCGCAGCGCATGCTGCACGCGGTTGCCGAGCTGGGCGAGCACGCTGTCGGGAATGTCCAGCGGGTTTTGCGTGACGAAATACACGCCCACGCCCTTGGAGCGCACCAGGCGCACGACCAGCTCGATGCGCTCTTGCAGCACCTTGGGTGCATCATTGAACAGCAGGTGGGCCTCGTCAAAGAAGAAGACCAGCTTGGGCTTGTCCGGGTCGCCAATTTCCGGGAGCTTCTCGTACAGATCGGACAGCATCCACAGCAGGAAGGTGGAGTACAGGCGCGGCGAATTCATCAGCTTGTCGGCCGCGAGGATGTTGATCACCCCTTGCGTGCCCACGGTCTGCATCATGTCGTCGATGTTGAGCATGGGCTCGCCAAAGAAGCTGTTGCCGCCTTGCTGCTCGATCTGCAGCAGACCGCGCTGGATGGCGCCCACGCTGGCCGAGCTGATGTTACCGTAGTCGGTGGTGAACTGCTTGGCGTTCTCGCCCACATAGGACAGCATGGCGCGCAAGTCCTTGAGGTCGAGCAGCAGCATGCCGTTGTCATCGGCAATCTTGAAGACCAGGTTGAGCACGCCCATCTGCGTGTCATTCAAGTCCAGCATGCGGCCCAGCAGCAAGGGGCCCATGTCCGAGATGGTGGCGCGCACCGGGTGGCCTTGCTCGCCAAACACATCCCACAAGGTGGTGGGGCAGGCCTTGGGCGTGGGCAGGTCAATACCACGGTCCTGCAAAGTGGCGGCCAGCTTGCCGCCAATCTGGCCTACCTGGCTGATGCCGGTCAAATCCCCTTTGATATCGGCCATGAACACCGGCACGCCAATGCCCGAGAATCCCTCGGCCAATGTCTGAAGGGTTACAGTCTTGCCCGTGCCGGTCGCGCCGGTGATCAGCCCGTGTCGATTGGCCAGGCCAGGAAGCAAAAAACACTCCGTTGTGCCATTTTTGGCAACCAGTAGGGGTTCAGCCATCGTAGGTTTCCTCTCCAGCATCAAAGTCAAAAGTAAAATCGCAGTCTAGCTAGATAAAACAATAGCAAAGGAAATTCTGTGGCAGGACACAGCAAATGGGCCAATATTCAACACCGCAAGGGTCGTCAGGACGAAAAACGCGGCAAGGTATGGACCCGTATCATTCGTGAAATTATGGTCGCTGCGCGCCAGGGCGGTGCAGATTTGAGCGCCAACCCGCGTTTGCGTCTGGCGATCGATAAGGCCAAGGCGGCCAACATGCCGGCCGACAACATCAAGCGCAACATCGACAAGGCCACCGGCAACCTCGAAGGCGTGACTTACGAGGAAATCCGCTACGAAGGCTATGGCATCGGTGGCGCGGCCATCATTGTCGACACCATGACGGACAACCGCGTGCGCACGGTAGCCGATGTGCGCCATGCGTTCAGCAAGCACGGCGGCAACATGGGCACCGAAGGCTCGGTGTCCTTCCAGTTCCGTAACCTGGGGCAACTGGTGTTCGCCCCCGGTGCCGATGAGGAAAAGATCATGGAAGTGGCGCTGGAAGCCGGCGCCGACGATGTGATCACCGACGAGGAGGGCGCGGTCGAAGTGCTGACGCCCCCGTCAGAATTTGAAGCGGTGCGCAATGCGCTGGAGGCAGCGGGCTTCAAGCCCGAGGTGGCCGAAGTGACGATGCGCCCCGAAAATACCGTAGATCTGGATGAGGAAGGTGCGGCCAAGATGCAAAAATTGCTGGACGCACTGGAAGATCTGGATGATGTTCAAGATGTTTACCATAACGCGGCGCTATGAAGGTACTTGTGATTGGTGGCGGCGGCCGTGAACACGCAATGGCCTGGAAGTTGGCGCAATCGCCCAAGGTCTCCAAAGTCTATGTAGCCCCGGGCAACGCAGGCACCGCACGCGACAAGCGTCTGGAAAACCTGCCGATCACCGATGTGGTTCAGCTGCGCGAATGGGCGCAGGACAACGGTGTGCAGCTGTCCGTCGTCGGCCCCGAGGCGCCTTTGGCCGCCGGCGTGGTGGACGAGTTCCGCGCCCACGGCATGAAGATCTTCGGCCCGACCAAGGCTGCTGCGCAGCTGGAAAGCTCCAAGGCCTTCTCCAAGGATTTCATGGCACGCCATGGCATCCCGACGGCGCAGTACGAGACCTTCAGCGACCCGGTGGCGGCCCATGCCTACATCGACAAGCTGGGCGCGCCCATCGTCGTCAAGGCCGACGGCCTGGCTGCCGGCAAGGGCGTGGTGGTGGCTACCACCGCCCAGGAAGCGCACGATGCCGTGGACTTCATGCTGGTGGACAACAAGTACGGCGTCGCCCATAACGATGGCGGTGCCCGCGTGGTGATCGAGGAGTTTCTCGATGGCGAAGAGGCCAGCTTCATCGTGCTGTGCGACGGCAAGAGCGTGGCGGCCATGGCGACCAGCCAGGACCACAAGCGCCTGAAGGACGGCGACCAGGGCCCCAACACCGGCGGCATGGGTGCCTACTCGCCCGCCCCGGTGGTGACGGCCGATGTGCATGCCCGCGCGATGCGCGAGATCATACTGCCCACCATCCGTGGCATGGAAAAAGACGGCATCCCCTACACCGGTTTCCTGTACGCGGGCCTGATGATCGACAAGGCGGGTCACCCCAAGACCTTGGAGTTCAACTGCCGCATGGGTGACCCGGAAACCCAGCCGATCATGATGCGCCTCAAGAGCGATCTGGTCGATGTGATGCAGGCTGCCACCGACGGCAAGCTCGACCAGATCGAGCTGCAGTGGGACCGCCGCACCGCGCTGGGCGTGGTGATGGCTGCCCATGGCTACCCGGACGCACCCCGCAAGGGCGATGTGATCACCGGTCTGCCAGAGGACGAAGAAGAAGTGATGGTCTTCCACGCCGGCACCACGGTGCAGGATGGCAAGCCCGTCACCAGCGGTGGCCGCGTGCTGTGTGTGACTGCCTTGGCCGACAACGTCAAGCAGGCGCAGCAGCGCGTGTATGCCGCTGCCGCGCAGGTGCATTTCGTTGGCGCGCAATACCGCCACGACATCGGCTACCGCGCGGTCAAGTGACCGTTCGCAAGCCCACAGTGAGCCCCGCCCGTGCTGTCCTCTTCCGTTGACCAACTGAACGCCGGGGCGGAGGCCCTGGCGGTGGCCGCCTATCTCCAATCGCTGCAGGCTTCGATCACCGATGCCGTTGAAGCGCAGGAGCAGGAGGCGGGCAGCGCCGTTCGCTTTCTGGCTGATGCCTGGCAAAAGGCGCCCGGTGAGAAGCTGCAAGGCCAGGGTCTGACCAAGATCCTGGAAGGCGGCACGGTGTTTGAGCGTGCTGGCGTGGGCTTTTCGCAAGTGCGGGGCCCACAGCTGCCACCTTCGGCCACCCAGCACCGGCCCGAACTGGCGGGCGCGCCTTTCACGGCCATGGGTGTATCCCTGGTCTTTCATCCGCGCAACCCCTATGTGCCCACCGTGCACATGAATGTGCGCATGATTGCCGCAGGCCACCCCAGCCAGCCAGCCACCTGCTGGTTTGGTGGCGGCATGGACCTGACGCCGTTCTACCCCTTTGCCGAAGACGCGCAGCATTTTCACCAGGTCTGCCACGATGCGGTGGCGCCTTTCGGTGCCGATCTGTATCCGCGCTTCAAGCAGTGGTGTGACAGCTATTTCTTCCTCAAGCACCGCAACGAAGCGCGTGGCATCGGCGGCATCTTTTTTGATGACTTCTCCGAGCTGGGCTTTGAAGGCGGCTTTGGGATGCTGCAGTCGGTGGGCGATGCCTTTTTGAAGGCCTACCTACCCATCGTGCAACGCCGCAAGGACCAGGCCTATGGCGAGCGCGAGCGGGACTTTCAGCTCTACCGGCGCGGTCGCTATGTGGAGTTCAACCTGGTCTGGGACCGGGGTACCCACTTTGGTCTGCAGTCGGGCGGGCGCACGGAATCGATCTTGCTGTCGATGCCGCCCTTGGCCAGCTGGAGCTACCAGCGCCAGGACCCTGAGGGTTCGCCCGAGGAGCGTTTGCTGACGGAGTTTTTGCAGCCGCGTGATTGGCTGTAAGCACACCACCTGGGGCTGTCGATTCCGTATGAGTTGGGCAGCCTGAACGCCTTCGGCTGGCCCAACGCCCATGCCACAAGGCCATACCAGAGCGCCATTGGGCGCAGCCTGCGTATAATTCGCTTTCCGCTGACCGTATGCATGCCCCATCGCAGGCTGCGCGGCAGCATCTCTTGAAGGCTTTGCCCTTTTGCCACTGCGTGTTGACGCGATCAACAATAACTGCAACACGCGCTATAGTAGAAACACTTTCATCCATCACCTACTGATGACCACCGCCAAAAAATCCGAATCCACTGCCAAGAAATCTGTGCAATTGCTGCAGCGTGCCATCGTTGATGGGCTGGAAGATGTGAAAGCACAAGATATCCAGGTTTTCAATACCGAGCACCTGTCGCCGCTGTTTGAGCGCGTGATCGTGGCCGCAGGTACCTCGAACCGCCAGACCAAGGCCTTGGCTGCCAGCGTCAAGGATGCCGTCAAGGAAGCGGGCTTCCCCAAGCCACGTACCGAAGGCGAAGACAACGGCGAGTGGATCATCGTCGACTGCGGCCCCGTTGTGGCCCACATCATGCAGCCGATGATTCGCCAGTACTACCGCCTGGAAGAGATGTGGGGCGACACGCCCGTGCGCGTCAAGCTGGGCGCTGCCAAGCCCAAGGCCGCCAAGCCTGCCAAGGCCAAGGCAGAAGCTGCTGCCGACACCGCTGACAGCAAGAAAAAGCCCGCTGCCCGCAAGCCAGCAGCTGCTGACAAGGCCGCTGATGCACCGGTGAAGAAGACCGCTGCCAAGAAGCCCGCCGTCAAGAAGATCTCGGGCACCGTGGCCAAGAAGCCTGCGGCCAAGAAGACCAGCGCTGCTGCCACCGTCAAGACTGTGGTGGTCAACAAGCCCAAGGCCAGCAAGCCCGCAGCCAAGTCGGCCGCTGCCAAGCCTGCAGCCAAGAAGCCAGCGGCCAAGCGCGCAACCACCAAGGCCAAGTAAACCCCCTCAACCTGCGGGTTGGAAAGAGCTGTACTGCCAGGCAGGACAGCTCTTTTTCATTGGAGAGTTCGCATGAAGATTTTCATCGTTGCGGTGGGCCAGCATGTACCCGATTGGGCGCAGACCGCCTATGACGACTATGCCAAGCGTTTCCCGCCCGAGTTGAAGGTGGAGCTCAAGGCCGTCAAGACTGAGCCGCGTGGCTCCAAGACTGTCGAGACCCTGTATGCCGCCGAGCGCAAGCGCATCGAGGCAGCCATACCGCGCGGCACGCGCATTGTGGTGCTCGATGAGCGTGGCACCAACCTGACCACCAAGGCGCTGGCCCAGCGGGTCAAGGGCTGGCAGCTTGAAGGCGATGATGTCGCACTGATCATCGGCGGCCCCGATGGGCTGGACCCCGAGTTCAAGGCTGCCGCGCATGAGCGCATTCGCCTCTCCGACATGACCTTGCCCCATGCGATGGTGCGCGTGCTGCTGATCGAGCAGCTCTACCGCGCCTGGTCGGTCAATGCCGGCCATCCTTACCACCGCGAGTAAGGCCAGCGCGCCTGCTCTCGGCTGGGCGAGGGCAGGGCAATATCCCCGCTTGCCAGCGGGCTGCCGGATGCGTTATGCTGCAAAAATAATAGCTGCTTGCGCTGGATTGATGGGCGCAGGCGCTTTTTTCAAATCTTGGCCTCGCTTCCCACCATGCACCCCTTTGTCTACCTGGCATCTCAGTCTCCACGCCGCAGTCAACTGCTTGAACAGATCGGTATTTCCCACCGCTTGCTGGTTGCCCAGGACGACGAACCCGAACCCCAGGACCCTGAAGCGCTGGAGCTGGTGCTGCCGCGCGAATCCGCCACCGACTATGTGCAGCGCGTGACCGGTCTGAAGCTCGATGCAGCACTGGCGCGCCTGCAGCGGCGCGGGCTGGAACAGGCGCCGATTCTGTGCTCTGACACCACGGTGTCGCTGGGCCGGGATATTCTGGGCAAGCCTGAGTCGCAGGAACAGGCCCGTGAGATGCTGCAAGCGCTCAGTGGCAAGACGCACCGCGTATTGACGGCGGTGGCCCTGCAAAGCGGGCGCAAGCGCCTGACCAGCCTGTCGGTCTCCAGCGTGGAGTTCGCGGTGATGGACAGCGCGCAGATCGACGCCTATGTCGCTAGCGGTGAGCCCATGGGCAAGGCGGGCGCCTATGGCGTGCAGGGGCGGGCCGCAGCGTATATTGCCAAGATCAGCGGCAGCTATTCAGGCATCATGGGCCTGCCGGTGTTCGAGACGGCCAATGTGCTGCGGGCTGCAGGGTTTGCCATCTAAGGCCATCTAAGAATGACTTCTATGCAAAATGATATTTTGATCAATTGGGCGCCGCAGGAGACGCGGGTGGCGATCATCGAGGGCGGCGCTGTGCAGGAGCTGCACCATGAGCGCACCCTGGAGCGCGGCCTGGTCGGCAATGTCTACCTGGGCAAGATATCGCGCGTGCTGCCCGGCATGCAGTCCGCCTTTATCGACATTGGCCTGGAGCGAGCCGCATTCCTGCATGTGGCCGACGTCTGGCAGCGCCAGGAAGGCGGCCTGGCGCCGATGTTTGCCCGCAAGGGCGAGCCCCAGGTGCCGATTGAAAAGCAGATCTTCGAAGGCCAGTCGATCATGGTGCAGGTCATCAAGGACCCGATCGGCACCAAGGGCGCGCGGCTGTCCACGCAGATCAGCATTGCCGGGCGCCTGCTGGTGTACCTGCCGCAGGACGACCATATCGGCGTGTCGCAAAAGATTCCCCAGAACGAGCGCGATGCCTTGCGTGCCCGCCTGCAGGCGCTGGTGGGCACGGCGCAAACAGGTGGTGGTGGCGGCTTTATTCTGCGCACCAATGGCGAGGACTCCAGCGACGAAGAGCTGGCCGAAGACATCAGCTACCTGCGCAAGGTCTGGAAGCGCATCAAGGAAAGTGCCGCCAAGCAGGCCGCCAAAACCTTGCTGCACCAGGACCTGAGCCTGATGCAGCGCGTGCTGCGCGACATGGTCACGGAAAACACCCAGTCGATCCGCATCGATTCACGCGAGCAGTTTGTGCTGCTGCAGCAGTTTGGCCAGGAGTTCATGCCGGCCGCGTTGCCCAAGCTGCAGCTCTACAAGGGCGAGCGCCCGATCTTCGATCTGTACTCGGTCGATGAGGAAATTGCGCGTGCACTGGGCCGGCGCGTCGATCTCAAATCCGGTGGCTACCTGATCGTGGACCAGACCGAGGCCTTGACCACCGTCGATGTGAACACCGGCGGCTATGTGGGTGCGCGCAATTTTGACGACACCATCTTCAAGACCAACCTGGAAGCGGCCCATGCCATTGCCCGCCAGCTGCGGCTGCGCAACCTGGGCGGCATCATCATCGTGGACTTTATCGACATGGTGCATGAGGACCACCAGGCGCAGGTGCTGCATGAGCTGCGCAAACAACTGCAGCGCGACCGGGTCAAGACCATGTGCGGCGAGTTCTCCCAGCTGGGTCTGGTGGAGATGACGCGCAAGCGCACCCGCGAATCGCTGGCCCACATGCTCTGCACCTCCTGCCCCGTCTGCAGCGGCGTGGGCGAGGTCAAGACAGTGCGCACCGTCTGCTACGACATCCTGCGCGAAATCTTGCGCGAGGCCCGCCAGTTCAACCCCAAGGAGTTCCGCGTGCTCGCTGCCCCGCCGGTGATCGAGATG
Organism: Comamonas sp. JUb58; assembly: GCF_004364775.1. Taxonomy (GTDB): domain Bacteria; phylum Pseudomonadota; class Gammaproteobacteria; order Burkholderiales; family Burkholderiaceae_C; genus Comamonas. Next base: position 8,380 of record NZ_SOAL01000028.1, read on the forward strand.
CTGCTGGACGAAGAAAGCCAGCATTTGGCTGGGCTGTCCGATTTCATCGGCAAGCCGATCTCGCTGCAGGCCGAAGGGCGGGATGGATCGGACCAGTACGATATCGTGCTGCTTTGATCCACAGCGTCGCTTCTACAGCGGCTTGATGAAAAGTGCAATTATTTTGCACTTTTTTTTTATAAATAGCAAAATATTGCCTCTTTTTCTATTGGCAATGGCGTTGTAGCAGAACAAAAGCTGGTCGATTGCTTTGTAGAGTGCTAGTATTCTTTCATCAATGCCTGAAAAATGATGAAATATTAGCGCCATGGCCAAGAAGACCGCTCCTCTTTTGCCTTCTACTACCAAGCTGCTTGTGGAGTTTGGAGAGCGGCTAAAGCTTGCGCGCCTGCGCAGAAAGCTGACGGCCAAACAGGTGGCAGAGCGTGCCGGCATGACCCCGATGACCTTGCGCTCTTTGGAGGCCGGTGGGTCCGGAGTGACGATTGGCGCTTACTTATCGGTGATGCAGGTGCTCGGACTGACCAAGGATTTGGCCATGCTTGCCACCGAGGACCAGTTGGGCCGCCAGCTCCAGGATGCGCGCTTGGTCAAAGGCGAGACTGCGCGGCCTGCTCCAGGCCAGCACATCGTCAGCGAGCCAGTGAAACCTGGGCCTTCGCGTCAATCGGTGAAGGCACCGGCGACGAAGAAAAACATGCCGAGCAAAGCATTAGCCTCGCCAGCCAGCGGCACGGCAACAGATGCTTTGGGAGATACCAAAAGCACAGCGGCACTGAGCGCCCTGCTGAGAAAAAGCAAACGCAAGGGAGCTGGTGAATCATGAGCAAGATAGCGGTCTATGCGGACTGGGAGGGGCTGCCAGGGCCTCAGCGCCTGGGTTTTCTGCACAGTCGCCGAACGCGCGCGACGGAGCTGTTTGAATTTGAATACGACGCCAAGGTGCTAGGAGAGCCGCTGCTTGCCGGTGTGCACCTGGATCCGAATCTTCAGCCGTTCAGCGGGCCGCAGTATCCCCCTGCGCCCAGCGACAAGTTTGGCGTCTTCGATGATTCAAGCCCGGATCGTTGGGGACGCAAACTGATGGATCGGCGGTTCGAGCGTGAGAAGCGTGCAGCGCTGTGGCCGGCGGATGCACGCCTCTACGAATCCGATTACCTGCTGGGTGTGCATGACCAGTACCGCGTGGGGGCCTTGCGCTACCGGCTGGAGGACGAAGGCAGCTTCCTCGACGACCGGATCGACATGGCAGCGCCTCCTTTCACGGAAATTCGCGCGTTGGAGCAAGCCAGCCGTGGCTTGGAGCAGGACCCGGACAATACGGCGGTGCAGGGACAGGACTGGCTGCGGATGCTGATTGCGCCAGGCGGCTCGCTGGGCGGCGCCAGGCCAAAAGCCAGCGTCATAGACGACGCTGGGCGCCTGTACATCGCCAAGTTCCCCAGTATCAGAGACAGCTATGACGTCGGTGGCTGGGAGATGGTGGTGAATGCACTCGCACACGGCTGTGGCATTCAGGTGGCACCCGCACAGGCCCGTAAGTTTGCCAGCGACCACCACTGCTTTATGGTGAGCCGCTTTGACCGGACGGACAGCGGGCGTCGGCTGCATTTTGCCTCGGCCATGACGATGACCGGCCATAACGATGGCGATGATGCGTCGACGGGCGTGAGCTATCTGGAGTTGGCAGAAGTCATCCTGCGTCAAGGCGCGCAGCCCAAACAGGATCTGAAAGAGCTCTGGTCACGGATCTTGTTCAACCTGCTGGTCTCCAACACGGACGACCATCTCCGCAACCACGGCTTCATCCTAGTACCCGGCAAGGGCTGGAAACTGTCACAGGCCTATGACATGAACCCGGTCGCCCATGCCGATGGCCTGAAGTTGAACATCACCGATGCAGACAATGCGCTGGATCTGGAACTGGCTAGGGAGGTTGCAGGCTATTTCCGCATCAGTCTCACCGACGCAGATGAGACCATCGATGCATATCGCGACATCGTCAGTCAGTGGCGCGCGGTCGCTGCCCATGTAGGCCTGTCGGCCAGTGAGCAGGGACGAATGGCGGGCGCCTTTCGGCTTGCCGAGGGGGCTTGAGGCCGGTCCGGTATTGAGTCAATCGGCGCACGAGCGTTGATCTGCGTGGTTTTGTTGGAAGGCTTGCGTGTTGCTACTGCAGCCTTCCGCATCCCAGCCAGATCAAGCCCCGATACCGACGCGATTAAAGCTTGCGCAAGCGCTCCAGCGCCGCCAGCAAGGTCTCGTCCTTTTTGGCATAGCAAAAGCGCACCACCTGCTGGTCAAAGCCATCGCCATAAAAGGCGGACAGTGGAATGGCTGCCACGCCCAGATCCTTAACCAGCTGCTGGCAGAAATCTGCTTCGCTGGCATCGGTGACAGCGGAGATGTCCACGCACTGGAAGTAGGTGCCGGAGCTGGGCAGCAGCTTGAGGCGCGAGCCTTCCAAGCCGGCGCGGAACAGGTCGCGCTTCTTTTGGTAGAAGGCGGGCAGGTTCAGGTAGGGCGCAGGGTCCTTCAGGTACTCGGCCAGGCCCACCTGCATGGGGGTGTTGACGGTGAAGACATTGAACTGGTGCACCTTGCGGAATTCGGCGGTCAAGGGGGCCGGTGCGGCCACGGTGGCCACCTTCCAGCCCGTCACGTGGAAGGTCTTGCCAAAGCTGCTGACCACATAGGCGCGTGCGGCCAGGCCTGGGTAGCGCGACGCGCTTTCATGGCGCTCGCCGTCGAACACCATGTGCTCGTAGACCTCATCGGCCAGCAGCAGGATATTGGTGGGGGCCAGCAGGTCTTGCAGTTGTTGCATTTCCTGTGCGGTCCAAGTGGAGCCGCTGGGGTTGTGCGGGGTGTTGATCAGCAGCAGGCGCGTGTTGGGGGTGATGGCTGCAGCGATCTTGCCGAAATCCGGGCGGAAGGTCTTGGGCGTTAGCGGCACGCGCACCGGCACGCCGCCAGCCAGCTCAATATTGGGCACATAGCTGTCGTAGCAGGGGTCCAGCACGATGACCTCGTCACCCGGGCTCACGCAGCTCAGGATGACGGTCAGGATCGCTTGGGTAGCGCCGGCGGTGACGGTGATTTCGCTGTTGGCGTCATAGCGCTTGCCATAGAGCGCTTCAATTTTCTGGGCTACCACTTCGCGCAAGGCGGGCACACCGGTCATCGGCGGGTACTGGTTGTGGCCGGCCTGCATGGCGCGGCTCACGCTGTCGATCAAGGCCGGGTCGCAGCCAAAATCCGGAAAGCCCTGGCCCAGGTTGACGGCCTTGTGCTCGGTCGCAAGCGCCGACATGACGGTGAAGATGGTGGTGCCCACATTGGGCAGGCGGCTGGGGAACGACGGGGTGAGGGCGGAAGCGGACATGGTGATCAGGGCTGGAAAAAGACCGCAGCCGGCGAGCCGGTCTGCGATCCATCGATCAATAAGCGGTTTGGGTTTTGAATAGGGAGCGGATCAGAGCTCGTAGTCAGCCACATGGCCGACCATGGCACGGGCGATCAGATCACGGCTGAGGCGATCGCTGAGCAGCTCGGCAAATTTGTAGACAAAATTGCGCATGTATGCGCCGCGCTTGAAGGCCACGCGCGCCACGCTCTCGCCAAACAAATGGCCGACAGGCCGCACGGCCAGGTCCTTGAGCGGGTCGTCGCGCATGGCCATCTCGGCCACGATGCCAATGCCCAGACCCAGGCGCACATAGGTCTTGATCACGTCGGAGTCAATGGCTTCCAGAACGATCTTGGGCGTGAGCTGGCGGGCAGCCATCGCCGAGTCGATCTTGCCCCGGCCGGTGAACGAGGGGTGGTAGGTGATCAGGGGCTCGGCCGCGATGTCTTCCAGATTGATGCGCTCCTTCTGGGCCAGCGGGTGCTGGTGGGGCATGACCAGTACGTGCTGCCATTCGTAGCAGGGCAGGGTCACCAGCTCGGGGTAGTCGGCCAGCGATTCGGTCGCCATGCCCAGGTCGGCTTGCTCGTCGATCACCATGCGGGCCACCTCGGCGGGCGTTGCCTGGTGCAGGCTGACCGTCACCTTGGGGTAGTGCTCGCGCAGGCGTGCCACCGGCGTGGGCAGCACATAGCGGGCCTGGGTGTGGGTGGTGGCGATGGAGAGGGTGCCGCTGTCTTGCGCGCTGTACTGGTCACCGATGCGCTTGAGGTTGCCGACCTCGCGCATGATGATCTCGATGCTGCGCAGCACCTGCTGGCCTGGCTCGGTGATGCGCTTGAGGCGCTTGCCATGGCGCGCAAAAATGTCGATGCCCAGCTCCTCTTCCAGCTCGATGATGGCCTTGGAGACGCCGGGTTGCGAGGTGTGCAGTGCCTTGGCCGCCTCGGTCAGGTTGAGGTTGCGGCGCGCGGCCTCTTGCACAAAGCGGAACTGATGCAGGTTCATACAATGATGCGGAATATGAATTTGCATCATTATGCTTGATTGGAATATAAAAAGCACCCGATATGCAGAAACCCAAGCTGCGGAGCGGAATTTCCCAGCATCGGTGCCAGCTCATCGCTGCAAAGGCCTGTCTTCCAGGCCCAGTGGCTGAGCCTATAGCTACTGAAGCACTAGCCCTGCAACTTGCCTGCCAGATAACCGCCCGCCATGTCCGCCAGCAGCTGAATGACGCGTGCATCCTCGCCCATCGCCGGGGCAATGCGCAGCTGCAGCTGCGGGTAGAGCGGGGCGAGTTGCTCGACCAGCGCAGGAATGTCTTCGCTGGCATGCTTTCCCACGCCAAACAGCAGAGGCCAGATGGTGATGTGGCTCAGTTGGGGATGCGATTGCAGCAGTTGGGCCACAGCGGGGCCGAGTGGCGGATCGCACCAGTCGAGGTAGGCGCAAGCCACGGCAGCCGTCGGCTGGGCTTGCTGCACCTGGGCCAGCAGGTGCTCGGCATTGCGGCGCCAGACGGGGTCCTTGGAGCCATGGGACAGCAGAATCAAACCAATGGTAGGGGTGGGGGAGGGCATGGTGGGTGGGGCGTTAGCGGTGGCAACAAGCACTGCCGTGGGTAAAGCAAGGAACCTTTGCGCATTATCGCTTTCCCATAGCGGGCCCCCATTGGGGCGCCCAAACGGATACGCATGTAGCAAAATGTACGGCTTGCGCAGCCGGGTGCAGAAAACTGTCCCATCCCCTGCAACGCTTTACACTGCCTACATATTTAGCTGTAAAAATAGTAGTTTGCTCTACCTGAAGCCAAAAACTGATGATGCCGGATGTTTCCAATTTTTCGCGCCAGTCCCTGGCAACGTTTCAATCTTTGGCAACTGTCGGAAAGCTTTCCTCCCCCCGCACGCTTGGCCATGCTGCCCGTGTAGGCGCCGTGGTGGCCGCCATCGGCTTGCTGGCTGCCTGCTCCGACAAGGCTGCACCCACGGCCGCTGCCGCGCCCCAAGCGCCTGAGGTAGGCATCATCACCGTGCAGTCTGCATCGCAGCAGCTGACGGCCGAACTGCCAGGCCGCACCAATGCCTTCATGATTGCCGAGATTCGCCCCCAGGCCAATGGCATTGTGGAAAAGCGCCTGTTCACCGAAGGCGCATCAGTCAAGGCCGGCCAGGCGCTGTACCAGTTGGATGACCGCCCTGCGCGGGCCGCCGTCAACAGTGCCGAGGCCGCTTTGGCCAAGGCCAAGGCCACGGCCCAGACCGCCCGTAGCAATGCCGCGCGCAACAGCGAACTGGTCAAGATCGACGCCATCAGCCGCCAGGTGTTTGACGACAGCCAGGCACTCGTCGCACAGACCGCCTCTGATGTCGCGGTCGCCCAGGCCGCGCTGGACAACGCCCGCATCAACCTGCAGTACACCCGCATCAGCTCGCCGATCAGCGGCAAGGTCAGCACCTCGGCCGTGACGCCCGGTGCGCTGGTCACCGCCAACCAGGCAACGGCGCTCACCACCGTGGTGCAGCTCGATCCGATGTATGTGGACTTCACCCAGTCGAGCACCGAGATGCTGCAGTTGCAGCGCGACCTGAAGGCAGGTCGCTTTCAGCGCCTTGAAGGTGACCAGATCCCCGTGCGCATCCGCCTGGACGACGGCACCGAATACAGCCATGAGGCCAAGCTCAAGTTCTCTGGCGTGATCGTCAGTGCCACCACGGGCACGGTCACCTTGCGTGCGCAGGTACCCAACCCCGATGGCGTGCTGATGCCCAATATGTATGTGCAGGCGCTGCTGCCCACGGCGGTGGCACCTGATGCCCTGCTGGTGCCGCAGCAATCGGTGGTGCGCGATTTGACGGGCAAACCGACTGTCTTCGTCATCACCGCCGAGGACAAGGTGCAAAAGCGCGCCTTGCAACTGGACCGTGCCGTTGGCAGCCAGTGGCTGGTGGGCAGTGGCCTGAAATCGGGTGAGCGCGTGGTGGTCGATGGCTTTCAGCGCTTCAAGGACGGTGACAAGGTGCGCGTCGCCGAGGTGGATCTGAAGGCACAGGCCGAGCGGGTACGTGCCCCCGGACGCATACCTGGCCAGGCCGCAGCGCCGGCAGCAGCCCAGTAAGACACCCAAACCGAGGCTGCATCCATGGCACAGTTTTTTATCCAGCGCCCCATTTTTGCGTGGGTGATCGCCATCATCATCATGTTGGGCGGGGCGCTGTCCATCTCCAAGCTGCCGCTGGAGCAATACCCTGAGATCGCGCCACCGCGCGTCACCATCGGTACCCAATACACTGGCGCATCGGCCGAGACGGTGGAGAACTCCGTCACCCAGATCATTGAGCAGCAGCTCAAGGGCATTGACAACATGCTCTACATGAGCGCGACCAGCAATGCCTCTGGCCAGGCCCGCATCACCTTGACCTTTGCACCCGGCACCAATGTGGACGTGGCCCAGGTGCAGGTGCAAAACAAGATCCAGGGCGCGCTCAACCGCCTGCCCGAATCGGTCAAAAGCCGTGGCGTCTTCATCAACAAGGGCGGCCAGGATTTTCTGGTCACCTACAGCTTCTACTCGCAAGACCCGACGATGACCGAGGTCGACATTGGTGACTACATCAATGCCAGCCTGGTCGATGTGATCGGGCGCCTTGAAGGCGTGGGTGACATTAATGTGTTCGGTACCTCGTACGCGATGCGCATCTGGATGGACCCGGCCAAGATGGAGAAATTCGGCCTGATGCCGTCGGACCTGAGCAATGCGCTGAATGCGCAAAACGCCCAGGTATCGGCCGGTCAACTGGGCGCGCTGCCCGCAGTGAACAACCAGCAGCTCAATGCCACGATCACCGCGCGCACCAAGCTCAAGACGGTCGATCAGTTCGAGGACATCGTGCTCAAGGCCGCCACTGATGGCTCGGTGGTCACCATCAAGGATGTCGCCCGCGTGGAGCTGGGCGCCGAAAACCTGAACGTGCAGGCCAAGCTCAATGGCATGCGCGGCGCCGGTATGGGCATCATCCTGGCCGATGGCGCCAACGCGATGGCGGTGTCGGATGCCGTTGCGGCCAAGCTGGCCGAGATGAAGCCGTACTTCCCCAACCAGATCGACTACTTCGTCAGCTCGGACTCCACGCCCTTTGTGCGCGCCTCCATCCATGAGGTGGTCGCCGCGCTGGGCGAGGCCATGGTGCTGGTGGTGATCGTGATGTTCGTGTTTCTGCAGAACCTGCGCGCCACCCTGATCCCGGCGATTGCCGTGCCAGTGGTGCTGCTGGGCACCTTTGGCGTGCTGTCGATTGCCGGTTACTCCATCAATACCTTGACAATGTTCGCGATGGTGCTGGCCATCGGCTTATTGGTCGATGATGCGATCGTCGTGGTGGAAAACGTCGAGCGGGTGATGCATGAGACGGGCATGTCCGCCAAGGAGGCGACCAAGGTCTCGATGCGCGAGATCACACCGGCGCTGGTCGGTATCGGCGTGACCTTGTCGGCGGTGTTTGTGCCCATGGCCTTTTTTGGCGGCTCCACCGGGGTGATCTACCGCCAGTTCTCGATCACCATCGTCGCAGCGATGGCGCTGTCGGTGTTTGTCGCGCTGACCTTGACCCCCGCACTCTGCGCCACCATCCTGAAGGCGCCCGAGCATGCCGGTGGCCATGAGCGCGCCATCCGCAAGGGCCTGTTTGGCGTCAGCGACCGGTTCTTTCGCTGGTTCAACCGCAATTTTGACCGCACCGCCACCCGCTACCAGGGCATCGTCGCCCGCAGCCTGCGCCGCGCCAAGCGCATGATGCTGATCTTTATCGCGGTGCTGCTGGGCGTGTGGCTGCTGATGCACAAGCTGCCAACCTCCTTCCTGCCGGACGAGGACCAGGGTTTTCTGTATGTGAACGTCAACCTGCCTTCGGGCGCCTCGGACGCGCGCCTGCAGGATGTGCTCGACGAGGTGCGCGAATACCTGCTCCAGCAGCCCGATATCATCAGCTTCAACCAGGTCTCGGGCCTCAATGGCGACCAGAGCTCGGCGCGCGGCTTTATCCGCCTCAAGCCCTGGGATGAACGCAAGCTGGCGTCGCAGTCGTCGGCTGCCATCGCCAACAAGGCGACCAAGGACCTGTCGCGCATCCGCGATGCGCGGGTGCTGGTGATTCTGCCGCCGGCCGTGCGCGGTCTGGGTGCCAGCTCGGGCTTCAACTTCATGGTCAAGGACATGAACAGCATTGGCCATGATGGCCTGCTGGCCGCCAGCAACCAGGTACTGGCTGCCATGCGCGCCAACCCCAATCTGACGGCGGTACGTACCACCAATCTGGACGATGCGGCCGAACTGCGGGTGGATGTGGACGACCGCAAGGCCGCTGCGCTGGGGCTGTCGTATGCCGACATCAACAGCGTGCTGTCCAGCGCGATGGGCGGTACCTATGTGAATGACTTCCTGAACAACGGCCGGGTCAAGCGCGTCTACATCATGGGCGATGCACCGCACCGCATGTTGCCGCAGGACATCGCCAAATGGACCGTGCGCAACAAGAACGGCGAGATGGTGCCCTTCGGCGCCTTCTCGGACAGCCACTGGGCCTATGGCTCGCCCCAGCTGCTGCGCTACAACGGCAGTCCGGCCTATGAGTTTGAAGGCCGCGCAGCACCTGGCATCAGCTCGGGTGCTGCGATGCAGGAGGTCGAGGCCATCCTGGCCAAGCTGCCATCCGGCCTGGGCTATGAATGGACCGGTGCCTCGCTGCAAGAGCGCCAATCCGGTGCGCAAGCGCCCATGCTGTACGCCATCTCGATCCTGTTCGTGTTCCTCTGCCTGGCTGCGCTGTACGAGAGCTGGACCGTGCCGCTGTCGGTGATGCTGGCTGTGCCGCTGGGCGTGATTGGCGCGCTGGCCGCCACCTACACCCGGGGCCTGACCAATGACGTCTATTTCCAGGTGGGCTTGCTGACGACGGTCGGCTTAGCGGCCAAGAATGCCATCCTGATTGTGGAATTCGCGGTGCAGCTGCAAGAGCAGGGCAAGCGCCTGTTTGATGCCACGGTGGAGGCGGTGCGCCTGCGCTTGCGCCCCATCCTGATGACCTCGCTGGCCTTTGGCTTTGGTGTGATTCCACTGGCCATTGGCACCGGCGCCGGTGCGGGCGGGCGTAACGCTATCGGCACGGCCGTGCTGGGCGGTATGGTGGCCTCGACCGTGCTCGGTATTTTCATGGTGCCGGTCTTCTTCCTGCTCATCCGCAGCTGGTTCCGCTCCCACAGCCGCCATGACGAGGCGCCTGCGCAGCCCAGCCCTGCGCAGGAGACCGCGCCATGAGCCGTTTTGATACTTTCTCCATGACCCGTGCCTACCGTTTGCCGCTGTCCCTGTTGGCAGCGGGCCTGCTGTCCGCCTGCAACCTGGCGCCGCAGTACCAGCGCCCCGAGCCTGCCGTTCCTGCCACGCTCGATGGCGTGGCCCAAACCTTGCCCGCCGACTTTGTCGTCGAGCCGGCTGCCGCCGACAGCTTGCAGCTGCTGCCATGGCAGCAGTGGGTGGAGAGCGCAGGGCTGCGCCAGTTGATCGAGCAGGGCCTGCAGAACAACCGCGACCTGCGCGTGGCCATCGCCAACATCGAAAAGGCGCGTGCGCAGTACGGCGTGCAGCGCGCCGACCAACTGCCCAGCTTGAACGCCAATGCCCAAGGCAGCCGCACCCGCACTGCCGATGATCTGCGCTCCTCCACGGCGCCATCCTCCGTCGCCAACCAGGTCAGCGTGCAGCTGGGCCTGGCCAGCTATGAGCTCGATTTTTGGGGCCGGGTGCGCAACCTGAGTGAGGCGGCCTTGCAGCAGTACCTGCTGGTGGAAGAAAACCGCCGCAGCGTGCAGTTGGGCCTGATCACCGATATCGCCAACGCCTGGGTGGCCCTGGCCAGCGACCAGCAACGCCTGCAACTGGCGCGCGACACGCTGGCCACGCGCGAGCAGGGCTTTGGCCTGGTGCAGCGCATGCACCAGCTGGGCGCCTCCAATGGACTGGTGCTGGCCCAGAACGAGACCGCGGTCGAGACCGCCCGCAACGATGTCGCCGCCTACGAGTCGCAGGTGGCGCGTGACCGCAATGCGCTGCAGCTGCTGGTGGGTGGGCCCATCTCGGGCGATATGCTGCCGCCGGCACCCACGGCATCGCTGAGCAGCAATGAGGTCAAGAGCGCGGGCTCCGGCCAGTTGCTCGATGGCGCCACACCCCAGGTCAAGACGCAGAGCGTAGCCACCGCGATGACCGTGGTGCCGACTGGTCTGTCATCGCAGGTGCTGTTGGCCCGGCCCGATGTGGTTGCCGCCGAGCATAGCCTGCAGGCCCAGTACGCCAGCATTGGTGCGGCGCGTGCGGCCTTCTTCCCCACCATCAGCCTGACGGCCAATGCCGGCACCGCCAGCGATGCACTGTCGGGCCTGTTCGATGGCGGCAACCGCGCCTGGAGCTTTGTGCCCCAGATCCGTTTGCCGATTTTTGACGGCGGCCGCAACCAGGCCAACCTCGACATCGCACAAGCCAACCGCGATGCGGCACTGGCCCAGTACGACAAGGCCATCCAGGTGGCTTTCCGCGAGGTGAGCGATGCGCTGGCGGACCGCGCCACGATGCAGCGGCGCCTGAACTCGCAAGCGGCCTTGGTGCAGGCCGCGAGCCGGGTGCTGCAGCTGTCGCAGGCACGCTTCAAGGCCGGGGCCGACGATTTTCTGACCGTGCTGGATGCACAGCGCAGCCTCTACGCCGCCCAGCAAACCCAGATCACCTTGATGCAGGCCGAGCAGGTCAACCGCATCAGCCTGTACAAGGCGCTGGGCGGAGGCATCGACAAGCAGCCCTGATGCTGCAGGCCTTGCTGCAATCGCGCATGGCCGCCAGGGCGATGCGCGCTGCACTACCATGGCGGCATGACTGATACCTTGCCCACCCCTGCTGACCTTAATCCTTCTGCCGAGTTTGATGAATCCCAGGCGCAGGCGGTCGATGCGCTGATTGTGGGCGCCGGGCCCGTGGGCATGTTTGCCGCCTTCCAGCTGGGCTTGCAGGGTGTGCAGGCCCAGCTGTGCGACAGCCTGCCGCAGATGGGCGGCCAGTGCATTGCGCTCTATGCCGACAAGCCCATTTACGACATCCCCGGCATTGCGCTGTGCACCGGCCGCGAGCTGGCCGCGCAGCTGCAGCAACAGATCCAGCCCTTTCACCCCGTTTTTCATGGCCACACCCAGGTCGCACAACTGCTGCCCCATGGCGATGGCCGTTGGCGTGTGCAGCTGCAGTCCATCGATGGGCCGCAGACCCGCTGGTTGCTGGCCCGTACCGTGGTGGTGACCGCCGGCGTGGGGGCCTTTGTGCCCAAGCAGCTGCGCCTGCCCGGGCTGGAGGCCTGGTTGGGGAGCCAGGTGTTCTACCATCCCGCGTTCGATGATGCCTGGCTGGAGCCTATCCTGGCGCGCCAAGCTGCGCCGCGCATTGTCATCAATGGCGGCGATGACGCGGCCGTGGAGGCCGTGCTGGCCGCTGCAGACCATGCCAGCTTGCAAGCCGCGCAACTGGTGCTGATGCACCGGCGCGACCAGTTCAATGCGCCTGATGCACTGCTGCAGCGCCTGGCGCAGTTGCGTGCCAGCGGCAGGGTCGAGGTGGTGATCGGCATGCCGCAGGCCATCGAGGCCACTGAGCAGCTGCAGGCCATCAGCTACGTCGATGCCGATGGCGCGGACCAGCGCCTGGCCTGTGACCAGCTCTGGGTATTCCAGGGCCTGTCGCCCAAGCTCGGGCCCTTGCTGGACTGGAATCTGGCGCTGGAGAAAAAGCAGCTGCAGGTAGCAACCGACAGCTTCCAGACCAGCGCCGTGGGCATCTATGCCGCCGGCGATATCGTCAGCTACCCGGGCAAACGCAAGCTGATTCTGACCGGCTTCTATGAGGCGACGATGGCGGCGATGGCCGCCATTGAATACCTGCGCGGTGAGAAGCTGTTGCTGGAGTACACGACCACCAGCAAACGCCTGCATGAGCGCCTGGGTGTCTCGCACCCAGACTGAGGGCCGGTGCCCTGGGCGACCAAGGCAGGGCGCTGCTGCGGTGATAATCCCCGCCGGGTGTGATCAACAGAGGGCGATGCAGCGATGGCGGTGATGGTGTCTTTGGTTCCGGTGGTGCTGTTCATTGCACTGGGCTACTGTGCAGGGCGGTGGGGCTGGGTCAAGGCGGCGTCGGTGCGCGATCTGTCCAATATCGTTTTTCTGATCCTCACGCCAGCCTTGCTGTTTCGCACGATGAGCACGGTGCGCGTGCAAGAGCTCAATCTGCAGACCATTGCGATCTACTTCAGCGCCGCAGGCCTGCTGTTTGTCAGCACCTTGCTGCTGCAGGGCTTCAACACCTTGGGCGCGGCGCGGGCGCTGGCCAACTGCTTCAGCAACAACATCATGATCGGCGTGCCGCTGGTCGGCATGGTGTTTGGGCAGGAAGGCCTGGTGACCTTGTTCACCATCGTCTCGGTGCATGCGCTGATTTTGATGACCTCGGCCACCATCGTGTTTGAGTTGGCCGTCATGCACCGGCAGCAGACCGCGCAAGGCGGTGGGCGCAGCTACCGCGCGATGGCCATCACCGTGGGCCGGGCGCTGAAAAACGGCATCATCCACCCGATTCCCTTGCCCATCATTTGCGGCCTGTTGTTTGCGCAGACTGGTCTCCAGATGCCCGAGGTCATCGACAGCTCGCTAAAGATGCTGGCCCAGGCGCTGGGTCCGATGGCGTTGATGCTCGTGGGCATCACCTTGTTCTTCAGTGCGGTGGGGCGCTATCTGCTGCCGGCCAGCCGCATTGCCGTGGTCAAGCTGCTGGTGCATCCGGTGCTGCTGCTGGCCATTGGCTGGCTCTGGGGGCTGCTCGGCCTGCCGCTGGTGGTGCTGGCCACCGCTGCATCGCTGCCGGTGGGCGCCAATGTGTTTCTGTTCACCCAGCGCTATGAAGTGGGGCGGGAAGAGGTCACCGCCAGCATTGCGGTATCGACCAGCCTGGCCTTGGTGACGATACCGCTGATCCTGCTGGGCCTGGCGCAGCTGCTGTAGCCTGCTCAGGCCGCTGGCTTGGGTGCGGGCTGGAGCCGGTGCTGCATCAGCAGCTCATCGTGCAGCACGCCATCGACCAGCAAGGCTGCCGGCTCGGTGCCATAGCCCTTGAATCCTGCCTGTTCATACAAGCGAATCGCGCTGGCATTGGCGGCGTTGACGCTCAGGTGGATCTGCACCGCGCCGGGCACTTGGCGGGCAAAGGCCACAGCCTGCGTCAATAAGGCCTGCGCGATGCCCTGGCCGCGAGAGGCCGGCTCCACATAGACGCCCCACAAGGCCATGCGGTGCCGGGTCTTGAGGCCGTCCTGGCGGCGGATGCCCAGCATGCCCACCAGTTGGCCGCCGGCAAAGGCACCCAGCACACCCTGGTCAGCACTGGGCGCCAGGCGCGCCTCAATCAGCGCCAAAGTGCGGTCTTTTTCTTCTTCGTAGCTGGAGCCAAAGGCGCTGGGCGATGCGCGCAGCCCGGCCAGGCGCAGGCGCTGGAAGGCAGTGGCATCAGCCGGGGTCAGCCAACGGATCTCAAAAGCAGCGGCGGGCATTCGGCTCAGGGTGCGAGGCGTTCGCGGATCCAGTCGGCGCTGTTGGGCGCTGCCTGGCGGTAGCGCAGGCGGTCATGCAGCCGGCTCTTGCGGCCCTGCCAGAACTCCCAGGTATCGGGCACCAGGCGAAAGCCACCCCAGTGCGGTGGGCGGGGTGGCTTGAGCAGGAACTGCGCGCCATACTTGGCGGCATTGGTCACCAGCACCGTGCGGCTGTCGATGACCTGACTTTGCGGGCTGGCCCAAGCGCCAATGCGCGAATCGAGTGGGCGGCTGTTGAAGTAGGCGTCGCTTTCCTCGTCCGAGACCTTCTCCACACGCCCCTCGATGCGCACCACGCGCTCCAGCTCCACCCAGTGGAACATCAGCGCGGCAAAGGGGTTGCCGGCAATCTCGCGGCCCTTGCGGCTGTCGTAATTGGTGTACCAGACGATGCCGCGCGCGTCATAGCCCTTGATCAGCACGATGCGGGTGCTCGGTCGGGCATCGGCCCCCACGGTGGCTACCGTCATCGCATTGGGCTCGGGCAACTGCGCGGCGACGGCCTCGTTCATCCAGCGGTCAAACTGGTCGATGGGCGCTGCGCAGGAGGCTGCATCGTTCAGCTCGGCGCGTTCATAGCTTTTGCGCAAATCGGCAATGGAGTGGGAGAGTTCGCTCATGGCCCGATTGTGCATCGCTTTGGCGCAGCGCAGCGACAAAAATGCCTGTGGGCCACTGGGCGCCACAGGCTTTAGGGGTAGAGCAGGGACTGCTTACTGGATCACGCCGCAGCCCAGACGCGCGCCGGAGTTGCCGGTGGGCTGGGTGGTGTAGTCGTCCTTGTCCTTGTGCACCACCACGGCGCGGCCCTTGATGTCGCTGGGCTTGCCAGTGCCGATCGACAGGTCCTTGGTCTCCCAGACCAGGAAGGCAGTGCCTGCGGCATCGGCCATCAGGCTGGGCAGGTCGCCGACATGGGATTCGGGGCCAGCCTTGCCGTGCTGGTGGCCGCTGGGGTTGTAGTGGCCGCCGGCGCTCATCGCATCAGGGGAAGAGCAGTTGCCGTTTTCATGCACATGGAAGCCATGCTCGCTGCCCGGTGCCAGGCCCTTGACCTGGGCCATCACGCGCACCGTATCGGGGTTGACCTGGTAGATGCGGAAATAGCCGCTGATGTTGTTGCCTTCGGTCGGATTGATCGTCGCCTCGGCGATCGGGGTGGCGCGGTCGGTGTGGGCGCAGGCGCTGAGCACGGCGGCCACGGCTGCGGCAGCCGCGAGCTTGGCGATGGATGGGATGCGTTGAATCATGCGAACTCTCCTGGAGCCTTGGAATAAGGGGTTGTCACAAGCCACCGTTTTTAGCATGCATGTGGGGCTGTTCTTGTAGTCTGATTGCCAGCAATTGCGGCGGCTCGCTTACAAGGTGGGTGCGGTCGTCAGGCGTTGCGCTACCAGATCCCAGACCGCTTGTGCGGCAGCGGGCAGGCTGCGCTGGCGGCGCCGCACCAGCATGATCGCGCGTTGCACCTGGGGCCGCAGATCACGCACCTGCAGGCTGCTCAAACCCTGGGCCGGTATGGCGAGGCCCGGCATGATGCTGATGCCGATGCCGGCCTCGACCATGCGAAAGGCGGTGGTCACATGGCCCACCTCTTGCACCACCGGGCTGTGCTCGGGCCCGCAGCCGCTGGCCAGCAAGGCGGCGTCCATCAAACGGCGGCTGCCCGATGCGTGGTCCAGCAGCACCAAAGGCTCGCCGCGCAGCTGGTCCCAGCGCAGGCTGCTGGCATCTAGCGCCTGCTGCACCAGCGGGTGCCCGGGCGGCAACACGGCCACAAAAGGGTCCAGTTGCAGGCTGATGTAGTCCAGGTCGCTCAGCTCCGGCGGCTCCACCACCACGCCAAAATGCACATCGCCGCTGCGCACCTGGGCCAGCACCTCTTGCTGCAGGCGGTCCACCAGCTGCAGCTGGATCTGCGGCAGCTCGCGGTTGCAGGCTGCTATGCAGGCCGGCATCAGCGCGGCCGACAGGGTGGGGCTGCTGGCAATGCGCACCTGGCCGCGTGCGGCATGGCCCACATCAGCCACTTCGGCCAGGGTATCGGCCAGCTCCTGCAACAAGGGCGCAGCCTTTTGGGCCAGCAACTGGCCGGCATCGGTCAGCAGCACCTCGCGCGTAGTGCGGTCCAGCAGCCGCACATGGAGCTGGCCTTCGAGCTCCACCATCGCGCGGCTCACGGCCGACTGGGTCAGCCCCAGGGTCTGGCCGGTCTGGCTGAAGCTGCGGCACTGGGCGACACAGAGAAAGACCTGGAGTTGGCGGAGGCTGACGTGCATGGTTAGGGGAAAAAAATCAGATATATGACTTTAAATCATTAATAAATCTTATAAATTAATTTTACTTTCGCTCGCAAACGGCGTCCAATGGCGCTCATGAAATTCCGTCCCGACAACTTCACCCTGATGCTGGTCGCCACCGTGCTGCTGGCCAGTTTTTTGCCTGCCACCGGCCAGGTCGCAGGCGCCTTTGAGACCTTGACGACGGCGGCCGTGGCGCTGCTGTTCTTCCTGCATGGCGCCAAGCTCTCGCGCCAGGCGATTCTGGCGGGCATCATGCACTGGCGGCTGCACCTGTTCATCGTTGGCAGCACCTTTGTGCTGTTTCCGTTTCTGGGCTGGGCGCTCAAGCCGCTGCTCACGCCCCTGGTCTCGCCCGAGCTGTATGTCGGCGTGATGTTCCTCTGCGTGCTGCCGTCCACCGTGCAGTCCTCGATCGCCTTTGTGTCGATGGCGCGGGGCAATATCCCGGCAGCGATCTGCAGCGCATCGGCCTCGACCCTGCTGGGCGTCTTCATCACCCCGCTGCTGGTGAGCGTGTTTGTCACCGCCCATGGTGCCAGCGGCTCCTTTGTGGATGCGGTGGTCAAGATCCTGCTGCAGCTGATGCTGCCATTTGCGGTCGGCCATCTGATGCAGCGTTGGGTGGGGCCCTTCATCAAGAAGCATGGCAAGCTCACCAAGGTGGTGGACCAGGGCTCCATCCTGCTGGTGGTCTATACCGCCTTCAGCGCCGCCGTGGTGCAAGGCATCTGGCGCCAGGTGTCGGTCAGCACCTTGGTCGGTCTGCTGGTGATCAGCGCCATCATCCTGGCCCTGGCGCTGTTCCTGACCACCTTCCTGTCGCGCCGCCTGGGCTTCAGTAAGGAAGACGAAATCACCGCTGTGTTCTGCGGCAGCAAGAAGAGCCTGGTCAGCGGCGTGCCGATGGCCAAGGTGCTGTTTGCCAGCAGCACCGTGGGCATGATGGTGCTGCCGCTGATGCTGTTCCACCAGATGCAGCTGATGGTCTGTGGCGTATTGGCTGCCAAGTACGCCAAGCGCGCACAGCAGCTGGAGGCTGAGAAGGCGCTGGGCGCAGCGGCTGCGGGCAAGTAAGCCGCAGCAACAACCCTCAAAAAACGGGCCGGGCGCATCAAGCCCCGGCCCGTTTCACTTCAGCGCCGGGCTGAAGCTGATGCTGTATTTCTCCAGCGCCGGGCCCACTTCGAGCTGCATGGTGCGGCGCTTGACGGCGGGCTTGCCGCCGGTCACCTGGGCCGTGATCACAATGCCCTTGCCATGGGCGCGGCAGCGCAGGTCCTGCAAGCCCAGGTCGTTGTCGTCATTGATCTCGGCAAAGCCCTGGGTATGGGCAGCCACCCCGCGCCAGTGCGGTGTTTCCTCGGGCTGGTTCATCCACTGCACAAACAGATAGGTCTGGCCGTTTTGCTCACCCTGTACGAGGCGGTAGGGCTGCACGGCCTTTTTGCTGCCCTGGTTGCGGTTGCCGCACAGCTGCACGCTGGTAACGCTGTCGCTCACGGTGAAACGGTTGACGCGGGCTTCTGCCGCCTGGGTGCTGAAAGAAGTGGCCAAGCCGGCGCAAACGGCCGCCAGGCTGGCAAGTTGGCACAAAGTGCGGTGACGCATGGATTCAATCGCTCAAAGATAGTGGTTGCGGCGGCGGGCCAGAATGGCGCCGCGCGGCGCAGCCAGGCCAAACATCATAGGCCTGCGCCATGGCGCTGCCGGACAGATGCCGGCGCTACAGCGGCAAATTTGCGCAAAACATCGCAAGCGATTGCAATCAGGCGGTGCTCGGGGGTTCAGGTTTTTTCAGCGCGGCCATCGCCTCGGCCAGCCGCACAATGCTGAGCGGGCCGCAGCCCTCGGCCTCGTTGCTGACGGTGACATAGGCGGGCTGCCCCTTGCCGCAGACGCCAGCCAAGGTGCTGGCCAGCAAGGCCAGGGTGGCCGGGTCGGGCTGCTGGATGCGGTCAAACGGGGCCAATTGCTTTTCAGCATCGGCGTAGCCGTAGGGGCCAAAGACGGGGTTCACATTCCAGCGGCAGACCAGCGGGCCCGGCCACAGCGCGCGCAGCAGCGGCAGTTGCTCGGCCATGCGCGGCATCTTGGCATGCAGGCCCAGGCAATAGGTGGCACCGGCTTGGCGCAGGATCTGGGCCAGTTGCGGTGCGATCTCGGGGCGCAGCCAATCGGCGTCACGCACTTCAAAAGCCACTATCGGCCTGCGCTCTGCGGGCAGGTTTGCCAGCTCGGCCTGCACGGCCAGCGCCAGTTGCTCCAGCTCTGCCAGGGTGGGTTGCAGGTTCAGCAGCCGGCCGAGCGGCAGCGGGCTGAGCTGGAACAGCAGCACGCCGAGCTTGTCGAGCAGGCCTTCGCAGGCGGGCCGTACATAGCTGCTGAGGGCCAGCTCCACATTCAAAAAGGCGGGATTGGGTTCTTTACCGCGTCCTTCTTCACTGCGCACCTGTGCATCACAGACCAGCGCCGGCGCCTTGACGACAAAGCGAAAATCCGCCGGCACCTGGGCGGCATAGACCGCGTATTCAGACGCTGCCAGCGGCCGGTAAAAGCTGCGGTCAATACTGACGGTGCGCAGCAGCGGGTGCTCGGCATAGGCGTTCAGGCCGCGCTGGGCGAGGATGCGCTCGCTATAGGCCTTGTCCCAGACCAGGCCCTGCCAGCCAGGGTAGGACCAGGAGGAGCCGCCCATGCGCAGCAATGCGGGCATGGCGGGAGCCAGTGCTTCCCCCAGCAAGGGGTAGGCCGCGCCGACGGCCTGCGCACGGCTGCGCGCTTTGGCTGCAGGCGCCGGTGGCGTGGTGGATGGAGTCGTAGATGGAGGAGGGGAGACTTCGCCGTCTGGCGCGTCGGCGGGCGGCGCAGCCGGGCTGGGCGTAGCAGCAGCCGGCGCGGGCTCGGCGCCAAACAAATCCAAATTCGAATCGGGCTCTGTGGACATCGCGGCCCAGTATGCCATTGCTGCGCGCTGCGATTCGCATTGTTTGACGATTGGCCACCCCTGCGGACAGCAGGCGTCACCGCTAGGCCAAGGCCTGCAGGATTGCTATAAAAATTACACTTTTCAAATTCGGCAACTGTTCAAATCCCCAGTGGCTGCCAGCAGCTATGGCACACTGCTTGTTTTGCCAGAGAAGCATTGGAGCGAGCGTAGAGCATGCAAAAGATCATTGCGCAGATTGCGGCTGAGCTGAAGGTTGCCGAATCGCAGGTTACGTCGGCGGTGGAGTTGCTGGACAGCGGCGCCACAGTGCCCTTTATTGCCCGCTACCGCAAGGAAGCCACCGGTGGTCTGGACGACACCCAGCTGCGGGATTTGGCCGAGCGCCTGACCTATCTGCGGGAACTGCAGGACCGCCGCGAGACGGTGCTCAAGGCGATTGACGAGCAGGGCAAGCTGACCGACGCGCTGCGCCTGGCCATTGCCCGCGCGCCGACCAAGCAGGAGCTGGAAGACATTTACCTGCCCTTCAAGCAAAAGCGCCGCACCAAGGGCCAGATCGCCAAGGAATTTGGCATTGAGCCGCTGGCCGACAAGCTGTTTGCCGACCCGAGCCTGGATCCACAGCAGGAAGCCCAGGCCTTTTGCAAGCCCGCCACCGTGCTCGACGACGGCAAGCCCGGTCCGGATTTCTCGACCCCGCTGGCGGTGCTGGATGGCGTGCGCGACATCCTGTCCGAGCGCTGGGCCGAAGACCCGGTGCTGGTGCAAAAACTGCGCGAGTGGCTCTGGGCCGAAGGCCTGCTGCGCTCCAAGAAGGTGGATGCCAAGAACGAAAACGACCCCGAGGTTGCCAAGTTCCGCGATTACTTTGACTACGACGAGCCGATTGGCCGCGTGCCATCGCACCGCGCGCTGGCCGTGTTCCGGGGCCGCGCGCTGGAGGTGCTGGAAGCCAAGCTGGTGCAGCCCGAGCTGCAGCCTGGCGTGGCACCCGAGCCGGGCCAGCCCAGCCTGGCCGAAGGCAAGATTGCGTTGCACCTGGGCTGGAGCCATGCCAAGCGCGCCAGCGATGACCTGATCCGCAAGTGCGTGGCCTGGACCTGGCGCGTCAAGCTGAGTCTGTCGACTGAGCGCGACCTGTTCTCCCGCCTGCGCGAAGACGCTGAAAAAGTGGCGATCAAGGTGTTTGGCGACAACCTGCGCGACCTGCTGCTGGCGGCCCCCGCCGGCCAGCGCGCCGTGCTGGGCCTGGATCCGGGCATCCGCACCGGTGTGAAGGTGGCCGTGGTGGACCATACCGGCAAGCTGGTGGACACCACCACCGTCTACCCGCATGAGCCGCGCCGCGACTGGGACGGTTCGCTGGCCGTACTGGCCCGCCTGGTGGAAAAGCACCAGATCAACCTGATTGCGATCGGCAACGGCACCGCCAGCCGCGAAACCGACAAGCTGGCCGCCGACCTGATCCGCATTGCGGAAAAAGCAGACAAGAAGATCGAGAAGGTGGTGGTGAGCGAAGCAGGCGCCTCGGTCTACTCGGCCAGCGAATTTGCGGCGCTCGAGATGCCCGATGTCGATGTCAGCCTGCGCGGTGCGGCATCGATTGCCCGCCGCCTGCAGGACCCGCTGGCCGAACTGGTCAAGATCGACCCCAAGAGCATTGGCGTGGGCCAGTACCAGCACGATGTGAACCAAAGCGAGCTGGCCCGCCAGCTCGACGCCGTGGTGGAAGACTGCGTGAACTCGGTGGGTGTGGACCTGAATACCGCCTCTGCACCGCTGCTCAGCCGTGTCTCCGGCCTGTCGGGCACGGTGGCCAAGTCGGTGGTGCGTTGGCGCGATGCCAATGGCTCGTTCAAGAACCGCAAGCAGCTGATGGATGTGGCCGGCCTGGGTGCCAAGACCTTTGAGCAGGCAGCGGGCTTTTTGCGCATCCGTGGTGGCGACAACCCGCTGGACATGACCGGCGTGCACCCGGAAACCTATGCCGTGGTCGAGCAGATCATTGCTACCACGGGCAAGCCGGTGGACCAGCTGATGGGCCGTGGCGAGGTGCTCAAGAGCCTGAAGGCCGAGCGCTTTGTCAGCGAGAAGTTTGGCGCCGTCACCATTTCGGACATTCTGGGCGAGCTGGAAAAGCCCGGCCGTGACCCGCGCCCGGACTTTGTCGTGGCCCGCTTCAACGAAGGCGTGGAAGACATCAAGGACCTGCGCGAAGGCATGACCCTGGAAGGAACGGTCAGCAACGTTGCCCAGTTTGGCGCCTTTGTGGATCTGGGCGTGCACCAGGATGGCCTGGTCCACGTCAGCCAGATGAGCTACAAGTTCATCGAAGATGCCCGCGAAGCCGTCAAGACCGGCCAGATCGTCAAGGTCAAGGTGCTGGAAGTGGATGTGGAGCGCAAGCGCATCAGCCTGACGATGAAGCTGGACGCCGCGCCCCCGCGCCGCGATGGCCCGCGTGACAACCGCTTTGAAGCGGCTGGCCGGGGCCAGGGCGGTGGCGGCCGGGGTGGCTACACGCAGCCGTCCCGCGCCAACCAACCTGCGCAGCAAAACGCAATGGCCTCGGCCTTTGCCAAACTGCAGGGCCTCAAAAAATAAGTGCTGGGCCCATCGCCTGCGCTGACCGCAAGTGCCAACCGGCCTTGCGGTTTTTTGTTGCGCGCTCCCATTCCGCCAAAAATCGGCCAAAGATGACATCCGCCAGCCCGGAAATTGGATGTAATAGCGGCTTGCGCCTCCCCACCTTCTGATCTCCCCACGCCATGCCCCCCGACCACGCCGCGCCCGATGATGAGCCCGTAGCCCAGCCCGTTCCTGGGTCCAAGCGGCCGCCGCGCGGCGAGCTGCGCGATGCGGCGCGTGCGGGCCGGCGCACCGCAGGGCGGCGCAGAGGCGTGGTGTCGACCCAAGATACGTTGGCCCCGCTGCTGGCCATGGTGCCCGGCCTGCGGCTGATGGTGGGCATGGTCATCGCGGCGGTGGTGATTCTGGGCCTGTATGTGGGCAGGGATGTACTGCTGCCGGTGGCACTGGCGGCCTTGCTGGGTTTTTTGCTTGATCCAGCGGTCAGCCGGCTCAAGCGCTGGGGCATGCCCCGCGTGCTGTCGGTCGCACTGGTGATGGTGCTGGCCTTGGGTGCGCTGGGCGCAGGCGCCATCTATGTGGGCAACCAGGTGACCAGCCTGAGCGCCGAGCTGCCGACCTACCAGAACACCATTCGCCAGAAGCTGCGCCACGTCAAACCCTATTTCAATGGCCCAGGCGTCTGGGATGGCGCGGTCAAGGTGCTCAACACCGTGGAGACCGAGATCAGCCAAGGCGATGCGCGTGCGCGCCGGGTGCAGAAAGTGGAGGTGCAGGAGCCCGCCGTCAAGCCCATTCAAAAGGCGCTGGAGCTGCTGAGCAAGGTGGCCGAGCCGCTTGCCACCACCGGTATCGTGTTCCTGTTTGTGGTCTTGATCCTGCTGGACCGCAGTGGCTTGCAGGACCGGCTGCTGCGGCTGATGGGGCCCAACACCCATATGGCCTCCGACGCGCTCGACGATGCCGCCACCCGCATCGGCCAGTACTTGCGCATGCAGCTGTTCGTCAACCTGAGCTATGGCGTGCCGATGGCTTTGGGCCTGTGGTGGATTGGCGTGCCCGGCGCGATTCTCTGGGGCATTCTGGCGGCCGTGCTGCGCTTTGTGCCCTATATCGGGCCGATGGCATCGGCGGTTTTCCCGCTCACCCTGGCCTTTGCGGTGGACCCGGGCTGGAGCCTGCTGCTCTGGACCCTGGCACTGATCCTGGTGCTGGAGCTGATCAGCAACAACGTGATCGAGCCCTGGCTCTACGGAGCCAGCACGGGCTTGTCGACCTTGTCCATCATTTTGGCGGCCACCTTCTGGACGGCGCTGTGGGGGCCCGTGGGCCTGATCTTGTCGACCCCGCTGACGGTCTGCCTGTTGGTGCTGGGGCGCTATATCCCGGGCATGGGGTTTTTGGAGATCTTGCTGGGCAGCCAGGCGGTGTTTGACCCGCCCGAAAAACTGCTGCAGCGCCTGTGGCGCGGCGATGTGGACCAGGCAATTGATGTGGCTTCGGAAAATATCGACGAGGCCCTGCCACCCAAGCCCAGCCAGCATGAGCAGGCCTTGGCTGTGACCCAGTTCTATGACCAGGTGGCCGTGCCGGCACTGCTGATTGCCGCGCAGCAGTACCGCCATGCAGCCAGCCCGCCCCAACGCCAACGCCTGTCGGAGGCCGTGGCCATGCTGCTCAGCGGCCTGCAGCGCCACTACCGGCCCGCCGCATTGCCGCAGGTGGGCGAAGGCCAGCCGCCGCTGGACAGCATGGTCTGCGTGGGCATGCAGTGGGATATTGACCGGCATGCCGCCACGATGGCCGCCCACGCGCTGCGGCTGCATGGGGTGGACAGCAGCACGCGCGCCGTCTCCATCGATACCGTTCTGCGCGAGGGCGATCTGGCCCTCTATGACGGCGTTCGCAATCTCTGCATCTGCAGCTTTCACCCCAACCCGATCGGCAAGCTGAGCCAGATCTGCGAGAGTCTGCACCGGCGCTGTCCGCAACTGCGCATTACCGTGATGCTGCTGGGCGGCCCGGGCCGGGCTCCTTTGCGCTCTGAAACACTGGGCGGCATGCAGGCGGACAACGCTGTCTACCAGATCAGCGGCTTGACGGCGCTAGTGGTGGAGCAGCGCCCCTTGGATGCGGAAGCGGACTAAGCAAGCAGCGCAAGGTGGTGGGCTCAGTCGCTGAAAGGCTGCGCCCCCAGCGCGCCAATCACATGGTCGACAAAGCAGGTGATGCGCGAAGCCAGTGCCGTGTTGCGGTAGTAGACCGCATGGATGGACTGGCGCACATCGAGCAGCTGGTCCTCAAACAAGGGCAGCAGTTGGCCACTGTCCCTGTCTGCCCGGGTCATGAAATCCGACAGGCAGACGATGCCGAAACCCGCCAAGGCCATATGGCGCAGGGTCTCGCCGCTGGATGAGGTAATGGCTGGCTGGATGCGCAAGAGTTCGCCGCTCGCGTCACGCAGCGGCCATTCATTGAGGGAGTCGGGTTGGGTAAAGCCCAGCACTACATGCTGCGCCAACTGCTGGATGTTGGGAGGGGTGCCATGGCGCGCCAGGTAGGCGGGGCTGGCGAGCACACGGATGCGGCTGATGCCCACCGGCCGCGCATGCATGCTTGAATCCTTGAGCGCGCCAATGCGAAAGGCCACATCGCTGCGCTTTTCGATCAGATCCACAATCCCTTCGTGCGAATGGAGCTCCAGCTCCACCTCGGGGTATTTGGCGCGAAAGCTGTCGACCAGGGGCACCAGTACATGCAGCATAAAGGGCGTGGCGGCATCCACCCGCAGGCGCCCGGCGGGCCGCACACGCCGCGCGGCCATCAGCTCTTCGGCCTCGTCCACCGACACCAGAATGGCGCGCGCCCGCTGC
Organism: Comamonas sp. JUb58; assembly: GCF_004364775.1. Lineage (GTDB taxonomy): Bacteria > Pseudomonadota > Gammaproteobacteria > Burkholderiales > Burkholderiaceae_C > Comamonas. The sequence goes on from NZ_SOAL01000028.1 coordinate 33,183, forward strand.
AAGAAGGCGCTGCCTTCCTCGGTCAGCTCCAGGCGGCGGGTGGTACGGCGCAGCAGGGTGGTTTGCAGCTTTTCCTCCAGCCGGCCCAGGGTGCGGCTGGTGGCGGAGACGGTCTGGTCTAGTAACTCGGACGCCGCAGTGATCGAGCCGGTATCGACCACGGCCACAAAGGCCTGCAATTCATCGAGCGTGGTCTTCATTGTTGCCCTGGCGTCAAAAGATTTTGGTGGCGATCGTACTTAATCTGCAAATATTAGCAGGGCACACTAGAGGCTATGAAGTCTTCCGCTGTTTTGTTCGCCTTGGCCATTGGCGCTTTCGCCATTGGCACTACCGAGTTTGCCCCGATGGGGCTTTTGCCCGTCATCGCCCAGGGTGTCGATGTCAGCATTCCCACGGCGGGCATGCTGGTGTCGGCCTATGCCGTGGGCGTGATGCTGGGGGCACCGGTGATGACCTTGCTGTTCAGCCGCTTTGGCCGGCGTGCTGCGCTGGTCACCCTGATGCTGATTTTCACCGTGGGCAATCTGCTCTCGGCACTGGCCCCTGGCTACACGACCTTGCTGCTGTCGCGCCTGGTGACCAGCCTCAACCATGGCGCTTTCTTTGGCATTGGCGCCGTGGTGGCGGCCAGCGTGGTGCCCAAGGATAAGCAGGCCAGCGCCATCGCGGCCATGTTCATGGGGCTGACGGTGGCCAATATCGGCGGCGTGCCCGCTGCCACCTGGATCGGCCAGCAAGTGGGCTGGCGGCTGGCCTTTGCCGGCACGGCTGCGCTGGGCTTGATCACCATTGCTGCGCTGTGGATGGTGCTGCCCAAGGGCGAGGCCGGCACACGCCCTGATGTGCGCCGCGAACTCAAGGTGCTGACCCGCCCCGAGGTGCTGCTGGCCATGGGCACCACGGTGCTGGGTGCCGGCTCCATGTTCACGCTCTATACCTATGTGGCGCCGGTACTGACCGAGATCACCCATGCCAGCCCCGGCTTCATCGCCTTTGCGCTGGTGCTGATTGGTGTGGGTTTCACCATCGGCAACAGCCTGGGTGGCCGGCTGGCGGACTGGTCGCTCGATGGCGCCACACGCATCATCCTGCTGGCCCTGGCCCTCATCATGCTGGTGCTGCCCTGGGCGCTCGGCAGCCATCTGGGCGCCGGCATTGGCCTGGTGGTCTGGGGCGCTGCCGCCTTTGGCATGGTGCCTCCGGTGCAGATGCGGGTGATGCAGGCAGCCGCCGAGGCGCCGGGCCTGGCCTCATCCGTCAACGTGGGCGCCTTCAATCTGGGCAATGCCGTGGGCGCCGCCTTGGGTGGTGCTGTGATCGGCCAGGGTCTGGGCTACGCAGCAGTGGCCTGGGCGGGCGCAGCATTGGCTGCTGGGGGGCTGGGCCTGGTGTTGATCCAGGGCCGCATGCGCCCTGGGCAAGCTGGTGCTGCAGCGGCGGCGGGCCATATCTAAACATTGCTATTTGGGCCAAGGGCTCCTCGTGCAGACCACAAGCTGCGCGAGGAGCTTTTTGCTTTTTTGGCCTGTTGAAGTCGCGCGCGGAGCAGGGCAGGGCTTGATAGTTGATATTTCTTCAAAAGAATATTGTTGATCCAGGGCTTTATCTGCAAGGATGAAAAGCGCAAACTGGCTGCCAATGCGATCAAGACCTGGTTGCTGATCCAAGCGCTGCAGGTCCGCCGCACTTCTCTGTCTGTATTTTTCCCAAGGAGTTTTTCATGTCTATTCCTCGTTTTGGCGTTGGTACTTTCCGTCTGCAAGGGCAGGTGGTGGTCGATTCGGTGCGCAATGCGCTGGAGCTGGGCTACCGGGCGGTCGATACCGCGCAGATCTACGGCAACGAAGCCGAAGTGGGCCAGGCCATTGCCGACAGCGGTGTGGCACGCGAAGAGTTGTTTGTCACCACCAAGATCTGGACCGACAACTACAGCCAGGCCAAGCTGGTTCCCAGCCTCAAGGACAGCCTCAAAAAGCTGCGCAGCGACTATGTGGACTTGACCCTGATCCACTGGCCTGCACCGGGCAATGGCGTGGCGCTGCAAGAGTTCATGACCGCGCTGGCCGACGCCAAGGCCCAGGGCCTGACCCGCCAGATCGGTATTTCCAACTTCAATATCGACCTGACCCGCCAGGCCATTGCCGCCGTCGGAGCAGGGGAGATCGTCACCAACCAGATCGAGCTCAGCCCCTACCTGCAGAGCCACCAACTGACGGCCTTTCTCCAGGAGCAGGGCATTGCCGTGACCTCGTACATGACCCTGGCCTATGGCAAGGTGCTGAAGGACCCGGTGCTGGCCGAGATCGCCAACAAGCACCAGGCCACCGTCGCCCAGGTCGCCCTGGCATGGGCGTTGCAACTGGGCTACGCCGTCATCCCGTCTTCCACCAAGCGCGAGAACCTGGCCAGCAACCTGCTGGCCCAGCAACTGGTGCTGGATGCCGAGGACATGGCCCGCATCGCCCAGCTGGAGCGCAATGGCCGTGAGGTGAATCCTGAAGGGCTGGCTCCGATCTGGGATTAAGCCTTTAACAGCGTTATTTAGCGAAGGCCTGCCGTTGTGCAGGCCTTTTTCACGCAAAGGAGCAGGGTAAGCCGCTAGGATGCACGTAGAGAAAACGTAAAGAAATGTATGAGATTCCTAGTTGCACTGGGCTTGCTGCTGGCAGGCTCAGCCGGTGCCCAAGAGGTGTACCGCTGCGACAATAGCTATAGCTCCGAGCCCTGCAAAAATGCCAAAACCATTGATGTCACCCCCGCAGTCAGCAATCCGGATGGACCGCTGACCCGGCTGATCTACCTCTGCAAGCGACCCGACAAAACCGAGCTGTGGTGGATAGACCGGCCATGTTCGCAAGAGCGATGGGACTTGGTCGAGAGCGTCAGAGTGCCCAGCAATGTGGACTGGAAGACCCAAATGGCCATCGCCCAACGAAAACGGGCGGACGATGCGCGGCGAGCCAGGCATGCGCGTCATCATTACCATTCGGCTGCGTCTGGCAGCGGACGATCCAACGAGGCGCGTTGCGAGGAATTCAAGCAAAGGGTGGAATATCTGGATTCCGCCGCCAGGGCTGGCGGTACCGCACGCAAGCTGGAATGGATCCGAGAAGAACGGCAACGCGCGCGGGATGAGCAATTCCGGGCCGGGTGCTGAGGTTCCTGTTACAGCCCTTGCATGCGCTGAAGGGTTTCAGACCAGCGCGCCGCTACACTGCGCGGCAGGAGGAACAGCGATGGATTGGGCAAGATTGCAGATGGAGATAGACCGACAGCTCGCTTGGATGCTTTTCTGGTCGTTGATCGCTACCGTTATCTCGTTGTGGGTCGGTTATGAGCTGTTGAAGGCAGCGATCAAGAACGGCATCGATGCCTCCAACCTGGGCGACCGCCGCAGGTTGATGCAAACAGCGCAGCCACCGGTGGCGCCGGCAGGTTATCGCTGGGTGTTGGTCAAGGATGATAAGTCAGGTACGGATATCCGGCCGGAGCGCTGAGAGACAGAGTTTGCGTGTGTCCAGGCAATGGTGCAGGTTGCAGCTACAGTGCCTCCTCACCAATACTTAGCTAATTGATACGATGTATATTATGTTAAGTCGCATTTCTGTCTAGCCAGCACACCACCACCCAGCAGAAAACCTCAAACCTGCCCTGCCACTAGGCAAGGCAGTCACTTTGTTGCCAAACCGAGGGTTAACCACGGCTTATACAGCCTCTCGATGATTCGTTTTACTAAGACAATTTCGTGTCAATTGATCCAAGGAACAGTTATATGAAAAACGAAAAATCGCTGGGTGCCGTTCCTGCGCGCTACAGCATGGCCGCGCTGGCCGCCATTGTCGCGCTGACGATGACCGCCTGCGGCGGCTCCAGCCATAACGACAAGGAAGATCTGGTGAGCACGGCTTGCGAGGCCGGCACGTCGGATGGTTCGGTGGTGGTGGGTTCTGGCCTGCCTGGCGATCCTTCGTTCCCTGAGCTGGCTTCGGGCTACCGCACCGGCAAGAAAGCAGTCGAAGGCAACAAGTACATGGTGGTGACGGCCAATCCTCTGGCTTCCAAGGCCGGTTGCGAGGTGCTGAAATCCGGCGGTTCTGCCGTCGATGCAGCAGTGGCCGTGCAGATGGTGCTGGGTCTGGTGGAGCCCCAGTCCAGCGGTATTGGTGGTGGTGCCTTCATGCTGTACTACGATGCAGCGACCAAAAAAGTGACGGCCTATGACGGCCGCGAAACCGCCCCTGCGGCAGCGACCCCCGATTACCTGCGCTATATCGACAGCGGCACGCAGACCACGCCGCTGCCCAGCGCCCGTGCCAGCGGCCGCTCCATCGGCACGCCCGGCGCTGTGCGTATGCTGGACCTGGCCCACAAGGACCATGGTGCCAAGCCCTGGAAGGACCTGATCCAGCCGGGTATCGACCTGGCCACCAATGGCTTCAAGATCAGCGGCCGTATGTCGGATGCGCTGGCCGGTGCCAAGACCGCGCTGCAGGCCGATGCCGATGCGCTGGCCATTTATTTCAACGCCGATGGCTCGACCAAGGGCCTGGGTGAGACCTTCAAGAACCCGGCCTACGCTGCTACCTTGACCAAGATGGCAACCGGCGGCGCGGATGCGTTCTACACCGGATCGGTGGCACAAGGCATTGTCGACAAGATCGCCGTGACCCAGAACGTGACCACGGGCGCGCCCATCACCCCTGGCGTGACCACGATGGCCGACCTGGCTGGCTACCAGGCCAAGAAGCGCGATGCAGTCTGCACCACCTACCGCGCCAAGTACGTGATCTGCGGCATGCCACCACCCTCGTCCGGCGGTATTGCCGTGGCGCAGGCCATGGGTGTGCTGGAGAACTTTGACCTGGCCCCCCACAAGCCCACCGCGCTGGATCTGGAAGGCGGCAAGCCGACCGCCATGGGCGTGCACCTGGTGAGCGAAGCCGAGCGCATGGCCTATGCCGACCGCGACATGTATGTGGCCGACACTGACTTCACCCCCCTGCCCGGCCCGCTCAACAGCACCTTGCTGGACAAGAGCTACCTGAAGTCGCGTGCCGCGCTGATCTCTACCACCCAGAGCATGGGCACCGCGACCGCTGGCCAGTTTGGCAACACCCGTCTGGGCGTGGGCAAGGTGGCCGAAGCCGGCACCACGCACATGACCATCGTCGATGGCAAGGGCAACGTGGTCAGCATGACCACGACGGTGGAAGCGGGCATGGGCTCCTACCACATGACCCAGGGCTTTGTGCTGAACAACCAGCTGACCGACTTCTCGGCAGCACCGGTCTCGGCCGATGGCCTGCCTATCGCCAACAAGGTGGAAGCCGGCAAGCGCCCACGCAGCTCGATGGCGCCTACCCTCGTGTTTGACGCCACGGCTGACGGCCAACCCGGCGCCTTCAAGATGGCGACCGGCTCGCCCGGTGGTGCCACCATCATCCAGTTCGTCACCAAGACCCTGGTCGGCGCGCTGGACTGGGGCCTGGATGCCCAGCAAGCCACCAACCTGGTGAACTTTGGCGCCTCCAACAGCCGCACCACCAACCTGGGCGGTGAGCACCCCAACATCAATGCCACCAACAGTGGTGACAACGATCCGCTGGTGCTGGCACTGCGCGCCATGGGCCACACCGTGTCGGTCAATGCGCAATCCAGCGGTGTGGGCACCGTTATCCGCACCGCCAATGCAGCGGGTGAGGCCCGCCTGAGCGGTGGCGCCGATCCTCGCCGTGAAGGGGTGGTGCTGGGCGATACCTACAAGGCCAAGTAAGACAGGGTCTTCTCCATCGCCAAAGCCGCTGCGGGTTGTTGCCCGCAGCGGCTTTTTTGCTGGTTGCGCCCTGCTCGCGCTGCGTCTCAACCTATCGCATCAGGCGGCCGCTTGGGCTGGCAACTCCTGGCGCTGCAGGTGCTGGTTGATCTGCTCGATCACCGGCAGCAGGTCGGCCACGCTGTCGATGACAAAATGCGCACCGGCATCGCGCAGTTGCTGGCTGGCGACGCTGCGGATCTCTGCTTGCTCGTCTGAGCTCAGTGCTTGCCATTCGGGCAAGGACAGGCCATTGGCGTTGCCGCTGACTGCCACGCCGACCGTCCAGCAACCGGCGTTCAGGCCTTCGGCAATACCGACGCCGGTGTCGTCCACCTTGACCACCGTCGAGGCTGGCCAGATGCCTAGGTCGGCAAAGCAGCGGTACATCATCAAGGGGCTGGGGCGGCCAGCGGCAAGGTCGCCGGCGCAGACGATGTTGTCCGGCGCATAACCGGCGCGGGCCGCGATGGGTTCGAGCACATCCATGATTGGGCGGTTGTAGCCGGTGGTGCTGCCGATCTTGATGCCATCGAGGCGCAGGCGGTTGACCACTTCCAGCGCACCGGGGATGAAGTCGGCAAAGTCACCCACCACGCGGGCGTTCATCGGCGTGAACACTTCGTAGAGATGGTCGATATCGCTGTTGGCGACCGGCTTGCCATAGCGGCTCTCCCACTGGGCCGCCACCTCGGGCAGTTGGCAGAGCGCTGCAATATGGTCCCATTTGGCCGAACCCATTGGGCCCCGGGCCTGGGCGATGCTGATCTCGATGCCGAAATCCTTGAACAGCTGCACAAAGGCGCCCATGGGGGCGCGTGAGCCAAAGTCGACAATCGTGCCGGCCCAGTCAAAAACAACGGCTTGTACGCGTTGGGGGTTGTGAAAGTTCGTCATGGTGTCCTCTGCCCGCTAGCCCGTTCAAGGCCATTTGGGGTATGTCTATATATAGAAGATGGGTCGTTCAGCGGGTGGTGCCTGCCTTTACCAATCGGCAAAGGTGTCATAGGCCACGCCAAAACCGGTGCTGGCCCCCGTGCCGCTGGTGACGATGGCCACGCGGGTGGCGGCGTCCGGTGCCTCGATAAAGCAGTCCGTCTGCGGGGCCGAAGGGTAGATGCCCACCCAACGCTCGGTCACGCGGTAATCGCCAATGTTCAAGGCCTCGCGCATGTGGCGCAGCATCAGCGCATCAACATCGTCTTGCGCAAAGGGCTTGACGGAGGCGCCGTAGTGGTGCGAATCGCCCACCACCAGGCTGCCGTCGGCGCTCTGCACGACGATCAGATGGATGCCTTGGGCCAGGCTCTCGCCCTCTTCCTGCTGCAGCTGTTCCAGCAAGGCTTGCGCCTCAGGCAGCTTGCTGTAGCCGTGGTAGCGCACCAGGCTCAGATCGCCCATCACCGATGCGTTCAGGCGCAGATCGCCAGCGGGCTGCACGCGCAGCATCTGCAGCTGGCACAGCTGCACCTGGTGCTTGGCAAACAGCGCGCTGTAAAGGCCATGGATATCGGCATTGGTGCAGACCACCACCCGCTCGGCATGCAGCTGGCCCTTGGCCGTCACGACCTTGGGCGTGGCCACTTCCAGCACCGCTTCGCCAAAGCGGAACGTCACCTGCATCTGCTCGGCCAGCCAGCGGGTCAGCTGGGCAATCGCATCGCGTGATTCGACCCGCAGGTCAATGGGGCTGTGCAAGACCGCCTTGGCCTGGTCCAGCCGCAGCTCGGGCGCATGGCGGGCGGCTTCTTCGGCCGTCCACAGGGCGCAGTTCACGCTCTGGGCCATGTCGGTTTGCATAAAGGCCTGCAGCACATCCAGCGCCTTGTCGCGCGTTGCCACCAGGTTCAGGCCCTGGTGCTGCACCGCAATTCCGGCCCTGGGCGCAAGCTCGGCCCAGACGTCGCGCGCATGGCGGGCGCGGCGCCAGGTGTCCCCTGCCCCTTGCCCAGTCACCGTCACAAAGCCGAAATTGCGGATCGAGGCGCTCACGCAGGCGGCATCGCGGTCCAGCACGCAGACCTTCAGGCCCCGGTGTGCCGCTTCATAGGCATGGGCCAAGCCGACAATGCCTGCGCCCACCACGATCACATCAAAACTTGTGCTTCCTACCGTCATTCCTGTCTTTCCTTGTCCTATATCCACCTTCGATCAACGCTGCCGCCAAGCCTGCGTGCGCTTGTTCAACCACCAGCCCAGCGCCTGGTAGAGCACGGTCACCACGCAGCTGATCGCGGCAATCATCACGGCCATCGCGGCGGCGGCGGCCATGTCGCCGGCCTCGTCCAGGTTCAGGATCGCAACCGCGCCCAGGCGGGTTTCTGGCGAGTAGAGGAAGACCACGGCCGAGATCGTGGTCATCGCCGCCACAAAGAAGTAGCGCGACACCTCCAGCAAGGCTGGCAGGCACATGGGCAGGGTCACCTTCCACAAGGTGCGGTAGAACGGCACCTTGAGCGAGGCGCTGACCGATTCAAACTCGCCATCGATCGACTTGAGCGCCGTCACCAGGGTCATATGGCCGGTGGTGTAGTAGTGCATCACCGTGCACAGCACCATCAGCGGCATGGTTTGGTACAGAAAGTTCAGCGGGTTGCCCGGGGCGTTGAAAAAGAAGATATAGCCCAGGCCCAGCACCAGGCCGGGCACGGCCATCGGCAGCATGGCCAGCATGCGCAGCACAGGGCGCAGCGCAGGCATGCCCTTGGTTTTTTCCAACAAATAGGCGCCCATGAAGACCACGATGGGCCCTGCCACCGCGGCGCTGGCGGCCATGGTCAGGCTATTGAAGACGGCGGTATCGACGCCGGCATCGACCAGGCCGCTGGTGTAGTGGCTCAGGGTCAGGCCTAACTGGTAAGGCCAGAACTGCACCAGCGAGGCAAAGATAGCCATGCCAAACATGGCCAGCATCAGCGCGGCCAGCGCCCAGCACAGCAGGCTGCAAAAGCGGTCGGTCGCCGCATGGCGGCTGGGCTGCAGCACCACGGCGCGTGCGGTCAGCACGGCGGTCTGCTTTTTCTGCACATGGCGGTCAATCGCATAGGTGATGACCGCGGGCAGCAACAACAGCAAGGCGACGACGGCACCGCGCTGGAAATCCTGCTGGCCGATCACCAGCTTGAACACATCAGTGGCGAGCATGTTGAAATTGCCGCCGATCACCTTGGGGATGCCGAAATCGGTGATCACCAAGGTGAACACCACCAGGGCCGCCGAAACCACGCCATAGCGCGCGGCCGGCAAGGTCACGGTGAAGAACTGGCGCGTGCGGCTCGCGCCCAGCGCAGTGGCAGCCTCGTACAGGCGCTGGTCGCCCAGTGCAAGTGCGGTGATCAGGATCATCAGCGCATGCGGGAAGGTGGCAAAGCACTGGGCCAGCACAATGCCGGGCGCGCCGTAGATGGTGTCAAAACCCAGTCCATTGAGCACGGACTTGAGCACGCCCTGGTTGCCAAACCAGTAGATCAGCGAGATGGCGGACAGCAGCGAGGGTGCCAGTAAAGGCAGCAGGCTGATGCTGCGCAGCAAGCCCTTGGAGCGGATGCCCGAGCGCGTGATGGCATAGGCAAAGCCAAAGGCCAGCGGGATGACCACAACGGTCACCATCAGCGAAACCCAGAGGCTGTTCCAGAGGCTGCCCAGCAGCGCGGGTGACTGGAAATAGCGGACAAAGCGCATGAAGGCCGAGCCCTCTTCGCCCGAGGTGGGCGCAAAGGCCTGGCCCAGCAAGGCAGCCAGCGGTGCCAGCAGCCCGATCAACAGCAGCGCCGTGATGACAACCAGCGCCAGTTGCGCGATGCGGTCACTGGGCGCTGCGCGCAGGCCGGTGTGGCGGGGGAGCGCTGCAGGCGCTGAAACGGATGAGGTCATAGTGTGGTCGTAAAGCCCCATGGCCTGGGGCATGGCCGTGAGCGGCCCCGGCCCCGGCGCTTGCCAGGGCAGTGGTCGGGCTCAGGCGGCCTGGGCAAAAATCTTCAACTGTTGCGCATGGATGGAGAACTGCAACCAGCGGCCCGGCTGGATATCGAGCTGCAGGCACTGCGCAGGGCTCAGCTGCAGTTGCACATGGCGCTCGGGCAGGCGCTGTACATCCACATGGACAATGCAGACGGCTCCCAGAAACTCCAGCTGCTCCACCACACCGGTCAGCACCGGCGAACCATTGGGCGCAGGCGCGCTGCCAATGGGTGGCATGGCGGTGCAGTCATGCACGCTGCAGTCTTCTGGCCGCATGTAGACATGCAGGCTTTGGCCAGGGCTCAGGCGCGGCGCCTGCGGGCAGTACAGCTTGTGGCCCGCCAGCGTGATGCCGCCATTGCCGGCGGCCAGGGCCTGCAGCTTGTTGGCCTTGCCGATGAATTCCGCCACGAACGGGGTGGCTGGGCGTTGGTAGATGTCGCGGGGGGTACCCACCTGCTCGACCACGCCATGGTTCATCACCACCACGCGATCGGCCATGGCCATCGCCTCTTCCTGGTCATGCGTGACCATGATGGTGGTGACATACAAACGCTGCTGCAGCGCACGGATCTCGTTGCGCAGGTGCACGCGCACGGTGGCATCCAGGGCAGACAGCGGCTCATCGAGCAGCAGCAGCCCGGGCGACATGGCCAGCGCACGGGCCAGCGCCACGCGTTGCTGTTGGCCGCCCGACAACTGGGCCGGGTACTTGCCGCCACTGACCGACAGGCCCACGGTGTCCAGCAGGCTTTGCACCTTTTGGGCCACCAGGGCCTTGGGTTGGCGCTGGCTGACAAGGCCATAGGCCACGTTGTCAGCCACCGTCAGATTGGGAAACAGCGCATACGACTGGAAGACGATCCCATAGTCCCGCTGCGAAGCGGGCAAGGCCGAGATGTTCTTGCCGTCCTGCCAGATCTCACCGCTGGTCTGGGCTTCCAGCCCGGCTATCGCGCGCAGCAAGGTGGTCTTGCCGCAGCCCGAAGGCCCCAGAAAACACACCAGCTCGCCACGGCGAATCTGCAGGTTGATCGACTGCAAGGCGGTAAAGCTGCCGTAGGACTTGTGCAGATGGCGGATCTCCAAAAAGGGCGGGCCGCCCTCTTCGTCGCCCTTGCGCAAGCCCGGCTCGGCGGACTCGAATGCATACGAGGTATCGCGCAGGGATGCGGTCTGTGCGGCCTGTGCCGCCTGGCCCTGCGTTACTGGCAAACGCGCTGTCTCCCTGTCACTCACTTCTTGGCCTCGCTCTTGGCGTCGTAACGCTTGGTCCATTCAGCCAGCACGCGCTCGCGGCTGTCAGCCATCTTGGAGAAGTCCAGAGGAATCAGGCGCGATTCATAGTCGGCAGGGATGTTGGCCAGCTTGGGAGCCACGCCAGGCATGGCGGTCACGGCGAAGTTCTTGCCGTACAGCTCCATGGCTTCCTTGCTCACGGCCCAGTCCACCAGCTTTTGCGCGGCGTCGGCGTGCTTGGTGCCCTTGTAGATGCTGATGCCTTCCAGATCCCAGCCCAGGCCTTCCTTGGGGAACACCAGCTCGATCGGTGCGCCCTTGGCCTTGTTGGCGTGTGCGCGGTATTCGAAGGAGATGCCGGCAACGTATTCGCCTTGGGCGGCCATGTTGCAAGGCTTGGAGCCCGAGTGGGTGTACTGGGCAATGTTCTCGTGCAGGGCATCCATGTACTTCCAGCCACCGCCATTGCCGTTGTCGTCGCCAAACAGCTGCAGCCAGGCGGCTACGTCAAAGTAACCAGTGCCGCTGGATGCAGGGTTGGGCATGACCACCTGGCCCTTGAACTCGGGCTTGGTCAGGTCTTGCCAGCTGGTGGGCATGGGGATGTTGCGCTTCTTGGCTTCCACCGTGTTGAAGCAGATGGTGGCGCCAAACACGTCCATACCAACCCAGTGGGGTGGGTTCTTGCTGTCGCGGTACTTGGCGGTGATCGCCTCCAGGCCCTTGGGCGCATAGGCTTGCAGCATGTCGTTCTTGTCGAAGATCGCCAGGCTCGATGCAGCCACGCCCATGATCACGTCGGCCTTGGGGTTGGCTTTTTCTGCCAGCAGCTTGGCGGTGATGACACCGGTGGAGTCACGCACCCACTTCAGCGCAATGTTGGGGTGGTTCTTGTTGAAGGCCGTCTCGTAAGCCTTGAGCTGGTCCATTTCGAGGGCGGTGTAGACCGTCAGTTCGGTTTTTTGGGCATACACCAGGCCGGTGGCGGCCATGGCGGCAGCCGCGGCTACCAGCTTTTTCCAGTTCTTCATTGCGTACTCTCTCGCCTGGGTTAATAGGATCGATGGAGTATCTGAGTCGTTTATGACAGCTGCATGGCAGCTTGGCGAACTTTGGATGACAGAGGTTGGCGTCTCCAGCAATGGCTATCTATTTGTTTTAAATTAACTACAAAAACTATCGTTAGATTGCGTTGATACATGGCTCAGAGGCTCAAGATATAACCATTCCTGTTCGCTGCCGTAGGTATTGGCCAGCCTTTATGCTGCCCGCATGTCATCAGCCACCTGGATCGCCTATATTGACGGCAGCGCCCTGCCCAACCCCGGACGCATGCGCATTGGCGGCATCGCCTATGCACCCGATGGGGCCAGCCATCAGTTCAGCCAGGCGCTGGCCCATACCGGCTGCAACAACGAGGCCGAGGCGGTGGCGGCCATCCACGCCCTTACCTGGCTGCAAGGCATGGGAGCACGCGAGGTGCTGCTGCACACCGACAGCAGCATTCTGGCCGCGCAAATGGCAGAACCCGCCGCCAAACCGATTGCCCGCCTGGCTGCACTGTATGAACAGGCCCGCGCGCTGCGTGCCGGTTTTGTGCAGCTGGAGGTGCGCTGGGTGCCACGCCACAAGAACACCATTGCCGATGCCTTGGCGCGGGGTGATGCCGTGCCGGGCGCTGATGCGGTGGATACATCGCCGCTAGTCAGCACCGTCTGATCAAGACCGCGTCCGTCCGCGCAGCGCAGACCCCTTAGTTCTTGCCCCGCAGGCGCGAGCCGGGCAGCTTGCGCAAAGGCCGCGCCGCCGGTTGCGTGCTGCGCATAGGTCGGCGGCTGCTGCCTGCCGCCGTGTCGGCAGCCGCGACAGCATCCCCTCCCCTGCCCGCGCTTTGCGCCCATTCCAGCTTGCACTGGGCTAACTCGCTCTCATGGCGGTGGGCTTGCAGCGCCAGAGCTTGCGCATGCGCCGCTTCTGCAGTCTGCAGGCGGTGTAGCAGCTGCTGCGCCTCGGTTTGTGCCTGCTGCAGCTGCACGGTTTGCTGCTCGCGTTGGTCCTGCAGCGCTTGCTTGTCCTGCTGCCATTGGGCTTCCAGCTTGGCCAGCTTTTCCTGCTCGGCACGCTGGGCGGCCATGGCCTGCTTGGTGTCCTGGCGCGCACGGTCCAGGTCTTGCAACACCCGGTGCTGCTGCAGCTGGGCGCTGTGCTGCAACTCGCGCAGCTGCTCGGCATGGGCCAGGTCGGCCTCATCACGGGCCTTGCGGTTGGCAAACAGCTCCTGCTCTAGCGCCTGCAGGCGCTGCTGCTGGGTGGCGGCGAACTGGTCTTTTTGCCGTCCAGCCTGCTCCAAGTCAGCCAGGCGCCCGCTTTGCATCTTGATCTGGGCATGGGCCACCGCCAGCGCCTGCTCGGTAGTGGCGCGCTGCTGGGCCATCAGGGCGCGCTCTTGTTCCAGCGCTTGCTGGGCGTCTTCCAAAGCCTGCTGCTGCGTCTGCAAATCCTCGCGCACGGGCTCCAGCAGCGCATCCGCCGCTTGCGCTGCCTGCGCTTGCACCTGCTCCCAAACTTGCTGCAGCGCCTGTACCAGCAAGGGCGGCAAGCCGTTGCCAGCAGCGCTATTGGCGTCGCCAGCCAGGGCGTTGCCCCCTACTCCCGCACCCAAACGTGGGCCCAAGGTGGCAAACCAGGCCTCCAGCATGGGGCTCACCGTATTGGGCGAGCCCCGGCCGATCTTCTGGCGCACCCGCTCAATCGTGGGCCTTTTGCCCTCCAGTAGCAGCGCATCGGCCGCCAGCCAGACATCTTCTTTTTGCACGCTGCGCGTGGCACGCGAAATTTCCATTTTTTGAACCCTTTTCCGATTACTATCGATAAGAGATTGTTATCGCAAGTAATCTGCTTGTTTTATGTAATGTATCATACATAGCATGTAATATTTAATCAATATGAAGTCTTACATTCCACTTTCTGCGCCTCTAGATACGGATTTGCTGCCTGCCGCGCCACCCGGAGCCGCGCCATTGCAGCCAGAGCTGTTGTCCGCGTCGGCCGAGGATGCTCTGCGCGCACTGCGGCTGGAGGCGGCTTCTGAAAACACCACCAGCAGCTACCAAAGCGCGCTTCGCTACTGGGCCGCCTGGTACTGGTTGCGCTATGGCCAAGCCATCGCCCTGCCCTTGCCGGCCAATGTGGTGCTGCAGTTTGTGGCGGACCATGGCGAGCACCTGACCGCACAGGGCGCGCAGTCGGGCCTGCCGCCCGCGCTGGATGCGCAGCTGGTGCGGCAAGGCTTCAAGGGAAAGCTGGGGTCACTGGCGCATTCCACCCTGGTGCACCGGATTGCGGTGCTCTCCAAAGCGCACAGCCACCAGGCCCTGCCCAACCCCTGTCACAGCACTGAGGTGCGCGAGGCGCTGTCGCACTTGCGCAAGGCCTATGCGCGCCGGGGCATGCTGGAGCAAAAAAAGGCCGCCCTCACCCGCCCCTTGCTGGAGCAGCTGCTGGCCACCTGCGATGACAGCTTGAAAGGCCGGCGCGACCGCGCCTTGCTGCTGTTTGCCTGGGCCAGCGGCGGGCGGCGGAGATCCGAGGTGGCAGATGCGCGCATGGAATGGCTGCAAACCATGGGCCCCGGCCAGTACCTCTATGACCTGCGCCTGTCCAAAACCAACCAGAGCGGTTCAGCCCGGCCGGAGAACTTCAAGCCCGTGGTGGGCGTGGCCGGTGCGGCGCTGGCCCAGTGGCTGGAAGCCTCGGGCATTCGCGAGGGCGCCATATTTCGGCGCGTGTTCAAGAACGGCCAGGTGGGCGATGCCGCTTTGAGCGCGCTGTCGGTCAACAACATCGTCAAGGAGCGCTGCGCGTTGGCGGGGGTCGAGGGGGATTTTTCTGCGCACTCGCTGCGCTCGGGCTTTGTGACCGAGGCCGGCCGCCAGAACATGGCCTTGGCCGACACGATGGCGATGACCGGTCACCAAAGTGCGGCAACGGTGCTGGGCTACTTCCGCGCCGAGGCGCCGCTGGCGAACAAGGCTGCGCGGTTGCTGGATGATCCGCAGGGGGAATGAGGATGCACTGAAAGCGCCCCATGGGGGGCGGCCACTTTCAGGGCATTTATTTAGCAAGCGGGCTGAGCACGAACCTCGGTGCGTCAGCCCCAAACTGGCCATTCAAGCCCTTCCATGTATCGAAGGGCATTTGAATCTTACTGAAGATTGAAGGCAATCAAGCGCCCTGCACTGATGGCAAACAGAACGCCATTCTGAGAGACCGCAAGGTGGCTGTTCGGCGCGTTATAGGCCCAAAGGGGATCCTTGCTCCCTTTCTTGATAGCCACCAACCGATCAGGCGAGCCGAAAATAGCGACGTCCTTGAACATCAGCGAGTGACGGTCGTTATATTTGACCGGGTAATCGCGTACGGTGCCCCAGCTGTATTCCAGTTCGCCAGTATTGGCGTTTCGCCAGTTGGCAAACTCTCCATCAGTGACAAGCAGGGTCTGAGCAGAAGCAGAGAACATCACCCCGGATTCTGGAAGTGACCACTTTGCCTGGCCTGTTCCCTTATCAAAGCATGAAACCGTCAGCAGCTCACTGGTGCTGCAAATGTTGTTACCCGCCAGGAACAATGGCGCGTCTACATAAAAGTCTTGCACGCGTGCAAAAAACTTTTCAGAGCCATCTTTGGCAGACAGCGCGACGATACCGTATTCATTATTCTTGCCGATGACTGGCGCATAAATCGTGGATTCTGTCTTCAGGAATGTGCTTGGTGAATTCGATCTTTCTGCAATCACCGTGTAGTAACCGGCGCTGTTCCAGCCCCCGCCATTTTGAGTCTTGTAGATGATCGAATTTCTAGAATCTACACTGGTGCTCCAGTAATCAGGCTTGGCGGGTCGGTGTGCCGCCAGATAGCCATTCGCATAGGACTCGATGCTCTCTACACGGCCTGGCTTTTCAACGAATGAACCCAGTTGGACGACGTTGCTATAGCCCGTTTCAGGATCGACTTTGTATGCGATCTCTTGGCCATCATCCGTTATGGTAATTTCTCCATGGTCAATGGAGAATTTCATTGAATAGTTGTCTTCCGACATCCATAGCATACGGCCATCGCGCTCGTCAAACGCCTTTAATGAGCGTGTGGTCAAGGGTAGGAATTGATTATTTAACGTTGATAGCACAAAAATTTTTCCACCAAAAGCACGTAGCTGGTGCTCTTGCTCCCCTTCTCGCATCTTGAACTCCCAGCGCTTAGTGATATTTGCTGTATCCAGTGAGGCATCTATGTACGAGGAATTTGTGAAATCACCAAACGATCCAGACCAATTGATGTCGGCGAATTGCTTCAGTGGCCTTCCATCCCAGGGTCCAGAGACTTTGAGGGAGTATGGCAGCCTAGATGGGCCATCTCCGTAAAATTGAGCGCAAGATGCAGCGTTGTCCTTGCAGACCTTGACATCCAGAAAGCCATTATGGGTGCCCGGCGAAAGATTATTGTCGAAGACAACATCCACGCCGTAAGAGCGATCATTGATTTGAGTGATGGAAATCTCGGAGATTCCAAGTTCGGTGCTCAGGACTTGAAGACTTGCTGGCTGTTTGATCACTTCCTTGGCCGTGACAATAAATTTGGCTTTGGGTACAGCAATATCGTCAGAAAATCCTTGCAGCACCAGTTGCGCTTTGTCAAAGCTCAGAAAACTTTCCGAGCCACCTCCGCCGCCTCCGCCACAGGCGCTCAACCCAAGCGCCAGAGCGGTAACCAAATAAATTTTCATGTGTCACCATGTGTCTAAAAGCACATTGTATCCAGCTTGTAAAGTGCCATAGACTGCAAATATGCACTCGAGGCACGGCACCGACATTCCTCGCCTTACGCTCAAAAAAAGCGTCAATTTATCGAGTTGTCTTTGCTGCTAGAAAGTTTGGGGGTCTGGATTCAAGCCCTTGATCCAGAAAGAATTTTTCTCCCGCCCCCCGCAAGGCGTCTGGAGAGCGCAGGCCCGGACGGATTCCTTAATCCAGCACCGTAGGCAGCAGCAACACCAATAGCATCAGCCCTCCCATCAGCACCAGCTGGTGCAGCATGTAATAAGGCAGGCTGTGGCGACCCAACCAAGCGAGGCCGCGACTGAGTGTATTTTGCGCAGGCCGAGCCAAATACGCTGGCAGCCAAGCTCCTGCTTTGGCGATCTGCTGGCGGCCGATCTGGAAACCCAGCAGCATGACGCCCAACCAAGGCAGGACGGGCACAAAGTCCTCGGTGGCGGGCTTGCGCGTTACCAATCCCAGGGGAGTGAAGGGCTTGGCGTTGAGTAGTTTTACCAACGAGGCGGGAAAGCCGCTCGCAAAATATTGGTAGAGGCTTGGCGCAAGCAAACAAAGCAACGCTATAGGAAACAACACGCGGTGATTACAGCCCTGCAGCAGCCGCAAAAGCAGCAGCATCACCGCCACGCCATGCAGCACGCCAAAGTAGATATAGCTGTTGGGAAACACCAGGTAGGAGCCGGCGCTGACCAGTAGCGCGCAACCCGCCACCTGCGCCCAGCGCCGGCAAAAGCGTGCAGTGCTGGTTTGCTTGCTTTGGGCGGCGGCTTGCGCCAAACCAGCGCACAGCAGGAACAGGCTGACAATGGCAGTGCGCTGCCAGGTCCAAACGGGGTTGTGGTAGAAATCCTGGCGCCAGAGCTGCAGGTAGCTCAGATCAAAGCAGAAGTGAAAAGCGGTCATCCAGACCATCGCCAGGCCCCGCAGCACATCCAGACGGTCCCAGCGATCGCGCGGCGCGCGGGGCTCTGAATCGGCATAGGTGACGGGGTGGAACTGGGTGGGCATAGATCAAACACGGGGGCTGCGCTATCGTGCCACAGCTGCACCGTGGCCGCTGCTTAGCGTTGTTGGCAAGCAGCAATCCAGCCACCTGTTTTTATAGCGCTGGATATGAAAAAGCCTGTCGCACTCACATGCGACAGGCTTTTAAATAATGGTCGGAGCGGTGGGATTCGAACTCACGACCCTCTGCTCCCAAAGCAGATGCGCTACCAGGCTGCGCTACGCTCCGACTAAGCATCTATTGTAACCCGTTTTTGGGCTGCTTGGCAAAAAAGAATATTCCGGGCGTCCAGGGCAATCACTTTTGCACTGAATCCCCTACCTTGGCCTGGGCTTGCCGGAACACCGGGTCCCACAGCGGGTGGCCCTGCTCTGCACTGGACAGCTCAAACGAAGCATCGATCTTGAGGATGTCCTCGAAACTCTTCTGGCACTGGGGCGCCTTGCCTGTCACACAGTAGCTGAACGCCATGTACTTGAGCGACCGCACCCGCAGCTCCGGCCAGGCGCGTGCGAAGACGGGCTCTCTGAACACCTTGATGGCATTGTCATAGCGGCCATCGTTGTACATCGCCAGGCCCTGGCTAAAGCGCCGCTCGACGGCGGTCAGGCCTGGGTTGCTTGTGTCAACCTGGTCGGACACCTGCGATGCGCGAGATTCTGGTGGTGGAGGCGCTGCCGCCTCCACCTCTTGCGAGGTCGGTGTTGCGTCTACCTCCACTTCAGCGTGCTGTTGCGTGTTTGCGCATCCCATCAGGGCGATGGCCATGGCTGCTATCAAAGACCGCTTCTTGAAATGTTCATGCATCGTCATTTGGGCTTCTTTCTTTTAGGGTTTCAGACTCAAAATTTGTGGGACAGCACGGCGTCTTGTTTGTTAGTGATGTGGATGGACGTCGTGTGCTTGGGAAGGTCTCCGTTCTCTATGACTATTTGGTGCATGCCTTCGGGCAGCCAGATTCGCGTGAGCGGCGGAGAAATGCCTTTTTCCTGACCATCGATCACGATGCGGCCCCAAGGCTGGACAGCAAAACGTAGATATGCGCCCGGATTTTTCTGATCGGCGGCACTCACCTCTTCGATGGCAGGCACCACTGCAGGAGGCGCAGCTCTTGCTGGCGTGGGGGCTATGGGCTCGGTGGCCAAAGCGCTATCTGGAACAGCGCTTGGTACCTGGGCATTGGCAGGTGGCAATCTGGGTGTTGCATCAGCGACGCTGCTGCTGGGATCGGACGACGTGGCGCTGTCTAAGGACACGGGAGCCAATTCGCTGAGCGACGGCTCGGCCCAGATGTGTTGCGCATCCAGGCGCCCATCTTCTTGCTCTAGAGTGGCTTGCCTTGCATCGGCTGGGCTCTCGCTGATCTCAACGGGACGGACCGATTCCAAGCTGGTGTTGGCGACTTGCGCAGATGGAGATGGCGCAGGGCTGATCCACCAGGACAATGCTGCGCCAATTAGCAGCAGCAAGCTAACGCCGGCGATCAGCGGAAGAAGCAAGCGACGACCTGCGCCGGGCGTCGGCAGGTTTCGGACCGCTTCCCTTTCGTCCTGCGCAGCCTCTAGCGTGTTGGGTGTGATCTGGGCCTTCTGCTGGGTGGGGCTGGCCGGTTCCAGCATGGTGTCGAGAGCATCAATATGCGGCTGCGGTTGCGGTGGAGCTACCGTTGCCGCTGAGGCTGCCAATTCCGCTGCCTGAGGGCCATCAGTGTTAGTGCCGATGCAAATCTGATCAGGTAAACCACAAAGTGCCGATGCAAAATTGACCAGGGTGTTCCACTGACCTGCTGAAACTTTCAGCAG
>NZ_SOAL01000029.1 GCF_004364775.1 Comamonas sp. JUb58
ACGAATAGCGTGCGGTAGATGGCTTCATGAGACACCTGCAACTCCTTTTGCCCCGGATAGGTTCGCTTGAGCCATCCCGCTATTTGTTCGGGTGAATGGCCCCAGTGGATACACAGCGTCTGAGGATCTCGCAGGCATTGCAGCTCGCGGCTATTGGCGTTTTTCCACACTCAACGGGGACATAGCCATCAATTTAGCTGTTTGCGACGAAAGCCAATGGCGGCCAGTCCCGCCATTGCAGCGGAAAGCAGCATCAGTGCTAACTGGCTCAGCGACGGGACCGGTGTTGGCTGTGTCACACCCGCAGCGGGCGTTACCGTGATGTTGTAAGACTGAGCTTGTGCGGCTGCATAGTTGGCGTTGCCGTTTTGTGTGGCGGTAATCGTGCATGTGCCTTCTGCACCAAAGGTCACCGTGCCAGCGTCAAGCGTGCACACGTCGACTACGGCCTTCTGCAGCAGGCGCTGCTGCTGGGCCACACCGCTTGCCGTAACAATCACCGGGTTTCCTGATGCGCCACCCTCCACAACGGGCGTGTAGCGCCCCCCCACTTGAGCAATCGAAGGCGGAGGCGGGGTGAAGCGAAGCGTCTGCATCCCTTTTTCCACGACCAAGACATGCGTCACGTCGGGCGCTGCTTGGTAAGTAGTGTTACCTGGTTGCGTTGCGCGAATCGTGCAGTCTCCCACACCAGTGAATGTGATGGGGCCTGACGGCTGCTCGGCTACACAAGGCCCGGAATCGACCACAAAGCCCACGTTCAATCCTGAAGTGGCTGTAGCTTGCGGCTGATAGGTCGTTCCAAATGGATGCGGCGCTGGTGGCGCAAAGTTGATGGTTTGAGGGCCAGGTGCCGCTAGGGGCGTCACAGGTGGAGAAGATGTGGACTCCGGCCCCAGGCCATTGGCGTGCTTGGCACGCACGGTGAACGTGTAGTCCGTACCAGGGGTCAATCCGTTCACGGTGCATTGTGTCGATGGCGCAACTGCGGTACAGCCTGCACTCGCTGGATTGGAAGTCACTTCATAGCCGACCGGAGGATTGCCTCGGTCATCGGCAGGCGCAGTCCAGCTTACGGCGATCTGCAGTTCACCCGCAGTGCCTGTTGGTGCACCCGCTGGATCGGTGAATCGAACCAACTGGGCGACCGTAGAGGGTTCGTCAGCCACAATCAGGCGCGCCATATACAGCCCTGCAGGCAGATCGGGCAACGGCGTAGACACGAACTGTGTCGTTGAATGAGAAGTGAAACCTATCTGGTAGATGAATCCATTCTCTACACGTTGTAGCTCCAGTCTCGGTATGTCCGTACCTCCAGTGCCCTTGAACCCGGTACCTGTCAGAGTCAGTACGCCCCCTCGCCGTTGCAAAAGCGGCAGGGGATCCAGCACGGCTGGAGTACTGACTGGCACAGGGGGCTGATAGCGATCTGAGTTCGCAAAAAAAGTCAAGCTGGGATTCGAGCTGTAACCACCCGTAATCAGCACCTCGCCATTTGGCAAAAGATTCGCTGTTCCATTTTCCCGCGCTTGAGTGACTGCATCTGAGTTGGACCAAGTGCCAGTTGCAGGGTCATAAACTTCCGCCACTGCCTGGGCATTGCGTGCCCCGTCTGAGCCGCCAGCAATCAATACCTTGCGGGATGGCAGCACGGTTGAATGATTCGATATGGAACCCATCATGCCATTGCGCGGATGATTTAACGCACCAGTGGCTGTCCATGTGTTGGCGACTGGGTCATAGAGTTCTGCATGGTTGGTAACCCCAGCGGCCGTGAATCCCCCTGCCAGTAGCAGGCGCCCGTCAGGCAGAAGATTCATGCTTGCATAGTGGCGCGGCACCAGTGGCGGCGCGGCCGGTGACCACGTGCCAGCAACAGGGTCGTAGATTTCTGCACTCGGGACTTCTCCACTACTGTTGAAACCCGATGCCACTAATACGTGGCCATCCTGCATCAGCACTGCAGCGTGAGCACGTCGTGCTACATCCATGCTCCCAGTCGGTGTCCATGTGCGTGTCTGCGGGTCATACAACTCCGCCGATTTTTCGTTGCTTCCACCAACCAACAGAAGTCTGCCATCGGCCAGCAATGTCATGGAGGGGATACTGCGCGTAACACTCTGAACTCCCGCATCTGACCAGGAATTGGACTCTGGGTCGTACAGACGAGCCTGACGGCTACCGTCTGCGCGCACAAGCACTTGGCCAGTACCCAGTGTCACTGCCTCCATTACGTTGCCAGTAATGCCAATGGAGCCGATTGCGCTCCACGTATTGCCTGTCAGCCGCTCTGCTGTTGCAACGAATCCGGTGCGGTTAACTCCTCCGAACACCGCAAAGGAGCCATCATCGAGCAACGCACCTGCATGCTGCGCACGCTCGGTCAACATGGGGGCGCTTGATACCCAAGCAGCAACAGCCGCATGACTAAACGCCATAGACACTGCGGTTAAACAAGCGCCTGTCGCGAACGTTGAAAGCTTTGTACTCAACATTGTCTCCTCAAGTAGATCGTGACACTTGGGGATACTTGCACCCCTGCTTTTTACATTTTATACACACGTAGAAACATATATGGCGCAGAGTTGCCAGGCCAGCTGTCTGCTGCCAGCCTGATGGCCTCCGCTGGAGCCTCGCCTGCGAGCGGCAGCAACCGCTGCATAACAGTCATCGTCATTGGTGGCAATCCGAAGAGCAGGGCGATGCTAGTTCTCATCACTTTGCCTGAGCGACCCACTTTCCTTGTCAAAGGTGGCGTCTGAGATGTGAAAGTGCGGAGAAGCCTAAGTTCTAAAACTCTCAGTGCACTTCCCCGCAATGATGCAGCTCATTTCTGGTCTAGAGCAGCTGACCCAACTGATCCTGCTCTCTACGTCTAGGTCGGCTACAGCCGAAGGTGTGAAAGCCCTTTTGATACTGTTTGGTTTTGAGCTTGGCGAAGTAGCTCATCCGATAGAAGGCGTCGTTGAACGATGCTTCTTCACCTCGTATGACTAGGTAAGTGGGTTGATCGGGAATATGCACATAGCCTTTGATGTCAATGGGATACATCGAAAGAGCAGATGCCCATGCTTCATGGATACGTGCATACATGTTGTTGCTATCCAAGTCGAATCTGCCAATGAAGGCAAAGGCGTCATGGTTGACAATTATTGCAACATGGAAATGCACACGGCCATTCTCACTGATCTCTCTAGTCCATATTTTTCGAAGATCAGCATCATGTACTCGATGACCAGCCTTTCTACTTTGTGCCTGAGCATGATCAATTTTTGCTTGCAACGAGCTAAAGAATTTAGAGATTAGGCTATTGTCTTGCAGAGCACCTTGAAAGAAGTGCTCGGGTACATACAGATCAAATCGCATCACACAGATGCGAGCATGTAGTGCTAATGCCTGAGTTAGGCATTCATGTATGCGTAGAAGGTAATTCTCGATTAGATCTCCTCTATGGTAGATGACGGGTGAGCCTAGGAAGTAAGGTTCACTGTAAATGTGTTGATTGGTGTTGGATGGATTGCGCTTCATGCTGTGTGTCATGGCTTGGTTAAGACACACAGTTGGTTGATGAGAAGAGCTATGCACTTTTATGGTTAAAAAGTGCCATAACTTCTAAGGCTTTCCTTGTGCATTGATTAGATCAATGCCAACCCATGTATAGCAACCAGTTCTTGCTATCTGATGTAAAAGATCAGCTCTATGCTTTCAACAACATCGTTGTGGAATGGCTAGCATCGCTCTACATAAATTTAATAGAACTTAAACCTACACGGGTAAAGCAGATTTAAGCGCGGTGATACTTCGTCTGCCTTCCTGAGGTACTTGAATTTGGATTGATTTTAATCCAAATTCACTCTTCGAAAATATCACTTAGAAGGTCGATCTCTTAGGCCGATCTTTTCAAGGATCCAAGCATCAATTTCGGCTTCAATCCAACCGACCGATCTAACTCCCAGGCTGATGGGTTTGGGGAAGTTTGATGTTTTTATCAATGCATAAATGGCGGTCTTACCTAGACTCGTTTTGAGAAGCACTTCTCTGATCTTTAGAACGCGCATGTCTGGCTCCGATGGTTTTGGCATCGGATTGCGTGTGGATTTCTTAATTAGCTCTCACTGGCGGCCCATGTTGTGACACAAGAGGAAATTCTCTTTGGCTGGGGAAAATGTATTGGTGGCTTTCGTCATTTATGCCAGTAGTAAATTTAAAGCTCCGTTGTGTTTAGCTGCGGCTACTGCAGCAACATGAGAACCCGGTCCACCTAGAAAGATGGCCACACTGTCACAGCTCTATCCTGTCATTGATCATGTGTGGTCCATCACTAATCATGCTAGACAAGCGATGGCTCTACTACAGAACTACCCTGAGGGACTTGACAAGAGCTCCCTACTAAGACATGGTAGATCTTAGGAAAAAGATACCTGGGAAGTGCCTGGGTACGGACATTTTTCGGACATGAAAATTTCTATCGACTTATTGCTTGTCATTCTATGATTAAATATACGCCCGAAAAAATAGCTGCATCTAAGGCAGCTTTTTCCAACGCATTTGCACTAGACGTATTTACGAAGAGAACCCTCCAATCAATCGCATTCCATTTGAGAGTTAATATTGACATTGGCGATGCATCTGCAGGCATTCTAATCGTTGAGATCTGGGATCAATTGATCAGAAAGGGGTTCACTCCTGCGCATGGATACGGCCTATTAGGCGAATTGAACTCTGGTAATGCAAAAAGTGAATTGGCAATGGAAATCTGGGGGCTGGCTACAACTTTTAATGTTCAAGAGGAATCTTATGAGTTTTTGCTGGGATTTTCAAAAAAAATCATACAATATAAGTTGAGTCAAATCAGAATTTTTCATCCCATGACTATGGCTAAAATTTTTGAGAGTTTCCAATCTCCGAGTGTGTTAATTGGATATCTATGCGATGTCTCTGGGCACTCTGTAGATTACATTGCAGGCTTTCTTTTTGCAATGAAGGTGTCTACGCAAAAATTTAAGTTGGAATGGCATGCTCAACTTGTTTGGTTTAAAAATGATAAAAATAAAGAAAAGCTAAGGGCTGCATCCTATTTTTCTGGAAAACAAATTTCTGTGGGTGAGGGTGATCTAGCCGCTAAACCCTTTGAAAAAACTCCCCAAGTATTCCTAATGCCGCCCATACACGATATTGATGACATCGAATTATTTTTTCATCGGCAAGATATGTCCTCGGTTCTTAAGTTGTTCATTTTTGAAAAAATCCGAGGCTTATACAATAAAAGGTCATCTCGTGAAGAAAATAAAAGAACTCAAAAAAATTGTAATTTCACGCTGACCCCGGAGGCGAAAAAAATGATTGAACAAATCGCTAGAGAATGTGGTGTTAAGGGGCGTGGATCCGAGCTTCTTAATGTTCTATTTCAAGCTCATAACAAACAAGTATTGCAAAATATAGTCAAGGGGTATGCAATGGTGCGTTGATGAAGTTTGACCATTCTTGCATCATATGACGTCGCTTCTCCAACGCATCACCGCGGCGATAAGCAGCTTCTACCTTGCTTTCCAACGTGTGAGCCAAAGCCTGTTCCGCCAGCTCCCGAGGGAAATTGGTTTTTTCTCCTGCCCAATCACGGAATGCAGATCGAAAGCCGTGTGGAACTGCGATTGAATTCATGCGCCGCATTACCGCCGTCATGGTCATATCAGAAAGCTGCTGTCCTTTGGTTCCTGGGAAGATCAGGTTGCTGCTCTCAATGCGAGGCATCTCAGCGAGTAGCTTTAGTGCTGATTCAGTAAGCGGTACTCTATGTTCCACGCCAGCTTTCATGCGTCCCGCCGGAATGGTCCAGATGGCTTTATTAATGTCAATTTCTGACCACAGAGCTCCACGTACTTCGCCCGAGCGTGCTGCGGTGTAGATTAAAAATTCAAGGGCTCTTGCTGCAATACCAGCACGCGTACGCAAGTCCTGCATGAAGGATGGCATGCCATCTACAGGTATGGCACGGTGGTGCTCTACCTTCTGAATCTTGCCTGGTGCGGCCAAGACCTTGTCGAGATGGCCTTTCCAGCGGGCTGGATTCTCACCATTGCGGTATTTGCGAACAGTCGCCCAGTCGAGCACGGACTCGATCCTTCCTCGAAGCCGACTCGCAGTTTCGTTCTTGATGCCCCAGATAGGCTCCAGGCAAGCCAATATATGAGGAAGATCGATAGCTGATACGCTCACTAGCCCCAGATGCGGCATCGCGTACGCTTCAAGGGTGTTTTCCCATTGCTGACGGTGCTTAGCGTTCTTCCATTCGGAAGATTTGGTCTTGAGGTATTCCTCAGTACACCAGCGAAACGTTTTTTCTGTAGCAGCCTTCGACGCGATAAGGGTGCGTTGTTGCACTTTGGGAGAGATGGGGACCTGACCGTCTCGAAGATCATCGTGGATCCTTCTAGCTTTGTCCCGTGCTTCCTGAAGGCTGACTGCCGGATATGCCCCAAGGCCCATGTCTTTGCGCTGATCGCCAACTGTCACTCGGATGATCCATCCTCGGTAGCCAGCTGAGATGCGAAGATGCAATCCAGCGACGCCTCCTACGGCATGTCTACCTTCTGTTTTGATGGCCGCAACAGCGCGGTCGGAGAGTTGTTTGGCGACTTTGGGCATGGGCTTGGATGTAGCAGATCTATGCCCACATTATGCCCACATAAAACATACGCTGTTAACGAGTTATGACGAACTTCGGCGAACTTGACTTTTGAAAATACATAATTAAATCATAATTCTAAAGTGCAGTTTGGAACCATTGCGAACTTGGCTATGGCGGACTCCGTTTCCGCCAAGAATCAAACCCCTGAGTGTTCTCACTCAGGGGTTTTTCTTCGTCTGGATGGTGTGCTCTTAACGCATCGCTGAATCACTTCTTGTTGGAGTGTGGTGGGATGGGGCCAACATGGTCAGTCGGCACAAAAGCTGATTACTGATCCGGCACTCACCGAGGCACCCATCAACCTACAAGCGCTTCTTATTCCAGCCCGATGCTCTGCACAATCGCGCCTTCTTCGGCGAAGGCCTTCTTCGCAAAGGCGCTGTAATCTTGGGCATTGCGGTAATCCAGCCGCACACCATAGTTTGCGGCCGCCTGCTGAAAGACGGGGTCGTCCATGGCAGACTTCACGGCGGCTTCGAGCTTGCGCACAATCTCGGGCGGCAGTCCTTTGGGGCCAGCAATGCCCAGCGGCGATGGCGTCACTACGTCATAGCCCTGTTCACGGAAGGTCGGCACATTGGCAAAGGCGGGTGGGCGCGTTTCTGAGGCAATGGCCAGCGCACGCAGCTTGCCTGACTGCATATGCGGTAGGACGGTATTGCCAAACACCCCTGTCTTGGTGTGGCCCGCAATCAAGGCATTCACCGCCTCGGCGTCGCCCTTGTACGGCACATGGGTGAACTGTACGTCTGCCTTCTTCTCCAGCAAGGCCATCAGCACATGGTTGGCCGAAAACTTGCCGGGCGTGCCGTAGTCGACCGATCCGGGCTGCTTTTTGGACTGGTCGACAATGTCCTTGACCGATTTGAACGGCGAATCCTGCGCCACGGCCAGCAGAAAGTCATACGACATAAAGGCCGCCACATAGCTCAGGTCGGCTACCGGATCGTAGGCCACCTTCTGGATATGCGGCTGCCGGAAGATGGCCACTGGGCTCAAGGTCAGCCGGTAGCCATCGGGCTTGGCATTCTTCATGTCCATCACCCCCATCGAGGCCCCGGCCCCCGGTTTGTTCTCGATGATGATCGACTGGCCCAACTGCTTGCCCATCGACAGGGCCAGCGCCCGCGCCACCACATCGCTCACACCCCCCGCCCCATAGGGCACGATCAGCACGATAGGCCGGTTGGGGTAATCAGCCTGTGCCACGGCGGGCGCGGCAAAACCCGCAGCACCCACAACGGCAATGCTGGCTGCGACAGTGGCAAAAGTACGGCGTTGCATGGTTGTCTCCTTGCATGAATGGATGTTGTCTCTGCAGTCTAGCCAAGCCACCGCTGCGTATCCCCAACACGGGTGACAGCAGAATGGCGCTGGCGGCAGGGTCTTTTCGGCGAAGGGTGAGGCTCGCCGGATGGACCCCGCTCCGGTGCTGCGCGGGAGCCGGGGGCGAGCGGTGAAAACATAGCGAGTGGGTTCAGAAGAAACAAGGCCCTGCAAATTGCAATTTGCAGGGCCTTGTTTTGCGATGCTGATAGCGCCTCAGCGGTATCGCCCCTCAATCCAGCCGAGGATGCAGATCAATGTACTTCTGCTTGCGCAGCTCCAGCGCCGCAATCTGCTCTTGCAGCTTGGCAATCTCGCCATCGATGTCTTCCACGCTTTGCTCGATGTGGTCCAGCGTCTGGATCAGCAGCTCCTTGGCCTCCTGCTTGCTGGAGGCCGCTGGCGTGGCGCCACGCAGGGGGCGGTTGGCGGTTTCCTTCATGAAGATGCCGGTGATGATGCCGACGACTGCGACAAACATCAGGTAGTAGGCCGGCAGGTAGAGGCTGCCGGTCGAATCGACCAAGGCGGCGGTGATGGTGGGCGTGAGGCCGGCGACAATGATGGCGATGTTGAACGATGCGGCCAGCGCGCTGTAGCGGATGCGGGTCGGGAACATGGCGGGCAGGGTGGAGGCCATCACGCCGGTAAAGCAGTTCAGCACAATCGCCAGCATGAACAGGCCAACAAAGATCAGCGCGATCTGGCCGTTGATGATCAGCTTGAACGCGGGGATCGCCAGCACCAGCAGGCCGATGGAGCCGACGATCACAAAGGGCTTGCGGCCAAAGCGGTCACTGGCCAGGCCAATCACCGGCTGCACAAAGAGCATGCCGATCATCACCGCGATGATGATCAGCACGCCATGGTCTTCGGAGTAGTGCAGGTTGTGCGACAGGTAGCTGGGCATATAGGTCAGCAACATGTAGTAGGTGATATTGGTGGTCAGCACCAGGCCCACCGATACCAGCAAGGGGCGCCAGTAGCGCGTCGCGATTTCCTTGAAAGAGATACGTGGACGGTTCTCCACATCCTCCTGGTCGTCCTTCTCCATCTGGTCCAGCTGCTGCTGAAACGCGGGCGTTTCTTCCGCCGCATGGCGCAGGTACAGGCCTACCAGGCCCAAGGGCGCGGCCATGAAGAAGGGCACTCGCCAGCCCCAGTCCAGAAAATTCGCCTCGCTCAGCAGGCTTTGCAGCAAGACGACGACGCCCGCGCCGGTGACAAAGCCCACGATGGAGCCAAAGTCCAGAAAGCTGCCCAGAAAGCCGCGCTTGCGGTCCGGCGCAAACTCGGCCACAAAGATGGCGGCGCCGGTGTATTCACCGCCGACCGAGAAGCCCTGCGCCAGCTTGCACAGCAGCAGCAGGACCGGTGCCCATATGCCAATGCTGGCGTAGGACGGTCTCAGCCCAATACAGAAGGTGCTGGCAGCCATGATGATGATGGTGATCGACAGCACCTTCTGGCGCCCGAACTTGTCACCCATCACGCCAAAGAACAGGCCGCCCAGCGGCCGCACCAGGAAGGGAATCGAGAAGGTGCCCAGCGCGGCAATCATCTGCACACTGGGCGATGCATCGGGGAAAAAGACCTTGCCCAGCGCAAAGGCGACAAAGCCATAGACACCAAAGTCGAACCACTCCATGGCATTGCCCAGCGCGGCGGCAGAAATCGCCTTTCTGAGCTTGACCTTGTCGACGATGGTGATGTCGTGCAGCTCCAAGGTGCCGCTTTGGGTGGGGATCAGAGGCGGCGAAGGAGGCGTCGGATCGGCCGCTGTATTGTTGTTGATGGTATCCATGCGGTTCCCCGGTAATTATGGGTCGCCATCTTCGCCAATCGCCGTCCGGCCGTCTGTAGGACGAGGGGGCTGCGCGCTGCCGCCAAACTTCGCCAGCCACCCGTTATGGGTGGTCGTTGTGGAGTGGGGGGCGCCTAAACTCTTCCTGAGCACCTTCTAAAAAATGACGAGACAAAGGAGTTCCATGTCCGAAGCTTTTATCGTGGCGGCGCAACGCACGGCCGGTGGCCGCCGGGGGGGCCAACTGGCCGGCTGGCATCCTGTGGATCTGGCCGCACAGGTCATCAATGCGCTGGTGGAAGGTGTCGATGCCGACCCGGCCGCTGTGGATGATGTGTTTCTGGGCTGCGTCAGCCAGGTGGGCGAGCAGTCCAGCAATGTGGCGCGCAATGTGGTGCTGGCCTCCAGGCTGCCCGAATCGGTGCCCGGTACCAGTATTGACCGCCAATGCGGCTCCTCACAGCAGGCCATCCACTTTGCCGCGCAGGCGGTGATGTCGGGCGCGATGGACATGGTGATTGCCGCAGGGGTCGAGTCGATGAGCCGCGTGCCCATGGGCAGCCCAGGGGGCCTGGCGCAAAAGGCCGGGCTGGGCCACTACCACAGCCCCGACATCGCCGCCCGCTATGGCGATACCGTCTTCAGCCAGTTTGTTGGTGCCGAGATGGTGGCGCGCAAGTATGGCCTGGACAAGGACGCGCTGGACCGCTACGCCCTGCAAAGCCACCAGCGCGCTGCAGCCGCCAGCCGCGCCGGCCACTTTGCTGCAGAGATTTTGCCGATCGCCGTGCGCGATGCCAGCGGCGCCTTGACGCAGGACCTGCATGCGGTGGACGAGGGCATCCGCTTTGAAGCGACCTTGGAAGGCATCCAGAGCGTCAAGCTGCTGCAGGAGGGCGGCTTGATCACCGCAGCCAATGCCAGCCAGATGTGCGATGGCGCCAGCGGCGTGCTGATCGTCAATGAGCGCGGCCTGCGCCGCCTGGGCGCCAAGCCCTTGGCGCGCATCCACCACATGACCGTGCTGGGCCATGACCCGGTCATCATGCTGGAAGCGCCGGTGCCCGCCACCCAGCTGGCCTTGAAGAAGGCCGGCATGCGCCTGAGCGACATCGACCTCTACGAAGTCAACGAGGCCTTCGCCTCGATCCCGCTGGCCTGGCAGCAGGCGCTGCAGGCCGATCCCGAGCGCATGAATGTGAACGGCGGCGCCATTGCGCTGGGCCATCCGCTCGGCGGTACCGGTGCCAAACTGATGGCCACCCTGGTCCATGCGCTGCACCAACGTGGCGGCCGCTACGGCCTGCAGACCATGTGCGAGGGCGGGGGCATGGCGAATGTGACGGTGATCGAGCGTCTCTAACACTGAGTCGTGGCACTATTAGGGGATAAACATGCCGCGCATTTATAAAAACAGTGACCGAGACAAACCCCGCACTTCCCCGACTGGAGCCCCGGCGCATTGAGCGCAAGCATCTGCTAGCACGCCTGTCCGAGGCCCGCAACAAGACCTGCCTGCTGATCCATGGCCCGGCGGGCAGTGGCAAAACCTCGCTGGCGCTGCAGTGGCGTGCCCAGGCACTGACTTTTGGCCATGACGAAGCCTGGGTAACGGTGCAGCCTGGCGACGACGGCCAGGCGCTGATGGCGGCGCTCTTCGATTCGCTGGACCGCATCGACAGCGATATCGCACGCGAGGCGCGTCTGCTGTCCAACCGGGGCGGCGAGGCGCGCGCCGATGCCATCGTCATCGCATTGCTGCGCGCGTTTTTGGCGCGCAGCCGGCCTTTGCTGGTGGTGATCGACGATTGGCAGAACATGGGCGACACGCGCGCGGGCGCAGCGCTGCAGACCTTGCTGGATTTTGCGCCGCCCGCCTTGCGGCTGGTGATCGTCTCGCGCAGCATGCCCCAGCTGCGCCTGGCGCGCCTGCGCGACCAGGGCTTGCTCGAAGAGATCGGCCCCGCCGAGCTGCGCTTTACCTTGGAAGAAGTGCAGCAGTTTCTGCAGGCCCGCCAGCCGCGCAGCACCAGCCCGGCGATGGCGCGCCAGCTGCTGGAGGTGACCGATGGCTGGGCCGCTGGCTTGCAGCTGCTGGCGCTGCAGCCGCGCACCCCCGCATCGCCGGTGCAGAACGCGCAGGACTTCAGCGCCTACTTCAACCGCGAGGTACTGTGCCGGGTCGACAAGGATGAGATCGACGCGATGACGCGGCTGGCTGCGGCGCGCAGCTTCAACCAGGCACTGGCCATCACCATCGCTGGCGAGCCCGTCGGCCCCGCCTTGCTGGAGCGGCTGCAGCGCGAGAACCTGTTTGTGCTGCCGCTGCAGGATGCCGCCAGCCAGGGCTGGTACCGCTTCCACCCGCTGTTCCGCGAGCTGCTGCTGACCCGCTTCCAATCGCTGCCGCAGGCCGAACGCCAGCGCACCCATGCGGCGCTGGCGCAATGGCTGGGCGCCCGGCGCCATCTGCGCGATGCCGTGCACCATGCGGTCGAGGCGGGTGACATGGAGCAGGCCGTGCATTGGGTGGAGCGCTGGGCGCGAGCCTTGTTTTTGAACGGCCAGTTGCAGCAACTGGTGCGCGCCGTGTCCGAGCTGCCGCGCGCCATTGTCAATGCCCGGCCGGCGCTGCTGCTGTGGCTGGGCTGGACCCAGCTGTGCTACTACAAGCTCGCCGCCTGCCATGAGACCTTGAATGCGCTGCGCACGCAGCTGGGCGAGCGCGACCACGAAGGCCGCGCACACTGCGTGCTGCTGGCCTTCTCGCTGGCCTTGCAGGAGGACGACCTGGGCACCGCCCAGGCCTTGCTGCCCGAGCTGATGTCCATCCAGCAGGGTGATGATGCCGTGCTGGTGGGCGGCAAGCGCAACCTGCTGGGCTGGATGTACGGGCACAGCGCCGAGTACGAGAAGGCGCGCGAGGTGCTGCGCGGCTCGCCCCCGCTGCGCGAGGATGGCACACCGCTGCTCGATTCGGCCTTTGGCCATTTGATGACCGAGGCCCTGCGCGGCCTGTCCTGGCTGTATGCCGGCGATGTGCGCCATGCCGAGCCGCTGCTGCGCGAGGCCCTGGCCCATGCAGAAAAAGCGCTGGGCCGCCACAGCGAGATGGCCTGCAATGCCGCCGCCTACCTGGCGGCCGTGCTGTATGAGACGAATGAGCTCGACGAGCTGCGCCAGCTGCTCGATGGCCGGCTGGACACCACCGAGCGCGTGGTGCTGCCCGATGCACTGGTGACCGTGGCCCTGGTCTGCGCACGCCTGAGCCGGCTGGACGGCAACCCGCTAGAAGCGATCGAGGGCCTGGCGCGCATCGAAGAAATCGCCCAGCGCCGATCACTGGACCGGCTGCTGGCCTTTGCGATGGGCGAGCGCGTGCGCTGCCTGCTGCAGATGCGCGATATGGAGGGCGCGCGGCAGATGCTGCGCCAGCTGGAGCTGCTGGCCCAGCGCCATGCCGATGCCCACAGCCCCGTGAGCCTGCGCATCACCGGCATGGAGCGCTACACGCAGGCACTGTTCCACGAGGCCAACCTGGACGACCGCGCTGCGCTGGAGGCGCTGGGCGAGCGTGGCCGGGACGACAGCGCACTCCTGCAGCGCCGCGACCGCTGCGCCACCTTGGTGCTGCGCGCCTTGCTGCTGAGCCGCCTGGGCCGGCAGGAGCAGGCTTTGGACGCCATGCGCGATGCCTTGCTGCAAGGCCAGGAGCTGGGCCTGGTGCGCAGCCTGCTGGACCTGGGCGAGCCCGCGCTGCTGCTGGCCGAGGCCTGTGCCCAGGCCTTTGGCGCCTCCGATCCCCTGCTGGCTTTTTATGTGGAGCGGCTGCAGCAGCAATCGCAGCGCTACCGCGGCGTGCAGCAGCCGGCCGATGCGGCCCTCAGCGAGCCCTTGTCCGATCGCGAGCTGGAGATCTTGCGGGCGCTTGCGCACAGCATGTCGAACAAGCGCATTGCCCAGGTGCTGGGCATCTCGCCGGAGACCGTCAAATGGCATCTGCGCAATGTCTACGGCAAGCTCAAGGTGGTGGGCCGCGATGATGCCGTTGCCCGGGCGCGCGACCTGGGCCTGGTGCAGGGCTGACCGCCCACATGGCAGGGGGAAACCCGAGCCACCCACATCGGGTGGGGGCGGGGTGGGGCGGCTGGCCGCATGATGGCTAAAAATAGCAAAGACAGGAGACAAGCCATGTTTGCATTCCTCATCCGCCTGGCGCAAAGCCCAGCTGCTCCCTTGCACCGCCCCGGCACGGCCGCCCTGGCGCTCCGCCGTCCTGCGCGCCACTAAGCGCCTTTTCTCCCCAGCTTAACCCCAGGATGCCGTCTGCGGACGGCCGGGGCGCAGCTTTGCCTGCCTGCTATTGCAACCCACCCAACCCTCTTGCGCGATGACCCTCTCCAGCACCCCCTCTAGCCAACCGCAAGCCTTTGACCCGGCCCGCCTGGACGACTTTCTGCGCACGCAGTTGCCAGGGCTGCAGGGCGAGATGGCGCTGCAGACCATTGGCGGCGGGCAGTCCAACCCGACCTTTTTTGTGAGCTACGGCAGCCGGCATATGGTGCTGCGCAAAAAGCCTGCGGGCGAGGTGCTGCCATCGGCCCATGCGGTGGACCGCGAGTACCGCGTGATGAAGGCGCTGGCAGGCACGGCGCTGCCCGTGCCGCAGATGCTGCTCTACCACGCAGACAGCGATGTGGTCGGCACGCCTTTCTACCTGATGGAAAAGGTCGAAGGGCGGGTGTTCAACGACAACGCCCTTGCCGGCATGCGCCCGGCCGAGCGTCGTGCGATTTACCTGGCGATGGCCGACACCC
This sequence comes from Comamonas sp. JUb58, assembly GCF_004364775.1. Taxonomy (GTDB): domain Bacteria; phylum Pseudomonadota; class Gammaproteobacteria; order Burkholderiales; family Burkholderiaceae_C; genus Comamonas. The sequence continues at coordinate 14,636 of NZ_SOAL01000029.1, forward strand.
TGGCCACCTTGCATGCGGTGGACTGGCGCGCCGCCGGGTTGGAGGGCTTTGGCAAGGAGGGCGGCTTTTTTGAGCGGCAGCTGCACCGCTGGCAAAAGCAGTGGGATCTGTCGCGCATTGCACCCAACCCGGCCATCGATGAGCTGCTGGCCTGGCTGGGCGCCAACCGCCCCAGCGATGACGAAACCACGCTGACCCATGGCGACTTCAAGCTCAACAACTTGCTGTTCCACCCCAGCGAGGCGAGGGTGGTCGCGGTGCTGGACTGGGAGCTGTCCACCCTGGGCCATCCGCTGGCCGATGTGGCCTTCAACACGGTGGCCTGGCGCACCCTGCCCGAGGAGTTTGGCGGCCTGCGCGGGCTGGATCTGGCCGCGCTGGGTATTCCGTCCGAGTCCGAATATTTGGCGCACTTCTACCAGCGCGCCGGCCGCAGCGATCCGGCCCGCCAGGCTGCGCCTTTCCACTGGGCCTTTGCGTTCATGCGCTGGGCTGTCATTTTTGAAGGCATTGCCGCCCGCGCCGCGCGGGGCAATGCGGTGGCCGACAACGCCTCGGAAGTGGGCGCCATGGCCCAGGCCCTGGCACGGCGCGGGCTGGAGGCCATCGAGGCGCCAGCGGCAGCATTTTGAATTTTTACCGAGGAGACGCTCTTGAACTTCCAGTACCCCGAGGACACGCAGCAGATGCAGCGCACGCTGCGCCAGTTCATGGAGCGCCATGTGGTGCCCCGCTACCACGACTACGAGCGCATCGCCGCCACCGGCGCCTACCCGACTGAGGTGGTTGAGCCGCTCAAGCAGCTGGCGCGCGAGGCCGGGCTGTGGAACCTCTTCCTGCCCGGTCTGCGTGACGATGAGCCCGGCACCCGCATGAGCAATATGCAGTACAGCCCGTTGGCCGAGATCATTGGCCGGGTCTACTGGTCGGCCGAGGTGTTCAACTGCAATGCGCCCGATACCGGCAACACCGAGCTGCTGCACCTGTTTGCCACGCCCGAGCAGCACGAGCGCTGGCTGAAGCCCTTGCTCGACGGCAGCATCCGCTCCTGCTTCTCGATGACCGAGCCCGATGTGGCCTCGTCCGATGCCACCAATATCTGCACCACCATCCGCCGCGAAGGGGATGAGTACGTGATCAATGGCCGCAAGTGGTTCACCACCGGCGCGCTGCACCCCAACTGCAAGTTCGCCATCGTCATGGGCGTGAGCGACGAGAGCCCCGATGCGCCCCGCCACCAGCGGCATTCGATGGTCATCGTGCCGCTGGACACGCCGGGCCTGAACATTGTGCGCAACGTGGCGATCATGCACCACCACGCCCCCGAAGGGCACTGCGAGGTGACCTATACCGATGTGCGCGTGCCCGTCAGCAACCTGCTGGGCGAGGAGCACAGCGGCTTTGCGCTGGCCCAGGCGCGCCTGGGCCCTGGCCGCGTGCACCACTGCATGCGCACCATTGGCCAGTGCGAGCTGGCGATCGAGATGATGTGCGAGCGCGCACTCACCCGCCGCGCCTTTGGCAAGCACCTGAGCGATTACGCCAATGTGCAGGACTGGATCGCCCAGTCGCGCGTCGAGATCGACCAGGCGCGGCTGCTGGTGTTGCAGGCCGCCTGGAAGATGGACATGTTCGGCAACAAGGCGGCGCACATCGATGTATCGGCCATCAAGCTGGTGGCAGCACAGCTGCAGACCCGCGTGCTGGACCGCGCCATCCAGGTGTTCGGCGCCATGGGCATCACGCCCGATACCCCGCTGTCCTACCTCTGGTCCTGGGGCCGGGCGATGCGCTTTTTTGACGGCCCGGACGAGGTCCATCTGCGCGCCATTGCCCGCGCCGAGCTGGCCCGCGCACGCGACAACCTGGGCGCCACCGCCGCCTTCTACAGCACCAGCCACTGAAAAGCTTGCAATGACTTATCCCGACCAGAACCCCGACGGCAGCGTGCTGCACTGGCGCAGCGGCGCGGTGGCGCATATCCGCTTCAACCGCCCGCAGGCGCTCAACGCCATTGACCGCGGCATGGCAGCCGCCTTTCACCAGGCCTGCCAGGACATTGCCGCCGACCCGCAGGTGCGCGCCGTGCTCATCACCGGCGAAGGCCGGGCCTTTATGGCCGGTGGTGACCTCGATGAAATGCGCGCCGATCCGCAGCAGGCCGCAGCAACGCTGATTGCCGGCATGCATGGCGGCATCCGCCTGCTGACGGCCTTGCAGGCCCCCGTGGTCTGCGCCGTGCAGGGCGCGGTGGCGGGTGGCGGCCTGGGCTTGATGCTGGCCTGTGACCTGGCTATTGCTGCCGAGGGCACGCGCTTTGGCGTGGCCTATCCGCTGATCGGCGCAAGCTGCGACTGCTCCACTTCCTGGGGCCTGCCGCGCGTGCTGGGCCTGCGCAAGGCGATGGAGCTGGCACTGCTGGGCGACAACCTGGAGGCGGCCGAGGCCCTGCGCCTGGGCCTCATCAACCGCGTGGTCGCCAAAGACAGCCTGGCCGCCGAGGCCGAGGCCCTGGTGCAGCGCCTGGCCCAGGGCCCGACCCATGCGCTGGGCCATATGAAGCAGCTGCTGCGCAGCGCCCTGGAGCGCGGGCTCGATGCCCACCTCGACAAGGAAGCGGAGAGCTTTACCCAGTGCGCCGGCACGGCCGATTTTCAGGAAGGCATCAGTGCCTTCCGCGAGAAGCGCGTAGCGCGGTTTCAAGGCCGTTGAGCCGTAGATCGACCCATCCATTCATGAACGCAAGCCACAGGCATCCTATGAAGACACGTATTACGCAATTGCTGGGCATCCGCTACCCCATCATCCAGGGCGGCATGCAGTGGGTGGGCACGGCGGAGCTGGCGTCGGCCGTCTCCAACGCCGGCGGCCTGGGCATGCTGACGGCGCTGACCCAGTCCACGCCCGAGGCGCTGGCGCGTGAGATCGCCCGCTGCCGCGAGATGACGGACCAGCCCTTTGGCGTGAACCTGACGATTCTGCCGTCGGCCAAGCCTCCCCCCTATGAGGCCTACCTGGATGCGGCCATCGACAGCGGTGTGCGCGTGCTGGAGACTGCCGGCAACAGCCCCGTGGCCTTTATCGAAAAAGCCAAGCGCGGGCATATGCGCATCGTCCACAAATGCACCAGCGTGCGCCATGCGCTGTCGGCCGAGCGCAATGGGGTGGATGCCGTCAGCATCGATGGCTTTGAATGCGCCGGCCACCCGGGCGAGGACGATGTGGCGGGCCTGGTGCTGATCCCGCTGGCCGCCCGCGCGTTGCGCATTCCCGTGATCGCATCGGGCGGCATTGCCGATGGGCGCGGGCTGGCCGCCGCGCTGGCCTTGGGCGCCGAGGGCGTCAACATGGGCACGCGCTTTTGCGCCACGGTCGAAGCCCCCATTCACGACGACATCAAACGCGCCCTGGTCAACGCCGGCGAGCGCGATACCCAGCTGATTTTCCGCACGTTCCGCAACACCGGCCGGGTGCTGAAGAACGCGATCTCGGACCAGGTGGTGGCCACCGAGCGCCGGCCCGGCGGCTGTGAGTTTGCCGAGATCCACCCGCTGGTCGCCGGCCAGCGCGGACGCGCCGCGCTGCACAGCGGCGATGTGGACGGCGGCCTGGTCTGGGCCGGCCAGGTGGTGGGCCTGGTGAACGATGTGCCCAGCTGCGAAGCACTGGTGCAGCGCATGGTGGCCGAGTGCCAGGAGGCGCTGGCCAGCGCCGCGCGCCGCGCTGGCGTGCCTGAGGCAGCCGTGCTGCAGGAGGCTTGATGAGCATGACTGCATCTACCCTCACCGCCACAACCACCCCCCAGCTGCGGCTGGAAACCCATTACGACCAGCGTGTGATGCGCTGCTTTGCCGAGCGACCCAACGATGTCGTCAGCATGTGGCTGCAAGCCGCCCGGCGCCAACCTGACGCCGAGGCGCTGGTCTGCGGCGCGCAGCGCCTGAGCTGGGCGCAGCTGCAAGACCAGGTGCTGCGCGTGGCGGCCGCGCTGCGCGCACGCGGTGTGGCCAAGGGCGACCGCGTGGCGTTGCTGCTGGGCAATGGCCCTGAGTTTGTGATTGCTTCCTACGCCACGATGGCCATCGGCGCGGTGGTGGTGCCGCTGAGCATCCGCGAGCAGTCGGCTGGCATTGGCTACATCCTGCGCGACTGCGAGGCGGTGGTGCTGGTCCATGATGCAGCGCTGGGCGCCGTGGTGGCCGGCATGGGCGAGACGCCGGCGCTGCGGCACCAGGTGGTGGTGGGCGGCGCGCCCGATAGCCCCCAGGCCTTTGCGCAGCTGCTGACCCATGCGCCGCTGCCGCAGTGCGAGGCTTTGGATGAGGAAGACCTGGCGATGCTGGTCTACACCTCGGGCACCACCGGTTTCCCCAAGGGGGCGATGCTGACCCACCTGGGCATTGTGCATACCATCCTGCACTACGCGCAGGCGCTGGGCCTGGATGCCTCGGTGCGGGGCTGCGCGGTAGTGCCGCTCAGCCATGTCACTGGCTTGGTGGCTCTGATGGCGCTGACCCTGGGCCTGGGCGGCACGCTGGTGGTGGTGCCGCATTTCAAAGCGGCCGAGATGCTGCCGCTGGCCGCCCAGGAGCGCATCAGCTTCACGATCATGGTGCCGGCGATGTACCAGCTGTTGCTGCTGCAGGAAAACTACCGCCAGCATGACCTGTCGCACTGGACCGTGGGCGGCTTTGGCGGCGCGCCCATGCCGCCAGAGACCATCGACCGGCTGGCGCAATGGCTGCCGGGGCTGCGCCTGTCCAACTGCTACGGCGCGACCGAGACCACCTCGCCGGTGGCGGTGATGCCCGCGCAGCTGACGCGCACGCATCTGGCCAGTGTGGGCCTGGCGCTGCCCTGTGCCGATATCGCCGTGATGGACGATGACGGCCGCCCCTTGCCGGCCGATGAGGTGGGTGAGCTCTGGCTCAAGGGCCCGATGGTGGCCAAGGGCTACTGGAACAACCCGCAGGCCACGCAGGAGAACTTTGTCGATGGCTACTGGCGCAGCGGCGACGTGGGCCGCATGGATGCGCAGGGCTTTGTCTATGTGATGGACCGCCGCAAGGACATGCTCAACCGGGGCGGCTACAAGATCTTCAGCGTGGAAGTGGAAAACGCCTTGTGCGAACACCCCGATGTGCTGGAGGCCGCCGTGGTGGCCAAACCCTGCCCGGTGCTGGGCGAGCGCGTGCATGTGTTTGTGACCCTGCGCGACGACAAGCACACCGAGGCCGAGGCGCTGCGCCGCTTTTGCGCAGAACGCCTGGCCGACTACAAGGTGCCCGAGAGCTTTACCATCAGCCGCCATCTGCTGCCGCGCAATGCCAACGGCAAGCTGCTCAAGCGCGTGCTGCGCCAAGAGCTGCTGGCGGCACAGGCTTGAAGGAGGGCGCCCGCATGCCAAACGATGCCGCCACCCTCGAAACCCTGCAGCCGGGCATTGCCCTGCTGCGCCTGACGCGCGCCGCGCGCCTCAATGCGCTGAGCCTGCCCGATCTGCAGTTCTTGCATGCGCTGCTGGATACCTGCCTGGCGGATGCCAGCCTGCGCGTGCTGGTCATCAGCGGCGAGGGGGCGGGCTTTTGCGCCGGGCTGAACCTCAAATCCTTGCTGGACGAGAACGGGCAACTGCCGGCCACCGTGCGCGAGAACATGGACTTGCAGCAAAGCTTTGCCGGCCTGGTGCAGCGCCTGCGCGATACCAGCGTGGCGGTGATCGCCGCTGTCAACGGCGTGGCAGTCGGCGCCGGCATGGCGCTGGCCTTGGCGGCCGATGTGCGTTTTGCCGCGCAGCAGGCGGCCTTCCATGTGGGGGCCATCAAGATCGGCATCACCGCCGGCGAATGCGGCATCAGCTACCACCTGCCGCGCCTCATTGGCGCGGGGCGTGCCTTTGAGCTGATGCTGAGTGGCCGCCCGGTCGCATCGGATGAGGCGCTGCGCATAGGCCTGGTCAGCGAGGTGCTGCCTGCTGCCGATCTGCTGGAACGCGCCTTGCAGTGCGCGCGCCAGATCGCTGCCCATGCGCCGTATGCCACGGCCCACACCAAGCGCCTGATGTGGCAGAACCTGGATGCCCCGAGCCTGGCCGCAGCCATTGAGCTGGAGAACCATGCCCAAGTGTTGGGCCTCATGACCGAGGATTTCCAGGAAGCCGTCCAGGCCTTTTTGCACAAGCGCAGCCCCGTGTTCACGGGGCGCTAAGGAGGCGATATGAACGATTTACGCAACCCGCCCGCCCAAGACAATGATGGCCTGCAGGTGCCCGTCTGCCAGAGCGTGGAGGATCTGCAAGCCCTTACCGGCACCGAGCTGTATGTCAGCCCCTGGGTGGAAGTGGACCAGACCCGCATCGACCGCTTTGCCGAGGCGACCGGGGATTTTCAGTGGGTACATGTGAACCCGGCGCGCGCGGCGCAGGAGTCGGGCTTTGGCGGCACGATTGCGCATGGCTTTTTGACCTTGTCCCTGCTCGGCAAGCACTACGAGGACTTTATGCCCGGGCTGCTGCCGTTTTGCGACCTGGGCATCAACTACGGCCTGAACCGGGTGCGATTTATGCAGCCAGTGCGGGCGGGCAGCAGGGTGCGCAGCCGCTTTGTGCTGGCGGAGCTCAACCTGGTGACCGGCGGTGTGCAGATGGTCTTCAATGCCACGGTAGAGCTGGAGGGCGAGAGCAAACCCGCCTGTGTGGCCGAGTCGGTGGTGCGCCGGATGTACAAGCAAGGAGGCGCGCAATGAAGGCCGTGGTTTGCGAACAGTTTGGCCCGCCGTCGGCGCTGCAGCTGCGCGATCTGCCTGCGCTCCAGCCCGCCCCCGGCGAGGTGGTCGTCGCCGTCAAGGCGGCCGGCATCAACTACCCCGACACCCTCATCATCGAAGACCGCTACCAGTTCAAGCCCAGCCTGCCCTTCAGCCCCGGGGGCGAATTTGCTGGCGTGGTCGAAGAGCTGGGTGCCGAGGTGCAGGGCGTGCGCCAAGGCCAGGCGGTGATCGGCTTTGTGGGCTGGGGCGCTTTTGCGCAGCAGATCCGTGTGCAGCCTGCTGCGCTGTTCCCCATGCCGGCCGGTCTGCCGTTTGAGGTGGCGGGTTCCCTCTTGATGACCTATGGCACGGCCTACCACGCGCTGCGCGACCGGGCGAGCCTGGCGGCGGGCGAGACCGTGCTGGTGCTGGGCGCAGCAGGCGGTGTGGGCATTGCCTGCATCGAGCTGGCCAAGGCCATGGGCGCAAGGGTGATTGCGGCAGCCTCGTCGCCGCAAAAACTGGCCGCCTGCCGCGCCCATGGCGCGGACGAAACCATCGACTACGAGCGCGAGGATTTGCGCGAGCGGCTCAAGGCCATCACCGGCGGGCGCGGTGTGGATGTCGTCTGCGATGTGGTCGGCGGGCGCTTCAGCGAGCCGGCCCTGCGCAGCACCGCCTGGCGCGGGCGCTTTCTGGTGCTGGGTTTTGCGGGCGGTGAGATTCCGCGCATTGCACTCAATCTGCCCTTGCTCAAAGGCTGCGCCATCGTTGGCGTGTTCTGGGGCGACTACCTGCAGCGCGAGCGCGCCCATGTGGTGGCGGACATTGAGGCGCTGGCCGAGCTTTACACCCAGGGGCGGCTGCGGCCGCTGATTTCCCAGCGCTTCTCGCTGGAAGAAACGCCTGCTGCGCTGGAGGCCGTGCGCCAGCGCCAGGCCATTGGCAAAGGAGTCGTCGTGCCCTAGCACCTACACACCCCAGCATTTCCCGGTTTCCGTCTTGAACACCGGTGCCACGAGACAAGGGGGCAATAAAGCCCTCGGCGCCGATGTGAACCCCGGGGTGGCTCTTGTGGGGCTGCCCTTATCCAAACCACCTTTCCGAATGGATGAATCATGACGAATGCGAACACCTTGAGCGCTGACATAGCAGCGCAGGCCAGCGAGAGCGGAGCACCCGCCGATGCCAAACGCGCAGCGGTTTCGGGTTTTGTGGGTACCTTGATCGAGTACTACGATTTCAGCCTCTACGGCTATATGGCGGTGGTGATTGCGCCGCTGTTCTTTCCCAGTGGCGACCCCACGGTATCGCTGCTGGCCGCACTGGCGGTGTTTGGCACGGCCTACTTTGTGCGGCCGCTGGGCGGTATCGTGTTTGGGCATATCGGCGACAAGTATGGCCGCAAGACGGCGCTGCTGGGCACCCTGATCTGCATGGGCATTGGCAGCACCTTGATGGGCCTGCTGCCCACCTTTGAGCAGATGGGCTACTTTGCCACCGCCTTGCTGGTGCTGGTGCGGCTGCTGCAAGGCTTCTCGGCCGGTGGCGAAGTAGGGGGCTCGGCCACCTTTATCTCGGAGTCATCGCCTCCGCACATGAAGGCCACCTTTGGCGCCTTCACGCCAATGGGATCGACCGGCGGCTTTGCCGTGGCAGCGGCCGTGGCCGGTGCGGTCACCGCGCTCACCACGCCCGAGCAGATGAGTGCCTGGGGCTGGCGCATTCCCTTTTTGCTGGCGCTGCCCTTGACCCTGCTGTGCATCTGGGCCCGCACCCGCGTGCGCGAAACCTATGAGGGCAAGCCCGAGAAGAAAGAGCATTCGCCCATTGGCGCCGTCTTCCGCCTGCAAACCAAGGCCTTGCTGCAATCGACCGCGATCAGCGCCGCCACCAATGGCACGGCCTACATCGGCCTGACCTATATGAGCATCCACCTGGTCAAGCAGCTGGGCTACCCCGCCGGCAATGTGTACTGGGTCGCCACCTTGGCCATTGGCCTGTCTGCGCTGCTGATGCCGCTGGGCGGCTACATCGGTGACCGCATCGGCCTGCGCCGCCTGATGCTCGTTGGCCTCATCGGCTACATCATCCTGACCTACCCGATGATGGGCCTCATGGAGCGCAGCCTGATGGTTGCCGCCTGGGCCTATGTGGTGCTGATGCTCAACACCGTCGCCACCCAGGTCAGCGCCTACACCTTGCTGCCGCTGCTGTTCCAGCCCCAGTACCGTTACACCGGCGTGGCCACCGGTTGGAATTTTGGCGTGATAATCGCCGGCGGCACCGCCCCCTATGTGGCTGTGAAGCTGGTGCAGATGACCGAGAACCGCCAATCGCCCGCGTATTTTGTGATTGCAGCGGCCATCATTGGTCTGATTGGCGTGCTATCGATCCGCCGTGATGCGGCGCGTTCGGTGACCTGAGTTTGAGCCGGGTTTGCCCGCTCCGCCTCGGCATGCGTGGCGGCGGGCAGGGGGGCGGTCAGGCGCAAGCTGCCTGGTGGCCCCAGCCTCAATCCCCTTCCAGCAACTTCACACCCGAGAGTCGGCTCAGCAGGCCGATCAGCGTCTTTTGCTCCGCCTCCGACAGGCGAGAGACCACTTTTTCCTCAGCCACCTTGGCCTGCACGATGGTTTGCGCCAGCAACTGGCGCCCGGCCTCGGTCATTGTGATCAGCTTGCGCCGCCGGTTGGCGGCATCGGGGTGCGTCTGCACCAGATCGGCTTGCACCATGCGGTCGATCACATAGGTGCCGGTGGCCTTGTCCATGCCGGCGCGGCTGCCCACGGTCTGCTGGTCGCAGGTGCCCAGCTCGTCCAGCACGATCAGGACCGCGTACTGCAGCTGGGTCAGCCCTGAGCTGACGGCGGCCGACCAGCTGGTGGCAGTGCGCTGCGCCGCACGGCGCACCAGGTGCATGACGGAAGTGGGGCCACGCGGCCACAGCGGTGCACCGTCAATCAAATCCTGCCCGTCTTCCTGGTTCATCGATACCCCTTGTCTTTACTTGGTTTGAGTTCGAACTATCATAGCGGACATGAATAGTTTGAACTCGAACTGTTGGCCTGCGGCACCGCAGCCAACTCGGCCAAGCGCAGCTGCAGGCGCGCCCGGCAAGATCGTCGTCGGCATGACCGGCGCCACCGGTGCCATCCTGGGCATCCGCCTGCTGGAAGCGCTCAAGGCGCTGGGCGTGGAAACACATCTGATCGTCTCGCGCTGGGCGCGCGCCACGATCCAGATGGAGACGGACTACGCAGTGCGCGATGTGCTGGATCTGGCCACCAAGGTCTACAGCGAACGCGACCAGGCAGCTGCCATCTCCAGCGGGTCGTTTCGCACCGAGGGCATGGTGGTCGTGCCTTGCAGCATGAAGACGCTGGCGGCCATCCGCATGGGCTATGCCGATGAGCTGGTGGTGCGCGCAGCCGATGTGACCTTGAAGGAGCGCAGACGCCTAGTCATCGTGCCGCGCGAATCCCCACTGAGCGCGATCCACCTGGAGAACATGCTGGCGCTGACCCAGGCCGGCGCCCAGATGCTGCCGCCCATGCCCGCCTTCTACAACAGACCCGCATCCACCGACGACATTGTCAACCACATCGTCGCGCGGATCCTCGACCAATTTGGCTTGGACAACGACCTGACCGTGCGCTGGACCGGGCCCACCCCTCTTTCTAAGGAGAAAACATGAAGCAAGACATGAAGCACTACAAAGACCTGCGCAGCTACCTGCAAGCTCTCGACGAGATCGGCGACCTGGCCCACATCCGCCAGGAGGTCGATGGCGATCTGGAGCCCGGTGCCATCACGCGCCGCAGCTGCGAGATCGATGCGCCCGCGCCGCTGTTTGAAAACATCCGGGGTGCGACGCCCGGCTTTCGCATCCTGGGCGCGCCGGCTGCCCGCTCGTCGCGCAAGGACATGCCTTATGCCCGCGTGGCCCTGTCACTGGGCCTGCCGCCCGCATCGACGGTGCCCGAGATCGTGAATGCGCTGCTGGCCGCGCGCCAGTTGCCCGGCAAAAAACCAGTGCGTATCGATGCTGCGGGCGCGCCTTGCCGGCAGAACATTCTGCGCGGCGACGATGCGAACCTGGACCGCTTTCCGATCCCCTTTGCGCACGACACCGATGGCGGCCGCTACGCCAATACCTGGGGCATGCTGATCGCCAAGACACCGGATGGCCGTTGGACCAACTGGTCCATCGCCCGCGTGATGAAGGTGGATGGCAAGCGCATGGCCGGCCTGATGGTGCCCAGCCAGCACATTGGCCAGATCTGGGCCGAATGGGTCAAGATCGGCCAGCCCATGCCTTATGCGCTGGTGCAGGGCGTGGCGCCGGCCATCGCCTGTGCCGCAGGGGTGCCGATCCCGGCGGGCATTGACGAGGCCGACTATGTGGGCGCGCTCTGGGACGAACCCATCGAGGTGGTCAAGGCGCTGGGCGTGGACCTGGATGTGCCCGCCCATGCCGAAGTGGTGATTGAAGGCCATGTGTCCATCACGCGCGATTGCCCTGAAGGCCCTTATGGCGAGTATTCGGGCTATCTGGGCACCGAGTCGTCGATGCAGCCCAGCTTCCATGTGGAGACCATCAGCTACCGCGACGATCCGATCTGGCCACTGGTCGTGGCGGGCCGCCCTGCGGACGAGTCGCACACCATCTGGGCCATGGGCATGGCGGCCGATGCCATGGCCTTGATGCGCGAAGCCGGTCTGCCCGTGGTCTCCGCCTGGGCGCCCGAGGAATCGGCCGTGCACTGGTTTGTGGTGGTCGTCCCCAACGACTGGCGCGAGAAGCTGCCCAATACCAGCTCCGAGCAGTTTGCACGGCGCGTGGGTGAGCTGCTGTTCAAGGCCGATTCGCTGGTGTTCATCCCCAAGATCTTCCTGGTGGACGACGATATCGATCCCACCAAGATTGCCGATGTGGTCTGGGCCCTGGCCACCCGGGTGCATCCCCGCCGTAAGCAGGCGGTGTTTGAGGAGGCGCGCGTGGTCTCCTTGGCGCACTGCTATGAAGAGGACGAGTATGCCAGCGGCCGAGGCCCCAAGGTCGTGTTCGACACCTTGCAGCTGCCGATAGGCGAGGGGCGCTTGCGCCATGCCTCGTTCGACCAGGCCTACCCGCAGGACCTGCGCGAGCGTGTGCTCAAGAACTGGGACAGCATGACCACTAGCCCGCGTTAACCAGCGCTAATCAGCGCTCAAAAGGCCCATGGCCTGGGCCGCGAGGGGCCAGGCTCTGCCAAGCACCATGCGGCCCTGCGCTGCCTTTTTCCTATGACGACATTTACTCCAGGCATCGATGCCTTGCTGCGCGAGTTTCATGTGCTGTCGCTCTCCGTCTGCGCGGATGGCCAGCACTGGGCTGCGCCCTTGTTCTATGTGTTGGACCCCGCCCAGCCGCGCCTGCTGTTTGTGACCGACCCGCAGACGCGCCACGGGCAGCTACTGCGCCAGGCCGGATCAGCAGTGGTGACCATCAGCAGCGCCAGCCGCAGCATTGCGGAGATCCGCGGGCTGCAAATGGAAGGCGCCGTCCAACGGCTGGCAGGGGCGGACAGTGAAGCGGCGAGCGCTTTCTACGCCCAGACTTTTCCTGTTCCCGCCCATCTGCAGCCAGCGTTCTGGTCCTTCCAGCCCCATGCCATCAAGGCCACGGACAACCGGCTCCACTTTGGCGCCAAAGCCTACTGGCCCGCCCCAGCAGATGCGGCGCCGCCGCTTGGCTGAGGCGGGGTTTTGTCAGTAGGCCGCGTAGGGCTTAGGAACCGTCAATAGAAAACATACCAAAAGTATCCTACTATTGGTATGTTATTTTTTCACCGGAGTTCCGATGTCTGCCAGCCCTCTGACCCTCTACGGTCTCAATATCTGCCCCTTTGCACAACGCGCGGTGATCACCTTGCTGGAGAAGGGCGTGGCCTTTGAGCAGGTGCTGATCGATCTGGACAACAAGCCCGCATCTTTCCAGGCGATATCGCCGCTGGGCAATGTGCCGGTGCTGGGCGTGCGCCAGGCCGATGGCAGCGAAGCGGCCATTTTTGAGAGCTTGGTGATTGCCGAATACCTGGACGAAACCCAACCCGGGCCGCAACTCCTGCCGGCCGATCCGCTGCTGCGTGCCCAGCACCGCGCCTGGCTGGCCTATGCCTCGTCGGTGGTCTCGGGCATGGTCGGCATCGAGCGCGCGGCCGACGAAGCGGCCATCCTGGCCAGCAGTGAGAAGCTCGCCTCCCGCTTTGCCCGTATCGAGCAAGAGCTGGGCGAGGGCCCTTATTTCGCCGGTGCGCGCTTTGGCATGGTCGATGTGGTCTATGCGCCAATATTCCGCTACTTCGAGGTGTTTGAAAGCTTCCGGGATCTGGGCATCTTCAACGGTCTGCCCAAGGTCAAGGCCTGGCGCCAGGCGTTGGCGCAGCGCCCCAGTGTGCGCAATGCCGTGACGGCGGCCTTCCATGACGAGCTGGTGCAGTACCTGCACAAGTGCCAGTCCCATCTGGTGACAGCCGCCCATTGACCCGCGCCAAGGAGTTCCCATGCATGCATTGATCGTCGTCGCCCATCCCGAACTGTCCTCCCTGACCCATGCCGTGGCGGCCGAGCTGGCCCAGGGCATCAGCGCCGCAGATCCGCAGAACAGCTTTGAGGTGGCCGATCTGGCCGCCGAAGGCTTTGACCCCCGTCAGACAGCGGCCGACCTGGCCTACTTTCGCAACCAGGGCCCCTTGCCGACCGAGATCGCCGCCGAGCAGGCGCGCATTGACCGGGCCGATGCCCTGGTGCTCGTCTATCCGGTGTACTGGTGGTCTTTTCCGGGCCTGCTCAAGGGCTGGATCGACCGGGTCTTTACCAACGGCTGGGCCTATGACCACCAGGAGCGCGGCATTTTGCAGCGCCTGCCAGTGCATCTGGTGGCTCTGGGGGCCTCCAGCAGAAAGACCTATGCCAAACGCGGCTACGATACGGCGATGAAGACGCAAATCGAGCACGGCATATTTGACTACTGTGGCGCGCGGGTGGCCAGCGCTAGCTTGCTGAGCCAATCCGATGAGGGCTTTGCGCAATCGCATTTTGACGAGGCACGCCGCATCGGTGCGGCGCTTTTCGCGGCCCAGACCACCACCACGCCATGACCGAAGCCACCGCCACGACAGGCCACCGCAAGCGTTTTACCAAGGAGCAGCGCCTGGCGCAACTGCTCGATGTAGCCTGGCAGCTGGTTGCCAGCGAAGGCACCGACGCGCTCAGCCTGGGGCGCCTGGCCGAGGCGGCGGGCATCACCAAGCCAACGGTCTATGACCATTTCGGCACGCGCCAGGGCTTGCTGGCGGCCTTGTACCGCGATTTCGATGCGCGCCAAAACAAGATCATCGACGCCGCCATCGCGGCCAGCGGCCCAACGCTGCAACAGCGGGCCGAAGTGATTGCCAGCAGCTATATCGGCTGCTGCCTGGCCGAGGGCCGCGAGATCCCCGGTGTGCTGGCAGCGCTGCAAGGCTCGCCCGAGCTGGCCCAGCTCAAACGCCAATGCCAGCTGGGGTTTCTGGACAAATGCCAGGCAGCCCTGGCGCCCTGGGTCGCAACGCCAAGCCTGCCCAAGGCCAGCCTCTGGGCCATGCTCGGTGCGGCGGATGCGCTGTCGCAGGCGGCGATGGTGGGGGACATCACACCGCAACAGGCACAGGATGAGTTGCGGGATATGGTGGTGTTGTTGGCGCAGCGGGGGTCCTAGCGCTCTTTAAGTGGTTTTGGGTTTCGTCGATGTTCTTGATCCGTGATCTTGTCGACCAACGGCATGCGTGGAATCGCTGAGAACGGTTTGCGCAGGATACGGCAATGCATTCGCGCAGAGCAAGGAACTGGTTAGGCGCCATCCGTTTTTGACGGGGACTACTCAGACCGTAGATGGTTCGGAAATTCTTTGAGCAGTAGTGCTAGTCGCTCATATTGTCCAACTGCGTTTGGGCAATATCTGCAAAGAAGACCCATGGGCAGGTATCTCGGAAGGCGATCAACGCTTGCTTGGCCTTCTGCACTTGGCCATCATCTGCAAAGTCTTGCGCTTGAAGGAGCGCATTACCCAGGTGCCTCGACCAAGCTTTCTCATTGCTTCTCAGCTCCAGAACGCATTCCGCAAACGCTTCGGCAGAGGCCCATTTGGCAGCTTGTTGGCCCGTCTCACCCAAGCCTTTCGTAAAAAATTCTGCGAGAAGCGAACGCGATTCCTCATTGAACTGAGCAGCAATTTCCTCTTTCGATTGCCCCGCAAATTGGTGCCATCGCTCTATCAGTTCATCCATCTGTGCCTCGCTTGGAAAGCCTTGCAACGATTGCTCTTCCTCTGGGAGCGGCGAGAACCAGGACCTTGGAATGGCCATTTCTCCTGTGCGGTGCATTGGATAGGGCGCGCCGCGCAGTTCCCGTCCAGTCTTGATTCTGGCACTGGTTGTATAGGCGAATGCACTGTCATCGCCAGTATTCTCGGCCCGGCCATGCTTCAGGTTGGTCCACTGGTGGTGCTGGTGGCGGCCTGAATGCCTTAAACAGGCAGGTCTAGGACTGTCGCCGAACGACCCAAAGCGGCCATCGGCTTGTCCCTTATTGAGCTTCCTGGTAGTAAAAGCAAACGCCCATCTGAGCGCCGTGTAACGTGAGCATAGCCATTGCTTCGTGCGTGATAAGCGGACCACCACCTGTTCCGTTTCCACCCCAGAACATGGAAAAGTGGTACTTGAATCCCTGCAAGCTGAGGTCGGTCAAAAGCTTAGCTTTTTAAGCCGATTTAGCAGCCAAATCAAATGGTCACAAAGATCGTCGCTATCAATTTTCCCATTCGTGTCCAAGCTCCACCAATACCTCGGAGCGTCCGGACGCTGTTGAAGTCCGGCTTTTCGCAGTCTTGCCCGTAAAGCAACCCGTTCGGGTGACATGTTGTCCGAAAAATCTGCGGCCCTTATCGCAGACGCGAGGAAAATGCTCGACGGAAGCGCCGAATGGGTTCTTGAGCTTATAAAAAGTGAGCAATAGCGCATCATGATATGTCCGCTTCTGGCTGGTAAAGACTGTCGCGCTGCCCGGCCCAATGAGGACCTCCACGCAAAGCCAAAGCAGCCATCCTCCCACAATCGGCTCGTCCAGGGAACCGCGTTGATTTTGAGTATTTGCCTACCTGGCTGCAACCGACTTGGCCAGTCTGGCTAACATTATTTCCGCCATTTTGGAGGGGCAGCGGCGATAGGATTCGGTGAGCAATGCATCGTAAGCATAAGGCAGGCTTTCAATGCCATGGACAATCGACCAAAGGACACCTAATGCGCCATCATCGTCAGGAAATCTTTCAAATACGCCGAAAAGAACTGGCAAAGACTCTGGCGGAGGAGTTCCGAGTGACCACAACTCACCGAGTAAGTCGTCGAGTGCTAGCCAATGACCATCCACGGGATGGAACTGGTCGATGTCATGAAGTACTTGTGCTGCTTGGCGCATTGGCTTGAGAGTTTCAGTTAATGGAAGCCGGGTACATGGCCCGTACGTTAGCAGCATCGCGTGACAATTCGCTATAGCTGGGTGTCACCGGTGCGGTGTGTGCTGCAAAAAACAGGCCTCTCAGTTCGCTATTTCAGCCAGCTATCTGTGTCGACCGCACATTGGAGCGCAGTTCGTCCGTACCAGGGCTCTTGTTCATCAACTGAAGCAACTTCGCTCAAGGTGGACTTCATTGTTTTGACGTCTCTTTTTCCGGCAGCTGATATGAGCCGATTTTGCGGACTTGCAAGATATTCGTCCATCGCCTTGCGTTTCGCTTCTGTTATTTCCATGCGTTAAGAGTAAGTTTGGTCGAGGTCAGCTGTTGGGTGAGATCTTTCTCTTTGCGGATATGGCTTCGAGCAGCACACACACAGTTTTCATGAATTCTTCGCCCGACTGTTTCTGACCAATTCGCAACCCTCGCAGGCCGACCCAAAGCAGATAGTCACTAATGTTTGACATGAGAGGATTCGACTCAGCTTGCAGGGGCAAGTCCTCTCGATTGAAGGGTTAGGCGCTTGGTTGCTTGGCTTGTAGTACACGGCTTCGCCAACCTCGCTTTTCCACGGTCCGGATGTTGGGTTCGTGCGCAAGCTCAGCAAGGTATTCACTGAGCAGACGCAGTTCAGCATCGTCGGCTTCTCCCTTGTACTCCTGAATATGGACGAGATTGCCATAGTTCTCGTTGTGCTTCTCAGCTGTGTCGTCAACTGCAATGATCTGCTCAAGCCTGTAGCCCATGGACTTAAGTTTGGACAGGCGTTTTATCGGAACGTACTCGTCGGTATTGAAGTCTCTCCGCAAGGTGCACCGGTGGCTGGAGAAGAGAAAGAGAGGAACGCTGTCTTTGAAGACTTCTGACACGATGTCCTTTGCATACTGAGCGCCAGCCGAAGTCCAGACGCCAACATCGAACTCTCTGAAGGCGTACTGCAAGAATTCCTTGAGATAAGGCCGAGCGTAGACGTGATAGGTACCGACCATAAAGTCTGCTTCACGCCCAAGTGACTTCTCGGTCGCATGGATGAGTGTCTCGTCGAGATCAAGAACAAGCAACTTTCGATGGCTCATGTGCTCAAGGCGGCCAACGTTGGAGTTCAACTGCCGCCGAAGGTGGTCCGCTGGAGCGACATGTTGGGCCGCAACGCTTGCTTCGATACTGCGAAGCAATGCCGCAGCACGGTGACGCAGTTGCTGAGAAAACTGCTTTGGTGAGCTGACGGCAATCCGCTTCAGTTCGCTGGCGGCTTCCTCATTTACTGGAAAACCCAGCTCTGCCCATTGGACAGCCAACTCAACCCAATACTCCCCCGGATACCGAAGGCCCATGAGAAATGCTGCGTTGAGTACAGCAGTGTCAACCCCGGGCGCGTCGTTCCAGGGCCGCTCCAGATAGATGAGCGTTGACGGTGGATGCATTAAGAGTACCTGATAGCAGCCTAACTAGACTTAGACGAAAAACCAAACGCGATTGTCGTTCGTATAAACATAACTTTAGCGGTAGCAATGAGAGTTAACAAGCGTTAGGTAAGACTAGAAATCTCAAGATCGCTAACGATCAAGCGACTGCTGCTCGCAGTGGATTCACGAGCCTGCAGGCAGACGAGGGCGAAGACCCGAATGCAGCAATCGCTTGCTGGCAACTCCCATCTGGTTCGGAGTGGTCGACGTCATTTGGTAGTGGCATTTTGGGTCGGGGATGGATGTCGGGTAGTGGCCGATCCGCGGGTGTCGCAGACTGATCCGTAGGAGCCATTCATTTGAACTGCTGGTCTACCAACGCACTAAGGTGCCTTGACGTAAGGTTGCGCCCTCCATTTGCCAATAGAGCTCTTTTGTATTCCATGGAGTTCATCGTTGGACATGCGTTGACTGCAGAAATAAATACGTCTGGCGGAACATACCAGTGCGTTGAAATGTAATGAACAATAGCCACGGGAGCGACGTAAATCTTGCCTTGGTATGGAACGAAGACGTTGTCCGAAAATTCTGGTGCGTCATACTGGCATAGGCTACAAGCATGCCTACCAGCAGCCACGACGGGTTGCCAAGGTTCTTTGCACAGCGATTTCAAGCGTTCAAGAAACTCGGGGCTTACATGTCCACGCTCGACTTTCGAACTCAAATCAAGCCACCCGATAGCGACCAAATTCTCAGACGGCAATGGCAAAGATGTGCATGGGGATAAATCATCCATTCTGCTCATGCAAAAACTCCAACAGTCGGTTAGGCCAATGTGCAAGCGAGCATATCTGAAGCTAGAGAATTTCAGTTGAACTTCCGCTTCTACTAGCCAATCCGCGACCGTCGCAGGCCGACCCGTTGCGGTCATTTACCTCATATTAGGATCGCCGGCCATGTAGCGTAAGGCACTGCACCTGGATTTGATTTTCTACGGTTAGGTTAAACCCTTCTGCAACAGACTCAAGATTTACGTGCTTTACAACAATCGCTACGTTATCGCCAGCCTTGGCACCTGCAACTCGAAACCCGCTTGGTTCAAGACCAATAACCTTGACTTCGATTCTCCCGTGCGGAGACCGCAGAAAAAGATCATCACCTACACGGACTTCGCCTCTGCCCACTTTGCCGGTGAAAATAATAGATCGCCCTGCAATCAGGACGGCATCGACCACAGCGCATTCGAAGGTCATATGATCTAAATTGACGAGTTTTGCATGGGTCTACGGCACGTAATTGCTAGCAATTTTCCGCTCTTTAGCAATGGTCCGCTTTTGGCTGTGAATTCAACTGTTCAATGCAACACAATATCTGCCTAAGGCTGAAGGAGTGTTTGTATGAAGCAAAGACCGCGGATTTACTACACCGAAGCTCAGAAAGCGCTGATGT
>NZ_SOAL01000030.1 GCF_004364775.1 Comamonas sp. JUb58
AGCTGAGGCAAACTACTGGCGGCACGTTGCCCAAACTGTGCAGGCTGACACCTGTACTTCAACTAACTAGCCTCCACCAAAACCGGTGTGATTCAGATATGTTGCGGCCACACATGTCGAGCGCAACATCATCGCTTTGAGCAAGCAGCCCCCTGTTTGCAACACTAGATTCCGCAATAACCGTCTTTGCCGCCGACTACGCCCCCTCCAATGCCGTGATCTTGGATGTCTACTTCACCAACGCAGGCGTAGTATTGCTCACCTGCTTCACCACCGGTGTCGGCTAAGGGATCGCCGTCTTCGCAGCAAATGCTGGCTCTGCCTTTCGCAGCTCCCTAGCAAGCGCCATCGCCTGCAAACGACCTTTGGCTGCTTCGTTGCCTGCGGTTGCCAGCCCTTTATCGACCAGGCTGACTGCACCTTTGGCTAATGGACAAGCCACACTCCTGCAACGGTCAAGCGGTTCATCTCTGTACTCCTGAGGAGTTTGTACTACCCGTAGGCAGAGAGATCTTCTTGTAGTTCAAGTTTTTCCGCATCCCTGGTGCAACTCACTTTCACTTAAGAATCGGCATTAATACACGACAACATCCCCATTGGGTAGTAGCCCGCAAGGCCAGTACCCTTCAATGTACAAATTAATTAATTCATTCCAAATCGAAGGATGATCAATTGCAATCTCAATCGCGGCCATTCTGGAGCAATAAAGAGCAGATCCTTTGGCTACTTCAAAATAATTGTGCGGCCCGGAAGTTAGCTTTGAATTATTTGCCATCCTTAATGAATGCAGTGTTTTTCTGTAAATCTCCATAATGTTATTTTCAAAATTAAGTTTCACCTCACCCCATTTTTCAATAAGTAAATTTCCGTAAAATGGGTCAACTTGATCTTTGCTTGATGGCAACCAATCCATTTGAGCTGCAATTATTGCGTCACTTGTATTTAAATTGCCAGAAAATATATCACTATCCCATGCCGCAAGACTCGTAATCGATTGCATGCCTTTTTTGCATCCAAAGGCACCAACTGCCGAGAACCAATTTGCCTCAGCGATTTTAAAAATTAAGGAATCTATATTCATTTATTTACGAAGATCAGTTTTCCTGCTGCGAGAAATTGCGTTACTCCACAGTTGCACCGTTGATTGGACTAAACCTCCTTCCGCATGCAACCCTAGACTATTGTGTAGCGAGTGTTAGGAAGCCTCCCAAACGCAAGTATCAAGCTCCTCCATTTTGGCCTGAGCACTTTCAATTGAATAAGCATGATGAGATGTTGCATATCTAGTTACGCCATTTCAATCAACTATGGAGGGCCAAGCATTGCCTGTATTCGTAGCCAATTAATATGTCAAATAATTTTAATCACGCTCAAACTATTTTCCGCCTGTATCATTAAAGATATCATTCCTTACCTCAATCAAACCAAGGAGCTCTTCAATACGAATTCTATCGCCTGGATGCCTGGCGATATAAATTAGGCAAGCTTCTTCAAGGACTCTTAGAAAATCCAATTTGCTTAAAACTACCTCATCCTCGAAAAGGTAGAACTTAACGCCCTTAAAAGGTTGGTCTTCTGATACAAGTTCGCCTGGGAACTCGCAAACGGCGTCATCAAATCCTCTACCAATTCCTTTCGCAAACTCCTCCAGTGTCGAAATAAAATCTCGATCCTTCATCGAATTGAAAAATGCTTGAGCCGGGAAAAAATCATTACAAAGAACAATTGGAAAATCCATTATTACCTCAATTAAAAATTGGGGAAAAATGCGCACACGACTCCAGCATCATCCAGATAGACCATATGACACAAGCCATTTGGAGCAGCTCCTGACCAAGCTCTTTTCAGCGGTGCTAAAGACTGGCCCCGCGCAGCTGCTTGACGTCTCCAAGTTAAGAAGTGTTGTAGCGCAAGTAATTTCAATAATTGCCGAACCTCAACCATGTCTAACCCTGAGGCGCCGCGCTTTGCTCAACCCCTTTTCCACGATTTTTGGCGTTAGCTAAAAGTATGAAGTTCCGCCTAGGAGCGCATCGGCCAAGTACGTAAAGCTGTCTACACACAGTCGAGCTCAACGCCTCAGCCACTCAGCAACTCGACTAATGACCGAAGATCTTAGGCATTAAATTTTTTCGCTATCGCGCGATCCGGACATACTTCAGCAAATAAGCTTTAATTATCAAGCTGCGCCCATTCATCCTGAATGATCGACATAAATCTACGCCGATCCAGAAGATATTCATCAAAAATCAATTCTATTCGATCGAACAGTTCTGAAAAATCTTCAACATCATCTGACAAGTAGGCCCGCAAACTCCCCAGCATCCGTTTTTGGGCTACAGGCGAATAATATGCAAACTCAGGAATCATTAGAGCATGGATGGCTTTGCGAACATCCACTTCGCCATTCACATTCAATCCGCTTATTTTCGCGTAATCTTCTTCATTAACAAAGTTGACATCAAATACTTTCAGCAAGCTGACCAAGTATGCAATCTTTTTTCTAGACTTCATTATTTACCCAAAATTGGGAATGCGGTGTTTACTCAATCACTCTTAAACCAAACTTTGCTTGAATACTTCAGTCAAGGCCAAAGTACTCATCGAACAGTCCACCCTGCAAATTGGTGGTGCGCTCATCGCAATCGGATCCTCTTGCGATAGTACAAGTTGCCCATTGGTACCTCTTCACTGAGAGAACTCATTATCCGTTGCAGCTTTAAGGCATCAGGCCGCCAACTTTAACTTATAGGCGCCCGACCGCCGTTGTCACATGCATCTGTGAAAATGCAGTGGAAAAATAACATTATTTGGCTCCATCGGCAAAAGAGATAAATTTATGGATTTTTTCAGAAGTGCAATCTGATCAAAATATTGATTCTTATCAAATTCATAAAAATAGGTTTTCGATCCAGCATCTATTTCCCACTCAACCACATCCGCTGTGTGGTTAACAATTACGCCATCCCAACCGCCATCCTCTGCGATGCCGCAGGCGCAAGTAAATATCAAATATCTACCTGATGCTAACTTGCTAGCCTCCAACTCTTCAAAATACATCAGCGACCCCGAAAAATCAACCAAATCATCCAAGGCCTCACCGTCAATCCAGCACCTTATAATTCCGACATTGGAAAATAAAATACCATCGATTATCTTTACCTCCACGATGGGATCTAAGAACAAAGTCAATTTATTCATATCGTATCCAAAAATATCGACTCTTGCCACCAGCTAGAGGTAATTCAGCAGGACACCTGAAAATGCAACAACAGCCGATTCCTACTCATGCCAACACAGTGCGAAAATTTTTTACTGCAGGAGGCAAAGAAGGGAATTGCACCAAATCACTTTCTGCGACAGATGCACGCCATGCTCTGGGCATCATTTGCACATGGCGACATACCACCTACTCAAGGGTATCTGTAAATGCAGGAGCGATTCGGCTCATATTGACACTCAAATGTACGGTATTAAAGCACCTCTTAACACGATCGAGAGTCTTCATTTTTATTTTCTTATTAGACGCTCGGTACATTTCGAGTGCACGAATATTTTTTACCGAAAAATCCACATCTTGTCTACGCAACATTTCGAGACAAAGCAATCTGCCAAATGAGGATATAGAGTATCGTGCTAAAAACGCCTTATACCAATTTTCAAGTGCACTATACTGCTCAACATTAAACGCAAGGAAGATAACGTATTCCAGCAAACTAGCATCCCGAATAGTGCGCTTCACCAATCGCAGACCCATTGAACGAATATTAATACTTTTGTGCAGTAGAAAAAGATCCAAGCATGCCTTGCGCTCTTCCAAGCCTGAAGAGTTCATAAAATGTGCAATGGAGTTTTCTACAAAACCATCACAATAATCTAACGATATAACTCTTCGAACTTCATCCACTGAAGAGAACTTTAATAATTTTTTACCCATACACTTGGAATTGCTCAAAAAAATTTAAGCTCTTCTCCCCAATCAATCTACGTATTGACAATCCTAATCATCTTAGCTTCAGATGTCACCTTTTGTTGCACGCATTGATTCATGCTGAAAGTTCGTCTCTAAATTACAACCGAATGCACCAGGAATTACCGCTCTGCTCATTGCTACTGCGCAAGTGGATGTCGCTGCGCATCCGTATCAATCGGGAAATTTTGGGGATTTGCGCAACGACGGCCTTATGGGTTGAGGCAAGCGTTCACGCAAGTAACGCAGAGTCAACAGCCGTTGCCTAACGCTTTTGAGAGCTGAGACAAGAAGTGTCTAAAAGAAGTGTTCGCCCCTGCCTGCAGCAAAGACAATGTTGGCAGGCCAAATGGGGTTGGCCCTGCGCTTGTGAAAGTGTCCAGTCAATGCGCGTCTATCGCAAATAGAACCTAAACCGCGCGCCCACATCCCCCACCCCGCTCAACAGCTCAATCGAGCTGTCATGCAGCTGCAGAATGCGGTGCACGATCATCAAGCCCAAGCCACCAGACCGCCCATCGCTGCGGCTGTGCATGCGGCTCAAGGTGGGGCGTTCGAACAGGCTGTCGCGCAGCGCGGGCGGGATGCCTGGGCCATTGTCCTGCACCGTCACGCTGATGCGGTCCTGCTCTGCGGCTCGCAGCTCTACCTGAATATCCCCGCCTTGCGGCGTGGCGCGGATGGCGTTGTCGATCAGGTTGACCAGGACGCGTTCCAGCATGCCGAGGTCGGCGGTGACAGGAGGCAGATCTGGGTCGATCACGGCGTGCAGGCGCTGCGCCTTGGCCTCGGCGGCAAGCTCAAACTTCTGGAACACGTCCTGCAGCAGATCGGGCAGAAAGAAGCGCTCGGGCTCGGGCTTGACCACGCCGTATTCCAGCCGCGCCAGCTCAAACAGTTTTTGCGCAAGGTCACCGACCTTGCGGCTTTGGTCCAGTGCAATGCCCAAGTAGCGGCGGCGTTCGTCGGGCGACAGCACATCGGCCTTGAG
Organism: Comamonas sp. JUb58; assembly: GCF_004364775.1. Lineage (GTDB taxonomy): Bacteria > Pseudomonadota > Gammaproteobacteria > Burkholderiales > Burkholderiaceae_C > Comamonas. Next base: position 4,962 of record NZ_SOAL01000030.1, read on the forward strand.
CTGCAAGGTTTCCAGATAGCCATGCAAGGAGGTCAAAGGCGTGCGCAGGTCGTGGGAGATATTGGCGAAGAGCTCGCGCCGCTGCTGGTCTTGGGTGCGCAGCTTCTGCCACTGCTCCCAGGTGCGCTGCGCCAGCTGTGCAAAGGCCTGGCTGAGCACGGCGATATCGGCGCCGCCGTGCGCAGCCTGCTGCAGCTTGGCCTGGGCTTGGGGCAGGTCGGCCAGGCCATCGGTTTGCAGCTCCTGCACGGCTGCTGTCAGGCGCCGCAGCGGCCGGGTGATCATGCCAAAGGCCACCGCTGCAGCGACCGCCCCCAGCACGACCACGACCAGCAGCGACCAGAGCAAGGTGCGGAGCGCGCCATCACTGCTCACACGGGCGGCGAGGCTGTCACGGCCCTGGCCTTGCAGGATCACGTACACATAGCCTGACCGCTCGCCACCCTGCATCAAGGGCGCTGCGCTGAACACCTTGCGCTCCGTCATGCTGCGGGGGTCATCCCCCAATACCGGCAGCGCAGCGCCGCTGAACAGGCGCTGCAGGGGCTCCAGATCGACCTTTTGGCGCAGTATCTTTTCTTGCGGCGCATCGTAGGCCTGGATGGCGCCGCTGTCGTCCAGCAGGTAGACCTCCACACTCGGGTTGACCTGCATCAGCTTGCCAAACAGCTCGCGGCTGGCGCCAGCGTTCAGGCCATCGGCACGCATCAGCTCCGGGTAGCGGGCAATGCGTGCAGCCAGATCCTGCGACAGGCGCTGCACCACCTCTTGCTCGCGCTGGTCGGATACCCGCATCTGCAGCCAGACCGTGGCCGCACTGCAGGCCAATAGCAGCAGCACAAAGACCAAGGTCAGGCGCTGGGCCAAGGTGGTGGATGCAAGCTTCATGGCGTCTCCTCCGCCCATTTGTAGCCATGGCCCCATACTGTCAGGATGCGTTTGGGGCTGCCAGGATCCGCTTCGATCTTGGTTCGGAGGCGATTGATATGGGTGTTGACCGTGTGCTCATAGCCATCATGGCGGTAGCCCCAGACCTGGTTCAGCAGGTCAAACCGGGAGAACACCTTGCCGGGGTTGCGCACAAAAAAATGCAGCAGGTCAAACTCGCGCGGGGTCAGCTCCACCTGGGCGCCATCCACCTTCACTTCGCGCGATATGGGATCAATCTCCAGATTGCCGAGCACCAGCACACCTGCATCCAGCCGGGCGTTTTGCGCCAAGGCCTGGCTGCGGCGCAGCAGCGCGCGTACGCGGGCTACCAGCTCCAGCACCGAGAACGGCTTGGCCAGGTAATCATCCGCACCCAGCTCCAGCCCCAGGATGCGGTGCATCTCGCTGGAGCGAGCACTGGTGATGATGATCGGCACGTAATAGGCCATTGCGCGGGCGCGCCGGCAGATCTCCAGGCCGTCCACCCCGGGCAGCATCAAATCCAGCACCAAGGCATCCCAACCGCCCCGCTCCAAGGCCTGCATGCCCGCATCGCCATCGGCCATGTGCACCACCTCATAGCCTTCATCGCGCAGATGCAGTTGCAGCAGCTCCGCGATGGGGGCATCGTCTTCCACGATCAAGATACGTTTGCTGGGATTCATGCTGTCATTGTGCGGTACGAGTGATGGCCTGCTGGCATCGACAGCCGGCTGCAAGCCAGGCCACCGTGCCTGCAGGCCGCCACTGCGAAGAAAGCGTTAAGCGGACTGTCGCTGGTCAAGCGCGGGCGGCCTTGGCCGCCGCCTGCATCTGCTTGTGCTTCTGGAACACCCAGCGCGCCGCCAGCAAGCCGGCCAGGATAAGCCCGTACAACCAGACCTCGGCAAAGTTGTTCTTGCCGGAACGCATCCACCAAAAGTGCAGCACGGCCAAGGCAGCTGCGCCATACACCGTGCGGTGCAGCATCTGCCAGCGCTTGCCGCCCATCCGCCGGATGAGCTTGGGCACCGAAGTAATGGCCAGCGCCAGCAGGATCAGCCAGGCCAAGGTACCGACAAGGATGAAGGGGCGCTTGATCAGGTCGTCGACGATCGCGGACCAGTCCACACCCATGTCGAACACCACATAGGCCAGCCAGTGCAGGCTGGCATAGAAGAAAGCATAGAGGCCCAGCATGCGGCGATAGGCTGCGAGCCCGTTCCAGCGCAGCCATTGACGCAAGGGCGTAACGGCCAGCGCAAAGCAGATAAAGCGGATGGCCCAGTCACCCAGCGAGCGCAGCAGCGCCTCGGCCGGGTTGGCGCCCAGGCCATCAGAGGCAGCCAGGTAAAACAGCCAAGCGGCGGGCACCAGGCACAACAGGTGCAGCAGCACACGCTGCACCGACTTGGCAGAAAAACGCGCGGATGTGGGCATGGGCAACGATCAGTAGTTCTTGCGCAGATCCATGCCGGCGTAGAGCTGGCCCACCTGGGCTTCGTAGCCGTTGAACAGCAAAGTTTTGTGGCGCTTGGCAAACAAGCCACCTTCACCGATGCGGCGTTCGGTCGCCTGACTCCAGCGCGGGTGCGGCACATCGGGGTTCACGTTGGAGTAAAAGCCGTACTCATTGCGCGCCGCCTTGTTCCAGGCGGTGCCGGGCTGCTTCTCCACCACGCGGATGGTCACAATGCTCTTGGCACTTTTGAAGCCGTATTTCCAAGGCAGCACCAAGCGCACCGGTGCACCGTTTTGTGGGGTCAAGGTCTTGCCGTACATGCCAAAGGCCAACAGGCTCAGCGGGTGCATGGCCTCGTCCATGCGCAGGCCTTCGGTATAGGGCCAGTCGAGCACGCCGCTGTTCAGGCCAGGCATCATCTTGCGGTCGGCCAGGGTCACAAACTCCACATACTTGGCGCTGCCTTGTGGCTCCACCTGGGCCAGCAATTTGGACAGCGAGTAGCCCACCCAGGGGATCACCATCGACCAGCCTTCAACACAGCGCAGCCGGTAAATGCGTTCTTCCTGGGCGCTGAGCTTGAGCAGCTCTTCAATATCAAAGGTCTTGGGTTTGTTGACCAGGCCTTCGACCCGCACCGTCCAGGGCCTTGTCTGCAAGGTGTGGGCATAGCGCGCCGGGTCGCTTTTGTCGAGGCCGAACTCGTAGTAGTTGTTGTAGGTGCTGGCATCCTGGAAGGAGGTGGGCGTCTCCATCGATATCGCGCCCGGCACCGTCGAGCGAACCGTGCTGATCGGCTGCGTGCCATCGGACTTGGCCGCTTGCGCCCAGGCACCCCCTGCGGCCAGCGCCGTGCCGCCAGCCGCGCCGAATTTGAGAAGGTCGCGGCGGCTCAAATACAGGTGCTGAGGCGTGATGTCGCTGCTGCTGCCGTGGTCAAAGCCCGAATTGTTGGTACGTATCAGCATGGGTATCGCTCCTGAAGTCGGTAGATGCAGATGAGGCAGGCCAGCGGGCCTGCCTCGGTTACCTCTAATAGACACCATCTGCAGCGCAAAGATTTCAAGCGCTGCTCAGTATTTGTTAAACAAAAAGTTATAAATACATGCGGATGACCTGGCCCGGCGGCTACGTCGGCGTCTGCTGCCGAGTGTGCAGAAGGATCAATGACAAGTGGGCCCCCGACCCAGACTGTCGACTGTTGCGTAGTATGCACCTGCAGAGCACCTGAGGCAGCCATGGGGCCGAGCTTGCGCAGTGCCTTGGTAGCCCCGGACCAGGCCCAAATCAAGTCCACACACACTGCAGCAATGCATCACAAAATTTGTTTGCTACAAACACATTAAATATTATTTGCAGCAAACAATAATATTTCACATATTAATAATCACAGGCTTGAGAATAATAACTTATTACTAAGCCAGCCTGATCAAGGACTTCGCTCCATGCAGATGGGGCGGGCATGGTTTTCCATTGATTGAAATGCAGGACCAGGCCCATCGGTCATATCCAAAAAATACGCGCTCACTCGGGAGTTGATCTGGCCCTCCACCAAAGCCGGTCACCCGATCTGGATCGCTTTGCAAGGGAACGGCCGGTTGGCTGTCCTGAGAGTCGGACTCGGGATCACACACCTTCGCGATCGCTATGCCATCCCCCTCTTTCCGGATGACAATGCCTGGGTGAGCGCAATCTTCATCTGCGCACATGGGATTGGATGGCTTCCCATCGGCAGTCCCCTGCGTGGCGTCCACACAGGTCACCGCGTGCTGAAGGATCTGACCGGGGTTTAAGGGGTTTACAGGCTCGCTTTTTGCGTTCACCCATGGAGCTGCCAGCAATACGATTGCAACAGTGGCTGATTGAATCAACATAATTCACCTCCTAAAAATCAAAGGCACTCAAGAACTCCTGACAAGGAGGATTGAATAGTAGTGATATTCAAATTGCAATGCAGAGATGATTTGTTGAAAGTTGCAATACACTCGATATCAATAATGATTCGATATATAAAATAATCAAATCAGCAGCCAATATTGGAAAACGCCAATATCGCTGCTGCACAGCCCACATGCCCATGCCGTTGATGGCCACCTCGCCCTGCACTGCGATCATCAGGGTTCCGTTGTCGGGCCAGACGCTGATGCACTGCTCAACCTGGCCAACATTAAATCCGTCGGAAGGAACAATCGTTTACCGCTCAAACCTTGGACTGGGAGGGTAGAAGCGTTGCGTTTAGAAACGGTTTAGACCGCTGCCAAGACATCAGCGCCCGGGCACCAGACCTGATGCCATAGGTATCCCAGCCCCAGGTGCTCCTCCCCGCGCCCAGATCAGAAGTCGTAACGCACACTCGCCGTCACACTGCGCGGTGCGCCCCAGGTGTACTGCACCCGGCCAAAATCGCGCATGCCGGCAAAGTAGCTTTTGTCCAGCGCATTGCGGATATTCAAGTTGACGCTGAGCTTTTGGTTGACCTGGTAGCGCGCCATCAGATCCAGCACCCAGAAGGCGGGCTGCAGCAAGGGGCCGGCGGAGGTCTTGCTTTGCCAGCGGGTGGCCGCACCGATGGTGAGTCCGCTGAGCGCGCCACCCATGCGGTAGGTGCTGCCCAGCTTGAGCTGGTTGCGGGGCAGGTAGTTGCTGTTGCTCAGGCTGGTGCTGTTGAGCACATAGCTGCCCTGGGCCTGCCATCCGGGGGCCAGTTCGCCCGATAGCTCCAGCTCATAGCCGCGCTTGCTGACACCGGAGACCGAGCGGTAGATCGCTGTGCCATCGGGCATGGTTTCGCCCGTGGCGTCGGCCACGTTGTCGGTCTTCATCCAGAAGTAGGCCAGGCTGGCGTTCAGGCGCTTGTCCAGAAACTCGCCCTTGGCGCCAATTTCATAGGTCTGGCCCTCTTCCGGGTCCAGGGTCTTGCCGCTGGCATCCAGCGCGCTTTGCGGCTTGAAGATGCTGGCATAGCTGCCGTAGAGCGAGACCTGCTCATGCACATCCACCACCAGCCCCAGGTAAGGGGTGACGACATTGTTCTTCTTGAAGTCGTAGTTCGAGTAGGCGTACGGCGTCAGGTCGTACTGCTCGTAATTGGTGATGCGGGCGCCGCCAATCACTTTGACCGGATCGGCCACATTCAGGCGCACCGCGCCGTAGACCGAGCTGCGCTTGGAGCTGAAATAGCTGTGGTTGTCGACGGGATAGTTCACGATGTCATCGGGCCGCACAATCGCGCTGCCGCCATCGCTGTAGTCTAGGCCCAGATTGGTGAAGCGCTTGTTGGCCGAGTAGGTGTCCGAGCTGGTTCGGGCGGTATCGGCGCCCAGCATCAGCTCATTGCTGCGGCCCAGCAGCTCGAAGGGGCCACGCAGATCGGCCGCAATGCTGCGGTTGCGGTTGGCATGGTCCTCGGCGCGGCTCAGGTCCACCACCTGGGGCGATGCCGTAAACCAGGAGCCGGTCTCGCCATAGGGCATCTTGGTTTTTTCCGTGCTGGCACGCAGCTTGGCCGTCCAGCCGTTGTCAAAACGGTGCTCCAGGCTGGCAAACAAGGTATCGGTGTCCTGCTCATAACCCGACCAGGGCGCGCCGATGTTGAAGGAGCGCGGCTGCAGGCCCAGGAAGTCGCCATTGGCGGCGTAGGCCTGGATCATGCTCGTGCTGCCCGCGCCATAGTATTCGCGGTGGCGGTGCACAAAGCCAATATTGAGCAAGCTGTCGCGGCTCAGGTCCAGGTCCAGGGTGCCGTACAAGGTCTGGTTGCTGCGCTTGACGTTGTCACGGAAGTCATGGCCATCCGATGCCGCTGCCACCAGGCGGCCGCGCAGGCTGCCACGGTCATTGAGCGGGCCACCCACATCCACATCGGCGCGGTAGTTGTCCCAGCTGCCCACACCGGCGCCCACACTGGCGCGGAACTCCTGCGTCGGGCGCTTGCGGATCATGTTCACCGTCGCGCCGTACTTGCCATCGCCATTGCTCAGGCCAGATGAGCCCTTGAGCACCTCGATGCGGTCGATCTCGGCCATGTCATCCATGGTGTAGAGCATCTGGGTGTTGGCATACCAGCCGCTGGCCATCTGGCGCAGGCCATCGATCTGCAGGTTGACGTTGTCGCCCCGCACCATGATGTTGTTGCCATCGCCCTGGCGGTCCACCGTCACGCCGGGGGTCTGCTCCATCACATCGGTCAAGGTCTGCAGCTTGAAGTCATCCATGCGCTGGCGTGTCATCACGCTGACGGACTGCGGCGTCTGGCGCAGAGTCAGTGCCAGGCCGGTGGCTGTGGCGCTGGGCCCGCGCTGCGTGTAGCTGCCGGTGTCTTCGGTGCGGCCATCCTGCAGCGCATCGGCGGTCACCGTCACGGTTTCCAGGGTCATCGACTGGGGCGCTGTGGGCATGCGCCGCAAGGTGAAGGTGCCTGGCTGCGTGCTCACTGCTGTCAAGCCCGTGCCTGTCAGCATGCGCGCCAGCGCCTCTGGCGCCGTCAGGTTGCCGCTGACGGCCGCTGCCCGCAAGCTCTGCACCAGCGCATCGTCAAACAGCACCTGCTGCTGGGTTTGCCGGCCAAAGGCCTTGAGCCCCTCAATCAGCGGCTGGGCCGGCAGATTGAAACTCTGGCGCGCCGTCTGCGCAGCGGCTTGCGCCTGGGCAGCGGCGGGTAGCACGCTGACGCCCGCCATCGCAGCCGCTACCAGCGCGGCCAGCAATCGTGGCCGCAGCACCGGGGCCTGTGCGTTCCCGCCTACCGCCTTCTTCAACGGGCACCCGCACTCTTCCCCCAACAACATCTCGCATCCCATGACTCTCGCACTCCTGTGTATTCCTGCATCAATGACAACAGCCCTGCCCGGGCAGCTTTCCCGCTCCAGGCTCGAGTGGACAGGCTTGGAACGGGCGCTTGCACCAGGCGCCGCTGTGGTTTGCGGCCATTGGCTGGGAATAACAAAGCGGAAGGCTTGGATCCGTGGCTGGCAGCCCGTGCAGCGCTCAGATCTCTGGCGCCCACCTTATGAAGAAGCACAAAAGGCGCAAAACATGGAACCTTGGCAAATGAAACAAATTGTTTTTATTGTCGGCGAATGCGCCAGCCCCCGTCGGGCAAGCGCTGCACCCGCACCTCGGCCACGCTGGGCAAGGCGAGCAAAAAGCGCTCCGGATCGGCCAAGGCCAGCAGGCCCGAGATGGGGATGGCGCGGATCGCGGGATCCTCCACCTCGACAGGAGCATCGAGGTAACGGGCCAGCTCCTGGGCCACCTGTGCCAGCGGCCGGCGCTGAAAATACACCTGGCCGGTGCGCCATTCGGCCACCTCGTCGGGCTTAACCTTCAACTGACGGTAATGACCGCTGGCGGGCTCCAGCGCCATGGCCATGCCCGCCGTCAGCAGCACCGGCTGCGGGCTGCCCGGCAGCGTGGAGCGCAGCGCCACCCGCCCCTCTTGCACCTGGACCAGCATCTCCGGCTGCGCAGCCCGCACATTGAAAGCCGTGCCCACCACGCGGACCTCGCTGTGCCCGCTGGTCACCGTAAAGGGCTTGTTCGCATCGGGCGCCACTTTGAAAAAGGCCTCGCCCTTGTCCAGCACCGTCTCGCGCCGGTAGGGGTAGTAATGCACCTGCAGGCGGCTGTTGGCGTTCAGCGCCACCTGGCTGCCATCGGGCAAGGCCAGATCGCGCAGCTCGCCGGTACCGGTCGCCGCCTCCAGGCTGTAGTAGGCCGTGTTGCACCAGTGCTGCCAGCCCATGCCGGCGATCACCAACAGCAGCAGGGACGCCAGCAAGGCCTGGGCCGGCCAGCCCCAGCGCCAGCCCAGGCTGGCGCCCTGCGCAGTGGCTTGCCTCGCAGGGCGCGCGGACGCAGCCGGCTTGGCCTTCGCGTCCGGCACCGCAGTCTGGCCTGCGGCATAAGAAGCTGGAAACATCTGCTGCAGCGCCTGCGCATCCTGCCAAGTCTGGGCCAGGCGCGCCAAGGCCTGCGCATGCAGCACATCCTCGGCCAGCCAGGCGTTCAAGGCCCTTTCATCGGCGCCGGTCCAGTCAGGCTGCATGCGGCGCACATGCCAGTCACCGGCGGCATGGTTCAGCGCCAGCAACTGCGCGGGCGTCAGGCTCTGCAGCGATCGGGAGGTCTGCGTTGCGCTCATACGGGTGGCTCCTCATCGGCAGCGCTCAGCGCCAGTTGCTGGGCTTGCAGCTGCTGCATCTGCTCGGCACTGGCAAATTGCACGCGGGTCTCGCAATAGGCGACGGCACGCGCCAGGTGTTTGACCACCATGCGCAGCGAGATGCCCATCTGCTCGGCCGTCTGCTGCACGGTATGGCCTTCGACCCGGTGCAGCACAAAGGCCTGGCGCTGGCGTTCGGGCAGCTCCTGGATGGCTTGGTGCAAACGGCGCAGCCGCTGCTGCTGGGCCGCCTGCTGGTTGACCTCCTCGGCACTGCTGTACAACTGCGCCTCCAGCGCCTGCGGGTGTTCGTCGCCCGATACCAGCTCCAGCCCCTGGGCCTGCGCACTGTGCTGCCAATCGCGTGCGGCCACGCTTTGCAGCGTCTTTCGCAAATAGGGCTGCTCTTCGTCGGGCTGCAGCACCTTGCCGGTGGCGGCCACCCGTGCAAACACTTCCTGGGTGGCATCCTCCACATCGGCTGCATTGCCAAAATGGCGCCGCAGCATGCGCATCACCGGTGTGCGCCAGCGCTGGTAGAGGCTCGCCAGGTGCCCGCCGGCCGGCTCCGGCGCACCCGCCTCGCCATGGGGCAACCAATCAGGCCGCATACGGCACCACGTAGGCCCATGCACACTCGCCCACGCTGCAGCCGCTGGCAGCAGACACATCGCAGATCAAAGAGTGGGGCATGGCAGGCAGGAACACAGTGAGCGGACAGGCCAGCAGCGCCAGACATAGCCCAGCGCGCAGCAGGTTGGGAAAGCGGCGCAGGCGTACCCTTTCGAATACGCCTGCCGGAACGCGCGATGCCGTGGCAAAGCGCGGATGCATTGTACTGAGAAGAATTCTCATTCCCATCAAAATGCGCGCTTTTCAACCTCGCACCTGCAGGGCTCGCTGGGCCCACCCGTCTTTAGAACTTGTAGCGTGCGGAGAGGTAATAGCTGCGCGGATCCCCATACACGCCCGTGCCGTACGAGCCCATGCCCGGCATATAGGTCTTGTTCAGCACATTGCTCAGGTTCAGCGCCACCGACAGGTGCGAATCCACATCCCAGCGGGCCATCAGGCCCAGCAAGGTGTAGGCCGGCTGGGTCGCACGCCACTGTGTGTCACCCGCTTGCTGGTAGTAGGTTTCGCTTTGCCAGCTCAGCGATCCGCCCACGGTCACGGGGTTCCACTGGCCCGGCAGGCGGTAGCTGGTGCTGAGCTTGACCAGGTGCTTGGGCTGGTTGGTGTTGACGGCGCTCAGGATCACATCGGGTTGGTAGCCCAGGGTGGATTCGCGGTAGGTATAGCCCGCATACACATTCCAGGCGGGGGTGACCTGGCCGGAGACTTCCATCTCCACGCCCTTGCTCTTCACCCCCTTGGCGGCGATATAGATTTCTTCGCCGGTGGCAGGGTTGGAATCCACATACTGGGCCGAGTTGTCCTGCTGGCTCTGGAACAGCGCGATCGAGGTATTGAGCTTACCGTCCAGCAGCGCGCCCTTGATGCCGATTTCCTTGCTCTTGCCGGTAAGCGGTGGCAGCGGCGCACCACCCGCATCCTTGTAGTAGGTCTGCGGGTTGAAGATATCGGTGTAGCTTGCATAGACCGACCACTGCTTGTTGAAGTCATACACCAGGCCGGCATAGGGGATGACCTTGTGGTTCACCTTGAGCTTGTCGTTGAGGGTGTAGACACTGCTTGCCAGATCGGTCTCGCCATCGACCAGGCGGTACCAGCTCACCCGCGCACCCAGGATCACCGACAGCACATCCGTGGGCCGCAGACGCAGCGCGCCAAAGGCTCCTTTTTCTGTCACACGCGTATCGCGGTCACTTTCCAGATCCATTTGAGGCTCGGGTGCATTGCCCTGCCATGCATAGTAGTTGCCCACCGGATCGTAGCCGGTGGAATAGCCAGGCGCACCACGGCGCTCGCGCGACCAGCCTGCCCCCAAAGTCAGCTCATGGCTGCGGCCCAGCAGCTCGAAGGGGCCCGACAGCACGGCATTGAGCGAATCGGTGGTCGAGGTCGTCGGAATCTTGGCCGACAGCATGTTCAAGCCCAGCCCCGTCTCCTTGTCCAACGAACCATAGGCGGCCACGCCCACCTTCACATCGCGGCTCTGGCGCAGGTGGCTGCCAGCCAGCTCCAGCTTCCAGCCGTTGTCAAACACATGCTTCAGATCGGCAAACAGGTTGCTGCTGTCATTGTTCCAGTAAGACCAGCGCGCAGCAGGGTTGAGCGAGGTCGGGAAATGCGTCTGCGTGCCATCCGAGAAGAACAGCGGCAGATGGCCATAGGTAGCGCCATCGGCGCGGGTCTGCATGTAGTCAATGCCCAGCGCAGCCGTGGTGCGCGGCGCCAGGTCGGCCTCGACGATTCCGTAGAAGTTGCGGGTATCGCGGCTGTAGTAATCGACATGCGAATCGGCATTCTGCGCAGCGGCCACCATACGGGCACGCACACTGCCATCCGCATTCAAGGGGCCCGAGACATCGGCCACGCCGCGCTGCTTGCTCCAGGAGCCCACGCCGCCTTCCAGCGAGGCCTGGAACTCCTTGGTAGGCCTCTTGCGCACCAGGTTGACGACCGCGCCCGGGTTGCCCGCGCCGGTCAGTAAACCGGTAGCGCCCTTGACCACTTCCACCCGGTCGTAGATGGCGCTGTCCGCCAGCGATGTGGTGTATTGGTTGGCGGAGTTCATGGTGTTGGGCATGCCGTCGAACTGGAAGTTCTCCACCGCAAAGCCGCGCGAGTAGAAGGTGGCGCGCTCGCTGTCATTGCGGCCCACCGTGATACCGGTCACCTTGTCCAGAATCTCGGGCAGGTTGCTCAGGCCCTGGTCGTCCATCTGCTGGCGGGTGATCACCGTCACCGACTGCGGCGTCTCGCGCAAGGACAGGCCCATGCGCGTCGCGGTGCTGGATGCCGCCACGGTGTACGAGCCCGTGTGCTCCGAGGCGGCCACCCGGTCGGCCTGGGCCTGCACCACCACCGGCGCCAACTGCATCTCGCCCGCCATCGGGGCCGGGCTGGCCGCTACGCGCTTGCGCAGCACATAGGAGCGGTCGCCCGCAGGCACGGCCTCCAGCCCCGTGCCGGCCAGCAGCAGCTGCAGCGCCTGGGCCACCGGCAAAGCGCCGTGCACGCCGGGCGATTGCGCGGCGCTGACCAGCTCGGGCGTGCCGCTGACGCTGACGCCGGTCTGCGATGCAAAAGCGACCAGCGCCGCAGGCAGCGGCCCAGCCGGCACCTGCAGGGTTTGGGCTGCGCCCGCCTGTGCAGGAGCCTGCTCGGCGGTTTGGGCATGGACCGGCAGGGCCAGGCCCAGCAGGGCGCCAACGCCCATGGTAAGGATGGCGGCCTGCACTGAGCGGGCCAGCATAGATGGCATGGGCTGCACACCGGTTGGGGCGGCATGAGGACGATAAGAAAGGGTTGGCATAAGGCTTCCTGCAGTTGGATCGGTATGAATTTGCTGTCTCTATGCAGGACAGCCGACCGCGCCCAAAGGGGCCAACTTGGCAGAAAATTTTTCAAGGATCCTCTGCAGAACCCTCGCCAAGCGGGATGGGCGCGGATCGGGATGAGGCGCAAGGCGTCTTTTGTAGTCAATAGCGAGCTATTGACAAGGAAGACAACGCAGCGGATCGCCCGAGCCCGCGTTCAGACACCGGCAGGGAGTTTTGCAGAGGGTTCGTGAAGTGCTGTGTATAGCTCAGTGCGGCAAGGGCAGCACCGTGATCCAGTAAGGGGTTCGGGCGCTGATCTGCACCGGCAGCAGATGGGCCAGATTGGCCAGCACCGCATCGGTATCGGCCAGCTGGAACGCGCCCGAGATGCGCAGCGCCGCCACTTGCGGGTCGCAGCGCAGCCAGCCTTTGCGGTAGCGGCCCAGCTCGGCCAAAAAGGCATCCAGGCGCATGTTGTCGGCCGCCAGCACGCCTTGCGCCCACTGGCTGGCCCCCGCCTGCGCGGTTTGCACCGGGCCCGCTTCGCTGCTGCCAAAGCGCAGCTGCTGGCCGGCCTGCAGGCGCAGGGGTTCAGCGCCACCACGCACACGGACCTCCACCGCATCCTGCTGCACGGCCACATCGGTATAGCCGTCGCCACAGCGCACGCTGAAGCGCGTGCCCAGTGCGCGTATCTCGCCCTGCTCGGTGCTCACCAGAAAGGGCCTTGCGCTGGCCTGGGGGTCTGGCGCAGTCTCCACATACAGCGCGCCGGCACGCAGATGGATGCGGCGCTGCTGCGCATCAAACTGCACATCGGCTGCGCTGGCGGTGTCCAGCACCATGCGGCTGCCATCGGCCAGGGTCCAGCTGCGCCATTCGCCGGTGGCGGTGGCGTGGCTGGCCGTCCACTGCTGCACCGGCGCCATGCGCCAGGCCAGCCAGCCCGTGGGCACTGCAGTGATCAGCAACGCCAGCGCACGCACCGTATCGCGACGGCTGGCACGGCGCTGGGGCCGCGATAGCGCCGGTGCCCCCAGCGATGCCGGGATGGAGCCCGCCTGCAGGCTGACCGCCATCGCCCGCTGCCAGGCGCGCTCATGCGCAGTCGACTGCGCCCGCCAGCGCGCCAGCGCGGCCTGGGCATCGGCGCTGCCGGCCTCTTCTTGCAGGCGCACAAACCACTCGGCAGCCTGCATGGCCACTTCGCGGGTGATGATGGGCGCGGCCGCAGGCGCGGGTGAGGAGCTCCAGGCGGTCATGGCCAGCGCCTCAGTCCGCCAACAGAATGCATTCGGCCATGGCCTGGGCCATATAGCGCTTGACCGAGCGCAGGCCTATGCCCAGCGCCTCGGCAATCTCGACGTAGGTCAGGCCTTCGATCTGCGAGAGGATAAACACCGCCCGCACCTTGGCCGGCAGCGCATCGAGCATCGCATCCACCGCCTGCAAGGCTTGCAGGATGACCAGTTGCTGTTCGGGCGAAATGGCCTCGGGCTCGGGCAAGACCGCCAAGGCCTGCAGATAGGCCTGCTCCAGCGACTGCCGGCGCAGGTGGTTGACCAGCACATGCTTGGCCACGGTGGCCAGGTAGGCCCGTGGCGCGCGCAGTGCAGCGGCCGGTTGCGCAGCGGCGCTGGCATCGCTGCTGCCCGCAGCGGGGCTCAGCAGACGTACAAAGGTGTCTTGCGCCAGGTCCGCCGCCTGGTGGGCATCACCCAGCCGGCGGCGCAGCCAGGCTTGCAGCCAGCCATGGTGCGCCACATACAGCGCGGCCATATCCGGCATGGCCGCTGCGGGGCTGAGGGGCACGGGGCTGGTCGCAGTCATGGTCGCACACCGCAGTCCGGCTGTCAGCGCTTAGAAATCCACACTGGCGCTGACCGTGAAGGTGCGCGGGTTGGACAGCACCAGGTAGCCGGTGGAACCGACCGAGGCCCAGAAGTTGCGGTTGGCTGCGTTTTCCACGCGGGCACGCAGGGTCACCAGGCGGCCATCGATTTCGGTCAGGTAGCGGGCGCCCAGGTCAAAGCGGGTCCAGCCTGCCACTTGCAAGGTATTGGTCGCATTGGAATAGCTGCTGCCGGTGGCCACGGCGCGGCCATCCAGGGTCAGGCCGCGTACTCCCGGCACATCCCATTCCAGGCCCAGATTGCCTTGCTGGCGGGGCACGCCAATCACGCGCTTGCCGGCATTGGGGTTGTTGCCATCGGCCAGTTGCTTGGCATCCAGCCAGGTGACACCGCCCAGCACACGCAGGCCGCGCGTGACCTGGCCAAACACATTCAGCTCCAGGCCACGGTGGCGGTCCATGCCTTCAGGGCCATAAACGCCCGAGATGGAATTGCGGAAGACGCGTGGCTTGTCGGTGGTGAACCAGGCCAGGCCGGCGCCGATATCGCCACCGTCCCACTTCAGGCCCACTTCCTTTTGCTTGGAGACATAGGGTGCCAGCGCCGCGCCGGCATTGGCCACCGGCAGGCCCGACGACAGCGCCGGTGCAATCTCGCCGGGGGTCAGTCCTTCGATGTAGTTGGCATAGACCGATACCCGCTCTGCCGGCTTGAACACGACGGCAACCATCGGGCTGGTGCGGCTCTTGTCCACCTTGGGCGCGGCAATGCCGGTGTTGTAGGCAAAGGTCTGCGTCTCGATGGTCTGGTGGCGCACGCCCAGGGTGAGCAGCAGGCGCTCGTCGAACATCGACAGCGTGTCCGACAGCGCCAGGCTCGACAGCTTGATGCGGGCCTGCACAGCCGGGTCGTCCAGGTCATTCGAGCTGGTGCCCAGCGGGGGTGCCACACCATACACCGGGTTGTACAGGTTGGTGGCAAAGGCACTGGCCGCTGGCTGCGAGTAGAAGGCGTTCTTTCGCTTGTCCGAGAAGGTCGATGCCGCCAACACCAGGCTGTGACCGATGCTGCCGGTCGTCAGCTTGCCGCGCAGGCCCACCTCGCCGGTGTAGATGTCATCGGCGCGGGTATTGTCAAAGCGTGCTTGCGTGCCCGTGCCGGTGCTGCCGTTGTTCAAGGTCAGGTTGGCCAGCGAATTGCGCTCGCGCCCGAACCGCGCGCCGCCCGCCACCCAGGCGGTGACTTGGCTGTTGATGTCGTATTCGCCACGTACCGAGCCAAAGCTGTCGCGCTCGTTCGAGTAGCTCCAGGGCTGGGCAAAGCTCTTGCTGTTGTCTGGGGCGCTGGGCACCTGGGTGACCGCTGCGTTCAAGGTCACGTTGGGGCGTGGTGCTGTCAGCTTGTGGCTTTGGTAGCCCACATCGGCCGACAGGCGCAGGTCGCGTGAGCGCCAGTCCATACCCAGCGACACCACGCTCAAATCCACTTTTTCGCCATCAATGGCTGTGTCCCCCTTGCGCTTGGCCACATTCAGGCGCAGGCCCGTGGCCTGGTCGGGGCCAAAGCGGCGGCTGATGTCGGCTGCGGCATAGCCTTGCGCGCCGCTGGATCCGCCCACGCTGACCCGCGTCAGCGGCTCGTTCGACGCACGCTTGGGCAACAGGTTCAAGGCGCCGCCAATGCTGTCACCGGCGGGCGAGGCGCCATTCAAAAAACCGCTGGCGCCGCGCAGCAGCTCCACACGTTCAAACAGCTCGGCCGACACGTACTGGCGTGGCAACAGGCCGTAGAGGCCGTTGTAGGCAATGCTGTCCGAGCCCAGCACAAAGCCGCGCACAAAATACGATTCCTGGAAATTGCCAAAACCGCGCGACACCCGCACCGAGGCATCGTTTTGCAGCACATCGCCCACGCTGCGGGCCTGCTGGTCGCGAATCAGATCCTGGGTGTAGGCCGTCGTCGAGAACGGCGTGTTCATGATGTCTTCGGTGCCCAGAATGCCCACGCGGCCGCCGCGCGCCACCTGGCCGCCAGCATAGGCCTTGGACAGGCCCTGCGCCGATGCATCGGCACTGGCGTTGACCGTGACCGTCGGCAAGACGGTATCTCCGCTGGCAGTTGGGGCCGCTGCGGCGGTGGCGGGGGCTGTGTCAGCGGCGTCCTCCTGGGTTTGCGCCAGAACGGGAGCTGCGGCAAAAGACACCAGCAGAGCGACTGCGCCAGCCACGGGTTGGAGCGCAAAACGGGAAGCAAAAAACATACAGACAACCAGCCAAGAAGCAAATGAGACTGATTATCAATCATGCACCTCAGCGCCCCGGCAAACTGGCGCAAATCAGGGGCTTTGCCAGAGGCAAGTGTTGCCTGAAGGTGACAACTTTGGCGCGGTTGCGCTGCCCTCCCCCAAATGCAAAAGGCCGGATGCGGTGCAGTGCACCATCCGGCCTTGTCTGATTGTCTATGCCCGGCAACCAGGCCGGGCAACCGCTATCAGGCGAAATTGCTTTCAGCAAACTTCCAGTTCACCAGCTTGTCGAAGAAGGTTTCGACAAACTTGGGACGGGCATTGCGGTAGTCAATGTAGTAAGCGTGTTCCCAGACGTCGACGGTCAGCAGTGCCTTGTCGTCGGTGGTCAGCGGGGTGCCAGCGGCGCCGGTGTTGACGATGTCCACCGAGCCATCAGACTTCTTGACCAGCCAGGTCCAGCCCGAACCGAAGTTGCCCACGGCCGAAGCCTGGAAGGCCTTCTTGAACTCGGCGTAGCTGCCCCACTTCTTGTTGATGGCATCGGCCAGCGCGCCGCTTGGCTCAGCGCCGCCGCCGGGGGTCATGCAGTTCCAGAAGAAGGTGTGGTTCCAGATTTGAGCAGCCTGGTTGTAGATACCACCGGAGGCCTTCTTGATCACGGCTTCCAGTTCCAGGTTCTCGAACTCGGTGCCCTTTTGCAGCTCGTTGAGCTTGTCCACGTAGGCCTTGTGGTGCTTGCCGTGGTGGTATTCCAGCGTTTCCTGGCTGTAAGCAGGGGCCAGCGCATCAATCGCATAGGGCAGTGGTGGCAGAGTGCGTTCCATCGTGGTTTCCTCGTGGTTGGTATGGTTTCAAAGCCGGGCCAGGCGGTGTTGCCAAACACCGGCCAGCCTGCAGCCTCAGTGGTCGATTGTAAAAAGGAAAATCGACCCGTTTATGAATACGGGTTCAGCCAATTTACTATGACGACGATAGCATGCGAGCCAGACGGCACGGCGTCAGAATGCACCGCCAATCGATTGCCCGCACGCCGGCATGCCGCAACTGCTCAGACCAGCAAGCGCTGGGTCGCCACCACATCGACACTGCCATCGGCCAGCTCGGCATGCATGGCCTTACCCGGTGTCGCCTGCGTTACCGAGCTCACCACCTGGCCTTGCATGTCGGTCAGCAAGGCATAGCCCCGCGACAGCACCTGGCGCGGGTTGAGCAGCTCCAGCCGCGCATGCAGCTGCGCCAGACGCTGTTCGCTGCGCTCCAGGTGGCGTGCGGCCACCGTCGGGAACACGCTGGCCAGGTGCTGCACGCGCTTGTCCTGCCCATGCAACTGGCTTTGCGCAGCGCTTTGCAGGCGACGGCCGAGGCGGTCCAGCATCTGCTGCTGGCCGTGCACCAAGGAGGATGGCCTGCCGATCTGGCGTGCCGCCATGTCCAGGCGCTGCTGCTGGCGGTCCAGATGGCGCTCGACGCCATCGACCAGGCGCTGCTCCGCCAGTTGCAGTGCGCCCAGCCAGACATCGCGCGGCTGGCAGACCAGCTCGGCGGCAGCGGTGGGCGTGGGCGCGCGCAGGTCGGCGCAGAAATCGGCGATCGTGAAGTCGGTCTCATGCCCCACCCCGCTCACTAGTGGCACCGGGCTTTGCACCACGGTGCGGGCCAGCTGTTCATCGTTGAAGGCCCAGAGGTCTTCCAGCGAGCCACCACCACGCACCAGCAAGATGGTGTCGATGGCGACGGCCGGCGCGTCAATGCTCAGGCGAGCGTCATAGGCGATCTGTGCTTCCGCCAGGCGGTAGAGCTTTTGCAGCGCCGCCACCATCGACGGCGCAGCCTGCGCGCCCTGAACCAAAGCAGGGACCAGCACCACCGGCAGCTGCGGCACACGGCGGCGCAAAGCGGTCACCACATCGTGCAGTGCGGCTGCGCCCAGCGAGGTAACGATGCCGATGCCGCGCGGCATCAAAGGCAGCTGCCGCTTGCGCTCGCTGTCAAACAGGCCTTCGGATTCCAGCTGCGCCTTGAGGCGCAAGAACTGCTCAAACAAGGCCCCCTGCCCGGCCCGGCGCATGCCTTCGACAATCAACTGCAGATCACCGCGCTGCTCATAGACCCCCAGCTTGCCCACCACCTCGACCAGCTCGCCATCGCGGGGATTGAAGTCCAGTGCCTGCGCGGAGCGGCGGAACATCGCGCAACGCACCTGGCCATTGGCGTCCTTGAGGTTGAAGTAGCAGTGGCCGCTGGCCGCCCGCGAGAAACCGCTGAGCTCCCCGCGCACCTCCACCGGGTTGAAGCGCGCCGCCAGCGCATCGGCCACCGCCCGGCACAGCGCGCCCACCTCCCAGATGCGGGGGCTGGGGGCGGCGTTGGCAACGGTGCTGGGCGGGTAGTGTGTGGTGTCCATAAAAATGGCCGGCTGAGCGGCAGGCTCGGCGCGGCAGAAATCAGGAGAGGTGGGTGTTGGTTGCGCTGCAGCGCGGCATCCAGCAGACATGGTAGCGGTTGGGACTTGCACCAGCGACACAGCGGGCTGGCCATCAGCCGCCAGATGCTGCCAATCCGCTATCGAGCGGGCTGCCAATTAGCTGCCAAAGCAACCACTCGCAGGGCTATTTTCTCCCGTCACAACAACGACATAGACGCCGCGCAGCGGCTCAAAAATCGCTTTTTCCCACACCCCAAACAGCCAGTAGTCCACAAGAAAGCGGCTCTGTGACAGCGTCATGCATACGTCATACTCTGTAGCACAAAATATTGAACCTACGTACAAGCTTTTGATTTTTCAATATTTTTATCAGCTTATTTTTTAAGCAATCTAAGAAAAACCCCGTAAATTGGGCAATTTTTCCGGCTGATGACACATTACCCACAAAGTTATCCACATTTTTTGTGGATGACTCGGCCATTCCGGCATCCGGGGACTGTGGGCTGGACGCAGCGCCAAGGCCGATTTTAGGCGGATCGGCAGTGGCCTTAGGCCATAATGGCCGCTGAAAAAAGAAAGAGCGGAGAGAGAATCTTGTTTTCCATCATCCAAGCAGCAGGCTGGCCCATCTGGCCCTTGATTGCCTGCTCCATCCTGGCCCTGGCATTGATCGTTGAACGCTTTGTGGCCCTGAAAGCTGCCAAAGTCGCCCCGGCCAACCTGCTCCAGGAAGCCATTTCCGTCTCCGCCAATGGCGTACCCAGCGCCGAAGTCGTGAACCAGCTCGGCCAGAACTCCTCGCTGGGTGAAGTGCTGGCCAGTGGCCTGCGCACCATCACCTTGGAGCCCCGCATCTCTGAAGCCGACCTGCGCGCCACCTTGGAGAGCACCGGCCGCCGCGAAGCGCAAAAGCTCGAGAAATACCTCACCGCCCTCGCCACCATCGCATCCGCAGCCCCTCTGCTGGGCCTGCTGGGCACGGTGATCGGCATGATTGAGATCTTTGGCTCGCAAAGCGGTGGTGGCAACAACCCCAGCATGCTGGCCCATGGCATCTCGATCGCGCTGTACAACACCGCCTTCGGCCTGATGGTGGCCATCCCTGCGCTGATCTTCTGGCGCTACTTCCGCAGCCGGGTCGATGGCTATCTGCTCACCCTGGAGCTGTCGGCCGAGCAGTTCCTGCGCCACCTGAACAAGCTGCGCCGCAGCTGATCGCCGGGCAGGAGCCAGCATGAACTTTCGCCCCCGCACCACGACTGAGCCCGAGATCAACCTGATCCCGTTCATTGATGTGCTGCTGGTCGTGCTCATCTTCCTGATGCTCTCGACCACCTACAGCAAATTCACCGAGCTGCAGCTGACCTTGCCAACTGCCAATGCCGAGCAGCTGCGCGACCGGCCCAAGGAAATCATCGTCTCCGTAGCTGCCGATGGCCGCTATGCCGTGGGCAAGGTCGCGCTGGAAGGCAAGACCGTGGCCGACATGGCCGAGGCGCTGCGCAATGCCGCCACTGCCGGCAAGGACAGCGTGATCATCATCAGCGCCGACGCGCTGGCACCGCACCAGTCGGTGGTCTCGGTGATGGAAGCAGCCCGCCGCGTGGGCCTGCAGCAGATCACCTTCGCCACCCAGACGGCCGCACAGTAAAGCCCAGGCCCCGCGCCTGGGCAGTGCTAGCATGCAGCCTGCATGACCGTCCCGCCCCCTCCCCATCCCGCGCCCTCAGCTGCTGCCACGCGCCCCCGCTCGGCAGGCATCACCGATGCCTGGCAGCGCAAAGGCCCGCTGGCCGTGGCGCTGCTGCCGCTGTCCTGGTGCTATGCGGCACTGGGCGGGCTGCGCCGCGCCCTTTACCGCACCGGCCTTTGCAAGGCCTACCGCGCGCCGGTGCCCGTGGTCGTGGTGGGCAATGTGATTGCCGGCGGCGCCGGCAAGACGCCTGTCACCCTGCATCTGGTACAGGCCTTGCGAGCCCAGGGCTGGCGGCCTGCCGTCATCTCGCGCGGCTATGGGCGCGACAACAGCAAAGATCCCAAGGCTATCGCCGTCAGCCCCGGCAGCGACCCGCGCCTGGTGGGTGATGAGCCCTTGCTGATCGCCCAGCGCAGTGGCATGCCGGTGTATGTGGCGGCACTGCGCGCCACCGCCGCGCAGGCCGCCTTGCAGGCCCACCCCGATGTGGATGTGCTGGTCTGCGACGATGGCCTGCAGCACCTGGCGCTGGCCCGCGATGTGGAGATTGCCGTCTTCAACGCCCAAGGCATTGGCAATGGCTGGCAACTGCCGGCCGGGCCGCTGCGCGAGCCCTGGCCCAGGCGGCTGGATATCGTGCTCTACGCCGGCCAGCCGCCCCAGCAGCTGGCAGCCAGCGGCGCTGCCGCCTGGCCGCTGCAGCGCAGCCTGGCCCGCTATGCCGTTGGCCAGGATGGCCGCCGCCATGACCTGGCCGATTTGCGTGGCCGGCCGGTGCATGCGCTGGCCGCCATTGCCTATCCCCAAGAGTTTTTTGCGATGCTGCAAGCCCAGGGCCTGCAGCTGGCCCGCAGCGATGCGCTGCCCGACCATGCACCGCTGGACGACCCAGCCTGGCTGGCCAAGCTGGCGATTGCAGCGACCAGCGCACCTACAATAGACGCACCGGATGCCCCCGTGCTGCTGTGCACCGAAAAGGATGCGCACAAGCTCTGGCGCATTGCCCCGCATGCACTGGCTGTACCCTTGGAGGTCGCCATCGACCCCGCCTTTGGCCAGCATGCCGACGCACTGCTGCGCCAGCGCCAGCCCGCATCGCCCCCTGTTAAGAAAGACTGATTGCCGCTATGGACCCGAAACTGCTCGAACTGCTGGTTTGCCCCGTCACCAAAGGCCCCCTGCGCTATGACCGCGAGCGCCAGGAGCTGGTCTCGCGCAGCGCGCGCCTGGCCTACCCGGTGCGCGATGGCATGCCCATCATGCTCGAAGGCGAAGCACGCCCGCTCAGCGACGAAGAAATCGAAGCCTTAGCTGCGGCAGATTAAAGTTTGATGAACTTGCGCCCCCAAAAGGGGCCGCATGGCGGGCCGCACAGGCAAACCCCAATAGCAGCTTTGTAAAAAACAGACACAATTTGCTGAATTTTTAGGCATTTGTCCTGCATCGCATGTTTGGAAGACATGTTTTGCAGGGCTGGCCTGTTGGATTGCATCCATCTATTTCAGCGAGTTGCCATGCAAAGTTTGATCCTCAAAAAAACCGACAAAGGCATGGAGGCGCTGCGCGCCCGGGATCCCTCCCTCCCCCATCGCATGCGCCCGGCCTTCATCATGTTTGATGGCCAAAAAAGCATTGAACAGGTGATGGCCCTGGCGCCCTCGGCGGGCGGGCAGTTGCAGGTGCTGGAAGACATCAAACAGCTGCTGCAGCAAGGCCTGCTGGAGCTTTTGCGCCCCAGCGACACGGGCCAGTCGGCTTCCAACGCCAGCGACATCATCGACAGCCTGGCCGTGCCAGCACCCATGCCACCGCCAACCGCCGCAGTTGCACCGGTTGCCGCTCCAGCAGCAGCCAGCAACCCAGCCGCTGCCATCAGCAACCACAGCGAACGCTATATCAAGGCCTATGCCGCGGCCAGCCAGCTGGTCAGCGGCCTGGGTCTCAAGGGCTTCCGCCTGCAATTGCAACTGGAAAAAGCCCAGGGCTACGACGGCCTGGTCGCCATCCTGCCCAAGCTGCGCGAGGTGATCGACGCCAAGAAACTGCGCCCCATCGAGGCCATTCTGTTTGGCAGTAATGAGGCGAATACACCCATCAAACCGGCGCCCTAAGCCCCGCACCGCAACCAACGCAGCCGCTGCCCGCCTGGGTCGCTTGCGCCCGGCCCTCCGCGCTGGCTCGCTACAATTCCAGCCGGCTCCACTCTCTTCACCTTTCGCACCATGGCATCCGCACCCGCGCCGTTCACCGTCCTGATCCCTTCGCGCATGGCCTCCTCGCGCCTGCCCAATAAGCCCCTGGTCGATATTGCCGGCCTGCCCATGGTGGTGCGCGTGGCCAAGCGCGCACAAGAAAGCGCTGCCCAGCGCGTGGTGGTGGCCGCCGATGACGAGCGCATCATCGATGCCTGCAAAAAGCATGGCGTGCAAGCGGTGATGACCTCGCCCAACCACCCCAGCGGCAGCGACCGCCTGGCCGAGGCCTGCAGCCTGCTGCAACTGGGCGGCGATGACATCGTGGTCAATGTGCAAGGGGACGAGCCCCTGATCGCTCCAGCGCTGATCGACGCGGTCGCCGCGCTGCTCAGCGATCGGCCCGAGGCCAGCATGGGCACCGTCGCCCATCCGATTGCCGATCTGGAATCGCTGCTCAGCCCGAATGTGGTGAAGGTGGTGCTCGATGCCCAGGGCCTGGCCAGTTATTTCAGCCGCGCGCCTATCCCCTGGGGACGTGATTTTGTGAATATGGCCTGGTGGAAGAACCCCGGCACCACCGGCACACCCGGTTTTGCGCCTTTGCACCATATGGGCATCTACAGCTACCGCGCCCAGTTTTTGCATACCTTCCCCACGCTCAGCCAGGCCCCTACGGAGCAGATCGAGATGCTGGAGCAGCTGCGCGCGATCTGGCATGGTTACCGTATTGCAGTGCATGTGACCCGTCAGATCCCCGGCTCCGGCGTGGACACCCCCGAGGACCTGGTGCGTGTGCGACAGCTGCTCGGCGCGACCATGTAGGCTAGCCAGATGGCCCTCTACCCACTCGATCCGCTGCAAGCGCTCCGTAAGCTAAAAGGCGCAGGATGCTCGATTGCCCCCCCCCGAGACAGTGCATTGCCTTGCAGTCGGCTGGCCCTCCCCCGATGCGTGATATGCTCAAGCCCAGTTTTTTGTGTAAAAGCGGGCTTTGATGCCCGCTTTTGCCGTGCAAGTTTTTTATTCTCCAAGGACCGCCATGAAATTAATTCTTTTGGGAGCACCCGGCGCCGGCAAAGGTACGCAAGCTGCCTTCATCTGCCAAAAATACGGTATTCCCCAGATTTCCACCGGCGACATGCTGCGCGCAGCGGTCAAGGCTGGCACGCCGCTGGGCCTGCAAGCCAAGGCCGTGATGGATGCCGGTCAGCTGGTCAGCGACGATCTGATCATCAACCTGGTCAAGGAACGTATTGCCCAGGCCGACTGCGCCAATGGCTTCCTGTTTGACGGCTTCCCCCGCACGATCCCCCAGGCCGACGCCATGAAGGCGGCAGGCGTCAAGCTCGATTACGTGCTGGAAATCGATGTGCCGTTTGAAGCCATCATCGAGCGCATGAGCGGCCGCCGCAGCCACCCCGCATCCGGCCGCACCTACCACGTCAAGTTCAACCCGCCCAAGACCGAAGGTCTGGACGATGTGACCGGCGAAGCCCTGGTGCAGCGCGAAGACGATAAGGAAGAAACCGTCAAGAAGCGCCTGGACGTCTACAGCAACCAGACCCGCCCCCTCGTCGATTACTACAGCAGCTGGGCCGCACAAGACCCAGCCGCCGCCCCCAAGTACCGCGCCATCAGCGGCATGGGCTCGGTCGAAGAAATCACGCAGCGCGCGATTGCCGCTCTGGAAGCCTGATAAGCAGCTCTGCCTTATCAACAAAGCCACTGTCTTGCGACAGTGGCTTTTTTATGCCCGTCTGCTTATTAATTAGCAAATAGGCATCGGCTGCCCTTTCCAGTGCCAATACTCAGACTTTCAATTTTGCCTGCACCAGCGCCAGCTGTAAGCTGACCCGGCATTTGTAGGGCGTCAAGGCCACGGCCAGGTCTTTGTCCAGGTCAGCCACCCCGGGCAACACTGCATCGCTGATCAGGCCATCACTGCAGCGGCTGCTGCGCCACACCGGCAGGCCTTGCTGGCGTGCGCGCGCCATGGCATCCAACAGCACCTCATGCACGGTGCCATTGCCGGTGGTTGCCACCACCAGACCATCCAGGCCCTGGGCCTGCAGGGCCTCCACCATGCCGGGGCGCACACCGGCATGGCTGGTGACGATTTCCACCCAAGGCCAGGGCGTGCTGGCCGGCGCGGGCAAGGCAGCCAACCAGGCGCTGCCGCTGTAGTCGCCCGCGGCATCTGCCGCCTGCGGCGCATAGCCATGGCGCAGGCGCACAGTCGTGCCATCCACCCAACCCAGGGGGCCCTGCTCGCCCGATGAAAAGGCCAGCAAGCGGTGCGGGTGCAGCTTTTGCAGCCAGCGCGCGCTGTGTAGCTCGCCCCCGCCGGTCACGGCGACCACCTCACGCAGCAGCGGTTGGCCATCCGCATCCAGCGCCGCGGCGGCGGCCACAGCATCCTTGAGGTTCTGCGGGCCATCGGGCATCAAGGCATTGGCCGGGCGCATCGCACAGGTCAGCACCACAGGCTTGGCCAGCCGTCCTAAAACACAGTGCAGGAACCAGGCGGTCTCTTCGAGCGTGTCGGTTCCGTGGGTGATAACAACAGCACGCACCGTCGCATCGCGCATCGCGGCATCGCAGGTCTTGAGCAGCGCATGCCAGACCTCGTCGTTCATGTCCTTGCTATCAATTTGCGCTATCTGCACGGCGTCCAGCGGGCCTGCCGCAGCTGTCTCTATGCCGCTCACACCCGCCAGCAAGGCCGCAATGGACAGCTGGGCTGCGCGGTATTGGCCGGGTTTCTCGGCGTCATCGGCCATGCCGGCGATGGTGCCGCCCGTGCCGATGATCAAAATTTTTGGCTGCAAGGCTTGCCTCCTGCAAAAAACTGGTTAAAAATACAGGTACTGGATTGATATACAGGTGTTGGGATGCACAGTAGCTTGGCTTCTGCCCCGCACCGCAGATCACACGGAGATCTTATGCGAGACCATCCCAAACTGACCGCGCGCCAACAAGAAATTCTGGACCTGATCCAGACCGCCATTTCGCGCACCGGCGCCCCGCCAACGCGCGCCGAGATCGCCAGCAAGCTGGGCTTCAAATCGGCCAATTCGGCAGAAGACCACCTCAAGGCGCTGGCCCGCAAGGGCGTGATCGAACTGGTCAGCGGTACCTCCCGTGGGATTCGCCTGCAAAGCGATACCGTGCGCTCCATCAATGCGGCGCGCGGCACCCGTTTTTCGTCGCCGCTGGCAGGCGTGTCCAACGCCACCGCCGGCCTGGGCCGTGTGGTGCAAGAGCTGGCCCAACTGGCGCTGCCGCTGATCGGCCGCGTCTCTGCCGGTTCGCCCATCCTGGCCCAAGAGCATGTCGACCAAACCTATACCGTCGAGGGCGGCCTGTTCCAGCAGCAGCCTGATTACCTGCTCAAGGTACGCGGTATGTCGATGCGCGATGTCGGCATCATCGATGGCGACCTGCTGGCCGTCAAAGCCACCCGCGAGGCCCGCAATGGCCAGATCATCGTCGCGCGCCTGGGCGATGACGTCACCGTCAAGCGCCTGCAGCGCACCAAGGATGGCATCGAGCTGCTGGCCGAAAACCCGGATTACCTGCCCATCATCGTGCAGCCCGGCGAGCCCTTTGAGATCGAAGGCATCGCTGTCGGCCTGATCCGCAACACGATGCTGAACTAGGCCCAGCGGCCCTTCCGGCCACTTCGGCCCTTCCCTTTCTGCGCAACCCCAGGTAGCGGGCGTTGTGGGCACCGGCCCACAACCCTGGGGAATGCGCTCGCCTTGCGCAATCCTGCTGTCACCCGTACACCAAGGAGTCTTCCATGCTCGTAGCAGATGCATTGCGCGCGCTTGCGCCCTTTTCCCTCGTCGCTGGCCTGCCCTGGTTCCAGTCCATCCAACGCGCCATCGTGCGCAGCAGCCGCCGTCGCCCCGGCCATGGTGCCGCCAATGATGGCCAGCTTGCCGCCCAGGTGCACTGCTTTGCCGCCGCCTCCAGCGCTGCTGCACAGCGCGGTGCCGTGCAGCAACTGAGCCTGCTCGATGACCCCAGCGCGCAGCCTGGTGTGGACAGCCCTGCCGATGAGGCCCCCGCACAGCGCCCCATCGACCGCATCCGCCTGCCGCGCAAACCCGCCGCACGCCGCCGCCTCTCGGTCGGCGCCCAGTCCCACACCCGCCCCTTCCTCTCCGTACAGCGCTGCAGCGCCCAGGCCGCCAACGATGCCCCCATCAAGATGTACTGGGCGCAACCGGCCAGCCTGCACCGCCAAAAGGGTATGCGCTGGGCCATGTCGGGCAGCATGGCCGACATCTGTGCCGAGCTCGAACGCCTGGAACGGCTGGAACATCTGCATGCGGTGTAAGCCGGTGCCCGGCCCGGGCTGGTGCGTAGTGGCCAGCCTGCTGGCAGCTACATGGCTGCTGTTGATCGCATCAGGAATTGGGCAGCAGAACCGGCATGCTGCGGCGAGGCAAGTGCTGAGCGCATCGGTCATTACGGACATGCTGGGCAGGCGCCAATCTAGCGCCTACCGTGCTTAGTCTTCAGCTCCGAGCTCTTAGCCACCCATCCCCAGCTGACGCCGCTCTGCTGAACTGACCCCAAGAAGTTGGACAGTTGAATGTTAGCGGCTCAAGGCCTGAGTTCGGTACTCCACCGGGCTCAGGCCTTTTAGTTTGAGCTTG
>NZ_SOAL01000031.1 GCF_004364775.1 Comamonas sp. JUb58
GAAGGAGGAAAAACGCCCAACAGAACACCACCGAACCAGCTCATCAAATCAGCGACCGAGAGTCAAATATCCTCCGGTGATTTGGGGGAACTTCAACTTCAAGGTGCTGACCGAGCAGCCCATCTTGGGGGCAATCGATTCGCACGCTGCCCACAGCGACGCATAGTTTGCCCGGCACTCTTGTACCAAGCCGATTGCACGCTCGCGGACCTCGGCGGGAAATTTATTGGGTTTGTTGTTCATGACTCAATCCTCTCAGGAGTTGAGCCTCCACGGAATCCGGTGTGATTCAGTCGCATCCCTGACGATTGCATAGACAAAAATCGCTATCCGCTGTTCATGGCTCGCGCAGTTCTGCGCGAGCTTGTACAGTCAGTGCAGTCCACCGGAAGCCAGTCATGCAAATAGCCCTGCACAAGAATGCCCGCACCACCCCAGCAGTGCGTGCCCAGATCGCCGCCAGCGATGAGACGGCCAGTGTTCTGGCCAAGCGTTTTGGCATCACCGAACAGACGGTCTACCAATGGAAGAAGCGCGAGAGCTTCCAAGACCGCTCGCACACCGCTCACCGGCTGCAAACGCAGCTCACACCTGCGCAAGAGATAGTGGTGGTGCATTTACGCCGAGCTCTGTTGCTGCCCCTTGATGACTTGCTGGCCGTTACCCGTGAGTTCATCTGTGACAAGGTCTCTCGCTCGGGTCTCGACAGGTGCCTGCGCAGGCACGGCGTGGGCAATCT
Source organism: Comamonas sp. JUb58 (assembly GCF_004364775.1). GTDB lineage: Bacteria > Pseudomonadota > Gammaproteobacteria > Burkholderiales > Burkholderiaceae_C > Comamonas. The sequence goes on from NZ_SOAL01000031.1 coordinate 740, forward strand.
CAACGCGCTCAAGCCTGCCGAGCCCGCACAACCCCACAAGGCTTTCAAAAGCTACGTACCTGGTTATCTGCACATGGATGTGAAGTACCTGCCGCAGATGCAAGACGAGGACAAACGCCGCTATCTGTACGTCGCCATTGACCGCGCAACCCGCTGGGTGTTTGTGCAAATTAAAGCCAACAAGACGACAGCCAGTGCCAAGGCGTTCTTGAAGGCCCTGCACAAAGCTTGCCCCATCACGATCACCAAGGTGCTGACCGACAACGGCAAGGAGTTCACCGATCGCCTCTTTGCCAGCCGTGAGCGCGCGCCCAGTGGCAACCACGAGTTTGACCAGCTGTGCAAGGCGCTGGGGATCGAGCATCGCCTCACCAAGCCCAGAACGCCGAGGACCAATGGAATGGTCGAGCGCTTTAATGGCCGCATTGCCGATGTCCTCAAGACCCACCGCTTCAACAGTGCTGAAGATTTGGAGCAGACACTGATGCGCTACGTGACCCTGTACAACCACCAATTACCGCAATCAGCACTGCAAAGCAAAACGCCGATGCAGGCCATGAAACAGTGGCATCAAACGCATCCTGAACTGTTTAATAAGCGGCCCTATGATCGTCCGGGATGCGACAGCTAGCTACCAACCTATCCCACGCCTCTACATCCTTCTTGTGCGCGATGTAGTAAGAGCCCCTTACAACTCGCTTTTGCGACTTCTGAGCCTTGCTTATGGGCTTAGGAGCGGTGTTATTCATGGCTTTCCTTTCTTGCGCATGCGCAATTTTTTTGATGTAAGATTACATCAAAAAATGAATATTTATATGCACTAGAATATTTAAATATAACAACCACTTAGGTGTTAAATTAACAATAAGATGCATACACCCTTTATGTTCCACTACCTGAATTATTGAGGGTTTTTTCTGTATCCGCCCTCCACACTCGTCTGTCTGCTCTGCTTGTCTGCCATGCCACCAGAATTTTTTGGTGTGAATTTACATAAAAAATTTGCGATTGCGCAATTTTGTTTGTATGGGAACGCTCCTTCCCGGAAGACTAGATAGGCTGTCAAACTGAGCACGAAAACCACTAGTACCCGCCCGACCTGGTACAGGCCATTGATTCCTGGGATCAGTCATGACACGTCGAACACTCAACGCGAACGGAACACTCACCCTTAACTCGCTCTCTTATTGGGGAGATGGGGATGCAGACGAAGCGTTCCGGCAGGAGGTGACGACGCTCGAAGAGCACAACCGCCAGGCTCTGACGATCTGGGACAGCCTGACACCAGAGGAACGCGAGCTGCGCACCCTTGATTTCAAAACCAAGCAAGCTGAACGAAAAGCTGTCATGCAGGCAGATCTGCAGATCCCATCGCATCTCCTAGGCAAGATTGTCGAGGATGAGTCTCCAGAGACTGGCCCCACTTTCATCTAAGAGGGGGCGCTGTAGAAAACGGAATTTAAAGTACGTTAAGCTGGCGAAGCCCCTGCAAACGATAGCAGTGCCTGAACCTCCCCGCACCCACCTTGGCGCTGCTGCGCCAGACGTAATCACTCGTCAGATTGATGTGCTCCCAGCCAAGCGCTCACTCTTGGCGGTCATTGCAGTGCCGCCGCGTGGAAATCTGCTGCACTGGTGGATTGCAGGGCCGCATACAAGGCCGTTTTGCTCACCTTGAGCCGTGTAGCGGCTTCGCGGACGTTTAGTCCATTGGCGATGTGTTTACGAGCCTGCTGCAATTTGTCAGTGGTAATAACCGGCTTGCGTCCCCCCTTACGCCCGCGAGCGGCAGCAGCAGCCAACCCGGCTTTGGTGCGTTCGCGGATCAAGTCGCGCTCGAACTGGCCCAGCGCGCCGAACACGTGGAAGATGAGCCGCCCGCCCGGTGTGGTAGTGTCGATGGCTTCCGTCAGCGACCGGAAACCGACGCCCCGTGCTTCCAACGCGCCTATCGTTTCAATCAAGTGTGGCATTGAGCGTCCGAATCGATCCAGTCGCCAGACGGCAAGCACGTCGCCGTCGCGCAGATAAGCCAGAGCGTCTGCCAAGCCGGGTCGGTCAGCTTTGGCGCCAGAAGCCGTCTCCTCGAAAATGCGCTCACAGCCAGCCTTGCGCAGCGCATCCGCCTGTAAAGCAGTGTCCTGTTCCGCTGTTGATACCCTCGCATAACCGATCAGTGCCATCGTCATCTTTTGTTCGTCATTACGTCCACCTATCTTAATGTCCAACAACCCGTCTGGCAAACAAATTTCCGGACACTGTCCGGTTTGGCCGACTAATGTTCGTTTGACGGACAGGGCAATCGACGGAAATTTCGGCGGTTTGTGGTTCAACCCCCTTTTGATGAAAATTGGCTATGCCCGCGTGAGCACGCGCGACCAAAACCTTGACTTGCAGTTGGATGCCCTCAAGCGCGCGGGGTGCGAACGCGTTTACCAAGACGTGGCCAGCGGCTCGACAACGGCGCGGTCTGCATTGGACGAACTACTTGGCCAACTCAGGGCCGGGGACGTGTTGGTGATTTGGAAACTCGACCGTATGGGGAAATCCCTCAAGCACCTGGTCGAACTGGTTGGCAGCCTGATCGAGCGCAAGGTTGGTCTGCTCAGTCTGAACGACCCTATCGGTTCTGTCGCAGTAACGGAATGAGGCGAAGCTGAGCGGCTATCCGCCGCTTCTTAAAAAGCCAGCGAGTAGAACTGGTCAGCAGCGGACGCGGCTGTGCCTTTTTGGTTTTTGAGCTGGCCCTTCTTGATCATGTGCATGGTCTCGATGCCGGCGATCAAGGTGCGCGCACAGGCAAATGACTTGAAGCCCAGCATGGGTCTCACGATTCGTTTTATCGCCCGGTGGTCTTGCTCAATACGGTTGTTCAGGTATTTGATTTGGCGCAGCTCTATGGGCACAGCCAGTGCAGCCTTTACAGCCACAACAGCTGCCTTGTTGGCAGGGCTACCATCAATACAGATCTTTTGGGGACGTGGTGCAAACCAATCGCCCGTTCCAGAAAGCGGCGTGCAGCAGTTGCATCGCGCTTGGCGCTCAGCAAAAAGTCAATGGTCTGGCCATCTGCGTCAACGGCCCTGTAGAGGTACTTCCACTGGCCAGATACCAGGGTGTAGGTTTCATCCATGCGCCAACTGCCGCCCACTGAGCGCTTTCGCGCCCTGAAAACCGAGGAAAGCACGGGCAGTATCTTGAGTGACCAGCGGTGGATGGTGGCGTGATCCACTGGTACGCCTCGCTCTGCCATCAATTCTTCGATATGCCGCAGGCTCAGCGGATAAGCCACGTACCAGCGTACACAGGTGAGCATGATCTCCAGCGGGTAGTGGAGCCGCTTGATCACCTTTTGCAAAGCTGCGTTCATGCCGGGCGTTTTGGAGAGAGCGGACTTCATCACCGCCAGCCTAGCAGCTTTGGCTTATTGCGACAGAACCTGTAATTTCATGGTTTACACCGATATAAAAATCCTAAGAACTCAATATCATTCAATTAAACAAACGTTTGCCTAAATAGTAAAATACTATCTTTTATAAGGAGATGTCCGTGAAAAAAAATCAATGTGGAGTTATTTTTTTAGTTGCGTGTAGCGCTGGTTTCGCTCATGCGCAGTCATCAGTCAAGGTTTGGGGACGCGTTGGTGGTGGTGTAGAGGTGCTGAACAATATTGGTGATCCAGCTACCGGTACATCGAAGCGCCGCATTGCAGAGGGCAGTCAATGGGGGACAAGTATTCTTGGATTCGATGGCCGCGAAGATTTGGGAGGCGGTGCTGCGGTGCTGTTCTCGCTAGAGTCCGCCATTGCAGCTGATACGGGTGCATTTGGTGGAGGTAAGCCTTTTCAGCGAGCCGCGTGGATAGCGTACAAAAGCGACTGGGGTATGGTTCGACTCGGTCAGGGTAATTTTATTAATAACTACATCTGGTCCTTTGATCCATTTTTGCTGGAAGACTATTCCGCTTCTACGTTCACTAGCTACCGTAACGGCTCAAAATTGGCTAATGGCATTCGTTACGAGTCTCCCTCTTGGAATGGCTTTGAATTTGCAGGTCAGTTAAATCTCGGCGAGAGTCCTGATGGTTTCAAGAGAGGCCCGGCTGACAGTGTGGTTGGGAATGGAACGGCTTACGGTTTCAGTGGTGCTTACAAGAATGGTAATTTTGAAATACGTGGCATCTACGACCGTATTTACAGCAAAGACGGGAAGCTCGATCAGCTATTTGGTAATGGCTCGCAAGAAGTCTTCCTGGGTGCTAAGTACAAGTGGGACAACACCACGTTGCAGAGTGGTGTAGCTCGCTACACGGCGCCCGATTCAGCCCAGAATATCTCGCGAGCTGCCACGCATGCTTGGGTCGGAGTACAACATCGTCCCAGTTTTGCGCCTAATCTGAATCTGCAGGCGGCCATTTATCGCATGAAGGTGGGTGCCGGTGAGTGGACTAAGGATCATGCTGGCGAAGGCACTGGCACGATGCTGTCTCTGGGAGCTATGTACAACTTGTCCAAGCGCACGTTTCTATACACCAATCTGTCGCACGTTAGGAACAGTAGTTTCGCCAATTTCTCCGTGCGACCAACAGGTCCCGGCTACGGAGACCCGATTACTGGTAATGGCACTTCGCCGCTTGCAGGTCGTTCTCAAACTGGCATGTTCGCCGGAATGATGCATAACTTCTGAGTCTACGCGCCCAGTCCAAAGGAACTTTTATGAAATTCGTATTCCGTACCTTGCTCTCTTCCATGTTGATTGCCGCCGCATCCGGCGTGTATGCCCAGGAGGCAGTCACGCTCACTGTAACTGCTTGGAAGGGCGGTACTGCCGAACCGGCAGCTTTTCCTGGATTGATTGCCAAGTTCGAAAAGGAAAATCCCAGTATTAAGGTCAAACTGGAGCATGTGTCTCGCAATGACACAACCACACTTGTGTCGTCTCGGCTGCAAAGTGGAGCGGGGCCTGATGTAATGATGGTCGACCGGCCGTTGTTGCGTCAATGGGGTGGCGCTGGTCAGCTAATGGATCTGAGTAGTGAGCCGGCCTCTAGTCAATTGGCCGCCGATGTTAAGCCGTTGGCGGAACTCGACGGTAAAGTGCTGATGCAACCAATGGAATTGGTGGGCGTCGGCATGTTGGTTAACATGGATTTGCTCAATAAGGCGGGTATCACCAAGGCGCCCGCCAACGTCGCTGAACTCAAGGCAAGTTGCCAGAAGCTTAATGCTCTAGGAGTGCGACCACTGTTATTGCCCGCAAAAGATGGCTGGGGGCCAATGGTATTTGCTCTTTCAATGGGAATGGCGCCTGCACTGCGTGAGAGTGTTAACTTCGTGAACGATGTAGTTGCCAAGAAAAAGAGCTTTGCTGGTAATCCGTATTTCACTAAAGCCGTTGGTACCGTCAAAGAGCTGGCAGATGCCGGTTGCTATGACGCCAAACTTAATGTCGGCGTGGACGTCTGGAATTTGGGGTTGAGCGAGTTCGGGGCGTCGCGCGTGGCCATGATGCCGCAGGGTGCTTGGAGTATCCAGAAGTTCACCAAGCTTAAGGACTTCAATTTTCAGTTCGTCCCAATTCCTGCACTCGATGGTCAGAAGCCTGGAGGCATGGACATGCTGGGAACTGCATGGGCGATCAATCGAGCGACCAAGCAAGGTGATGCTGCCAAGAAATGGCTGGCATTTTGGGCCAAGGATGAGAACTTAGGAAAGTTCTTGGAACAAGAAGCTGCCTTTACTCCGTTCACTAAAGGAACCGACTGGGCGCCACGTCAAGCTGACGTTTATGCGCAGGCGCGAAAAGCTGGAGAAACGGTTCCTTATCCGAAGGGTGTGTTGTCAGCTGCATTCTTCCAAGAAGCGCAAAAGAGCATGACTAGCTACCTGCTGGATTTAAATCAGAAACCCGAGGCACTGCTGCAACGTTGGGATGCGGCACCCAACTAAGCAAGATTGGATTTGTTATACGCGCTAGGTATTTCGGGCGCACTATTAAATCTCATTCTATTCAGCGAAAGTCGCGCAGATAACCAAACAATTTGCGCGCCAAAGTGGCTCGGAGCTTAGTTGAAAAATTTCCCGATATGAACTCATCTAATCGTTTACTTCTGTTCACGCTGCCTGCACTGCTCTTGTTTGCGGTGTTCAGCCTGTACCCTCTCTTGAATACTTTTCACCTTGCTTTCACTGACTTTGGTGGAGTTGGAGAAGCCAAGTGGGTTGGTTGGAAAAATTTCTCTGAGATTTTTGGCAATCCACAATATTTGTCTGTACTGAAGATCACCTTTGTATACGCGGTGATTGTAGTGATCACTCAAAACGTATTGGGACTGTTGATTGCAGCACTCTTATATTCGTTGCCTGCTTTTCGCAATTCCGCACGCGTAGCGCTGCTGGTGCCAAGCATGTACTCAGCTGTGATCGCCGCCTTTGTCTGGCAATATATCTACTCCCCGCTGGGCGGAGGTTTGAATGAACTACTGAGTTTAATAGGTGCGCAAGGCTGGCAAAGAATCTGGTTGGGCGAGCCTGGCATTGCACTTTTTTCCGTCGCAGCCGTGCAAATTTGGATGTATGTGGGCTACTCCACGGCGATATTTTTAGCTGGATATTTGAGCATCCCACGCGATTTGCATGATGCAGCAAGTATTGATGGTGCAAGCGCGTTGCAACGCTTTTGGCGCATTGATGTGCCGATGTTGGCACCCTCATTTACGGTTAACGTCACGCTTAGCACTATTGGTACGTTCAAGGCTTTTGAGTTTCCTCTTGTTCTTACGCAAGGTGGGCCAGACGGAGCTACGACCACGCTAGGTTTACAAATTTTCAATAGTTTATTTAGCGAATACCGTTTCGGCTTTGCTAGCGCGCTGTCGGTGGTAATGCTGCTATTGATTGCGCTGATTGCCTATACCCAAAACTGGTACCTTCGCCGCCGGGAGCTGCGCGCATGAATCGAATCCATTTATTCCCCGGATCTATTGCTCAGACCCTTGCGGCTACTGCTAGAGCGGCGTTGGCCATTGCCATCGTGGTTGTAATTTTGCTGCCTATTGGCTACATGTTAATGATGTCTGTGCGTTCTGGTGCTGACATCGCTGCTCGACCGTTGGGCTTGCCAGCAGCATTCGAGTGGAGCAATTATGCAAACGCCTTTAGCCAGATGAATTACTGGCGCAGTGCAGCCAATACGATTGGTATCACATTGGTGGTGGCATTTTTGGTCTCGGTACTGTCTTCGATGGCGGCTTATCCGTTGGCACGACTGGGTAATCGGCTCTCTAGTGCTCTTTATGTGCTCTTGACGCTTGGCCTGATCATCCCAATGTTTGCCGGACTCACCCCGATGTACCTGCTGCTGCGTGATCTAGGATTGCTCAACACTTATGCTGGCATCATCATTGCCTACACAGCATTAAACCTACCTCTTGGAATTTTTTTCTACAGTAGTTTTCTTAAGTCTGTTCCGCTCGAGTTGGAAGATGCGGCCATGCTGGATGGTTGCAATGCTTGGCAGGTTTATTGGCACGTTATTTTGCCGCTCATGCGTCCGATCACAGGCACGTTAGCGCTGTTCGTTACGCTACACGTCTGGAATGATTTGGTGTATCCATTGTTGTTCTTGAGTGACACCGAGATGATGCCAATCACAGTAACAGTGTTTCGTTTCATCGGTACACAGGACATTGATCCCACCAAGCTGTTCCCAGCTGCTGTGCTCGGCACTCTTCCATTGCTGGTGATATTTCTAATTTTGCAGCGACGTATCGTAGCTGGCATTACAGCCGGTGCGGTAAAGGGTTGAGCATTCATATGATTTCACAGCACGATAAAAATTTACAGGGGCGACTGATCGTCGTCACTGGTGGTGGTGCCGGAATCGGTTTGGGTATTTCGCAGCGACTAGCCCAAATCGGTGCGAGCGTCATTGTGGCGGAACTAAGCGATCAAGCTCGACCTACTATTGACTCGCTGCGAAGCGAGGGACTGGATTTACGATTCGTTTCTTGCGATATTGGCAAGGAGGCATCAATCGACGCTCTATTTAAGGTGGTCGCTGATGATTCGAAGCCCTTGTATGGACTGGTGAACAATGCGGGTGTGACCATTCACGGAGATTTTCTCGACTTCACCATGCAAGATTGGGAGCAAGTGGTCAACGTTAATTTGCGTTCGGTTTTCTTGTGCTCTCAAAGGGCCGCCAAGTTAATGCAAATTGAAGGAGGCGGATCAATCGTCAACATTGCTTCTAACCATGCAGGTGCTACTAATCCTGGCTTTGAGGCATATGCGGCTACCAAAGGTGGTGTGCTTGCAATGACCCGCGCTATGGCATGGAGCCTGGGATCGCACGGCATTCGAGTGAATTCTTTAAGTCCAGGGCTGACTGAGACCTCACACATTCACGCGCTCATTGAGCGAGAGCCAGCGCTGGGAGATGTTTATCGCAGTTTGCACGCTACACAGCGATTCAATCAGACTGCCGATATTGCCGATATTGCGGCGTTTTTGCTGTGCGATGCCTCCATTGCATTGACTGGTATTGATGTGCTCGCCGACAACGGTATGTCTGCGCGTCTTTTTCAGCGTACTTAATTGGTTCAATTATGAAGATAACTAAGATCGAAACTTTTCCAGTCGCGCCGCGTTGGCTCTTCCTGAAGATGGAGACTGATGAAGGGCTTTGCGGCTGGGGTGAGCCCATTGTGGAAGGTCGTGCTGCTACTACGGCTGCAGCTGTCGATGAACTGGCCGACTATGTAATAGGACAAGACCCGCGCAACATTGAAGATGTGTTCCAAACGCTGTACCGCGGAGGTTTTTATCGTGGCGGACCGGTTCTTACCAGTGCGTTGTCGGGTATTGAACAAGCCATGTGGGATATCAAAGGCAAGGTCCTGAATGTCCCAGTTTATGAACTACTTGGCGGGGCCGTGCGAAAAAAAGCGCGGATGTATGCGCACGTGCGTGGTAATTCCGCTGAAGAGCTCGCGACTCAAGCGCGCTCTTTGGTAGCTGGCGGCTACACAGCGCTCAAGTTCGGAGTTGTTGCCGCCATGGATTGGGTAGAGACGCCGGCCAGTATTGACCGAGCAGTAGAGAAATTTGCAGCCGTGCGTGAAGCAGTCGGCCGAGACATTTCCTTGGCGATCGACTTTCATGGCAGAGTTCGGCGACCAGTTGCCAAAGCATTGGCCAAAGAGATTGAGCCTTTCGCTCCCGCCTTCTACGAAGAACTGATGCTTCCGGGTAATACAGATGCGTTACGTGAGGTGGCAAATGCTTGTGCAATACCACTAGCAACAGGTGAGCGCATGTTTACTCGCTGGGATTTTAAAGCCGTGCTCGAAGACGGTGTGATTGACATTATTCAGCCCGATATTAGCCATGCTGGTGGCATCTGGGAGACGCGCAAGATCGCCGCGATGGCTGAACCTTACGACGTTGCCGTAGCGCCGCATTGCCCATTGGGACCCATCGCACTAGCTGCATCGCTGCAAATTGATTTTTGCACGCCGAACGCTTTTATCCAAGAGCAATCTACTAACGTTGCCTACTATGGTGATGAGAGTAACGATATGTTCCGTTATTTGCATGGTAATCCTTTCCCCTTTGAGGCCGGCTTTGTGCATCGAACCGATGCCGCCGGTTTGGGCGTGGAAGTGAACGAAGAGGCTGTGCGTTCTGCTGCGGTGGTAGGTCACCGCTGGAGAAACCCCGTCTTCCGTCTGGAAGATGGATGCATCGCTGAGTGGTGAGACTCGATAAGAACGGAGCAAGAGATATGGCAAGTGTTGAATTACGAGATATCCGCAAAAGCTACGGCGGCAAGGTAGAAGTCATTCGCGGCGTAGATTTGAGTGTGCACGAGGGCGAGTTTATGGTTTTCGTCGGGCCCTCGGGCTGCGGAAAATCCACGTTACTGCGTATGCTTGCGGGCCTAGAGACGATTAGTAGTGGCGATGTCATGATCGGAGAGCGGCGCGTCAACGATGTGCATGCCAGCAAGCGCGGCGTTGCTATGGTGTTTCAGAGTTATGCGCTTTATCCACACATGTCGGTCTATGAGAATATGTCCTTTGGTCTTGCGATGTCGGGCATGAAGAAAAGCGAGATTGATAGCCGAGTGCAACACGCTGCGGCTGCTCTTCAATTGCAGCCTTTACTGCAGCGCCGACCCAAAGACTTGTCAGGAGGGCAACGCCAGCGCGTGGCCATTGGACGATCTATCGTACGCAACCCGGACGTGTTTCTTTTTGATGAGCCGTTATCCAATTTGGACGCTGCATTGCGTGTGCAGATGCGGATCGAGTTGTCTAAACTTCACAAAAGTTTGAAGACAACTATGATTTATGTTACCCACGATCAGGTCGAAGCGATGACGTTGGGTGACCGCATAACGGTCTTCAATGCCGGCGTGGTTGAACAAGTCGGCCCTCCACTGGAATTGTATTCGCGACCGGTTAATCGTTTCGTCGCGACGTTTATCGGATCACCCAGTATGAATATCCTCGATGGAGTATTCGTACTACGCAGTGATGGACAGCACGCACTGCAATTAGATGCGGGTCATCTCATTCCGTTCGGTCATCGATCAGAGGTTGTTATTGGCAGCAAGGGCGCTATCGGTATGCGACCTGAACACTTGGTGCTGTGCGCCTCTGTCGCCCAAGGCCTCTCTGGTCAAGTCAGCTTAGTCGAGCATTTAGGCAATGAGTCTATTGCGTATGTGGAACTTGAATCTGTTCAGCAAAGCGTGGCAGTGAAACTTGGTGGTACTGCGTCAGTCAAAGCAGGTGACGAAGTGGGATTGCTGCCGTCACAGATATTTGTGTTCGATAAAGACGGACGGACTCTTTATTGAGCTATTGCTCCTTCACAACACAGCGAAGGGGCTGGCTTCGGAACTTCAAACCTGAACAACTCAAAGAACGAATCATGCATGTAAGACTGGTGCAAGCCGCCAATGCGATTTTGGGTGAAGGACCGCTATGGGAACCCGACGAAAAGTGCCTATATTGGATTGATATCGTGCGTCCGGCGGTCTACCGCTATTCTCCTGAAGAGGGGCAGACGGGGATGTGGATTTTGCCAGAGAAAGTAGGCTGCATTGCAATGAAAGAGCCTGGCCATTTATGGGTTGCATGTCGATCTGGCTTGTATGACTTGGATACACGAGAAGGCAATTTGGTACGGATGATCGCCTACACGCAGCTTATTGACAGTCATCGATTTAATGATGGAGCTGTAGACCCTTGTGGCCGGCTGTGGATTGGCATCATGAGCGAAGGCACTCCCGGTCAAAACGGATCACTGTGCCGTGTCGAAAGCATCGATGAGGTTCGCACGATTGAGCAAGATTGGGTTTGCCCCAATGGGCTTGATTGGTCACCTGATGGCTCTGTGTTTTATGCGGCCGACTCTGGCCTGCACACTATTTGGCGCTTTGACTATGACCTCGCCTCTGGCGCAGCTGTAAATCGTCGTGTGTTTGCTAAGCTCCCTGAAGGACAAGGTGTGCCAGATGGTCTCACAGTCGACAGTGAGGGATGTGTGTGGTCTGCTATCTGGGATGGTTGGCGCGTTGACCGGTTTGATCCAGATGGCCGTTTAATCCAGTCCATTGCGATGCCAGTACAGCGCCCAACCAGCGTGGCATTTGGTGGATCTGTGCTATCGACGCTGTTCGTAACGTCCGCGTCGGTTAATGTAAGCAATGACGGTTTGCGCCGTGGGTCGCAGGCTGGAGGGGTGTTTGCCGTAGATTCTCAAATTCGTGGTCTTCCGTCAAGACGAGCGCATCTGAGGGTTCTGTCGCAATAAGGAATTTATTGATCCGGCCCACTGAAGTTTGAACAAATTCGACTGCTTCCCTCTTGAGATAATGTCGAAAATCTTATAATTTCATCGGCCCGGATATATAGCAATTAGTAACACTCTACCTATAGTGTACCGTTCAAGGAGAATTTTCTTATTGCGACAGAACTCTTTTTTGCCCCCTCTTCACCGCCCATGCCTAAGCCCCCATCCTTTACTGCCCGCGCGCCGGGAGACCCGCGCCCCCGCATGATTGCCATCGACTGGGGCACCACTTCGCTGCGCGGTGTGCGCATCGATGCGCAGGGCCACATCAGCGAGCAGCGCGCTCTCCCCCAAGGTATCTTGCAAGTGGAGCTCGGAGGCTTTGCCGATGCGTTTGCACAGCACTTTGGCGACTGGCTAGCTGAGGATCCGCAGCTGTGCCTGCTGTCGGGCATGGTGGGCAGCCGTCAGGGCTGGCAAGAGGCGCCCTACTGTCCCTGCCCAGCAGATTTTTCCGCGCTGTGCCAGCAACTGCTTTGGCTTGATGTTCCCCAGGGTGTGCCGACGGCCATCGTGCCGGGCATGAGCAGCCTGGCGCACAACCAGGTCGATGCGGTGCATGACGTGCCCGATGTGATGCGTGGTGAGGAAATCCAGGTCATCGGCGCGCTGCGGCTGATGGACAGCCGCGACGGCCTGCTGCTGCTGCCCGGCACGCACAGCAAATGGGTGCAAGCGCAGAACAGCACGATCACCGGCTTCAAGACCTTTATGACCGGCGAGCTGTTTGCGCTGCTGGCCCAGCACTCCATCCTGGGCAAGACCCTGGACAGCAGTGCCGCGCTGGAAGAAGCCGCCTTCATCCAAGGGCTGGATCGGGCGCAGAGCCCCGACACCCTGAGCCACCTGCTGTTTGGCACGCGCGCGCTGTCGCTGTTTGGCGCGCTCGACCCGGCCCAGTCGGCCAGCTATCTCTCGGGCCTGCTGATTGGCCAGGAGCTGCACACCATGCCCGCGCCCGCCGGCAGCCGCGTGGCGGTGATCGGCTCCAGCACCCTGGTGCAGCGCTACAGCCTGGCGCTGCGCCATGTGGGCTGCGAAGCCGTCGCCTTTGGCGACGAGGCCACCTGGGCCGGCCACCACGCCATTTACGACCACCTGACCCAGACCACCACCTCAACACCGCAATCACCGCCATGAACCTGATCCAACAATTCCAGGCCCTGCAGGCCAAGCTGCCACTGATCGCCATCCTGCGCGGCCTGACCCCGAGCGAGGCCGTACCCGTGGGCGCTGCCTTGCAATCGGCCGGTTTTGGCCTGTGGGAAGTACCACTGAACTCGCCCGAGCCGCTGCAGAGCATCGCCGCCATGCGCGAGGCTTACCCGGATGTGCTGGTGGGTGCAGGCACGGTGCTCACGCCCCAACAGGTGCGCGACGTGCATGCCGCAGGCGGCCAGCTCATCATCTCGCCCAACTGCAACCCGGCGGTGATCGACGAGACCGTCAAGCTCGGCCTGATCAGCCTGCCCGGGGTCTTCACCCCCACCGAGGCATTCATGGCGCTGGAGCACGGCGCGCACGGCCTCAAGATCTTCCCAGCCGAGCTGGCCTCGCCCGCCGTCGTCAAAGCCCTGCTGGCTGTGCTGCCTAAGGGCAGCAACATCTACCCCGTCGGCGGCATCGCCCCCGACAATATGACCCCTTGGCTACAGGCGGGCGCGACAGGATTTGGCATTGGTTCGGCGCTGTTCAAGCCCGGTAAAACGGTCGCGCAAGTGCGTGTGGATACGCTGATTTTTGCGGAAAACTTTCGCGCAGTGAAGGTCGGCTGATTCTCTGATTTCTACGCCGAAGAAAAGGTTCTGTGGTCTTCACCCGCTTCCGTAGACAGTTTTCAACTTCCAGTTCGAAGTTGCTCGAAGTCCATCGGGCTCAGCTGGTCGAGGTGACTGTGCCGACGAACGCGATGGTTCTGTCGCAGTAACGGAATGAGGCGAAGCTGAGCGGCTATCCGCCGCTTCTTAAAAAGCCAGCGAGTAGAACTGGTCAGCAGCGGACGCGGCTGTGCCTTTTTGGTTTTTGAGCTGGCCCTTCTTGATCATGTGCATGGTCTCGATGCCGGCGATCAAGGTGCGCGCACAGGCAAATGACTTGAAGCCCAGCATGGGTCTCACGATTCGTTTTATCGCCCGGTGGTCTTGCTCAATACGGTTGTTCAGGTATTTGATTTGGCGCAGCTCTATGGGCACAGCCAGTGCAGCCTTTACAGCCACAACAGCTGCCTTGTTGGCAGGGCTACCATCAATACAGATCTTTTGGGGACGTGGTGCAAACCAATCGCCCGTTCCAGAAAGCGGCGTGCAGCAGTTGCATCGCGCTTGGCGCTCAGCAAAAAGTCAATGGTCTGGCCATCTGCGTCAACGGCCCTGTAGAGGTACTTCCACTGGCCAGATACCAGGGTGTAGGTTTCATCCATGCGCCAACTGCCGCCCACTGAGCGCTTTCGCGCCCTGAAAACCGAGGAAAGCACGGGCAGTATCTTGAGTGACCAGCGGTGGATGGTGGCGTGATCCACTGGTACGCCTCGCTCTGCCATCAATTCTTCGATATGCCGCAGGCTCAGCGGATAAGCCACGTACCAGCGTACACAGGTGAGCATGATCTCCAGCGGGTAGTGGAGCCGCTTGATCACCTTTTGCAAAGCTGCGTTCATGCCGGGCGTTTTGGAGAGAGCGGACTTCATCACCGCCAGCCTAGCAGCTTTGGCTTACTGCGACAGAACCCGGTACACTATAGGACACTTCTCAAAACCTTAAAATTTCAAATTTTGTAAGGGGCCGGTAATCCCATCTTGATGCGGCACTCACCTCTGAGCAAGATCGTGTCCACGAAACCTACGTGGACACGATCTTGTGCTGGTCAAGTTTTTCCGGACACAGCGATAGGTAGTTTGATTGCCGATTGCTGCTCGAAGGCATTGGGTGGCAGGTTACCCAGTTTGGAATGCAGTCGCACGCTGTTGTAGAAGCCGACGATGTAGTCAGCGATATCGGTCATCGCCTCCGCGTGGTTGGCGTAATCACGCTGCCAGACCCGCTCGGTCTTGAGGCTCAGGAAGAAGCGCTCCATCACCGAGTTGTCCCAGCAGTTTCCTTTGCGGCTCATGCTGCCCACTAGGCCATGACGCTCCAACAATGCTTGGTGCAGCGCGCTTGCGTATTGGCTCCCCCTGTCGGAATGAACGAGCATTCCAGCTGCAGGTCGGCGCTGCGCTATTGCCAGTTGCAGCGCCGTGCACACCAGCTCGGCGTGCATGGTTGGAGCCATCGCCCAGCCCACGACCTTACGGGCGTACAGATCCAGCACCACTGCCAGATACAACCAGCCTTGACGCGTGCGGATGTACGTGATGTCGCTCACCCAGGCCTGGTTGGGCTCGCTGGGGTTAAAGCGCCTGGCCAGCAGGTTGTCCGAGACAGGTAGCGAGTGGGCGCTGTCGGTGGTGTGCACGAACTTGCGCCGCCACACAGTGCGCAGCTTGCTCTCGCGCATCAAGCGCCGCACGCGGTGGCGTCCGATGTGCAGACCCTGCGCGCGCATCGCAGCGCCAAGACGGCGGCTGCCATAAACACAGCCGCTGGCGGCAAACTCGGCCTTCAACAGCGTGCTGACCACGCACGCCTTGGGCGCGATCTTGGCTCGCTGACGAAAGCCGTAATAGCCCGAGCGGCTGACGCCCAGAACGCGGCACAGTCTCTGGGCAGGAATGGCCTTCTTATGCAACTGCTCAATGAGGCGGTAGCTCATCGAAGCTCGCGGGCAAAGAAGGCCGAAGCTTTTTTTAATATATCGACGTCGCCGCGCAGTTGTTTGTTCTCGGCCTCAAGCTGGCGAATGCGCTGCTGCTCGGCAGTGAGCGGTTTGCCAATGCCTGCGCGACCGGCAGCCTCTTCGTCGGCTTGGGCCAACCATCGCCGCACGGCTGTCTCTCCAAGCTGCATGTCGCGGCAGACCTCGCTCACGCTCAAGCCTTGCTCGCGAATCATCTGCACCACTTGCAGCTTGAACTCCGCGTTGAATGTTCGTCTCTGTCTCTTGCTCATGTTTCTCGTCCAGGTGAAGTCCACCTATCGAGGTGTCCGGGGAGATTAGACCAGCACAAGCTTAGGTCGGTGTCAACGGAACCGGCAGCAGCCCACCTTGTATCTGAGGACAGGTAGACCCTCTTAAACTAAGAGGTAGTCTTATGACTGTATTTATGCCTAGTCCTAATAATTTAACGAACGTTGAGGTGCTGGGGCCGCAGAGGCGCCGTCGCTGGTCACCGCAGGAGAAGCTGGCTCTGGTCCAGCAGAGTTACGAGCCTGGCTACAGCGTGTCGCTGGTAGCTCGCCAGCACGGTATCAATGCCAACCAGCTGTTTTTGTGGCGCAAGCAGCACCAGCAGGGTGCGCTGACCCAGCTGGCTGCAGGTGAGAGTACCGTGCCTGCCGCGCAACTGGCTGATGCGCTGCGCCAGATCCGAGAGCTCCAGCGCCTGCTGGGCAAGAAGACCATGGAAGCGGAGATCCTCAAGGAAGCGGTCGAATGGGGCCGCTCAAAAAACTATCTTGCGCGCTCGCCCTTGCTGCCGGGGGACACCCAATGAAACGGGTCTGTGATGTCCTCGGCGTGGCGCGCTCAGCGGCTGTCAAACGACGGCTGCGCAGCAGTGATTGGAGAGATGGCCGCCAGCATCGCCAGTCCGATGACGGCCCTCTGGTGGAGCAGTTGCGCTTGACCATCGAGAACCTGCCCAGCTACGGCTACCGCCGGGCCTGGGCACTGCTGCGGCGCGAGCGGGCCTGCCAGGGGCTGCCTGCGGTCAACGTCAAGCGGGTCTACCGGGTCATGCGCTCGCACGGCCTGCTGCTGCAACGCCGTGGGCCTGTGGTGCGCTCACAGCGCCGGCACGAAGGACGGGTCTCTGTGGATACCAGCAATCAGCGCTGGTGTTCGGATGGCTTCGAGTTCCGCTGCGACAATGGCGAGGCCGTGCGCACGACGTTCGCGCTGGACTGCTGCGACCGCGAGGCGATGAGCTGGGTGGCCTCCACACAAGGCTACACGGGTGACGACGTGCGTGACGTAATGCTGGCAGCTGTCGAGCAGCGCTTCGGCAATGCGCTGCCTGACAAGCCCATCCAATGGCTCTCTGACAACGGTTCGGCCTACACCGCCGATCTAACTCGCAGCTTCGCCCGCGACGTGGGCCTGGACCCGGTCAACACGCCGGTGAGTAGCCCACAAAGCAATGGGATGGCCGAGTCGTTCGTCAAGACCATGAAACGCGACTACGTGGGCTTCATGCCCAAGCCCGATGCTCGCACGGCCATTGGCAACCTCGCCATCGCCTTCGAGCATTACAACGAATACCATCCCCAAAGTGCCTTGCGGTATCACTCGCCACGCGAGTTCCGCCGAAAGGCCATGGCCATCCGTTAAATTACGTGAGGGTTCCTGTCCTCAAATAAGGGGAGCACTCCACCTTCTTACTCGAATCCATACTCCGCCAAGAGTGTCAAACAGACACAGGTCGCAGCGACGTCGCTGTCTTCTCGACATTTAGAGACCACGCGCTTCGTCCCAAGACCGGCCATTTCATGCTGTAAACGAAGCTTTGTTGTATCCCAGAGATTGAATACGTATGAACTGGCCCGGATTTGAGCGGGGATGCGGACAAAAACTTGAACAACCACAGGAGATGAAATGGATGCCCGCTGCTTGGACTGGACTGCCCCCGCTGCAGTAGACAAACCCCAGCCTCACGCCCGAGCGCGCTCAAACGCCTAGGGGCAGTCCAAGCTAAATGTTGTGAGTGCTTCACATAGCGTGTGGTACCCGTGCCCCGTGTTGGGGTGTTCACAACAGAGGTGTAAATGACCAGTCCCATTCCTGTCCATATCGGTGATCAAAAGTTTGCCAGCATCAATCAAGCACGGATCTGCTTTACTGACATATTGCACCGTTACCCAGTTGGTGCACCGCTCATCGCAGAAGATCATCATCACATTCTGCAACTGCTCTCCGAGCAGCAAATAGGGCGCATGGCCCCGGTTCAAGAAGTACAAGTCGTACGAGCCCAGTTTGGCCGCAACTGCTTCGAGGTGCGCTCGTCCAAAGACACGAGGCAGAAGATTTCCATCATGAAATCCATCAAGCAAAAGTTGCTGGAAAAGCCGTAGCGGCAGACCTGCTAAAAGCATCAACCATATCAGTCATGGGCTGCCCCAATAGGAGCGGCTCATGGCTATATGCTGCCAGCCCGAGCGCCAACCAATGGCGGGGCTGAAAGCCTAGGCAAAGTTTTGTGATTGCGGCGCTCGCAACAAGGTCCAGACCTCAACTCCCAAAGCCTGGGCAAGGCGTTCCATGTTGGACAGCGACACATTCCAGCGAGAACGCTCCACCGCAGATACATACGTCCTGTCGAGTTCGCATTCCAACGCCAGGCGCTCTTGCGACCAACCTTTTTCCACACGTTTGAGACGCACCCAATACGCCAGGACATCACGCAGATTGTCTGGATCGGGCAACTGGGTCGGTGGTTGAGGTTTAGCTGACACCTCATCAGGATGCATTTCTGATACATTTGTATCTACGGAGTTTGCTTCACATATGGATGCTCAAATGATCTCGTTCATTGCCAATTTGATTCTGTGCGTACTGTTCGCGATCTTTTTTATGTACCTGTTTGGCTGGTGGCTCATCCCGGCCTTGGCCATATGGGGTTTGATCGTTCTGGCCGAAGGCGGAAAACGATGACGCTGGGCTGCGCAGTGAAGCGCAGGCCGTATCACGAAGTGGATTGTTCTGGATCTTGAGAGGGAGTTTTTGAAATGGCGATTGGAAAGGCGATTGGTGGATACCTGTTGGTGGGACTACTGTGTGTCCCGTTTGTGTACTCGAACAATGCAAATGGTTATCGATCAGACGGAGCGGCCCGTAACGTAGGACAGGCACTGTCGGGAGGTCTGCTCTTTTGGCCTTCGTACCTGTTTTCCTTCGAGCCGGAGATTGACGGAGACTCTGTAGAGGACTTTGGAAATTCATTCCGCGACATGCTTGAATACCGGAACACCAAATGGTTCGCAGGAAGTAGCGACAGCGGACGCAGAAGCGAGAACCGGCGCATGATGGAAAAATCCTTGGCTGCATGCGTGCTGGCATTCGATACCGACAAACGCATCGTTGATGAAAAGGGTGCCTGGGGTAGTGTGCAAAACGGCACAGAACCGTACTTCAAAGCGCTGGAGAAGAAAGTCATGGATCACTTCGACGATGAAGACTTTGCCGGCTTCGTCGCAAAGGGCTTGGAATGCGTCAAAAAACTGTGAGAAGTCATGAGTACAACCTATTCCTCCTTACACGCAAATAAGCACAAATTCCGACCTGTTGGCTTGCTTGCCGCACTGACGATAAGTGCGCTGGCTCTAACGGGTTGTAGCTCAACAGAAGACAAGGTTTATAAGGCTTTCAGGTGTGCAAAAGTTGCCAGTCTTCTTGGAAATGATGCTGCTGCCAAAAAAGCGATGAGCAAAGTGGCGATTGAAATGGAAAAGCTGACCACCTCAGCTAGCCCAGAATACATCGGAAGAAAGCTGAACGAGCGATTTGATGAAGAGGCTCCTCTGTACCGCTATGGGCCTGTTAGGCGCACAGCGGCATTGACCCAAGCTTATGAGAGTAGCGAGTGTCAAAAGTACTATAAATGAGCTCCCAAGTGAAAGACAGGCAGTGGATGAATAGCCACTGCCTTTTTCTTGGCTACATAGTTTAAACCAGTGCTAATTCCTGCTGAAGCCAAAACAGTGATGGCGATTGCCAAAGTCCTTGCTATCTATTTTGCATAGATAGCTTATTCTGTGAAAAGCCTGGCGCAATGAATCATTGTTGCCACGAATAATCTCATAATTAGGATTATCTGGGATGTGAACGAGGCCTTGAAGGTCTTCGGGGTGAGTAAATAGAGCACTTCCCCATGCCTCATGAATTCGTGTATACATGTTATCGTTGCTGAGATTAAATTTCCCTATAAAGCGATACGCATATCCATTTAAAAAAATAGCAACGTGATAGTGAGTTTTGCCTGTGGTGCTATTTTCTCTGCACCATAGGTAATCAACGTCTGTGTCGTGAGTACGGTTTCCATCTCTTTTGCTTATGGCTTGAGAGTATTTAATTTTTTCCTTTAAAGAGGAAAAGAACTTGGTAATTATTAAATTATCGCAAATAGTTAAATCTGCGGAATTCTCTGGTAAATGCAAATCGAAACGCATCATGGATACTCGACTGTACTTGTTTAGTGCAGATGCGATGCACTCTAGTGCTCTATTGAGATAATTTTCTACCAAAGAGCCTCTGTGAATTTGGACATCGAGACCCATAAAATTTGATCCTTGATGGATGTGAAGATTGTTGTTAATGCTAATGCGATTCATTTGGTTGTCCTCGTGTGAAATCACATTAGTAATTAATTGAATAAAATTAACACAAAATAAACTATCAAATTATTCTAAATAGACACCTGCGTAATACACCTGCTTAATATTACTTAAACATACATGTTACTGTGCTAAAAATGCGTACTTCTAGCTTTTGATGTGCGTGTGTTTTGGAGATGGATTTCGGCTGAAAAGCTGCTAATCTTGCTAGTTAGCAAGATTAGCAGTTGTTTATGAGTTAAATCCTCAAGAGATTCAGCCATCTCACGTCCATTTGGCGTCTTGGCTCAATGGGTTCCGGTAGACTGAACCCATGCCTGTTGAGTTGCACTAATAATTTTTTCTCACCCTGAGAATTTAATATATTTACGACTCCACGTTGTTGCAAAAGTTGTAGGGCAGCATCCAACTTAGCTACTTTCCTTGTGTCGCTCGGGCCGAATTGAAGTATTTGGCTTTTCAGAATGCCGATGGTTAAATTATCACGACGAAACTCCTTGTATAGCCATTTGTGCAGCTCATACGCACGGTATTCGTTGATCTGACCTTCGCTTCCGTTGCCAAAAATATCTTTGAAATTATCTATCAGAATAATGCACAGATCTCTTGCAAATGTGGCACTTTCATAGTCGATGGAGTCATTCCTCTTGCAGAAGTAATGAACGATAGCCGCAATTCGACACATGTTATTTGTGATCTTTGATGCAAAATCTTTTATGTCGGAGCAATAACCATTTTGAGCCAAAGATGCTTCTACCTGATGGTAGAAATCAGTCCATACTTTTCGAGCTTCTGGTTTGAAACTTAAGGTGGCACGACTTGTGTTGTTGAGTCTTTCATTTAGCAGTTCCTCTATACGCTTGCCGAACTCTTTCAGCCAGATATTAATCATGGGAGTGCTGCTTCCAAAGCGTGTACCTTGAGTAGAGACAGGATTGAAGATGAGGTTTCTTGCAAAGAAGCCTGATGCTCTTGCTATTCCATCTGCTCGGCGAGCAAAGCGTAAAAAATATTCTTGCTGTACCATGATAGAGATACTTAATCTCGCATCGACAACGCTGTAAGACGGTTTTGATGCTCGGTGGATTGATGTATTATTTCCATCCCAAAGTCTGTTGAAGTGGGCTATGTCCTTTGCAGAACGTTTCTCTAAGACGATTCCACCCTCGTCGGTGGAAAGGCACATATTTTTATTGCCGTGTGCCAGGTTGTGGAGCAGGGCTTCTGATGTGGTGTCGTCAATTAGTATCTTTTTTTCAATATTTTGTGGCTTTTGGGATTTGTGTCGCTCTAATTCCTCGGTCAGCCCTCGTCTTGTACGAATGTCATCTAAATCGCATTTATCTAAATCTCGAAGAATTTTCTTTTCCATACTTTTCCATACCTTAATTTGAGTCTCCATTGAGGTAGATTCATTTCCTGCAATTTTTCTTCTCTCAAGCTCCTGAAGCTTGGATTCGAAGTCGACAACGAATTGCGTAAATTTTTTCTCAGTACTAGATTTTCTTTCTCCGGATTGGGCAATGGTCATCATGAAAAGACTGACACATGAAACCTCGCCGGTTGGATGCTCGACATTAATGAGTGCATCGGTTGCAGCGCACATTGAAAAAAGTCCTGATGCGAAGCACATATCTATGGGTGATTCCACTTGTGCGTGTACTTCGTGAACTGTGTTTTTAAACAAGGAAAGATCTTTAGTCATGATTGACAGATCCTTATCTAGGTAAAGGGTTGGTAGAAAAATATTTGAAATCGAAAAGCCCGGATTGCCAGAATGTGGGCGCAGTCTTACCTCATGCACCTAAAAGGTGCATAGAGGTTTTTTAACAGCAAGGTTTAGGCGCGTAGCCTTGATTCGAACCAATGTAGTAGTTCGTGATACCACCAGCCAACAGCCCCTCGGTTAGAGGCGCTAAGGCGAATTGGCTTTGGAAAAGACGGGTCGAATCGAGTTGACTTCTTGTTCATGAGCTCGTATATCTTGGATCTGGAGATGCCAAAGCGAGCAACGATGTCCTGGCATCGCAGGATAGTTTTTTCGACAGGTGGAGTTGGGGATGGGCTGGCTGAAAACATAATCTCGTCCTTTTCGGTTGAAAGTTAATAAATAAAAGTAGCCCATCCGGATACCATCGCAGTGGCCGGGCTTACTTTCCTAACTAACAACCTTAAAAGTCGGTTATGTGTGCCAAGACAACGTCAATCTTGCCATGCAAGTTTTAACTATGTCTTAAGTGAAGCGCCGATTTGAAGTGCTTCACTTGCTGCCAATCTTAGCTTGCTCGCGCACGCTATGCAAGAGGTGTTCCTGTGGCTGGTTGGCTAGGTTCCAAAAAACTGCTTTGATAGCTAAAAAAGTCCAAGATTGAACTGAACTGGACAGCGTTGGACACCCGGCTCTTCTTTATTTCCAACTAAATTGGACGGTTATTCGATGACATTCTGTAATTGTCCTGGGAAGTTTTCTCGCCACGTCCTTCTCACTGACACTTAGAGCTGCTAACACGACCCAGCAAACCGAATGTTTGCGGTTGAGGCTAGGCGTCCTGCCGCAGGCAATACAGTAGTACGACAAGGCAGGGCAACGACGTATCAAGGGTTGTGTTAGCCAATGGAATGGACGCCCCTCCTTTATCGGAGCACAGTGAGCGCACCGTCACAGCTGTGGCGCAGCCTTCATTCACAACCAGGAGTCCACCATGCAAGCGATGACCATCGGTATTGATCTGGCCAAGAACGTTTTCCAGATCCATGGGGTAGATTCCCATGGCAAGAAGCTCTTCAACAAGGCCTTGAAGCGCGAGAAGATGGTGACCTTCTTCGTCAACCTACCGCCTGCGCTGGTGTGCATGGAGGCCTGCGGCGGTTCGCACCACTGGGCGCGCAAGCTCCAGAGCATGGGGCACACCGTGCGGCTCATGGCTGCGCAGTTCGTCAAGCCATACGTCAAGGCAACAAACACGATGCGGCGGATGCCGAGGCCATCTGTGAGGGCGTCGCTCGCCCCACCATGCGTTTTGTGCCCATCAAGAACGTGGAGCAACAGGCGGTGCTGTCGATGCACAGGGTGCGTCAAGGCTTTGTTCGTGCCCGCACAGCACAGGCCAATCAGATCCGGGGCCTGCTGTCGGAGTTCGGTCTGATCGTTCCGCAGGGCGTAGCGCAGATCACCGAACGCGTGCCCACTTTGATCGAGGATGCCAGCAACGAGTTGCCAGGCAGCTTCCGTATCCTGATGGATCGGTTGATCGAGCATTTCAAGGCTCTGCAGACGCAAATCCAGCATGTCGAAGCTCAGATCCTTACCTGGCACCGTAGCAATGCGGCTAGCAAACGACTCGAACAGATCTCCGGCATCGACCCGATCACCGCCAGTGCGTTGATTGCATCTCTGGGAGACGCGAGAAACTTCAAGGATGGCCGGCAGGTTGCAGCGTGGCTGGGCCTAGTGCCCAAACAGCATTCCAGCGGCGGAAAACAGAATCTGCTGGGCATCAGCAAGCGCGGCGACACTTACCTGCGCACGCTGCTGATCCAGGGGGCTCGGTCAGTGGTCTATCACGCAGACCAGCCAAATCGAGAGGCGGCAAGTTCGACCTGCCAGTGGGTTCGCGGGGTTGCACAGAGACGCAACAAGAACATCGCTGCCGTGGCATTAGCCAACAAGAATGCACGAATCTGCTGGGCCTTGCTCGTCGGAGACAAGGACTATGACGAACGGAGTAGAGCAACCAGCGTTTGAAACACTTAATGCTCGCCAGATCAACTTCAAAGCAAAGAGACCACCGATTGCTCAGGCAGTCATGCAGTGATGGCAAGACAGGTCAGACCGGGACCAAGACAGTCCGATAAGAGTACAGCACTTCGAGTGCGTTTAGCCGATGGGACCTTGGTCAGCGAATTCCATCAGGGATCGCGGAAGCGTACTGCCGCAAAAGTCCGGATATACGCGTGCAATCTAGACCCTCACGGCATCACGAATTGAAGGCTTGGCAAACCGGGGCGTCCATATACGCTCTTAGTGTGATTGCTGTTTGTGAGGTAGCAACAGTCACTGAAAATTCGTTTGAAACTAAGGAGTCTTGGCGATGCGCTTGAAAAGCAAGTGAGTTTTTCCTCATTCCGGGACACAGCTATGCAAGATATGTTGAACATGTCTTGGTGTTGTAAATTTGCAAATTTCTACGCTGAGGCTTATGTAGCAAAGCATGCCTTGAACCGGGGAACAAACCGGGGAACAGGGACTTAGTTTTGAGGTGTATTTATAGATTTTATGAGGGAAAACTGGGATGATTCAATTGACGCCAGCCCACCATACAGCACAACGCCACACAAGAGGAAAGCCTCTGTGTGGCGTTATTTTTTGCCTTGTTGGTTGTCTGTGATTGTCCAGAAAATCACACCGAAATCACACCGAAATCACACGGGCCTTATTGGACAGCCTTTAGGGCCGCCTTGGGCTTCTGGAAGTCTTCCCGGATGAACTTGCCATAGGTGCGGAAAACCATCTCCACATCCTCGTGCCCCAGTTGCTGGGCGACATACCAAGGGTTGCCTCCTGCTGTCAGCAAGGTCGATGCGTAGGTGTGTCGGATCTGGTACGGGTTTCGGTAGGGAATGCCGGACCGCTTCATGATTGGCAGCCACGCATTCTTTCTAACCTGAGCATCGGTGGCCCATGGGTCCAGGGTAGCTGGGTTTAGCCAGACCCGAGATCCGCGCAGCTGGCTTATTGAGCGCTGAACACGCAGCGCCTCCATGGCCTCAGCATTCAAATCGACATCCCGAATACCTGCGGCGGTTTTCGGCGCTTTAATCACGCCGGCCACCTGGTTCTGAATAATCCGAGCTGTGGCTTTATCCCAGTCTATATGCTCCCATTGCAGTGCTTGGAGTTCTCCAGGGCGCAGGCCGGTGTTAAACCAAAACTGGAATGTCGGTCTTTCATCAAGTCGGCAGGCGGCCAGGATAGCTACCCGCTCAGCATGAGTGAACGGGTTGATCACATAGTCACTTGCCCTGCTGGTCTGGCGAATGAGCTTCACCAGCGCGATGCGATCAAATGGGTTGGCATCTATCAATCCGTCATTCAGCGCATCCTCCATGACAGACCGTAGGGGGATCAACATATTGCGGATCGCCTTGCTGGTGCAGTCCATGTCGCTGATCCAGTCGCGCAGTGCAGAGGGCGTTACCTCGTCCAGCCTGTAGCCGTGCCACTCTCTCATCCGCTCGCCAGTGATGCTCTTGGAGTAGCCCCGGAAGGTTGCCGGGGACATCTTCCCGTTTGCAACTTGCTTCTCATAGAGGTCCAGCTGCTTTTGCAGCATTTCCTCCATTAACGAGGACTCCCTGCTTGGCATCTTGGCTTTGGGGCTTTCAGGAAAATAGTCGGCATAAATGAACGACCCATCTGATACCTTGCGCTTAATCTCTGCCCGGAGATTGCTGGCATATTGAATGCTGGCTTTATTTACTGGGCAGGTTGGAAGAAGTTCCCGGCACTGTTGCGCATTCCAGATGAAAGATATTTGAATGCGCGGGCCGGAAACCAAATCCCGAATCAGCACGCCCGGCGGGGTAGCTGGCTTTTTATCCATTGATCAGCCTCTTTTATGTTCACGTAAAGACGGCGGGCGATAACCGCACAGTGCGTTCCATCTAGCCAAACACCATTGCGACGGCGGCAGTGCACAGCCATTGGCGTGACACCTGTGAGTTCTTCAAACTTCTCTGCCAGCACCCATTCAGGCGTTACTGTCGGCTCTGCTGGATTGGATGGTGTATCTTTATGTTTCACGATTCCTCCAATACTTTGGGCAAAAAAGAACCCCGCTCATTGGCGGGGCTCGGGTTCGTCTTGTTCGCGGAAGGGTGCTCGTTTGTCACCCCATTTGCGGGAGCGTTTGGTGGTCATAGTTACCGATCGGGTAGATTTTTGGCTCTTGCCGTGGTTGCTCGGTCATTTCTTCCCGTTCGGGAATGGCTTCCAGCGGTCTGCCTCACGGCTTGGGTCAGAGGTTGTCATTGGTGGCTCCTATTCCGTGTGCGCGCTCGCCAGCTCGGAAGATGCTGATTGCCGTGGACGGCCAGCGCATCTCATGGCATTCGTCGCGCACCAGGTCCATGATCTGCTCATCCGTCAGCGGCTCCCGCTCAGGTGGGGGAGGGGCGGCTGAGAGCATGGCTGCGTATATTTGCTTCACTTCTGACCCGAACAGAACCTGCTCGCCCCCGAAGTCACCCTCGACTTCTACATCGCCTCCCGCCTTGGTCATTTCGGTGGTTGGCTCCACTGGCACTAGGCGCCACCCATCCGGCGCAGCCTGCCGCGCTGATAGCTGGGCCTCTAGCTCTGCGATGCGATCATGCATGCGCTGGTTCTGCGTCATTCGCGTTGCCTCCCGCTCTGCGGCCATGCCGTGGATGTTGCATTGCGAGCGCATCTCTTCATCCATCCACTCCAGCTTGGCGGCCTGCTGGGCCAACTGGTTGCGCGCATCGGTGTTCAGCCGATTGGCCATGTCCAGGCGCTGGGTTAGGGCGGTTACTTGCTGCTCGGCTATCACCGCGCGATTCGCTTGGACGATGAGTTGATCCTCAAGAGAGTCGGCGCGGGCGCGCAAACTATCAAGCATGTTGAAGTCGGGAGCTTTGCCAAGTGGCGGCTTCCAGAGACTGCCGCCCTCATGGGTGTAACCGAGGTTTTCGAGCGTGGCTATTGCTGCTTTGGCCTTGTCGGTCATGGTGCTTCCTTGGGGGCGGGCTTGATAAGTTCGGCATAGATCTCCGGATGCACGTATAGCGTGTGGTCCATGCGAATGACTCCAGGTGCCATATACGTTTCACGCCTGACCGTCCATCGCCGTCTTCGCTTCGGAGTTGGGTGCATTCGGACCGCCCATTTTTCTTTCATCACAATCGCCATGGCGCTTTTCACAACGCGCAGGCCTGCAAATGGGGAGTTCATCTCAATCCTCCTTCTTGGCCTGGGCTGCCTCGGCTTCCACGCGCCTCATGTCGGTGCGAAGGGCTTCGGCTGTGTATGCCAAACCTCGGGCTTGACGTAGCGCAGCAGCAAGGATGTCCTCGGCTGCCGATTTCAAGGCTCGGATGGTGTGGCGCTCGGGGTGGCTGTTATCAACTCCATCGCACATGGTGCTGACTGCGGCCAGCGTGTCCACGGCTCTGTCCGCCAGTGATTCGAGTTGGCTCATTGGTTGCTGTCCTTCTGTGGTTGGGCCTGGGCGGGCTGGCCCTCCCTCTGTTTGGCGCGCTTGATCCATCTTTCACGCGCTCGGTGCTGGATGTTTCTCCACACCTCATATCCGCCAATCACGGCCAGGGTCAGGATGATGGACATGACGGCCGCGACTGCAAGGTAAGGCAAGATGCTCATGCTCTGCCGCCTTCCTGGGCTGCGGCCATGGCGGCGTCTAGCTCATCAAGCAAGTCGGCCATGTCGTCGATGTGCACCTGGAGAACGCTTCCGCGTTCTTTCTGGAACTTGACCATCGCGCGCGCCAATTTCAGCAGTTCAGCATCCAGCGCATCAGCGGGCTGGGCCTGGGGTGCTGTGTAGAGCGGCGTCCATCCATTGGTTTCGGGCTCGCTATCCGTCAACTCTGTGATGTCGGTTTTGCGCAGCCACGCCACCGGCTCGGCCTGCACCTCTGCCTGGGGTGCATCATGGTCAGCAGCTGAGAATAGTGCGCCACAGTCAACGCAGAGATAGCCGCTTTTAACCACTGGGTTGCGAGCGTCAGCAATGCGGTGCATGCATTGGGCCTGCACCTTTTCCTGGGCGGCGGCAACCATGGCCTTGATGCTTTCGGGCGAAACGTTGCAGCAGGTGGCCAGCGCCTGCAGCTGCTGCTCCGGCGTGCCGTGCTGCAGCATGACGGCGGCAATCTGGTCCTGTGTGGCCTTGTCGCGCGGTGTCATACCGTGGCGGGCCAGGTCACCTGCCGAGGAATCCTCGGTAGCTAGCGGTTCTGGAGTGGCGAGCGCCTTGTCAGCCATGTCCAAAATTTCGCTGATGGTCAGAGCCTCACCAGATCCAGTCATACGCACAGTGGCTTTCTCGTCGGCGATGCCTTGCAATGCGCCGGCACACCACTTCAGGGCAAGGTGCAGGCCAGGCACAGCCACTGCTGCGGGCGCTGCCTGTGCTGCCACTGCCTGGGGAGCGCGGGTGTTCCAAGCGTCGATCAGTAGCTGCTTTTGCTCGTCAGTCTGCGGAACTGTGTGATCAACCTCGCTCAACAAGCAATCTTGACGATGGCCGGATTCCATGCGCCACCAACGGCGGCCCAGCGCATTGATTTGTGTGCGCTCGCCGCAGAACGGGCAGGGCAGGAGGGGAGCGGAAGAGTTGTTTTCAGCCATGTTGGGCTCCAGAAATGGAAATGCCCGCTCAGGTCGGGCTAAGTTTTATGGATAGCCATCCGTTCGGACGGTTACTTGGGCTATGCTGTCGCTGCCCAGTTTGAAAGCAACAAAGTGATATCAAATAAACGCGAATGCAACTTACCCTATGGACTTAATGGAGTTCAGCTGTTTGGGTTGATGGCACTAGCTATTTTCGTCATTTGGATTCTTGCCAAATTCTTTGTGCCAGATATTTTGTGGCTCGTTGAGGCAAGTCCTGGGTTGGCTGCTTGGATTCAGGCTGTATTTTCATTGCTAGGATTTGCAATAGCCATTTGGATTCCTTTTAAGATTAAGAAAGATGAGATTCAACTTCAATCGCAGCGAGATTTTGCACAAGGCACAATCGCTTTTTATATGATTGTTTCTGAGATTAGAGGTATCTCCTCGAAGTTAAAAAGCTTCTTGGAGGAATTTCAGAAATATGATGATTTTAGAAAAAATAACTTTCGCCCCATTCATATTGATACCTTAGCAGCTTCAAATGATCTGGATTTATCTTATGTAGAGATATTGAATATTCGTTTGGTGCCAGCTCAAGCGTTGTTAGGCATCGAGAGTATTGATCATCAAAGCGTTTTGCGACTTTGCAGTGCTCTGGATGAGGTGATGCGGCTTCGAGAAAATATGATAAAAAAACATGATTTTTCTGGCTCAGTCCATGGGCTTTGCATGAATGTAAATTTGAAAGAGTTGGGGGAATTGATTTGCTATGAAATCGATTCAGCGCTTTCGTCGATAGAGAATCTTATATGCCAGGCCACAGGGAATCCCTATGAGAAACGAAGGCAGTTGCGAGTCAATTAGTCAATAAGGGTGCTTGATTGGTTTTGTTCAACTTGGCTATCGGGAAAATCTAGTATCGCCCCGCAGTGCTTTTTTTGGGGTTGATTTTTAGGTTTTATGCAAATTTCTTAGCAGATGCACCCAAAGCACTGAGCCCAATGTTTTTGCAGCAAACTGACCCAAAACAATCAGAGGCAGCAGACTTCCAAAGGCGATGACCGGAAAAACCAGCGAATCCACGGCCGCGCCGGCCAGATTGCTTTTGTGTGCCCGTTTGGCCCATGACCCTTGAGATTTTGCGAACACCATCCAATCGACAGCTCCAGCCAGGAAGAAGGCCGCAGCCCCCGCGATGGCGATCCGTCCTGCATCGTGCGAGATAAGCCAAGATGCAGCAGCGGTCCCTGCTATCACCAGCAGCATCTGCCACCAGCGAAGCCGCGTATGCAGAAGGTCTCGCAGCGCCAGATCAAGCCCAATCAGCACGAAAGCATTCAGCGGTGTCACCCACGGCCCGAAGGTAGCCGCGCTGAGATTGGCGAGCAGTAGCGCGCCGGCATAGATGAAGATTGCGAAAGCGGTCACAGCAGTATTCCTTGTTCAATAGCCGGCTCTGCAGGTGCACAGATCCAGCGGGTAGGTGCGTTTTGGGATTCAATTCGAGCGCGCATTACGACGGCACGGGCCTCCTTGGTCGGTGGGGAGTATGAGCCGCGCCAGGCCTGGTCAATACCGATGTTCCGCCCGATGTTTGTGCTGTCTGCCGAGGCGAATGGCAAGTGCTTAAAGACCAAGGGGTTGAGCATGCGCAAACCGTGAAGTTTTACCCCTGGTCGGCCTTGTTCGTCACAGACTGTTAGGGCCGATGCAATCTTGACCAGCAGTGCCAATCGAGCTTTGACCAGGTACTGGAGCAGCCTTTGAGATGACCGCTTGTGAATAACTATAG
>NZ_SOAL01000032.1 GCF_004364775.1 Comamonas sp. JUb58
CTATAGTTATTCACAAGCGGTCATCTCAAAGGCTGCTCCAGTACCTGGTCAAAGCTCGATTGGCACTGCTGGTCAAGATTGCATCGGCCCTAACATGCGTAGGGGCCTAAGCCGGTGAATCACCGCCGTCAGCTGGAGGCCACGCCCAACACACCGGGATGACCATGCAGAAGTTGCACCAGGCGATGGGTGCCAGTGATCGAGCGAGCCCCCTCCAGGTCTTTAAAAAATCAGCCCTGCCGAAGTTGCTTGCCCTGCCTGTGGGGCATTCGCCCGGCCAATTGCTTCAGCGGGCACGGCCGCTGCTCTGCGCGGTGCCCAACCGTAGCCCTGCAAGGCTCAACTGGTGAGGGGTAGACGCCCAAGAACAGAAACGGTCACGCTGATTGGA
The DNA here is from genome assembly GCF_004364775.1 of Comamonas sp. JUb58. Classification (GTDB taxonomy): domain Bacteria; phylum Pseudomonadota; class Gammaproteobacteria; order Burkholderiales; family Burkholderiaceae_C; genus Comamonas. The sequence continues at coordinate 392 of NZ_SOAL01000032.1, forward strand.
ATCTCAGCGCGCCTGCCCGGAGCGTATCCGGGCGGGAAACCCAAGCCTTGTGATAGAGGGCTTAGGTTTCAAACCAGTCTACGTCAAGAGAAATCGAATAGCGCTGTTTTTGGCCATCTAGCGCCGTGCGGCCACCCCCGATGTAAGCATCACAGGAGGTGACTTGAGCGCTCAACCCGGCAGCTTTGAGCATGACATGGAATGGAATGAGATCTCTCGCAGAAAGTTGACCTATGCGCAATCCGTCTACCACAACTGACACCCTCTGTTGAACACTTTGCTCTCTCTCTTCAGGTACGAGGAAAGCGATGCACTGCCGGTTGGCTGCTTCACCAACGGTATTTTTTGCCACGCGGAAGAGGTTCGCCGTTCGTGAGCCATCGTCAGCAACCCTGACTGCCTCCCCTCTTGCCCAGTGTTTCGTCGAGATTAGATTTTTGAGTTTGATCGCCCTCTCCTGAGGGTGACGTAGAAGTGAGGGGCCACGCGGGGGCCCTCGTGAAAGAAGCCAGTACGCAAAGAAAAACAGCCCGCACCAGGCGAAGAACAACAGTGTTGGCCCATAACTCATCTCATTCCTTAATTGACGTTGTCCGTCAGGGTATCTCATGGCCGGTGGGATTGAGCGAGGGAAAGTAGATGTCCTTCCAGTAGGTCCAAATCGCGCGTCGGCCCAGTCTCAAAGTGCAGCTAGAAGCATCCATGCCCCCCCGGTTTAAGGTCATTAAAAGGAGTAAGGTGGGCCGAGGCAATCCATCTTGATTCGCCGCTATAGACCGGAGGTCTACATGTTCAAATTCTCAGCCTATCCACCCGCATCATTTTGGGATACGACCAAGAGAAATCTTGCTATCGCTGCTATCCCATCTCCACAAGAACAGGGGTCAAAGACACCTTCTGACAAGGAGAAGCAAGATCAAGAGCAAGGCCAGCAAGCGTTCTTACCGCTGTGACCTCTCAGCGCTCGTAAGAGCGCTTGATCGTGGTCTTCAACGGCTTGGACGGAGCACCAAATGTCGTGCTTCTGCTTTTTAAGAGGAGTAGGAATGAATAAGTCTTTCGACGTCTTCATTGGTCGACTTGGAGCACGAAATACGCGGCGCGTGGCGAAAAGCCAAACAGCCGCTCAGGTTGAAGAGTGGAAAGCCAAAGGCTACCAGCTGCAAGCTGAAAGACGCGTTACAGAGCAACTGCATGAAATCTATTTGGTTTCATTATGAAACTAAAGACAGAGAGATGAAGTGTGCCTGCAAACATACGGGAGACATAGACCATGAAGCTGAACTTTAAAGCTGCCCCAGCCAGATTGTCGGAGATCCAAAAGTCTCGGCTTGAAAGCGAAAGAATCACTTACAAGGATGGCGCGCAACCTGCGCGCTCCACTTGGTCCGGACGCCCTAACTATGAGGGGATCGAACTCTCCTATCGCGGCCAAGAAAAAAAGATCTGGTCCAAACAAACAAGTCACTGATGACTTGATCCACTACTAGACCTTTTTGGTCTGAGACACACCAGCCCGCACACCAGCGGGCTTTTTCATTTCTGGAGCCCAACATGGCTGAAAACAACTCTTCCGCTCCCTTCCGCTGCGGCAGCGGCGCCCCCGTAGAACGCGAACCACAGCCAGGCGAAGGGCTGCCCTGCGGCCACTGATAACCCGCCCACCTGGGCACTGACAACGGAGCCGCCATGGCCGAACAAATCACCCTCGCCTATCGACTTTTCACCATGCGCCGCTGGGCCGGTGCCAGCTGGTCCAAAGCTGCTGCCTGGGCCCTCGGCCTGGTGTGGCGCAACGTGCGCACCGAATTGCGCGCACGCTTCTAACCCGTTACCACTCAAACGAAAAGGAGCCAACACATGGCACAGACGAAGACTCTTGAAGAAATTGGACTGATCGCAGTGGAACTGCACCAGTGCACCAAGCGCCGGAAAGAGGCCAGCGACAACCTCAAGGCGGCTTACGTGCGCTGGGCCCACGGCACGGGTACGTTTCATCGCATAGAGCGAGACAGCGATGAATGGGACCGGATGATGGTTGCGACCGATCCGGAGTACCAACTGCAGGAAGCTGCAAAACGCAAGGAACGCAACGCGCTGCGCCGGCTGCACAACGCTATTGCGAGAGGGGTGCAGCTTTGAAAGCGCTGGCAATAACGGGCGAAGAGTCCGCCGCCGATCTGGTCAAACAGTTGGTGGCGCTGCGCATGCTGGCCCGGCAAAACGTGCGAACCCGCAGGCAATCGGGTGAGCTGCTGGCGGGATACAGGGCCAAGCTGGCACTCACAGCCATTGGGTCTGATGACTGGGCGCTCACCAATCACCTGATAGAGGCAATCGAAGAAAACCGTCTCGCCTGCGAATTCCATGAAATTGAAATTGGCAAGTACCTGATGTTCCTTTTGCCATGAGATGGATCAAAAGGTCCCTCGGGCGCTGATTTTCGACGCGCTCAACACCAGCTTTGCAGACCGAGACACCGATGAGGTCCGCAAGTATGGAGATAAGTCTCACCACCTGATTTGCATCCTGGACCTGGAGAACTCCGCGACCAAAGACGATGACATTGAGCATCGGCCGCTCAAGTGGTGTCACACGATGGCATTCATGAATGCCATGCAGACCAACAAAAAATTGGACAAGGCGATTCATGACATTTCCAACGAGTTCTTTGACGGTGCTTTTGGCGAACCGCTGATGGATCGCCTGGCCGGAAAGACCGTTGCTACAGCTTCCCGCCCGTAAGCACCAACCAAAGCACAGAAAAGGACCTCCGCCATGAGCCCCATCCTCCTCCACAGACTGGAAAACATCACCGTTCGCACAGTCCAGATCGACGGCAAGACCTACTTTGTCGGCAAGGACGCAGCTGCATCGCTGGGCTATGCGAACGAATCCGATGCGTTGACCACTCATTCCCGTGGGGTCGCCAAACGCTACCCCATCCCCGATGCGCTCGGCCGGCTGCAGGACACCCGGATCATTGATGAGCCGGACCTGATGCGCCTCATCGTTAACAGCACCCTACCCACCGCTGAACGTGTTGAGCGCTGGGTGTTTGAGGAGGTGCTCCCAAGCATCCGCCAGACCGGCAGCTACCAGGTTGCCCCGCGCACCCCTGACGAGATGCTGCTGGCCAGTGCGCAGGCCCTGCTGGCCGTTGAGCAGAAGCAGGCCGAGATCAAAGCTGATGTTGCGCGCCTGGAAGGGCAAGTGCAGGACCTGGCCGAGTCCCGGGTTTGGGACCACTGCCCGCAAAACTGTGAGCCCATCAGCAAGATCGTGGACCGGATGAACAAGCGCTATGCGCTGCCGGATTGGGTTGTCCACCGGGTCATGCGTGAGCTGCCAACGAGCCCCAAGCCGCATGCCATGGTGCGCAACCACCGCGAAGAGGCGCGGGGCTCCCAGTATGTGGTTTACGCCGTGGCTGACATTACCCGGCTCTTCGCCCAGTTTGTGAAGGACTGCGTACAGGAGACGCCCACTCTCTGGTCGCACCGCGACATTGAAAAGCGCTTTCAGCTCATGCCAGATGGCCGCAAGCCCAAGCCACTCAAGGCCCACGCCCCGCGAAATGCGGTGCCTGCATAAGTGTTCAAGGCCCTACCGCGAATTCAGCCCGATTTAACACAAGGCTCTGAAATACAACGCGTTTTAGTTTTGCAACACGCCTTAAATAACTGTGTTTCAGCGCTGAAATAGGCGAAGCCCAAAAGCAGGTGAGATTGCTTTCGGGCTTCTAGATCAAAACCCATCCATAGGAATTCAGATCATGTCCGACATTATCCCTCGTGCGGAGAAAAATGCCACTGAGGCACGCGCCAACCCCAAGCAAGGCCGCAACACTCGCCCACAGCCTCCGATGCGCTGTGCCGCGCCAGCAGCGCCCGAGCCCATCGAAGCACGGGATCTCCTGGAGAGCATTCACGACACGGGATTGCACTGGTGGTCGATTATCGACAGCCTGCTGCTGGCTGATGAAGGCGCTGCAAATGGAACTCGGCAAGGACTGGAGCGCCTCCCTCAATGGGCAATCGATCGCCTGAAAGACCAGGGCCGTCATGAAAGTTCCTACGACGAGCATCGCAGAAAGTCAAACCACCTCAGCGAGTGGCTGAGCATTGCAGAAGGTTCAGGCTCACGCTTCCGGTTTGAGATTTGGACCAGCAAAGGCTCGCGCCTCTCCCTGCGCCACGAATCCTTGCTTGAGGCGTCTGAAGCACTTGATGAACTGAAGCCGGAGTATCCGGATGCTTTCATCATCAAGGCCCATGCCATGTGGTCAACAAGCTATTCCCAGGTCTGCCTGAATCCTGACCTGCTGGACACTCTGATTGGGTCGGTTACTCACATCGGAACCTCGTTTGGAAGTCAGGGAGAAGACGATCAATTCACCGTGCAAGATGAAACCGGCCGGCAAGTGGTGGTCTCTGCCACTCCCTTGCGCCAGCATCCGGTATACGACCGCCTCAACAAGCGCGGAAAAGAGGTGGTCGACCACTACTTGCTGCATGACAAGCCACGCAAGGAAGCCATCCGCAAGGCTGCCGCTGAACGCGACGCAGGAGCAGCGCCATGAATGCTGTAGCTGCATTCAAAACCACGGCCGCCCCTAAGCGCCCAGCCTCGCGGGGCGTCGCGGCCACCGCCGTGGAGCCAATGGGGGCGCGGGAGCAACTGACCCAGTGCCGAGGTCTGCACCTCCTGCAGACGCACTGCCAGCTGTTCGGCGACTTCATCAGTGCCCACGATGTTATCGAGGTGGATTTTGACCAGCGCGGCATCAAAGGCGATGCCGAGTACTTGATTGCCTATCGCCACTCTGGTGATTACAGCTGGTATGGGGTGCGGCGCTTTCAGTTCCGCCTCAATGGTGAGCTGTGGATAGCCGATCCCACCATCCACGGTGAAGGGCAGACCTGGCGCGTTGTCACCACGGAGCTGCTGGCCAACATCGAAGTTTTCGGCATGGTGCGCGAGGTCTACAAGCCGCGCAGCAAGTCTCTGAAGAGGTAACCCATGGACGCAGTAATGATCAGGCCGCGCAAAGCGGTCAAAGCGCCAGCGTGCGCCGCTAAACCTATTCCAAAAATCAAGCAGAAAACTGCAGGCCCAACCAAGTTGGCCAAGGCCGAAACGACAGCCCTTTGGCATGCCGTCAACTGGATGGCGACCGTCTTGCGCGAGTGGAAGCTCGACGGATTTAAGAATGACGAGGACCAGGCACAGCATGAGGTGCAAAGCCAGCACCTCACCACCGCTAAGCGGGCGCTGAGCAAGATGAACAAGATGCGAAAGGAGCCATGATGGCCGCACGATTTGTACGCATTGTCAAATTCTGCGCAGAGACTGGATACTCTGATCGCGCAGTAGAGACAAAGATTCACCGGGGTGTTTGGATTGAAGGCAAGGAATATGTCCGCGCCCCGGACAACAATATTTTGATTGATATGGAAGGGTATAACCAATGGGCCGCAAAGCAACGACAGGAGGTGTTAGACCGCGAGGCGACCGCATAGAGGTTCGTTTCACCTGGAACGGAAAACAGGTATCCCCAACGCTTGATCTCCGCCCCACTGCTGCAAACCTCAAACATGCGGCTCGTGTGCGAGCCACCATAGTCGAAGAAATAAAGCACGGCACCTTCAGCTTTGCAGCGCATTTTCCCGACTACAAGCACCTGCAGCAACACCAGCCAGAGAGCGAGGCTGGCATGCGAACCTTCCTAGAGTGGTCGAGGGTATGGGTCACCCTCTCCGCTCGGAGCTTGGAGCATTCGACGCATGCCATTTATGTTCGTCACCTAAATGCATATTGGGCGCCCGCATTCGGAAGCATGCGACCAGAGAAAATAAGCCATGAAATGGTATTAACTCACTTGGCAACATTGAGCAAAGACCGAATTGACGTAGAAACCGGTCGCAAAATGAAAGGACTATCGCGGAAAACTCAGAATAATATTCTGATCCCACTGCGTGGAGTTTTCGACCTGATATGCAAACCACCTAGCCGAGTTAGCAACCCAGTTGAGGGGATCGATAATCAGAAGATCCAAAAAGCCAACCCTGATCCTTTTGCACCTGATGAGGTTGAGTTGATTCTCAAGGAAATGCAAAAGCGTTTTGGGGAGGTAATGACAGATTATTTTGAATTCTCGTTCTTTGCCGGGTTACGGGCAAGCGAGCATATTGCGCTGAGGTGGGAGGATGTGGACTTACGGAAGTCCACTGTGCTGGTTCGCCGCTCCAAGGTCATGACCATGGAAAAAGACCGCACCAAAACCAACGTTGAACGCACGGTAGAGCTCAACCAGCGCGCCGCCGGCGTGATCCAGCGCCAGCGTGCAAGGACTGCAGCAATGAATGCTGAGGTGTTCTATAACCCGAACACTGGAGCGCCCTATCACGATGAGCAGTCACAGCGCCGAGCCTGGCGCCTCACCTTGCGCGCCATTGGCGTGCGATACAGGGCGCCCAAGGAATGCCGGGACACCAGCGTAACCCTGGCGCTCATGGCCGGCGCAAATCCCATGTGGGTGGCCATGCAGCACGGGCACTCTGTGCAGGTGATGATGCGCGACTATGCGAAGTGGATTCCGTCAGCGGATCGAGGCGCCAATCTCGCAGCAGTCAATGCAGCGATCACCACCCAGGCCACACCCCGAAAAGAAGCGATTTAGGGATGGATTAGGGATGACTTGAGAGCGCACCACCCAGGCAAAGAAAAAGCCCCAAGTGAATCAATCACTTGGGGCTTATCTTATTGGCGGAAACGGATGTTTTCGGACGCTACACCTTGCCCTTTATGCGAGCATCCTTGGACTTCGTAACGCGATACACAGCTCGCTTGGCAACAGACATAGAAACGTCGTATTTAAGCGACAATCCTTTGTAGGTGTGTAGTCCACTCAAGTAGTCTGCGACAAGCTCAGCTTCAATTTCCGAAGACAGCGTACGAATGCGACCAGGCAGCCGCCCCCTCTCTCTTGCCGCAATCTGCCCAGCTATCGATCTCTCCCGAATCATCGACCTTTCAAGCTGCGCAACAGCGCCAAGCATCTGGATTACAAATACGCCCATGGCATTGGTGGTATCTAAAGGCTCGGTGATACTTTTGATCATCGCCCCGACCCGTTCAAGCTGCCTCAGAACATCAAGCAAATCAAACAGGCTACGAGCGATACGGTCAATTTTGTAGACGACCAGGGTATCACCTCGACGAAGAGACGCTAAACACTTAGCCAACTCTGGACGCCCTCGACGGGACGAACCGCTAGCCTTTTCTTGAAAAACAACATTGCACCCCACACGGGCAAGCGCGTCCATTTGGAGCGCTGTATCTTGCTCTTGCGTACTTACGCGTGCATATCCAATCAACATAGAATTCCCTTTACAGTTGTAAACGAGAAGGGAATTCCGGTGAAAGCACTCCTAGTCAGCATTCTTTTGGCAGCTACTGGAGCCCATGCGCAGGTGGTGTACAAGTGCGCCAACGGATATACAGACAAGCCCTGCAAAGATGGCCAAGAACTGGACATACGCGCCACTGAAGGCGCGCACTCAATGTCAGGGGCAAAACGACAGTCCACTGAAGCCCTCGTAAGAGACATAAATAGGCAAACGGATATAGCGATGGAAAAAGGAATTCAGCAGTACCGCACGATCACAGCATGTAACGCTCTCTATCAAGAACGCATGAATATCGATCGCAAAACTAAGAAGTCATCCGAAGATGGAGAGCGCCGATTTCAGATAAGACAAGAACAGTTCAAGCTCAAATGCAAGAACACTTAGTTCAAGCGTAAGAGCGTCTGCGGCGAGCCGTTTTTCAGGGCGTGAAAGTCGGCCAGCTCGTGCTTGTGCTGATGGCCCTTCGTCCGACCTGGTGCAGGTTCAATGGCCACGAAGCCGGACCTCGAGCTCGAAGTGATTCGGGAAGCAATTGCAGGCGCGGTTTAAGACGTATGCAACGATGACATGGGGCCCGGAGCGCGGCGAGAAGTGAACATGGGGTACCCCCATACCCCAAACAGCCATGCAATTACCTGCCGGGATAGTTGGGACGCAATTTAGAGACCACCTGCGCGTTTTCTCTGGCCTTACGCTCCTCATACCCTTCGTACTGCATTTGCTGCTCCCAGCGCAGGGCCTGAGGACTTACAACAGGCTGAATCTCCCCGCCTTCGGCATAAACCCGCTGCCTGCTCTGCTGCTCTTGCCTGACCTCCTGTCGCAGCGCATCCCGCCTTCCCTTGCTGTCATCCCAGTCCACAAAGTAGCCGTACTGAACTATCTGCTTGCACACCTCGCCAGAGGTGCGCATGAGCGTGCCTTGCTGCGTGTAGCACAGGCACCGCTTAGCGTCCTGGATGCAAGCTGCAGGGTATGGCGCGGTTACTGGCTTGGTGACTTCGTCGTAAGCCGGAGCTGTGTGCGGCAGATCCGGAATGCGCGGGCGGCGTGATTCCAAATACTCCGCAACCGTCATGTGCTTGCTGGCCGGAGCCTCCCCAGCTGCTTGACCAGGTGCAAGCGAGCCACCTGGCGCGGTAGCCACTGCCTTGCCTCCATTCGCGCTAGTCTTCGCCTTCTCGAGCACGCTGTTACCCAGGCCAAACGCTGCCCAGATAGCGAGGCCCGCGACGACTGCGCCGATAGGGATGGCCCAGACCTTGAGCGGTATCTCGCGCTTGATGTTGTGCACATCGGCGCTCTTGTACCAGGACGGCGTGATCACGTTCCCGGCCTTGTCCTTCTTGCCAAAGGCAGCGCGGGGATAGGCCCACGGAAACTTCTCGCTGGTCTTTTTATGCTTCTCCGGATCGGTTTGCATCCGTGGCCATTTGTGGATCATGGCCTTCTCAGTACCAAACGCACGAATGACGTGGTAGTGAGCTGCAGCGAGCTTGCGCGGCGTCGCGTGCACAAGCGTAGGGTCTTGCGTGATGAAGAAGAAGTCTATGCCGCGCTTACCGTGCTTTGACAGCTCCAGGATGGGCGTTGGCACGCGTGCCCCGGTCGATGCCTGGCCCCAGAAGTCTTGGAGCTCGTCCACGATGATGATGGAGTCATTAGGCAGCTCCATCCACTTATCGGGGTGATCGATGGTCTGCCAACCTTCAATCGTGACCTCAGGAATATTGCAGGTGTAGACCTGGCGATTGTCCTTTTTGGCAATCTCTTGGACATAGGCCAACGTCCACAAGGTTTTGCCCTGTCGAGGGAGGCCGGTAACGAAATTGATTGGCATGGCCTACCTCACTTTTGCACCAGGCGGCGCACCTTGTCGCCACCAAGCGCGTTCAACAACACCTTGACGCCAATGGCGCTCAAGATGATGGACAGGTGCACATCGATGCGAAAGAATCCCGCCCACTCAGCCAGCAACGAGGAGCCGACAGCGCCCATCAGACCTTTGGCTTGGTCGAGCACAGAGCTGATCAGATAGCTGATGCCCTTGTACTCAACGAAGCCGAAACCGAGCGCAAGCAAAGCGCGGCCAATGAAGCTGCCGACCACCTGCAGCAGCGCACCGACCAAGATGGAAATGATGTATGGCATGGTCTATTCCTTAGCTCTTTTTGCCGCCCACAACCCAGACGCCGCAAGCGAGCAAGGTGATGCCCACACCGGCCAGCGCCATGATGTTCAGCGGCCCGCAGATGCGGCTAAATGGGATGGTGATTGAGCGACCGTCAGCGAAGGCCAGCGAAAACTCAGGATCAGGCGGGCAGCTGTTGCCCCAGCCCAAACCGCTTTGATCCAGAGTCGTGCCTACATCGACCTGCTCAGCCTTGTCCTTGAGCTTGTCTGCGCTGCTTTCGTCGGTGCCGTTCAAAGCCCGGTTTGTGAGGCTGGAGCCGTCCGTGTCCTTTTCGAAAAGCTCGCAGTTGCGCTTGTGCTGCTCTTGAGCTATCGCGCACTGCAGTGCATCGCCTTCGCACTTAAAACCTCCGCCACAGGTGCCGCCAAACGATCCCTTAGAACAGACGTCGAGCTTCGGGTTTTGCTTGCAAAAATCGTCGCTATCTTTGTCATTGCCATCGCTGCCGGAATCGCTGCCGCCAGTACCTCCGGTCCCACCAGTGCCACCGCCGGTACCTCCACCAGTGCCACCCCCAGTGCCACCGCCTGTGCCTCCACCAGTGCCACCGCCTGTACCTCCACCAGTGCCACCGCCTGTGCCTCCACCAGTGCCACCGCCTGTACCTCCGCCAGTGCCACCGCCTGTTCCCCCGCCCGTGCCTCCACCGGTACCGCCCCCGCCATCACCAGGTTGGCTACCGCCACCACCCTCACCAGGTTTGCTAGGCAAAGACCCCCCATTACAGGTTTCGCCCGTCGCGTAAAACGTGGTGAAACAACCGGAGGGAGTTCCGTTTTGCCCGTCGCTGCATGTGCGAGCAATTGGCTTACCAGTGCTATAGGTGCAGCCGGCTTCACAAAAAGCAGATGGGCTATTGACGGCCCAACCTACGGTGTATGGAGTGTCCTTCTTGCACTTCTTCTCCTCACACTTACCGTTTACCTTTTTGGAACCATCGGGACAACGATCGGGATCAGGCACGCACACTCCCGCATCAAGAATTTGGCCTTCCGGGCATTTGTCAGGAACGCAAACAGCGCCATCCATGTGCTGACCTTCTGGACACTTGATTTCCTTCTTAACGCACTGACCGTTTTTCTCCTCGTAGTTAGTCGTGCAATCACATGTTCCACTGCTATTGGCGTTGGAATTTGCAGGACACGAGCCACCGGACACCTGAGCACTGACGCGGTCAGTCAGGCCGCTGGCACCAGTGCAATACCCACCGTTTCCCTCGGCAACGCAAGTCACTGGATGCAAATGCGGGTAGGAAGCAGGAGGGTAGGTAACACGCCACCCACATTCCATAACTGCTACCAAATTCGGGCCGGAACACGCACCGATTGTGTAAATGACACCCTTAGGCAGCGATGCCTGTACGGGAAAGCACGCAAAGAGTACGAAGACTAAGGCAGCCAGGCGTTGAAAAAGAGCCATGCTGCACCTCATGGCCAGAACATGATGCAGCCGCACAGCACCATCGTCAGCAAGTACCAAAAACCGTTCATGCCCCACCTCCATGCGTAAAAAAAGGGCGCCCATACAGCCGCATGAGCGCCCCAGAAAGACGGGCCATCGTTAGCCCGCCGTTGCGCTTACAAAACGCGTTGAACCCACTTGAAGAGCTTGATACAGACCACCAGCGACAGAACCGCGATACCGATTGCGGAGATCGTGGTAACACCACCGGTAATCACCGCGACCACTGCAGCAGAGTCGATGGTGAAATCAGCAGCATGTGCGCCAGAGGCCAGTGCCAAGGTCGAGCCAGCAGCCGCCGCCTTACCAGCCAAAGCCAGACGGGCAGGAGCGTTACGGACACAGCGCTTCACAGCGTTCTTGAGTTCAATCATTTCTTTCTTCCTTCTCCAGGTAGTTACGGACTTGGCGGAACACAAATGCCACCGCCATAGCCATCAGCATGGCCCCGGAAATTTCCACTGCTGATTCGATGCTCATGTAGAACGGGCTCAGCTGGGCCAGCTCCACACGAGTGATGACCAGGTACGCATCAGGCGTGTCGCAAGACACTTCCTGTACGGTCTGGGCATCGTGAGCAATACAGAACATGTCGCATCACGCCTGCGAGATTGGCTGCGGAGCATCGCTGCAGGGGCTGCTGCCGGTCTCGCAAGCTCGCCCATCTGCAGCCCTTGCCGCGGCGCGCTCGCGTGCCTCACGAATGCGTTGGCGACGGTTCAAAGCATTGCCAAGCATTGCGATGAGCCCGCACAAAAAGCGCATGACGACAACGCCCATAGCCCCACACATGAAGGAAACCAGCACCATCAACTCAGCAAGGCGCTGCAGGTCAAAAAAGGTGAGCTGGTAGACCACCATGATTAGCCTTCTACGGCGTCAAGCGTCAGGTCCACAGGGGTGACCATGGTCACCTCGCCCGTGTCCTTGTCGGTGCTGCGATACGGCTTGCGCGTGAAGCCGCCCAGCTGGGCCACTACGGTGACTTCTTCGCCCTTACCGCCGAGCTGGCCCTTGCTGCGGATCTCGATGGTTTGCGGGCGGCTATACGGGTCTGGAGCCGGCGTCACGATGCGCGTATAACGCGTCTTGTCATGCAGGCGAGATGCATCCACGCGGCCACGCACGACCACTTGCATGGGTTTCAGCTTTTGGGCCGCAGAGGCCGCTACTTGCTCAGTGCTCATGATTTGAGTCTTTCCATTTGGGCCTGCAGCTCGGGCCATGCGAGTCCGGCAACAACGCCGGAGGGTTCAACCTTTTTGGGTATGCCAACAATGCGAACTTCTTCGACCAGGTCGAGCGCAGAGCAGCCTGTTGTCTCGATCGCCTGGTGCAGGTATTTGCCGTAGCAGCGCTGCATGTGGTGCAGGCCGTGCGCCAGGCTTCCTTTGACTTCTTCGCGCACCGTGGGGATTTCTTCGGCGGCGGCTTGGAGCATGTGAGCGAGGGCCGGATAGGCGCCTGCAAAGTACTTCTCTGGGTTGGTGAGAATGTCCAGAGGGACAACGCGATCACGGTTGCCCAGCCGCACCTCGTAGCGCGTCCAATTGCTGTCTGGCATGTTGAGCTGCCGGCCCTTTTCATAGACGCATAGCGTCTTGCCGTTCTTGAGCTTGCCTACGTACATAGTGCGTCCCTTCGTGCCACCTTCGTGCCAAGCGCCCTGCGTATCCAGCTCAGGGTTTCGCCCACGGTTGATAAATGCACCTTCGTGCCAAAGCGTCATCGCGTCATCGACGGTGTATTCCCCGTCCAAGAAATCGACGGCCAGGTCGACGCGTGAAATGGTTGCATCCAGGCCCTCGAGCAGCTCCTGCAGGCTTGCCCAGTCAGTGACCAGGCCGCAGCCCTTGCCGTTGAGCTGGAGCAGCCAGCGGCCCTTTTGCGATTCACCGCCCAGCGCGATAGAGCCAATCTCTACCTTTGCGCCGTCATCCAGCCGCACAGTCAATCTGTTGCGGTCGGTGAAGCCAAACAGGCCGCCGTCGAGCTCGCCCGTGATGGTTCGACCCATGAGGCCGCCGACGAAGGTCATGAGGCCATGAACGCTCATAGCGGGAGCATCGAACGTGGCATTGAGCCAATCGATCTTGGCGGCCTTGATATCGCTGGTGGTGGTAGGTGAACTTTCCACTCGTGTTACAGCACGAGTGGCAGGCGCCTTGGCGCCTGAAAAACGCAGCCGCCAGCTGCTTGCATCCCCTGCGGATGAGGGGGAGTCGTTGAATGCCATTTGCGCGCTCATGCTTGAACCTGACGAACGTACGCCGCAGCTTGCGGCGAAGTGAAGACGATGTGCAGGCCGCCAGCTCGCAGGCCTGCGATGTAGGCATTGAATGCTTGAGGGCACCGGTAGACGCGCTTCACACGTTCTGGACGTGTGGGGTCAAGGAAACGACGCGGAGCTGAGAAGGTGAACAGACGATTAGTCATCGAGCGCTACCCCATCCACGCACGCCAGACGTATAGGAACCTGAAATGATGAAACCAGCTTCACGCTGGCAGATTTCCAGATAGCTGGCAGTTGCAGCAGTCAGACGCGAACGCTGGAGGCGGCGAAGGACGTCCACACACTTGAGCAGGTATCGAGCTTGCTCGGAAATGAGGGTGCCCCCCACCTGATCGACCTTAGCGGGAGCCGCCAGGCAAGCGCCAAGGTCTTGCTGAGCAGGCGGGGGACTTGTTGGGGACGTGTGAGAGGTTTTCGACATGCTGGCGGCTCCTGGTTGTCACTGGAGCCGCCTTGCTCTGCTTCTGGCGGTAGGCCGGGCTGTTGTTCACTGCACGCTGGCCGAGCTGGGTGGCTCCGTTGGTAAAATTACCAAGCAGGGAACAACAAAGTTCCCAATTTAGGAACATCATACACAGGAGTACCCGAAATGGGAACAATCGAGTCGTTAAATTCTTTGATAGATGAGGCCGCAGCCAAGGCTGGAAATCAAGCGAAGCTGGCTAAGCTCCTCGAAATCCCGAGAAGCCATATAACCGATATGAAGAAAGGAGTGCGCCCAGCCAACTGGAGAATCCGAGGTGGGCTGCTAGCGATCGTGAGCGGTGACCCCGCGCGAGCATTCATGACTGCGATTGCTGAAGATCTTGAGCAATCGGAGAAAGCAGACGAGAAAAAGGCTGCTGAAGGCTTTAAAGCGATGCTCGCAGCCTTCCCAGAGCAAGAAAAGCAAAAGGCCCTGAGTGATAACACTCAGGGCCTTGCTTCTGGCGGAAACGGAGGGATTCGAACCCTCGATGAGGCTCTACACCCCATACTCCCTTAGCAGGGGAGCACCTTCGGCCACTCGGTCACGTTTCCAATACAGCTATTCTAACCTGAAAAATCAGGCCGATTTGGAAACTTCTGCAGAATCCAGACCAAAAGCGGTATGCAGTGCACGAACGGCCAGTTCCAGGTACTTCTCATCGATCACGACCGAGGTCTTGATTTCGGAGGTGGAGATCATCTGGATGTTGATGCCCTCTTCGGCCAGTGCGCGGAACATGGTCGATGCGACGCCCACGTGGCTGCGCATGCCGATGCCGACAATGCTCACCTTGCAGATGTTGGGGTTGCCGATGACTTCGTCAGCGCCCAGCTTGGGCACCACTTCTTCGCGCAGCAGCTCAACCGTGCGGTTGAAGTCGCCCTGGTTGACGGTGAAGCTGAAGTCGGTCTTGCCGTCCTTGCCGATGTTTTGCAGGATCACGTCCACATCGATGTTGGCGTCTGCCACCGGGCCCAGGATCTGGTAGGCGATGCCGGGGGTGTCAGGCACGCCACGGACGGAGATTTTGGCTTCGCTGCGGTTGAAAGCGATGCCCGATACGAGGGCCTTTTCCATCTTTTCGTCTTCCTCAAATGTGATCAGAGTGCCCGATTTGGCCTCTTCATCCAATGCAATATCCCAGGGCGTGAAGCTCGACAGCACACGCATTGGCACTTTGTACTTGCCGGCAAATTCCACCGAGCGGATCTGCAGCACCTTGGAGCCCAGGCTCGCCATCTCCAGCATTTCCTCGAAGCTCACGGTCTTGAGGCGCTGTGCGGCAGACACCACGCGCGGGTCGGTAGTGTAGACACCATCGACGTCGGTATAGATCAGGCATTCAGCGGCCTTCATGGCGGCTGCCACGGCGACCGCCGAGGTGTCCGAGCCGCCACGGCCCAGGGTCGTGATGTTGCCGTTCGGGTCAATGCCCTGGAAACCGGTGACGATGACCACGCGGCCTGCGTCCAGATCGGCACGCACGCGCTGGTCATCAATCGATTCAATCCGTGCTTTGGTGTAGCTGTCATCGGTGCGCACCGGCACTTGCCAGCCGGTGTAGCTCACCGAAGGTACGCCTTCAGCCTGCAGCGCAATGGCCAGCAGGGCCGACGAGGCCTGCTCGCCAGTGGCGGCCAGCATGTCCAGCTCACGGTAATAGGACTTGTCTGCGCGGCTGGGTGCCAGCTCACTGGCGAGGCCCAACAGACGGTTGGTTTCGCCACTCATGGCGCTGGGCACCACCACCATCTGGTGGCCAGCCCTTGCCCATTTGGCGACGCGTTTGGCGACATTGCGGATGCGCTCGGAAGAGCCCATCGACGTGCCGCCGTACTTATGAACGATCAGTGCCATTGAATATCACGATGACGAAACACGAAGCTCGGCGTTGATGCAAAGTGTTTTGGCACGCCGTCGGAATCGTACATTAGTCAGACCAAAACTGGCGGATTGTACCAATCGATGACATCTCTGTGGCGCTGTATATACCCACGGCCCACTTTTATATGGATTTGGTGGCCCCGCGTGGTGCAGCGCTGCAGCTGCAGCAGCAGTTGCGCCAGCTGCGCAGCACTAGGGGTTTGGCCATGGGCCGTGCGCAGCCAGTAGCGCAACACATTGGCCATGCGCGCCTCGCTCAGTGCCTGCAGCGCGCGGATGCGCGGCGGCGCGCCGGTGGCTTGCAGGTCGATCTGCGCCAGGTCGTCGAGCAGCTCGGCCGCCTGCGCCGCGTTGGCGCTGCTGCGCGCCACCGTCTGCGCCATCTGCGGAAAGGCCTGCACCAGCCCCGGCATCACCTGCTGGCGGATGCGGTTGCGTGTGTAGCGGGTGTCGGTGTTAGTGGGGTCATCCACCCAGGCAATGCCCATCGCAGCCAGGTCAGCGCGGATCTGCGCACTGCCCAACCCCAGATAGGGCCGCGCCCACTGCAGGCCAGCGCGCTGCCACTGCGGGCGCATGCCTGCCAGGCCGGCCACGCCGGCACCGCGTGACAGCGCCAGCACCACGGTTTCGACCTGGTCATCAGCATGCTGGGCGAGCGCCATGGTCTGGATACTGCCCTGCCCTGCATCATCAACAGCCAGCACGGCCTGGGTCAGCGCCTGGTAGCGCGCAATGCGTGCTGCGTCCTCCGGGCTCTGGCCAGGTTGCGCATGGGCATTCACCGCCACCACCTGCAGGGGCACCGCCCAGGCAGCGCACTGGGCGCGGCAATGCGCTTCAAACACCGCGGCCGCAGCCTGCAGGCCATGGTTGATATGGATGGCATGCACCTGGCCGGGAAAGCGCTGCAGGCAGGCCCAGAGCAAGGCGGTGGAATCGGCCCCGCCGCTATAGGCCACGGCCAGCGGCAGTGCAGGCTGCCAGCCGTTCAGCGCGGTAACAATGGCGGGCTCAGCCATGGCGCGCGCCCCACAGCAAAAAGCCTCCGCGAAGGGAGGCTTGGCAGCAGCGGCGCAGCATCAGCAGCGGCCGGCAGCAGGCATCAATGTTCCGCCTTGGTGTCCGTGAAACGGCCATAGCTTTGCAGGCGCTCGTAGCGGCGGTCCAGCAGTTCGGCGGGCTTCAGGTCAGCCAGTTGGCGGAAGGCATCGCTCAGGCCGCGCTTGAGCAGCGCCGCCATTTGCTTGTGGTCACGGTGGGCGCCACCGACGGGCTCATGGATGATCTTGTCGATCAGACCCAAGGCCTTGAGACGGTGCGCAGTGATGCCCATGGCATCGGCCGCTTCCTGGGCCTTGTCGCTGGTCTTCCACAGGATGGACGCACAGCCTTCGGGGCTGATGGTGGAGTACACCGAGTACTGCAGCATCAGCACCTGGTCGGCCACCGAGATACCCAGCGCGCCGCCCGAGCCACCTTCACCGATGATGGTGGAGATGATCGGCACTTCCAGCTGCGCCATTTCATAGATGTTGCGGCCGATGGCTTCGGACTGGCCGCGCTCTTCGGCATCAATGCCAGGGTAGGCACCGGGCGTGTCGACAAAGGTGAACACCGGCAGCTTGAACTTCTCGGCGGTCTTCATCAGGCGCAGCGCCTTGCGGTAGCCTTCGGGCTTGCTCATGCCAAAGTTGCGCAGGGTGCGCTCCTTGGTGTCGCGGCCCTTTTGGTGGCCCACCACCATGCAGGGGTTGCCATTGAAGCGTGCCAGGCCGCCCACGATGGACAGGTCGTCGGCAAAGTGGCGGTCACCATGCATTTCAACGAAATCGGTGAAGATCTCGTTCACATAGTCCAGGGTGTAGGGACGCTCGGGGTGGCGTGCGATCTTGGTGATCTGCCAGGGGGAAAGCTCGCTGTAGATGTCCTTGGTCAGCTGCTGGCTTTTCTTGCTGAGCTGATCAATCTCTTCAGAGATATCGACTGCGCTTTCGCTTTGCACATAGCGCAGTTCATCAATTTTGGTTTCCAGCTCCGCAATCGGTTGCTCGAAATCCAGGAATGTTCTTTTCGCCAAAATGATTCTCCTCGAGAAAAGCCGCAGGCAGCCTTCTCATAACGACCGACAGTGTAACCGCATGCGGCAAGACCGGGTCAATCTGCATCCTGCCCCAGTGGCATGGCATTCTGGGATCGCCAGATCAGCCAGGCCGCCACACTGGCCCAGGGTTGCCAGGCCTGGGCCACCTCGCGCGCATCGCTGCGGCTGACGGCCTCGCCCGAAAAATAATGGTCGCTGATGCCCTGCAGCAGCGCTGCATCGTCAATGGCCGGCACATTGGGCCGCCCCAGATGGAACAGCAAAAACATCTCCGCGCCCCAGCGCGCCAAGCCGCGCTGCGCCAGCAGTTGCTCAATGACGGCATCGTCATCGACATGCACCCAGGACAGCGCATCCTTGGGCTCCTGCACAAACCACTGGGCCAGATCGCGCAGATAGCCCAGCTTGCGCTGCGGCAGTCGGATGGCCTTGGCGGCCTCGTCCGTCAGGGCCAGCATGGCCTTGGGCGTGACCGAGCCCAGCGCTGCCACCAGCCGTTTCCACAGCTGGCGCGCCGAATTGTCGGACAGCTGCTGCCATACGACTGAGCGCATCAGTAGCGCAAAGCCGTCTGCCTCGCGACGCAGCATCTCGCCGGCGTACAGCGGCGCGAGCCGGCGCATCACCCGGTCCTTGCGGGCCAGGTGTTTGCAGGCGACGGCCCAGTCTTCCGCTGACAGCGGCTTGTTGCTGATACCAGGCATAAGGCTAGACGGACCGCGTCAACGCCAGGGACAGAGTCAGACCACCCACAGCGCGCATCAGGCCCCCGCCTGCACTACCGTCCAGGTCGTGCCTTGCGCGGAATCCTTGAGCTCCACCCCTTGAGCCAGCAGCTCGGCGCGGATGCGGTCAGATTCCGCATAGTTCTTGCCCGCCTTGGCTGCGGCACGCAGTGCAATCTGCCCCTCCACATAGGCGGCATCCACGGTGGCGCCCGCTTGCAGGTAGGCAGCAGGGTCGGCCTGCAGCAAACCCAGGGTAGCGGCCAATGCCTTCAGCAGCCCCGCCACCGCAGGCGATTTGCTGCGGTTGACTTCGGCAGCCAGCTCAAACAACACGGCCACCGCTTCAGGCGTGCCAAAGTCCTCGTCCATCGCCGCCTTGAAGCGCGCTGCGCTTGGGTGGCTCCAGTCGATGGCGACCGGCTCTGCCGCTACCAGGCTCAGCGCGGTGTACAGGCGCTTCAAGGCATTGCGGGCATCGTCCAGGTGCACATCGCTGTAGTTGAGCGGGCTGCGGTAGTGGGTGCGCACCACAAAGAAGCGGATGGTTTCTGCGTCGTAGCGCTTGAGCACATCGCGGATCGTGAAGAAATTGCCCAAGGACTTGGACATCTTCTCGTTGTCGACGTTGATGAAGCCGTTGTGCATCCACACCTTGGCCAGCTGCTTGTCGTGTGCGCCTTCGCTCTGGGCAATCTCGTTTTCGTGGTGGGGGAACTGCAGGTCAGCGCCGCCGCCATGGATGTCGAAAGTCTCGCCCAGCAGCGCGCAGCTCATCGCCGAGCACTCGATGTGCCAGCCCGGCCGGCCCGTGCCATAGCTGCTTTGCCACTTGGCCTCGTCGGGCTCGGTCGGCTTGGCGCTCTTCCACAGCACAAAATCCAGCGGGTCGTCCTTGCCGTCCTGCACGGCCACGCGCTCGCCAGCATTGAGCTCATCGAGCGATTTGCCCGACAGCTTGCCGTAGCCCGGGAACTTGCGCACGGCAAAGTTCACATCGCCGCCCTCGGTGCGGTAGGCCAGGCCTTTTTCTTCCAGCTGCGAGATGATGGACAGCATCTGCGGCACGTATTCGGTGGCGCGGGGCTCATGCGTGGGGCGCTCGATGCCCAGCGCATCGGCATCCTGGTGCAGGGCCTCGATCATGCGGTCGGTCAGGCTGCGGATGGTCTCGCCGTTTTCCACGGCACGGCGGATGATCTTGTCCTCAATGTCGGTGACATTGCGCACATAGGTCACCTGGAGGCCGCTGACGCGCAACCAGCGCTGCACCACATCAAACGCCAGCATCGAGCGCGCATGTCCCAGATGACAGAGGTCATAGACCGTCATGCCGCATACATACATGCGGACATGGCCCTGCTCAATCGGAACAAATGACTCCAGCGCACGCGAAAGCGTGTTGTAGATGCGCAAACTCATGAAAAATTAGCGTGGTTGTGGTTGAGAGAGGGAAAGACGCCTGGCGCCCTGCCCCGTTCCGCGTCCATCCTCTGGAAAGAGGCTGGGGCACGGGTTGGAAAGCGCCTGCCCGGGCACGGCCGCCCGGCAGGAACCGCCGAACCGTGTATGGTAGCTGATGCCCGACACCATGCCCTGCAAACCATGGCCGCCCGTCGTTCCGGGGCGCCAGCCCCCTCAGCTACAATGCGCTGCAGTATAAGCCTGCAGGCCACTTGCACGCGCCCAGCGCGCCCGAACCCTATGAAGTTAGTCAGTCGCCTTTTCTCCCCCCTGATGCCCCGTGCCGCCTTACTGGCGCTTACCCTGAGCTGCGGCGCCGCCTATGCGGACGAGTACGCGGCCGTGGAAAAGCTGATCCAGTCCGGCCAGACCGCATTGGCCCTGGAGCAGCTGGAGCCCAAGATCCAGCAAGCACCGCGCGACCCGCAATGGCGCTTTTTGCAGGGTGTGGCCCAGATGAATGCCGGCCAGCGCGAAGAAGCCACGGCCACGTTCGAGAAACTGGTGCAGGAATACCCCGAACTGCCCGAGCCCTACAACAACCTGGCCGTGCTCTACGCCCAGAACAACCAGCTGGAAAAGGCCAGCCGCGCGCTGCAAGATGCCGTGCGGGCCAACCCCGGCTATGCCACCGCTTATGAAAACCTGGGCGATATCTATATCCGCCTGGCCGAGCAATCACTGAGCAAGGCCAGCAGCCTGGCGCCCGCCCAGCAGGCGCGGCTGCAGCCCAAGATCAGCAGCCTGCGCCTCTTGGTGACCCGGGCCCAGCCTGCCGCTGCTGCAGCACCCGCTGCGGCCGCGCCGGCTGCCCCGGCAGCGGCGCCCGACGCAAAAAAGTAAAGGCCTTGCCTTGAATCTTGCACCGTTGGCCCTCAACTCGGTGCAACGCATACCGTGCAACGCCCATGATTTGCGCGCAGCGCAGGATGCCTTGCGGACTCCGCAGCGCCCTGTGCTGGCCATCTACCGTATTCAACGACAGAGGAAACCGATGCCTACCAAACGACACACTCTTTCCATTCTGGGCGGCCTGGCACTGGCCGGCGGCATGTTGCTGACCAGCGCTGCGCAGGCGGCTGACCAGCCCCGCGTGAAACTGGCGACCTCGATGGGCGACATCGTGGTGGAACTCAATCCAGAAAAAGCGCCCAAGACGGTGGCCAACTTCCTGCAGTACGTGAACGACAAGTTCTACGACGGCACGATCTTCCACCGCGTGATTGGCAACTTCATGATCCAGGGCGGTGGCTTCACCCCCGACATGCAGCAAAAGCCCGCACGCTCGCCCATCCCGCTGGAGGCCAACAACGGCCTCAAGAACAACACCTACACCATTGCAATGGCCCGCACGGCGGTGCCCGATTCGGCCACCGCGCAGTTCTTCATCAATGTGCAGAACAATGATTCGCTGAACGCCCCCAACCCCGATGGCCATGGCTATGCGGTGTTTGGCAAGGTGGTCAGCGGCAATGATGTGGTCGACAAGATCAAGGCCGTGCAAACCGGCAATGCCGGCCCGCACCAGAACGTACCCAAGACCCCGGTCATCATCAAGTCGGCTACCGTCGTCAAGTAAACGGCCTTGCCGCTGGCCTCCAACCAGGCTTGCGGCGCCCTTCCAACCTTTCTCAACAGGAAACACACCATGAGCAATCCACAAGTTGAACTGCATATCAAAGACTACGGCGTCATCACGCTGGAACTCGACGCAGACAAAGCCCCCAAGTCCACCGAGAACTTCCTGAGCTACGTCAAGAGCGGCCACTATGACGGCACGATCTTCCACCGCGTGATCAACAGCTTCATGATCCAGGGCGGCGGCTTTGCATCGGGCATGGACCAGAAGTCCACCCAGACCCCCATCCAGAACGAAGCCCAGAACGGCCTGAAGAACGACCAGTACACCGTGGCCATGGCTCGCACCAGCGATCCCCACTCGGCAACTGCCCAGTTCTTCATCAACGTCGCAAAGAACGACTTCCTGAACCACACCTCGCCCACGCCTAGCGGCTGGGGCTATGCCGTGTTCGGCAAGGTGGTCAAGGGCAACGACGTGATCGACAAGATCAAGGCCGTGAAGACCGGCTCCAAGGGCATGCACCAAGACGTGCCTAAGGAAGAAGTGCTGATCGAAAAGGCTGTGGCCCTGTAATAGGCGCCACCATTTGCATGGACAGCCCGACCAACACCAGTGCCGCAGACCCCCATGAGGCGCTGCGCGCCCAGTTGGCCACCACGGCAGTCCATGCCTTTGCTGCGCCCCCCGCCTGGCGCAGCATCGAATTCATCTCCGATCTGCATCTGCAACCCCAGCTGCCACTGACCTGGCACAGCTGGCAGCGGTACCTGCAAGCCAGTACCGCAGATGCGATCTTCATGCTGGGCGACCTGTTTGAAGCCTGGGTTGGCGACGATGCGCTCGACGAGGCAGACAGCTTTGAAGCGGCCTGTGCCCGGAGCCTGCGCGAGGCCAGTGGCCAGCGCGCCCTCTTCTTCATGCATGGCAACCGCGACTTTCTCATCGGCGCGCAGTTTGCCGAGCGCAGCGGCATGCAATTGCTGCCCGACCCCAGCTGCCTGAGCTTTCTGGGCCAGCGCTGGCTGCTCAGCCATGGCGATGCGCTGTGTGTGGAAGACAGCGAGTACCAGCGTTTTCGTGCAGTGGCACGCAGCCCCGCCTGGCAGCAGCAGATTCTGGCCCAACCACTGGCCCAGCGCCGCCAACTGGCCGGCAGCATGCGCAGCCAAAGCGAAGCGCGCCGCATGCGCGAGCTGGTCACCGCCGATGTGGACCCGCTAGCTGCCCTGGCCTGGCTGCAGAGCGCCGGGTCGCATACCCTGATCCATGGCCACACCCACCGCCCTGCCAGCCACGCGCTGGATGCGGACCACCAGCGCGTGGTGCTAAGCGACTGGGACAGCGACGAGCTACCCGCTCGTGCCGAGGTGCTGCGCATCGATGCTGCCGGCATGCAGCGCATCGCGCTGAGCACCTACCTGGCCCAGCCGCCGCAAGCAGGCGCCTGAACCATGACCTGGCTGCACCGCACCTGGTCCCGCCTGCGCGCAATGGCGCGCCCCGTACCGGAGATACCCGCCTCCCTGTGGCTGCAGGTGCTGCAAAAATACCCTTTCCTGCAAGCGCTGTCGCTGGAAGAAAAAGCCAAGCTGCGCGCCCTGAGCGCGCTGTTTCTGCGCCAAAAGCAGTTCTCCGGCGCCCATGGTCTGGTGCTGAGCGACGCGATGGCGCTGACCATTGCCGCCCAGGCCTGCGTGCCCCTGCTCCACCGGGGCGAGGCGCAGCAGGCCATCGCGCTTTACGATGATTTTGTTGGCATCGTCGTGCACCCCGGCACCATGGTTGCTGCGCGCGATATGCATGACGAAGCCGGCCTTGTATCACACCGGCGCATGATGCTCGAAGGCGAAGCCATGCAGCACGGGCCCGTCACCCTGAGTTGGGCGGCCATTGCCCAAGACCCGCTGCAGCAAAACGAGCGCGGCACCAGCGTTGTGATCCACGAGTTCTGCCACAAGATCGATATGCGCAATGGCGGTGCCGATGGCTACCCCTCGCTGCCCGGCCATTTTCTGGGCCTGGCCAGTGCGGCTGAAGCACGGCAGACCTGGGAGCGGACCTGGGCCTCGGCCTTTGCGGCATTTGGCCATGCCATTGCCAAATCCCAGCGCTTTGGCGAGCCCGCGCCCTGGCTGGACAGCTATGGCGCCACGGCCCCGGCCGAGTTCTTTGCGGTGGCCTGCGAAGCTTTCTTTGTCAACCGCAGCCAGTTCGCCCAGGAATGGCCGCAGCTGGACCGCATGCTGGCCGGGCTGTTCCGCCCGGACGCCCGCTAGAAATCTGCGCTAAGCGCGGAATCCACCTCCCAACGCGGCGCCCAGGATTTTAGAGCTGGGTCAATCTCTGCAGCCAAGCCATGCTGTCGTGCAGCTCTTGTGGGTGCAGCTCATGGCGGCAAGGGTATTCGCGGTAGCTCAGGTCCAGCGGCGCATCTTGCAGGGCAGCACGGATGGCATGGGCCTGCGCCAGCGGAATCACGTTGTCGGCGCTGCCATGGCTGATCCAGGCACTGTGGCCGGCCAACTGCGCGGGGGCCACTTGCTCGGCCGCAATCTCGGGCAAGAGGCGGCTGTGCCAGACCATGATCGCCCGCAGCGATTGCGGCTGGGTCAGCAAGGCCGAGAGCGACATGATGCCGCCCTGGCTGAAACCACCCACTACCACCCGCTCGGCAGGAATTTGCAAGGCCTGGGCCGCCTCGGCACAGGTCTGTGCGACGAGCGCGCGGCTGGCTTTTTCCTGCGCGGTGTCGATGGTGCGGCTGCCATCGGGATTCACGCCGAACTGGAACCAGGCATAGCTGCTGGGGCCCAGGGTGTAGGGCGCGCGCAGGCTCAGCACATGGAAGGCGTGCGGCACCATGTCCGCCAGGCCAAACAGATCCTGCTCATTGCTGCCCACGCCATGCATCAGCACCAGCAGCCAGGGAGCCGAGGTTTCCGCAGCAGCGGCGCGGTACAAGTAGTGAAGGGGGAGATTCAACATGGCGGCCTTGGTCAAAAAAATGGCTGCATCGTAACGCAGCCATTCCGATTGTGCTGAACAAGCTTATTTCTTAGGGTGCTGTGCCACCCAGGCCAGAAAGCGCTCCATGTAATTGCGCAGGAATTTCTCACTGGCCTCGGCCACCTTGCCATCGGCGCTGACCAGGCCATCGGTCCAGCGGATAAAGCCCTCCGGTTGTGCCATTGCCGGCATGTCGAGAAACACCAGAATATTGCGCAGATGCTGCTGGGCCATCGACGTTGCCGGGCCACCGGTCGAGGTGCCGATGATGCCGGCCGGGATGCCATTCCATGCGCCGCTGCCATAGGGGCGGCTGCCACCGTCCAGCGCGTTTTTCAGGTAGGCCGGCACCGAGCGGTTGTGCTCGGGCGTCACAAACAGGATGCCGTTCTTGCTGCGCACCTTGTCTTTGAAAGCGGTAAACGCTGCCGGATAGGCGTCCGCATCGTCGTCGCGGTTGTAGAACGGCAGCGCACTCAGGTCCAGGAACTCGAAGTCCGCCTGGTCCTGCACCAGGTTCACCAGGCCATGCGCCAGTTGCTTGTTGATCGAGGTCTTGCTGTTGCTGCCAACGATCACACCAATTTGGGGTTTTGCCACGGTCATTCTCACTTTCAGGACATGCCAAAGGATGAAGCCTCTGGTTATACCCCTGGTTTGTGACCGCCGATGTAGGCCAAGGCGAATTGCGCGGCCATGGCCGCGCAATCACTCAACGATCGGTGCCCTTGCCGCAGGCCTGGCCCCCCTGCAGCTGCCAGACCTGGGTGCTGCCCAAATGCAGGGCCGGTGCAGCAGCCGCCACCGATGGCATCTGCCGTTGGGCCGCATCGCTGCTGCCCACCACCCACAGCTGCTGCTGCGGGTGGGCGCAGGCATAGGCCTGCAAACCCCGCGCATCCAGCAATAGACTATTGCCCAGTTGCGGCGCAAACTCCGCAGCATCGCTCAGTTCCTTCTTCCAGTTGTCGGCTTGCTGGCCTTCGCTGCGCCAGTCATCCACCACCAGCGGATCGGCCATCGCGGGCAGGTAAAAAGGCACTTCGTAGTACATGTGCTCCAGCATCACCAGCCGGTCTGCCGATTGCACCGGCAGGCTGCGCAGTGCGCGCCACTGGGCCTTGGAAGGCACGGCCACCGTGCCCAGCACCACCGCCAAGACGACACACAACAGCGCGGCCAAGGCAGCGGTGTGCCGGCCCCAGCGCTGCCAGCCCGCAGCTTGCACCAGGCGCACCACCGCATAGGCCAGCGGCGGCAGCGCCGGCAGCACATAGCCCACGATCTTGCTGTGCGGCACCGAGAAAAACAGCACGATGACGGCAAACCAGACCAGCATCAGCCGGTCCAGGCTCTGCACTAAGGGCTGCGCGGCAGGCCGGGCAGCTTGCAGTGCCAGCGATCCGGCCAGGGGCTCGCGCCGCCAGTTGCGCCAGGCGGCAGCCAGCGCCCAGCCGGTCCAAGGCAAGGCGGCCAGCGCGATCACCGCGACATAGAACCACCAGGGCTGGGGGTTGTTGAAGCTGCTGCCGGTGTAGCGCTGAAAGTGCTGGGTCACAAAAAAGTAGTGGAAGAAGCCGCCGTGGCGCTGCTGCGCCATGAACACCCAGGGGCCGGCAATCAGCAGCACCGGCAGCCATGCCGCTGCATGCAAAGGCAGCCACCATTGGCGCCAGCGCCGCTCCCACACCAGCCAGATGGCCCAGACCATGCCGGGCAGCACCAGCGCAATCAGTCCCTTGGCCAGAAAGCCCAGCCCGGCCCAGACGCCCGCCGCAGCCAGCCAGCCCATCCAGGCCAGGCCCCGGATGCGGCCGTTGGCCTGGCGCACCTCCAGGGTCGCCATCGCGGCGCTGCAGATGCAGGCGGTCAGGCAGCCGGCCAACAGCATGTCCATATTGGCGTACTGCGCCGCCATATAGGTATAGGGCATGGTGACCAGCACCACGGCGGAAGCCACGGCCACCGACTGGCTGGCATAGCGCTTGAGCAAGACAAACAAGGACATGGCCGCCAGCCATGCGCCCAAGAGCGAAGGCAGGCGCGCCACCCATTCATGCACACCCGCAAGCTGGAAACCCGTGGCCGCCAGCCAGTAGTACAGCGGCGGCTTGTGGAAAAACGGCAGGCCGTTGAGCGCCGGCGTCACCCAGTCGCCGCTGCGCAGCATCTGCAAGGCCGCCACGGCATAGCGCCCCTCATCCGGATCGCTGAGCGGCCTAACCCAGGCCAGCGCCAGCAGCCACACTGCCACCAGGACCGCCATGCTGGCCTCGATCGTCCAGGCAAAGCGGGCAGGCGCCACGCGCGTAGAAGCAAGACTGTTCATGCCCTACTCCAGCGATGCCGCTTGCGATGAGGTGCGTGGCGTTGCCGCGTCCTGCAGCGCGGGCTCTGCAGGGTCTTGCACCACCGGCCCGGCATGCCGCCACAGCCAGCCGTACAGCAGCGCAATCACCCCGCCCAGCGCAGCGCCGGCTGCAATATCGAGCGGAAAGTGCACGCCGCAGTACACCCGGCCCCAGCTCACGGCCAGCGCCACGGCCACGATGGCAGCGCCACCCAGGCGCAGCTGGCGCAGCCACAGCAGGCAAAAGCCCAGGGTAAACAGTGCACTGGCATGCGCGCTCGGGAGCGAGCCCCGGGCGGCATGGTCAATATAGGCGGGGCTCAGCCCCATCACGAAGGGGCGCGGATGCCCCACCACCATCGCCAAGCGGTGCGCCAACAGCACGGCAGCGGCGCTGCACAGCATGCTGCCCAGCAGGTACAGGCGGTCAGCAGGTCGCTTCCACCACAGCCACAGCAGCGCGGCCCCTGCCAGCGCCACGCCGTCCATGCCCAGCCATCGGGCCAACTCCACCACCCAGGCCGTCGGTGCAAAGCCCCCGGCCATCCATGAAAACCATTGCAGATTCAATGCTTCCATCGCAAACCTCTCACGCAGAAGGCCGCTCTGGATGGGTGTTCACCCGGCAACAGCGCAATCTGTAGGTTGGCACTGTGGCGGGCGGAGCTTACCGATGTCTTAAGGATCCTCTGCAAAACTCCCTGCCGTGGTCTGAACGCGGGCTCGGGCGATCCGCTGCGTTGTCTTCCTTGTCAATAGCTCGCTATTGACTGCAAAAGACGCCTTGCGCCTCATCCCGATCCGCGTCCATCCCGCTTGGCGAGGGTTTTGCAGAGGATCCTAAATGCATGGAAAAAGCGATAAAGAATTTAAATCCGGCTGTCCTGCACTACGGCGCCGGCGGCGATAGTGATGACGCGCTGGCACTGGGCGGCAATGGCCCGGTCATGCGTGACCATGATCAGGGTCGTGCCGGCTTCGCGGTTCAGGTCCATCACCAGCTGCATCACGGCTTCGCCGGTGGCAAAGTCCAGGCTACCGGTGGGCTCGTCGGCCAGCAGCACGGCGGGCTGCACCACAAAGGCGCGGGCCAGTGCCACGCGCTGCTGCTCGCCGCCCGACAGCAGCTTGGGGTAGTGCGACAGGCGCTGGCCCAGGCCCACGCGCTCGAGCATGGCCGTGGCCTGCTTGCGGGCGTCGCGCTGGCCAGCCAGCTCCAGCGGCAGCATCACGTTTTCCAGCGCCGTCAAATTGCCCATCAATTGAAAGTTCTGAAACACAAAGCCCATCGTGCGCGCACGCAGCGCGGCCCGGTCGTCTTCACTCAGCGCAAACAGGTCCTGGCCTGCAATCCGTACCGTGCCCACGCTAGGCGTGTCCAGGCCCGCCAGGATCGACAGCAGGGTGCTTTTGCCCGAGCCCGATGCACCGACAATGGCTACGGTTTCCCCTTGGGCGATGCTAAAGTCCACATCACGCAGAATGGTCAAACTGCCGGTCGAATCCGAGACCGATTTACCCAGGCCCTGGGCCACCAACACCGCCTCCGGCGCCTGCGATTGAGAAAGCACTGCATCTGTCATGACAACCAATCTTTCCTCCAATGATCGAACACCCGTCACGCGACGTCGGTGTCTGCGCAGCATCGTAGCGTTGTCAATGATGTCCTCCGTCGCTATAGGTTTTACAGCACAGGCTGCTGCACCACAGGCGCCTGCCACGATTTTGGTCGTGGGCGACTCGATCAGCGCCGAATACGGCATCGCACGCGGAAAAGGCTGGGTGGCGCTGCTGCAGGACAAGCTCGAACAAAGCAAAAACGCCAACGCCTACCAGGTGCACAACGCCAGCATCAGCGGCGACACCACCGCCGGCGGCCGGGCCCGCTTTGGCCAGTTGCTGACGCAGCACAAGCCCGGCATCGTCGTGCTGGAGCTCGGTGCCAATGATGCGCTGCGCGGCCTGCCGCTGGCCAGCACCCAGGCCAACCTGGCAGCGATGGTAGACAGCGCCCAGAAGGCCGGCGCCCAGGTGCTGCTGCTGGGCATGCAGGTGCCCCCCAACTACGGCAGCAAGTACACCACGGACTTTGCCCAGGTCTTCACCACCCTGGCGCGCGAGAAGAAAACGGCCGTCGTGCCCTTCTTGCTGCATGGCGTGGCCGACGTACCCGATTCTGAAAAGAACTTCCAGGCCGACCGCATCCACCCGCTGGCCAGCGCCCACCCACAGCTGCTGGCCAATGTCTGGCCCGAGCTGCAAAAGCTGATGAAATAAAAAAGCCGCCAGCGCAATGCTGAACTGCACCCCAAAAGTTGGACACCAGTCCAACCTTTGGGGTGTTTTTCATGACGAAATACGATGAGAGCTTCAAGCTCAAGATGGTCCAGAA
>NZ_SOAL01000033.1 GCF_004364775.1 Comamonas sp. JUb58
TGGCGGTACTCCGCCGGATAGGCTCCCTGCTTGATTGGCATGGTGGACTCCTTGTTCTTGAAATATAAGGTGTCCGGTCAATTGGGGGAACTTCATTCATCCCTATTGATCTCACCGCCTCGCTGACTGTATTGGCCAGTAAAGGCGAGCCCTCGACACCGCCATCCAGCATCCGCATCGAGCTCCAACATCACGCCATGAAGATCACCCTGCATTGGCCTGTGGACGCTGCCAGCGCCTGTGCTCAGATGCTGCGCGCGCTGCTGCGATGATCCGCATCGACGCTGCCTGGCTAGCCACCGCCCCGCTGGACATGCGCGCTGGCACCGACACAGCGCTGGCCCGGGTGATCACCGTCTTCGGCGCAGCCCACCCCCACCACGCCTATCTGTTCGCCAACAAACGTGCCAACCGCATCAAAGTGCTGGTGCACGACGGCATCGGCATCTGGTTGGCGGCTCGGCGCCTGCACCAGGGCAAGTTCATCTGGCCTGCGCTGGGGGAGACCCAGTGGCCGTTGGAGCCCACCCAGCTCGACGCCCTGGTGCTGGGCCTGCCCTGGCAGCGCATGGGATACGCGGGCATCATCACCGTGGTCTGAAGTCGGCGCGCAATCCGTGGATCTGCGCATGGCAGCGCAGGGCCTTCCTTGGCACACTTGCTGCCATGGTGGTGCAGCAACAATCCCTGAACAATCTCAGCGCAGAGCAACTGCGTGAGATGGTCGCCAGCCTCATGGGCCACGTGACTGACAAGGATGCGCAAATCGCCCGCCACCAAACCGAACTCAAGCACAGCCAGGCGCTCAACGCCAAGCTCACCCACGAGAACGCGCTGCTCAAACGCATGAAGTTTGCCGCCCAGTCCGAGCGCTACAACGCCGAGCAAAAGAGCCTGCTTGAAGACGAGATCGAGGCCGACCTGGCAGCCGTCGCCATCGAGATCGAGCAACTCCAGCCGCCGGAGACTGCCCCCGAGCTCAAACAGCAGCCCAAACGCCAGCCGCTGCCAGCCAACCTACCTCGGCGCGAGATCCGCCATGAACCCGAGTCGACCACCTGCAGCACGCCCGATTGCGGCTGCCAAATGAAGCGCATCGGCGAAGACATGGCAGAGAAGCTGGACTATGTGCCCGGCGTATTCACGGTAGAGCGCCACATCCGCGGCAAATGGGCCTGCGCGAAGTGCGAGATGATTGTTCAGGCGCCGGTCGACGCGCATGTGATCGACAAAGGTATCCCGACCGCCAGTCTGCTGGCCCAGGTACTGGTGGCCAAGTACGCCGACCATCTGCCGCTGTACCGGCAGGAGAGCGTCTTTGGCCGCGCCGGTCTGGCCATCCCCCGCTCCACCCTGGCGCAATGGGTCGGCACCTGCGGCGTGCGGCTGCAACCTCTGGTCGATGCGTTGAAGGCCGAGATACTCAGCCACCGCGTGCTGCACGCCGACGAGACGCCGGTGCAGATGCTCAAACCAGGCAAAGGCACCACACACCGCGCCTACCTGTGGGCCTATGCACCGGGCGCCTTCGAAGACATCAAGGCCGTGGTGTATGACTTCTGCGAGTCAAGGGCCGGTGAGCATGCACGGGCCTTTCTGGGAGACTGGAAGGGCAGCTTAGTCTGTGATGACTTCAGTGGCTACAAAGCCAGGTTCGCCAACGGCATAACGGAAGCCGGTTGCCTGGCGCATGCCCGACGCAAGTTCTTCGATCTGCATGCGGCGGGCAAGAGCCAGATCGCCGGGTTCGCGCTGGAGCAGTTCAGCAAGGTCTACGACATCGAACGCGAGGTGAAGAATCTGAACGCCGATCAGCGCCAGGCCATCCGGCAGCAGCACAGTAAGCCGGTGCTCAATGCGCTGCACGAGTGGATGACATTGCAGCGGCACAAGATGCCTGACAGCTCGGCGACGGCAAGGGCACTGGATTACAGCCTCAGGCGCTGGACAGCGCTGACGCGCTTCGCGGATGATGGGCAATTGCCCGTGGACAACAACTGGATCGAGAACCAGATCCGGCCGATTGCCATTGGTCGCAATAACTGGCTGTTCGCCGGCAGCTTGCGCGCGGGCCAGCGTGCGGCGGCGGTGATGAGTCTGGTGCAGTCGGCGCGCATGAACGGGCATGACCCCTATGCATACCTGAGGGACGTGCTGATACGGTTGCCAACGCACAGGGCCCGGGACATTGACCAACTGCTGCCGCATCGCTGGCAGCCTGCCGACGCCTGAGCTTTAACCGCGACGCCCGTCAGCGGTCAATATGGGATCACCGCGTGCTTACCAAATTTTTGCATTGCAACCCATTGATTTCATTTGAGGGATTTTTTGAAAAATGAGGTTTTGAGAAGTGCCCTACAATTTCACATAATGAAAGACCATCAAAAAAATCCTCGAGTCCCTACTATTAAGGATGTTGCTCACGCCGCCGGCGTATCGCCAGGTACCGTCTCACGATTCATTAATGGACGACAGCGTTTTTCATATGAGGTGGAAGCCAAAATAGCAGAAGCTATCAAGTCGCTTGAATATCGCGCCAATCCAATGGCTCAGTCAATGATTACCGGACGCTCGCAACTACTTGGTCTATGCATTCCTGATATCTCAAACCCGCATTACGCGGCTGTTATCAAAGGTGCCACGCAGGAGGCTTCTGAACATGGCTATCTACTCTTATTAACTGATAGTGAAGAGAGTGCAGCGACTGAGCGACAGTTGTTAGAGCAGTTATGCATGCGTGTGGATGGGTTGATATTTGGTTCACGTATGCATCATGATGGCTTTGATTGGGTCCGTAAACTTAACAAGCCCATCTTGTTTCTGGGAAAAAATCAGAATTGGGACGGCGATTGTTTAGCACTGGACAATCATATGGCGGGCTATATGGCTGCCAATCATTTGGTTCACTCAGGTCACCGTCGCATTGCTTACGTTGGGTTCAAAGACTCGCTGGCGGATCAGGAGCGTTTTCTCGGCATTCAAGAATTAATGCAAGAACACGGGCAAGAGGTTTCGGTCTTTCGCACCGAGCAACCTAGCCCAGAAGCGGGAGGAAATGTCGGCTCGATGTTACTGCTCGGATCTAAACCGCCAGACGCTGTGATCTGCTTCAACGATATGCTTGCCATTGGATTCATGACGGAAGCTTCTCGGCTCGGTTTTTCCGTTCCTCGTCAATGTTCGGTGATAGGTTTCGACAATATCTCTTTTTGCGATTACCTTTCTCCACGCCTAACATCGGTTGACTTCGGCGGTGAGCGTATCGGACGTGTGGCCGTTCGACGCATTCTCGCGATGATTGACAACCGAGAAGCGCCAGATGACAGTTTATTCCTGCACCCTCGCATTGTGCTTCGCGAATCTACAAAGTAAGAGTCACTGATCGTGGTTCTGTCGCATTAAGAAAATTCCCTTGAACGGTACACTATAGGGGGTTCTGCCATTACTGCGACAGAACCAACAGTTCTACGGTTCTGTCCCAATAGGCGTTGTTGCATAAATCGGCTATAGGCCGAGACATTCCCAATCCCAAATGGATTTACGCAGCAGCGACCGTCTGGGGCGTGCCCAGCGCGGTAAATTGATTGAGGATGGATGCCCGGACATTGAGCTCGGCCACCTGGCGCTCAAACGTCCTGGCCATCACCTTCTCGCCCAGACGCTTGAAGCAATTTATCTTGGTCTCCACCAGAGACCTTCGGTGGTAGCCGCTCCATCTTTTCCAGATAGCCCGCCCCAACCTATGGGCTGCTGCCGGTTTTAAAGACACCTTGTTAAGGTGGAAGATGAAACCGGAGGTGGTTCATGGAGAGAAGAAGGACATTCAGCCGCGAGTTCAAGCTCGAGGCGGTCAGGTTGGTCACCGAGCGTGGCGTGGCTGTGGCCCAGGCAGCCAAGGACCTGGACGTTCACGAGAACGTGCTGCGCAAGTGGGTTCGTGAGTTGCGAGAGGAGCCCCAGGAGGCATTCCCTGGCAACGGCAAGCAGAAGGCCCAGGACGCGGAGATAGCGCGACTGCGCAAGGAGGTTGCCAAGCTCAAGATGGAGCGCGACATCCTGAAAAAAGCCGCGGCCTACTTCGCGAAGGAGTCGATGTGAAGTTCGGCTTCGTGGCGAAACACCGAGGGGCCTGGCCGGTCAATCTAATGTGCGAGGTGTTAGGGCCGATGCAATCTTGACCACTCTTCACCCACTTGATACCTGCAACGCCCAGATCGCCATCGCTGATATGGTCGCTCAATAAAGGCACCAGAAGCTGCATATTGGCATCAAAAGCTGCGGCCCACATTCGCTTGAGCTTCGCCAATGCTGCCTCGTTCTGATAGATTTTTCCATCCCCATCAATCAGCATCATGGCGACATCGCCTTGGTCAGCCAGCATGCACAGCAGGGCATCGTCTGCATCTTTATCAAGCGACGCTTTCAGCCCAGCTTCAAAGTCAGCCAACTCCTCTGCATACAGGGAGTCGCTCATCGCCATTTTTTCTGCAAGTGCTTGATTGAGCGCAGCAGCAATTTTCTTTTTAGCTGTCATTAAAGATAATTCCTAGATGTAGCTCCTATAGCGTCAATCAAAAAATACCCCCCACACCCTTGAACTTCTCCACAAACGCCGCGATCTTCTGAAACACCGTTTGCTTCTTGGTCAGGTACTGCGGGTTCAATGGGCTCATTTTGGGCAGGATGGCGTTCAGCTCGGTGCCGTTGTCCGTGGCGTACTCGCGCTTGAGAGAGGTGGCGATATAGCGTTTGGCGGCATCGGTGTTGAGATTTTCATCCTGGATCAGCGTTTTAACTTCACGCTCTTGTTCGGCCAGGGCAAACTGGAAGAAGGCATCAATCACGCTGGCTTTGTCGCCAATGTCGTCCAGGTTGGTTTGGTTGATGAAGTCCACCACCAGCCCTTCCTTGGCGCGGTTGCCGATGCTGGCGCGGATCACGCGGCGCACATCTTCCACCAGCGTGGCTTTGTCCTTGGTCTTTTTGTTGTTCTCAAAGATCAGCTCCAAGATGTAGTCCAGATTGATTTCTTGGGACTTGAGCAGATCGAGCTCGAACACTACATCGTTCCAGTCAATGGTCGATGCAGTATTGCCGTCACCGCCTTGCTTTTCTTTGCGTATCCAGTCGCGCACGTCGTTGTACGTTGATCGGTAGTCTTGCACCTTGCGCTCAGTGGGAATGGTGACCGCTTTAAGCGCCTTCAGATCTTCATCGCTTAGGTGGTGCTCGGCCTTGAAGGCCTCGACTGCCGCTGGGTCGCTCAAGTCCACCTCTTGCAAGGCTTTCAGGCTGGCGAACTCATCGTAGTTTTGCAGCACGTTTTCTAGGCGCAAATACTCGCCAAACAGCTTGGCAAAGGCTTTCTTGTCCGCCTCCTTCTCAATGGTGGCGGGGTCAGGGAAGCGCTCCTCCAATTCTTTACCTGTTTGCTCAAACTGCTTGATCACCTGCACCTTGTTACGGGCAATGTTCTTTTTGTCCAGCAGGTAGATGTTCTGGATGTGCTCGTCGTCAAACACAAAGTCATGCACATAGTCGTCATGCACCTTCCGCGTCTTGTCCACGATGCTGTCGCTGGGCTTGTCCAGCCAGCTAGTCACAAAGCGCCGCCACTCGGCATCGGTAAACTGCACGTTGTTGAGGGTTTGCAGCTGCACGCGCACATTGGCCAGGAGCTTGTCAGGCGAGTTGATGGCGGGCACGAACTCGTAACCCTGATTGACCAGATCCTGAATCAGCTCGCGCTCCAGCGCGTCTTCCGTCTGGTAGGTGTTGGCCGACTCCCATTGCGGCGTGTACTTGTTCAGAACAATGAAGGTGCTGGATTCCGCAATGGTTTGGTATTCACTCATGGGTAGTCGGGCAGTTGAAGGCGATCGAAGGACAGTCAAAGGGCAATCAAAGGTTGGAGGCTTTTACTACTCTTTTAATAGCTGCTTGCGCAGTATCAGAAAGCGCTAGAGGCCAAAAATGCTTAAAGCAGCGCCCTGCAAGCAAGACGCTGCACTGCAAGATCAAACCGTCTCGGGCTTGGGAAAGCTCAGCAGCAAATCCCGGTAGTGCGCGTATTGCTTTTGGCGCAACTCGATTTCTCGGGGCAGGCCTTCGGTGAGGGATGTTGTTAGAGCGTCGAATTTGTCGAGGATGGCGACGATACGGGCTTGTTCCTTGAGCGATTTATCTTTGTTATCAGAGTACGGTATTGGAATTTTTATATCTTTAATCATCGGCTTGGTTAGCTGTGGAATACCAGACTCTGCAACTTTATAATCTTTTTCAATAGTTTTCATGAAGTAATATGCATACTTCAAATTTATATTTATTTTTGGCGTCAATACAATTAATCTGACAATTGGAAAGAAAGGTTGAGTCCTATAACTTGTCCAGCCAATCGTGCCTCGTGCTGAAACGGTTAAAATAGGATTTTCAATCTTTGCTTTATTGGTCCAACCATATAAAGCCTTTCCATCTATTTCATTTGAAAGAATAGGGATATTGTAGTAGTCAGTTTGAGATTCTGAAAACTCATCTTTAGGGACATCTCCACCCGCGAAAATTTCAAATACATCTTCAGTTGCCTTCCATTCCACCTCCTCATCTTCAAAACTCAAAAATTTATCTCTGTAGTAGTTGTATTGTTTGTTGCGGGCGGTAAGCTCGGCGGTGTGGGCGGTCATGGCGTCCAGAATACGGACGATTTCAGCCTGAATTTCTAGGGATTTTTCGGGGTTTGCTGGACAAGGGATGGGTATTTTAATTTTTTGAGATGTCCGTAGCTGACACATCAATAATTTTTGTGCCTTTTGCATATTTTCTTTTTTCTGTGGAAAATTCTTTGCTTGAGTGAAGTAAACGAAATATTTTCCTAATATGTAATTCCCTGGCTTAAATATTGTTGCATGCCCACCGGTAACGGCTTGCTGCTCACCAAAATATACTAAAGCCTTACCTACATCCTCTAAATTTTCGCTTGTATTGGTTATAACAACATCACCCGTATTAACCTTTTTTAGCTGTTTGGCTAATTCTGGCGAAACAAAAGATTTTGTTTTCTTGGTTGATAACCCATAGTAGGTATATATCTGCCCATAATGAATAGCAGGAACACCCGTTTCGGTGAAGTCCTTCTTTTGTAGTCCATTGCCCCGGACTAACTCGCCAAGTAGTCCCAGCGGCTTCCACTCCACCGCCACCACATCCAGCAGCTTCTCCAAAAAATTCACATTGCTCATTTCTTACGGCTTTCTTTTTTTGCTTGCTTTTCCAGTGTGCTGATGGTGCTGAGGTATGCTTTTTCTACACTGGCTAAGTTTTGGGCTTTGTACTTTTGAAGTTCTGCCTTGGCTTTGCTTTCGGCTTGTGCATGCGAAATCTTGCCCGCGTTATCCAACAACTTGCGTCCTGCAGACCCAAGGATGGTGTCCAACTCACGCACAAAGTCGGCCATGTGCATTTCTCGGTGTTCGATGGCGTTGATTTCAGCCAGATCGAAGTAAGCCGACACGAGGTTGTTGAGAACCTTGAGCTCTTGCTCATCCAGATAATTCTTGGCAACCATGGCCTCGGCCTGGGTGGGCTGGCTGCCTTTGAAGCTGCTTAAGCCCGCAAAGGGTTTACTGCTGTCCACGCGCAGGTAGATGACTTCGCTGGCGGTATGCCCATGGGCGGCATAGTGCAGTTTGTTTTGCACAATTTTGAAAAAGCGCAGGCTGGCTTCGCTTTTGGGATCGTAATCGATTGCTGTGGCGTACAAGTCCAGCACCTGACGGTACATGACTTTTTCGCTGGAACGGATGTCGCGAATCCGATCGAGCAGCTCTTTCCAGTAGCTGCCGCCACCCAATCCCTTCAAGCGCTCGTCATTCAGCGCAAAGCCTTTTTCAAGGTATTCCTTGAGAACGGTAGAGGCGTAGCGGCGAAACTGTACGCCGCGCGGTGAGCGCACACGGTAGCCGACAGCCAAGATCACATCGAGGTTATAGAGGGTGATGCTGCGCGAGACTTCGCGATCGCCCTCCGTTTGAACTGTCAACTGTTGGTTGACAGTTGCCTGCTCATCCAGCTCTTGGTCGTCAAAAATCGCTTGAATGTGTTTGCTGATGTTTTGCTTGCTGGTTTGAAACAGCTCGGCAATTTGCAGCTGTGAGAGCCAGGCGGTGCCGTTTTCAAGCTGAAGATCGATTTTGGTTACACCGTCATCGGTGGTGTAGATGATGACGTCGCTCATGCATTCAGCTCCTCACCTTCAATCTCAGCCACGATGGCGTCAATCTGGGCTCGCAGCTCGGTGATCTTGGCCACGGTGGTTTTCAGCTCGGCGTTGAGCTGGGCAATGTCCACCACTTCGCGGGTGTCCTTGGCCTCTACATAGCTGCTGACCGACAGGTTGTAGTCGTTGGCGGCAATCTTCTCCAGCGGGATGGACTGCGCAAAGTGGTCTTGGTTGGCCTTGCTGTCAAACACGGCCATGATCTGGTCAATGTGCGCATCCAGTAGCACGTTGTTGTTGGTCTCTTTTTTGAACAGGCCGCTGGCGTCGATGAACTGGGTGGTGGTGTCGGTCTTGTGTTTAGACAGCACCAAGATGTTGACGGCAATGGTGGTGCCAAAAAACAGGTTGGGTGCCAGCGCAATCACGGTTTCTACATAGTTGTTGTCCACCAAGTACTTGCGGATCTTTTGCTCTGCCCCGCCCCGGTAGAAGATGCCCGGAAAGCACACAATGGCTGCCCGTCCCTTGCTGGAGAGGTAGCTGAGGGCGTGCATCACAAAGGCCATGTCGGCCTTCGACTTGGGGGCCAGCACGCCCGCAGGCGCAAAGCGGTCGTCGTTGATGAGGGTGGGGTCGTCGCTGCCAATCCATTTGACCGAGTACGGCGGGTTGGAGACGATGGCATCAAACGGCTTGTCGTAGGCAAACTGCGGATCTTCCAGCGTGTCGCCCAACTGGATGTTGAACTTGTCGTAGTTCACGTTGTGCAAAAACATGTTCATCCGCGCCAAGTTGTAGGTGGTGTGGTTGAGTTCTTGCCCAAAGAAGCCGTCTTCGATGATGTGCGCATCAAAGTGCTTTTTAGCCTGCAACAGCAGTGAGCCAGAGCCGCAAGCGGGGTCGTAGATCTTGTTGACGCTGGTTTGTTGGTGCATGGCCAGCTGGGCAATCAGCTTGGAGACGTGCTGGGGCGTGAAGAATTCACCGCCCGACTTACCTGCGTTGGCGGCGTAGTTGGAGATCAAAAACTCATACGCGTCGCCAAACAGGTCAATCTGGTTGTCTCCAAACTCGCCAAAGTTCAGCTCTGCCACACCCTTGAGTACCGCAGCCAGGCGCTTGTTCTTGTCGGCCACGGTGTTGCCCAGGCGGTTGCTGGTGGTGTCAAAATCGGCAAACAGCCCTTTGATGTCACGCTCTGACGGGTAGCCGTTGGCAGAAGCTTCAATCGACTTGAAGATTTCGGCCAAGTCCGTGTTCAGGCTGTCATTGGTATTGGCAGTGGCAGCTATGTTGAAAAACAGCTGACTGGGAGCAATGAAGTAGCCCTTGGTTTTGATGGCGTCTTCCCGAATATCAGGCGAGATCGCAGCATCGTTCAAAGCCGCGTAGTTCACGCTGTCATCGCCGCCTTCTATGTAGTTGGCAAAGTTTTCGCTAATAAAGCGGTAAAACAGGGTGCCCAGCACATACTGCTTGAAGTCCCAGCCATCGACGGCTCCCCGTACTTCGTTGGCGATAGCCCAGATGCGGCGCTGCAGTTCTGCGCGTTGTTGGATGCTGGTCATAATTCTATTTAGTAATAAAAATTCTTGTTTTAAAGAAAATAGGCGGCGCAGCAAGAGGCCCCTCGAATGTTGCTGGTTGCAACAGGCATTCTGCCTTAGCCACATTGATTGAGATTGAATCCTGCTGTTCAAGAGCGTTTCACTCTCTCTCAGCATGCACATCCGCATACGGCAAGGGCGTGCATGTTCCAGATTTTGACCGCAAGCAGTACTATCAACAAAAAAAGATCTCACCACAGCGCCTGCCCAGCAGCAGGCACGTTGACAAGATCCGCAAAAGCTCCCTTTATCTTGGACAAATTCTGACTACGCAGCTCACCTCTGCGCGCCAAGCCTGCCCATCGACGCTGCGAACCGACCAAATAGCACCCTCACCGCAAATGGCCTTGACCCCATAGCCGGATGCCCATGAAGGCTCAAGTCCACGTCCAACCAGCAAAAGAGCTGGGGTCTTAGGTGCCCCCTGAGTACCAAGAGCGCAATGCGCAACAGGTCGCAGCTCGACTCCCACGATCCACATCCAGCTGGGCGGTATCTGCCGCACTTCAGAAGCACGCTTGAGTCGCACAAGCATGCTGCCACCGGCCTTGATAACGTTTTCGACATCGTGGACGACATCCTGACTAGCGCCAGACTGCACATCGATTTGGAAATTTGGCAACAGCTGCCGCAATGCAAACGCCACTCTAGCCGGATCACCCGTTGGAGTAGGCGAATTTTGCATATGCGTCAGAGACACCGGACGCTGCCCCAAAACAGAGGCGCAGCAACGCACGCACCATCCGGCACCTTCCAGGTCATCTTCTTGAGCCCACGGATAAGCGTCAGACCCCAAATCCAAACGAGCCCAACTTTTACGCCCAGTTCGTGAGCGTGTTTGGTAGTCCCACATACCATCGAAGCGCAGGCCATGCATGTAGTGGTGTTGCACGCCTGCAGTGTGCGCACCATCATCCATGGCCGACCTCCCGCTGGCTTATTCTGGTTTGAGCGTCTGCTGGAAGGTTTGCCGCGACATGTTTGTCGCTCGTTGGATAAAACTCCTGGACGATCTCGGCAGCCTCCGCACTCAACTCCTCAAACAGCCCCAAGGCATAGCCCGCTCTTGCCGCTTGCTCCAGCGCGTCTTGATCGTGACCCGTCTTGCGACCATGCTCTGCTGCATCTACGGCTTGGGCAATAGCAGCGCCCAATGTCACCCCATCCCGAACGCCAATATCCACGTAGTAGATGGGCGTTCGGCGTGACATGGTGGTGGATTTGGCTCGCAAGCGGATTTCCAATGGCAGAAAGCTAAGCAAACCGCCACTCACCGCCTGCAGGTACTGCATGCGGGTTAGCAGGGTTCGCATGGAGTTGATGCCTGTTGTTCTGAGCACAAAGGTGCTCAGGGCATCTGCCTGGCATTCTGGATGATCAATGCGGACATGGAAACGCCCGAAGGGCTTGCAGCCACCATCGATGGCCAAGGCACATAGATCCGGGCCTTCACACGGCATGGATTCAATGCCTTTGGCCGTCATGCGCTTGCATGTCTGACCGTCGCCCACACAGATCGGCCGTGCCGTTGTCCGATCAAACAACGTGTAGTTCGCACGAAGGTTCAACGCGGGATCGTTAAACAAAACTCTCACCGGAATGCTGCGCAATTTGGTTCGCACCGCCGCTACTTTCGAAGGCGCTTCTTCATGCACTTTTGTAGAATCGATCTCCACACTACCCGATGCAGTGGTCTGGGCTTTCCTGGCATCGCTCGCCCGTTTCGCCAGCTTGGAGCGGAGCGTTGCGGGAGATTGAGTCGGTGCAGAAAATTCTTCAGGTAAATGCTGAAGCTCTTTGACTTCAACGCCTGAAATCATCAACTGCCGACCCTCCAGTTCTCTGCGCAAAATGCCATCCATGGGATGTAACATCCAGCCGTTTCGGCTTTGCACTTGCGTGGTGATGGTGAACTCGTCATCTTTTTCTGGAAGACGCTTGCCATTGCGTTCCACAACGCGGCCAATCGAGATACGACCCACCACGGGTGGCGTCATCATCAGACCTTTGATCATTGGTTTCTCCATTCATGAATGCAAAAGACCCGTCTGCTTGGTCTGGCGGACGGGTCTTATGCGTTGGTTGGTAAATTGCTGCTGTGGTGTGCTCAGTTGGTCAAGTTCTCTGCATGAAGCAGAAACCGCCGGGAACCTGGCTTGGTTCCCAGGTATGCCTTGGCAATCTCGGGATGGTCCTGCTGAAACAGGGCTGCGTTGAAGACTTTGCTGTCCTTGCTGCGCTTCCAGCTGACTGTCCCGCCTGCAAATCTGGCAAAGCTGGCTACACCCATGCGTTGCTGGATCTGGTGTTTCAGCAATGCTTCTTGAGATTCCCAATCGCTCATAAGCTGGCGAACCTGCTGAAGTTGAGCAAAGGCGCTGGATACCGACTCGTCTTCCGACAGGTCGATTTCCTCTCCCGTGTCTTGCGGATATAGGCATCGCAATGCAGTAGAAGCACTTTCCGACGCATCGACGGGAGGCTCTTTCTCCGCTGTGACCAGTTCCCAGAATTGCTCCTCCAGGGCAATCAGTTGGGCGATCATGGTTTCGTCGCGCTCGATGCGGTGGATCTGCAGTTCCTGACCGCAGATTAGGACTGCGACATCAGCGGCCTGCTTGCCCGTCACGGCCAGCTGGTGCATGACCTGCAGCTGGATGTACTCAGGCACGCCGTCCTTCCAGAGCCTGGCGCCGTTGATGCCTGCCGTCTTGCATTCAAGAATCTGCACATCCGGAGCCCCCGCGACTTCCCGGTCGATGTTGGCCAGCATCCATGGGATCTGGGGATGACCCAGCACGGCATTCACACGCCGCACCTTGTTTCCGGTGCGTTTGGTGTAGTGCGCTGCCACGATGGGTTCGAGCAAGGTGCCCCAGTACATGGGGCTGGTTTCATCCAGAGGATCGATGCTGGGTAGAAGATCGCCTTTGCCGGTTTTGTGCATCCACAACTCCAGTTGGGACTGATAGGGATTGAGCCCCACAGCAGCCGCAGCATCCGAGCTGCCAATGCCTTGGCGGCGAACATCCAGCCAGGTCTCACGCGGCATGTTCTTGGTGGATACCAGTCGCAAAGCGGGACGGGTGTTGGTTGATTTCTCTGCAGTGACTTGCACTGCCGGTGTTAAAACGGGTGCGGGCATAGTGCCTCCAGAAGAATCCAGCCCCCACCAAGCACAAAGCCCTCACCGCAATGGCGAGGGCTTTGGCTTGTAGGGAGAGGATTGGATTAATTGAGAATGAACGAGCTGGGCTCGCCGGTGGATAGATGACATTCGACCAGTCAGGTGACCAATGGTTACGCGACCAGTTGCAATGCGTGCTCCAAGGCGCGCTGCTTGAGTGCAGCGCCTTGGCCGAACCAGGCACTGTCCAGGCGGTTGTCTTGGCTGCGGGCTTGTTTCTCGTGGTCGACGAACTCGGTCACTGCACTGAGCAAGCCCCATGCGGTATCCTTGGCCGCCTGCAATTCAGCGCCACGGCCATGACCTTCGAACAAGGTTTGCACCTTCTTGAGGGCACGTTCGTTGGCCAGGCCCGGTACACCTGAGCCTCCGCCCTCCCCTTGTTGATCGGTTTGGCAGATCACCTTGAGGAAGTAGTTCATGGCTTCATGGGTCTTGACCTTGCGTTCTGCCAGGGTCTTCATGCGGTACATGAAACTGTCCCATTGGCCGACAGCAATACCGAGTTGGCGTTTGACGGCCTGGGCATCGAAGCTGGTGGAGTGTGGGACTTTGATGGAGCCAGCACTGGCGCCTTGCAGGGCCATGGCCAGGGTGTTATTGCATACCACACGAACCGAAGTGGGAATGGCTATGGTGGCGAGGGTTCCGTCGCAGGAGGTGGCCAGCAGCAGGTAGCTGTGCACCACGTCGTTGCCCTTCAGACAGGTAGATTTGCCGGTACGGGCCAATGCCCAGAAGCGCCGGCCTGCTTTGAGCACACCTGCGGTTTCGAGCTCGAAGCCTGCGACCTCGGACAGATCGCGGTAGAACTCCAGTACTTCTTGCGGTTGGACGACTTTGTAGCGCTGGCTCACCACCGAGAGGGCTGCGTTGGTGTCACTGCGGTAGAGCACCTTTTGCTCAGGGAACTCCAGGGCTTCGCCATACAGGCCATCAGCATCACCGGTTGCCATGTAACGCACGGGAGTTTCCTGGATCTTCCACTGCATACCAGCGGCTTGCGCCCAGATATCAATGGTTTGCTTCTTGGGCAAGGCGTGGCCCAATTGGTGCCAGGGGGTTTGGCCGGTGTAGGCCATGGTTTCGATCAGATGGGACATGAGAGAACTCCTTGGTAAGACTCAAATGAGGCGGGGGTAAAAATCACGCGTGAAAACTGTGACCACAGTCCTCGCAGACGCAGTCATCGAAGTAGGTCTGGTCGATTTGTGCACCGATGCGGCCACCGACCTCTTGGCCGACAGTGCCGCCGAGTACACCTCCGATGAGCGCACCGACCAAGGTGCCTAGGGCGCCGCCAACGGGGCCTGCAACAATGCCAATGGAGGCTCCGGTTGATGCACCTTGCATAACTCCGGCCACGCCGGTAACCGTGCCGGCGGCCCCTCCTACACGCTGGCCGATCTGTTTGGCGACTCCTTTGCTGCGGACATGAAAGGACCGGCAACGGGGACATTGGATGGACATGAATACTCCTGACGTAAAAAAAGCGCCCTGGGCATGGAGCCAAGGGCGCTGGATGATGGAAAGAACTGGATAACAGATAGATGCGGCATCAGTTCATAGCGAACTTT
The DNA here is from genome assembly GCF_004364775.1 of Comamonas sp. JUb58. GTDB lineage: Bacteria > Pseudomonadota > Gammaproteobacteria > Burkholderiales > Burkholderiaceae_C > Comamonas. The sequence continues at coordinate 14,587 of NZ_SOAL01000033.1, forward strand.
CCTCGCATCTAGTTAGGGATATATTGCTGAAAATCTTTTATTTTTAGGTCTGTTGAAGGCTGATCTGTGTCGTCCGTAATCTGGTGCTTGGGTGGCAGCTGCTGATAAGATCAGTCGCTGGACAGACACGGGCCAGCGCACTAGGTGGCACGATTAGGGGATTTAACAAAAGCACGAGGGAGAGGAGAGTGATCTCGATCGAGGACATTTACAACAAAGACATTAACTTCCTGTTCGGGTCCGGAGCCTCCTTCGGCCTGCTGCCAACCCTGCAGCTGCAGGTACAGACCGGCATCAATGACCGTCGCTACACTCTCGAAGAGCTGGCGACCAAGTTCGAGCGTGAGAACGATCGACGCCTGATCCCGCTGTTCATGCATTACTACGCTAATTGCATCCGGCCGGCGGAATATCTGCGGCTTGAGGCCGTGACCACTGAGCCGGGCACCACCGTCATCAAAAACTACCTTCCTACTCACCGCACTGGAGATGGTGAAGCGCCGCAAAGCGTTGGACAGGCGCTGCAACGTGTTCACCACCAATTACGATGGCTGTTTCCCGCTCGTGGCCGACGCACTCATTGAGGAGGGGCATGTCGACTTTGTCCTGAACGACGGCGCGAGAGGGTTCACGCGTCGCATCGTGCAGGCCCGGAACTTCGGGGCATACCTGTGTCATGGTGGGGTCTTCGGGCGTTACCAGAGCAGCGTCCCGCAGATCAACTTGATCCACCTGCATGGTTCTGTCTACTGGAGCAAGCAAGATGCGGCGATTCGCGTTGACTACGATTTGAGGGAGCGCCTGGGTTTGCTGGACGCCGACGCTCTGGCGTTGCTTCAGCCTTTTTCGATTGCGCTGAACAACCCGGATGCCACAATCAATGACGTGCCTGAAACCGGCTTTACCGACGACGCACTGGACGCGTTCTGGGCCAAGTATGAGTTGATGCCTATCGTGAATCCGACCAAGTGGAAGTTTCATGAGACGGTTTACGAGGAGCACTACTACCAGATGCTCCGCCTGCTCAGTTACGAACTGGAGAAGCCCAACGCGGTCCTAATCACGTTCGGTTTCTCGTTCGCCGACGAACACATCCTCAACCTCGTCATGCGTTCGTTATCAAACCCGCGGCTGCAAGTGTTCGTCTGCTGCTTTAACAGCGTGGAGCACACGTCGATGGAGCAGAAGTTCAAGGGCCACCGTAATGTGAAGTGCCTAGTGCTCGGCGACGGGGTGATGAACTTCACCGCGTTTAACGAGAAGGTTCTTGTGTGCCCCAATCTGCCGGACGCTTCGGGTGCTGAGCACCCCGTGCCCGTGGCGGCCGCCGCAGTGGGGGATGACGAGGGGTTGGCATGAGTATCCGGGTCGGCGAGGTCATCGCGGTCCATGGCACCAAGGTGGTTCTGAAGATCGATGAGCAGTCGAGTAAGGAGACGCTGTTCTTTGACGGGGAGAAGTACAAGGGCGTGTCGATCCGCGAGTACCTGTCCATCCAGCGAGGCTTTCGGGACATCATTTGCACGGTCGAAGGCGAGTATTTGGATGAGAGCCGTACGGAGCTGCAAAACGGAAAGCAAAACTTCGTGCGCAAGGTTGAGGCCAGGCCGATTGGCTACTTCGACCATGCCGGCTTCACGCAGGGCATCAAGTACCTGCCTATGATCCAGGACTCGGCCTACCTGATGCCAGAGGAGAAGATCAGGTCGATCTTCGGCCACAAGGCCGATGGCGACTTTAGGATAGGGCAGATGCTCAAAGAAGAGATCGCAGTCGGCCTTCCTTGGCAGCGGCTGTTCAACAGTCATATTGGCATCTTCGGCAACACAGGGAGCGGCAAGTCCAACACCTTGGCTAAGCTGTACACGGTCCTGTTCGACAAAAAGCTGCCGCTGATCGCAGGGAAGAGCCGGTTCGTTGTCCTGGATTTCAACGGCGAATATGGCGGCGAGCAGTTGGCACCGGCCGCCAGCAAGACGGTTTATCAGCTCTCCACACTGACCAGCCGTGACACGAACGACCTAACGGCAAGGTTTCCTCTGGCACCGCAGGAATTCTGGGAACTGGAGACTATGGCGCTGCTGTTCCAGGCCACGGCTAATACGCAGCGCCCGTTTCTCAATCGAGTCATCTCGGGCAAGCAACGGTTCGGCGCAAATCCTGCGTCATTGGCGAACTACGCAAAGGCTAAGTTCAAACAATCCTTCTGCGCCGGCGAGGCCAAGCCGGCCACACTGGATCTGATGCGTACGGTCGCAAAGCGGATGGGCAACCAAAACGTGCTCAACATGCTGGGCGACGTCACCTGGTACCGCAATGGTCGGTTCCACTACAACGGCGCTTTCATTGACCCTGACGGTGTCCAGTACGACGCGCGCATCGCACCTATCGTGGACACGCTTGCGGTTGTTGGGCTTGATGATTTCGACCAGCTTGTCCTCCGGGTCAACTTGCAGCTGCTCTCGGACCTGAATGCAGGATATGTTCAATTCGAGCACATCCAGCCACTTCTGAAACGCATCGAGTCGTCGCTAGCCAGCCTTCGCAAGGTTCTGACGATCTCGGAAGAGCAGCCTGTCGAGCGGCTGCTGACTGTCATTTCAATGCGCCGCTGCAACAACGAGATCAAGAAGGTCCTACCGCTGCTGTTCGCCAAGCACTACTACAACAGCCATAAAACTACGGTTGCAAACCCACCTGACCGCACGATCCACATCATCGTCGATGAGGCCCACAACATCCTGTCAGAGCAATCCGCGCGCGAGGCGGAAACCTGGAAAGACTACCGCCTAGAGCAGTTTGAGGAAATCATCAAAGAGGGTCGTAAATTCGGTATGTTCATAACGATCGCGAGTCAGCGGCCGGCCGATATCTCGCCCACCATCGTTTCGCAGCTGCACAACTTCTTCATTCACAGGCTGGTGAACGACCGGGATCTTTACTTGGTCGATAACACCATTTCGACGCTGGATGCGTTGTCTCGTAGCCTTATCCCTGGCCTGTCCCAGGGCTGCTGCGTCGTTACTGGCACAGCTTTCGAGCTGCCGATGGTGATCCAGGTAGACCGCCTTCCCAGCGACAAGCAGCCGGCTAGTGAGGACGTCGATCTCGAGAAGCTTTGGAGCATGCCACCTGTGGCGCGGTAGTGCAACAGAGACTATCAGCCCTTCCGTGACCAGTCACACACTCAGCTTCTAACGCTGCTCCGAAACCTACGTTGCGGCGCGGTGGCTTGTTGAATACGAATTGCCCGAGCAACAATGGAGTGCGCGACTGGAATATCCGGCCAGTGGCTGTTAAGCATCCGACACCGAGTGTTCAGCATCAGCAGGAGAAGGACTGGAAACGCTGCAAAGCCGTCTTGAGATGCCAAAAAATCGGCTTCAGGCTGGTTGCCGTCGTTCAACTCAGAAATACCAATGACTGCAAATACTCAGAGCAGTCGTTGAGCCGGGTTTTTCGCGGTCTGAGTCCGTCTACGAAAAGCTGAACGATTCAGTCAGCGGTTGAGCGCTCGCGATGGAATGTACCCCCTTCTCCAACATGGAGCGGCTGGCACAAGCTCTCGGGGTTGAGGTCTGGAGACTACTTAGGGCTCCAGACGTACAAGATAGCTCTAGGTAGCCAACCAAACTCAACTTGACTCCCAAGCAACGACAAGTCAAGCCAGCTGCATTTGTGAACAATCGATAAACAAAATTCAATCTTGGCATGTATGCAAAATTACACTTGACATCTTTTGTCGCATGTATGCTAATTATAAACAATCTGTCAAACTACGGGTGCCATGAAAACTAAGTCTCAATCCTCTTCATATCGTCGTCCTCCTAGCCCACTGCTGCGAGGGCTTTTGGTTGCAGGCTTGCTGAGCATGAACACAGCCTGGGCAGGCACATGGAGCATCACTTACACCCCGCAACAGACCTTGGACACGCCGCCGCAACCGGTGTATGCCATCAGCCCGCCTGCTGGCCAGAAATTCGGCGTCGAAATCTATTGCTATGACGGTACCATTACCACCAATCCGGCAGTTGGGGTTTATCCACTTTATAGCAATCCAAACAATGCATTCGTTGCATTCGAAAATTTAGGCTCAAGCCCATCCACGGTAGCCGTTAATGTCACGCCAGATGATCTGACCATTCCGGCAAGCTGTTCTTTGACCGCTATTCCAGAATATTATGAAGTTGCCACAGAATCCACCAATTCATTATATGGCGATCTCAACCCTCGTAATGGGTATTTGAGTGGTGCACAATCTTTTAACTCCAGCGGCGATCCAGCTGCGCCCAGCTATGAGTACATTAATGTGGATCAGTCGGCGACCTTCATGTTCGAAGATCCCATTTCTGGAAATCCTTCTATTCAGGCCAACATTACTGACACTGGAACAGTAATCACCAACTTGTTCCTCAATGCAAAAACCACTTCTGCCTTGGCAACGTTCGAGCTGACCAACCCACAGGCCACCGACACCACCATCACCTTCACGGTAACAGAAACGCCCCGAGTTTATGCCAACGGCAGTTATGACCCTGCCGCATACCATTCGCCCGGCTACGCAAGCCCAACGCAAATCACGGTAACCATTCCCGCAGGCCAAACAACTGGCAATGTGCTTTTACCCGCCATTTTGCCTGGCTCACAAGTCACCATTACCCCCAACACTTATCCCGGTAGCATTGATGGTAATCCACTTTTGGAACAGTTGACGCCACTGGTGTTTAGAGACAGTACGCAGGACGACAACCAGCCAGTGATTTATGCAACCGGCACCCCTAACACCACCGACCCCATCACCAACATCGTCTCCAGCAACCAAATCAGCTTTAACGTGAAGCTGAATGTTCCGCCAGTACCGAACGTGAGCCTGAGTTGCCTACCGTCTGAGATATTTGACTCAAGCAATCAGATTGCTACTTGTTCCGTGACGACCGATGTTGCCGCTGGCACTTCGGGTCTTAGTGTCAATTTGAATCTACCGCAATCCAATCCGAGATACTCTAGCAATTGTGCCAGCCCGATTATTATCGCTTCTGGTGCAACTACAGCAAGTTGCCAAATCACTGCCATAGCTAATCTTGTCGCTGGCGATGGCAATGTGACTGCAGCGCTTTCATTGGCCTCCCCCACCGTTGCGGGCGAATATGCGATCATCGGGTCGCAAGCTCAGGTGCAGGTCAAAGATGACGATGTCGTCACGCCGCAGCCAACTGCTACGCCTCAGCCAGTGCCAACCCTAGGCGCTTGGGCATTGGGCCTCTTGAGCGCATTGCTGGCCGGCTTCGCCGCCATTCACCGACCCGCCTTGCGCACCCGCCAGTGATCCTTGGCCCGAGAAATTCGGGCCTGCCATTTTTTCTGTTTTAAATCATGCCTACCTCGCTGTTGCAAGCCAAAACGCTGTTGTCAAATTGCCTATTGATTCCCCTGGAGCATATTGGCGATGACGCCAATGTGGGCGATCTGCGCGATGTGGACAGCCTGATGTTCGAAGGCATTGTCATTGAAATCGAAAATGCCACAGGCAATCCGCTGGATGTGATGGATCTGCTGCAGCTGAGAACGGTTCGAGATGTTGCCAAATTGTTGAACGGCCGACGCTTAGACATGGCAGACTGACCGCAACAAGCACCGCCGATGGACCCGTCCAACCTCTGCAATGAGCTCTATCACATCGCACGAACCCACCCAGGCCAATCGTTTTTGCATCATTTCAGTGATCGCAGAGTCTGGATTGTTCAAAATCCCTCAGATACCCATCAAATTCTGAAGGCAAATGCCGCCAACTGGCCCAAGCACATGGCGTGGATGCGTCAAACGCTTGGGCCGTCGCGCATGTCGGAAAATCAAGACGCCTGGCTGTTTCGCAGGCAACTCACACAAAATCACTTCAACCATTATGACGCCTCCAAAACTGTTCGCGCGTCGCGTCAAGCATTTTCCGAGGAATTACCGCATTTCATCGCGCAAACGGCTGCAAGCCCCCTCTCAGACCACTTGTTGCGAAACATGACATTGCGGATTTTTCTGGATGTTTTTTTAGACACAAATTTGCATGAAACCGGCATTGACCCCGAGCACTTGTTTCATTTACTGGAGCTGAGTGCTCAATATGCTTTTGTTCCATCTGGCGGTCTGACCAGCGATGAACGACGACACCATGTCAGTCAATTGAATGCCGCCAAAGCCCGGGTGATGCAAGACTTAGGCGTTTTTCGGCGGCCCGAATACGCCAGCAAGCCTGTGATTCAAGACATGCTTGCGGCCGAAACAAGTACCCGTGGCGGTCCTGATCCTTTTGTCTTGGAGCAAGAGTTGATCACATTGCTGGCCGCAGGCTCGGAAACCAGCGCAAGCACCTTTGGTTGGATGTGCCACTTGTTGGCACAGCACCCTGATTTACAGAAAACACTGCGAAACTGCGATTACACCTCACATCTACTGGACGATTTCCTCAGTGAAACTATGCGGCTTTTCCCCGCAAACCCCATATTGAGTCGGCACGCCGTCTCCAATGACGTTTTCAGCACAGGCAAAGTGCAGCCAGGTGACGTTGCACTCGTGTCATTGGTCGGCTTGCAAATGCAGGGCGTCAGCCGTGACAACCCTTGGCAGCTTGATTTGACTGCATCACGAAAGCTGCACAATCGCGCCGAAAGTGGTTTGGGAACAGCCTTTGGGATAGGTGAACGAGTATGCGGTGGACGTCTGTTTGCCATCACCGAAATGCGCACACTGCTTCACGAACTGCTCCAAACGACAGTGGTTCAGCGCACTGCCAATGAGCCCCTTCATCTGTCACTCGATATGCAGTGGTGCTCTCTGATGGTGCGGCGTGGTGGCCACCGTGTACGCTTTCAGTCTCAAGCATTTCCCACATGAATTCTCAATTGCAACCGCTTTCCCCTGTACAACACCTAGGCACCGGTCTGCGCACGGCTAAAGATTGGTCGTTTTGCCAGCCACTGGATGCCGTCCCTATCGCGCTGAATGAATTCGCTGATCTCAGTTGCCAGCACCCCATTATTTTTTCTCTCGGAAGTGTTCCGCAGCCGCTCGCCATTCTGGGAACGCAAGCAGGCAAAAATGATTTTCTAGACGCCCAGCACCAATGGCCGCCACACCACAAGGTACCCATTGCACTGCAGCATCACCCCTTTTCGATCACAAAAGATTCATCTGGTGCAACCCGTGCCATCGTTTTGATAGACGCCTCAGCTTCTCGCCTCGTGCCGTTGGAAGAGGATGATTCGGCTGTACCTCTGTTCACTTTCGATGGACATCCGTCGCCGCTCTTATCAACAATCACACAAGAGCTAGGTATTCATTGGCGTGCATTGCAAGAGGGAATTGCATTTGGACAAGCCTTGAACAAGACTGGTTTGTTGGAAGATGTCCGGGCAACCATTCGCTTGTCAGATGGATCAACGCACACGACCCGAACTTTCAGACGCGTTAAATTATCTGCGTATCGCGCCTTGCCAGAGATGGAATTGAACAGCTGGTTCCGTCGGGGCTGGATTGACGCCATTGCTGTACATTTGGCAAGCCTTAATCGTTGGATGCATTTATTTGAACGTAGTCAGCAATGGTCCCCAGTCAATTCGCCCCAAACCCATGTTGGCGAATAAATCCATTGCATTAAAAATAAGCTCTTTGGCAGAAGTGCTGGAATATGCCGCCGGCAGCTTGGCTGGGTTACGAATTTTTGATGCCAGCGGCAAACAGACAGAACACATTAGTTACCGCGACTTGTACCTGACTGCTGAAAAACGCGCAAGACAATTTCAAGCGCTGAAACCAAACATACTTCAGCCTGCCATCATTGGGCTGTTTGCGCAAACGAATCTATCTTTCATCACCGATTTTTTCGCTTGTCAATTGGCCGGTATAACGCCGTGCCCTGTCCCACCGCCTGCAATTTCGTTGGGCCTGGAAGAGTATGTCCAGCGCACCAAGAAAATGCTGGCTGCGGTTCAGGCGAAAGCGCTGTTGTTCGACGCCACACACGCTCCTTTATTCGATTTTTTTGAGCGTTTGGCGTCATCAGACGCGCCGAATCTTCAACTGATTCACGCTACCTCATTGCCAACACCCGGTGGAGTGCTCGCCCAAAAGCCTCAGCAGGATGAAGATGCAGCTTATATTCAATTATCCTCGGGTACAACTCACGCACCAAAGGGAATTCAGATCTCTCAGCAAGCTGTTTGTCGCAACCTTCACACCATCTTGCATGAAGGGCTGAAAATCCAACCCAGTGACAAGGCGTTCTCATGGCTTCCACTACATCATGACATGGGCTTGGTGGGATTTTTATTAGCACCTCTAATGGGAGCGGTGCCGTTGGACTTATTGCCTTCGCAAGCCTTTGCGCGCCGACCGCAAGTCTGGCCAAAGTTGATGGCTCAACTGGGCAGCACCATCAGTTTTGCCCCCAGCTTCGCCTGGGGTCTGGCCGCCGACCGGACGTCCACCACAGAGGCACAGCAAATGCAATTGAAGTTGCGCATCGCTGGTGTGGGTGGAGACATGGTACGCACGCATGACCTCAATCGATTTGCACACCGCTTCGCTGATAGTGGATTTTCTCTGCACAAGTTCCACCCATGCTATGGCTTAGCTGAGGCAACGTTGGCTGTCGGCATGGGTTCATCGCCACAAAATTCCGTAGATCGACTCAGCAACAGCCAACCACTGTCAGACTGGGAAGTCCGCATTGTTGATGATGTTGGTTCACCATTGCCTAAACTTCAGGCTGGACATATCCATATCCGTGGCCCATCATTGATGACAGGGTATTGGAAGCAGGGGCAACTGTTTCGTTTGGCGCCCCAGGAATGGTTTCACACCGACGATATAGGCCATTTCACGCAATCTGGTGAATTGGTTGTGACTGGGCGCGCGCAATCGCTCTTGTTGGTTCGTGGGCGCAAAGTGCAAGCCGAAGCAATTGAGTTGGCCGCATGTGCAGCACTTGAGCTATCACATGGTTCAGTCATGGCCTATCAAGACCACCAGTCAACCAGGATTGTTATTGTGGTTGAGTGTTCATCAAGAGCTGAAGTGCTTCGGCAACAATGGATTGAGACTATACGAGAAGTTGTCTTTCATGTCTGCGGTGACGCCGCCGATATCTTGCTTGTGCCACCACGAACCATCAGGCTGACGACATCTGGAAAAATCGCGCGCCGCACGACATTAGAACGCCTGAATAAGCAACGCCGATGAAAAATTTTGCTTCTCCGTCAATGCCTCCGAATAAACGTGATTTCAAGCTTCAAGGCATGCATCTCGAAGATGTGCCCTTAGACTGGTCCTGGTCAGATCCCCAGACCCTTGCCAGTTTAAATCTTGTCACGCCGCTCTTGACGATTGATCAGATGCCAGCAATTTTGAAACAACCAGGTATTCAGATATGGGGTATTTACACAAATAGCAAATTGCAGGGTTTATATTTTTGTAAAAATCATGCACAACACAATGTCATGCGCCTTACATATATACCATCACCCAATGCCGATCGCTTCAATGCATTAATTTACACCTATGCACAATTGACACAGAAATTATTATCTTCTGCCGTCTCAAAAATTTCCGTTTACTTGCTAGAAAGCGTCACGAAGCGGTTGTGGCCGTTGCTTCGACATAACGCCATATTTTTTTTAGAAGGTCGGTTGCGTCAAGTTTGGCAGCCTGCACTCCAGCGCAGCGAAGACGTGTTTGTTTTGTCCGCATTGGGAAATGACTCGATACCTCCACTCGGTTCGCTGTGGCTCAATGCCAGTGCCAGGTCTGGTCGTAGATTTTTTACAGCCTGGCCGAGCGAAGAATCGGTCACTGCGCTACCTGAAAGTCCTATTCGTGGCCAAACCTTGATTGATACAGGCGATTACCAGTTACGTACGCTGACAGCCAAAGATGCGAGCGACACCTTGGTGAATTGGCTCAATTCTCCTCAGTTGATCAGCAGCATGAATCTACCACGATTCAATTACAGTTTGACGAGTGTGCGTGCCCTGCTCGCCAGTTTTGATCGTAATTTCAATCAATTCATTGGTATCTTCAAGCACGGAAGTGATCAACTCATTGGTTTTTATACCGTCTTGGTTAACGAGCACGCTCGAGAAGCACAATTGGCGTTGTGCGTTTACCCTGACGACTTGCCCGCTTCTCGGATCATGGTCGACACCATAACGCCGCTGACTGACAGTTTTTTTGAGCGCTTTGCCATTCAAAAAATAACTGGCAATGTGCTTGTGTCAAATCGGCGGATGCTTCTTAACTTAGCTTACAACTTTACCTTCTTACTCGAATCCATACTCCGCCAAGAGTGTCAAACAGACACAGGTCGCAGCGACGTCGCTGTCTTCTCGACATTTAGAGACCACGCGCTTCGTCCCAAGACCGGCCATTTCATGCTGTAAACGAAGCTTTGTTGAATCCCAGAGATTGTCGTTGTTGCACTACAGAGACCTCCCATAAAAGCAAGCGCTGATGGGTTTTCTTTTTGATAGACCTGACTGCCGCGGTGATCAAGAGGCGTAAAACGAGGAACAGACTGCACATCTACAGACGGGGTTGTGCACTTGTTGTGCGCCCCAAGAAACAAACCGCGCAGCAGGGCTCCATTCAAATCTCGTGATGTCCTTGGACTCACAATGCAACAAGCGAGTTTGTCTGCTGCTGGTCTGACCTGTCTATTGCATCTTTGATTTCACGTCTGGCAAGTAAAGAAGTGAGTCGTTAGGCGATGAGCTCGCCTGGCCTTGTACTGATATGGCTGGCTTCGTAGCTACGTTGATGTGTCATCAACGCCCAGAGGATGCGAGCGTTTTTATTGGCAAGGGCAACAACGGCCTTTTGCCATCCGCTACGCTGCCTCAAGGCAATGGCCCATTGTGAATTGGGGTCGAGGTTGAAGTTCCCCCAATTGACCGGACACCTTATATTTCAAGAACAAGGAGTCCACCATGCCAATCAAGCAGGGAGCCTATCCGGCGGAGTACCGCCA
>NZ_SOAL01000034.1 GCF_004364775.1 Comamonas sp. JUb58
CTATAGTTATTCACAAGCGGTCATCTCAAAGGCTGCTCCAGTACCTGGTCAAAGCTCGATTGGCACTGCTGGTCAAGATTGCATCGGCCCTAACAACCCATGCTATCTGGAGGAGCAGTTGCAGAGCCAGGGGCGCGCAAAGCCGTTGTTCAGCAGCCAGCGCGATGCCCGGTTGTGGAATTTGTACCGCAGCCGTTATGAATGGTTGAAAGACGAGATCAAGAACCAAAGCCCGACATCCTGGGGCGCAGAATTTCTCAGCGCTTACCAGGCGGAGGTTGCGTACAGCAGCGACAGCAAGAGCAAGTGATGACCCAAGACCGCAAGCAAGCCGAGGCAGCACTGGCCTTGGTCCACCATTCGCAGACCGACCCAGGTGATCGCAGCTACAACGAGGACGCTTTCTGCCATGTGCGAGACCAGCATGTGGTGTCGTTTGCGGTGGCCGATGGTATGGGTGGCGCTGCAGGTGGGCTGCGCGCATCCACCTTGGCCATGCAGGCGATACGCGGTGCGCCGTTGTCGATGGACCCTGCCGTTTTTCGTGCGCAGTTGCTGGCCATATCCAGCCACATACAGGCGCAGCAGCAAGCGCACCCCGAATACAGCAGCATGAGCACCACCTTGGTGGAGCTGCGTATCGACACCCACCGACAACGCGCCATTTGGGCCCACTGGGGCGATTCACGCGTGTATTGGTTTCGTGCCAAGGAGCTGATGGCGATGACCAGCGATCACAGCGTTGTGCAATGCCTGGTGAATGCGGGGCTGCTCTCGCCCAGCGCAGTTGCCACCTACCCCAAGAAAAACGTACTGCTAGGGGCGGTGGGCACCCAAAGCGAAGTGGGGCCCGAAGTACTGGAGCAGCCTATCGATATCTCTACCGGAGATGCGTTCCTGCTGTGCACCGATGGCATCTGGAATGGCCTCAGCCCGGCGGACATCGAGGCCTCGCTCCAGCGTGCAGGCTGTGTACAGGACTGGATCAACGACTTGATGGCCACCGTTCGCAGCCAAGGCTGTGGCGACAATGACAACTTCACCGCCACCGGGGTCTGGGTCAGCAACGATGGTGAAAACACCTTGCTGCTGCACAGTGGCTAAGGCCCAGCAGTGCCAAATATAAAAAGCAGGCCTCTCGCAAGAGGCCTGCTTTTGTTAGAGGCTTGCGTTTAACCAGCCGCCACCGGCGCACTCTCCCAGCTGCCGCCCAGTGCGCGGATCAGCGCAATGGTGGCCGTGTACTGGGCGGTGCGCACCTGCAGCGCCTGGCGGCGGTTGCGCAGTTCGTTGCGGCGGGCGTCCAGCAGCTCCAGCTGGCTGACCAGGCCGTTGCGGTAGCGCACATCGGAGAGGTGCGTGGCCCGCTCGGCGGACTGTACGGCCTGGCCCAGCACGGTGGCCTGGCCTTGCAGCAGGCGCAGGCTGCTCAACTGGTCTTCCACCTCGCGGAAGGCGCCCAGCACCTGGCCGCGTTGGGCGGCCACTGCGGCTTCCAGCCGGGCCTTGGCGCCCTCTTCCTGCGCTTCGCGCTGGCCGCCGTCAAACAGCGGCAAGGACAGCAGCGCGCCCAGGCCCCAGGAGCGGGCCGACCATTTGAACAGGTCGCCCAGGTCGGGCGATGCAAAGCCGCCATTGCCGGTCAAGCTGATGGCAGGGAACCAGGCCGCTTGCGCCACGCCCACGCGAGCCTGGGCCGCCAGCACGCTGGCTTGCGCGGCAGATACATCGGGCCGGCGGGCCAGCACGGTGCCGGGCACGCCAGCCGGGATCACCGGCAGACGCGCCTCGCCCTGGGCATCGGGCAGCTTAAAGCCGGTAGCCACCTCGCCGACCAGCACCGCCAGCGCATTGCGCAAGGTGGCTTGCTGGCGTTCCAAGGCCAGGGCCTCGGATTCGGTCGCAGAGACCTCGCTTTGCATGCGCACGACTTCCAGCTCGGCGGCATCGCCGGCGTCAAAGCGGCGCTGGATCAGGCGCAAGGTGTCGCGGTAGGCGGACAGGCTTTGCTGCACCAGCTGCTGCTCGGTTTGCAGCGCGCGCAGCTGCAGATAGGTCTGCGCCACATCGGACTGCACCATCAGCCGCGTGCTTTGCAGCAAGGCGGCGCGCGCCTCGGCATCCAGCTGCGCGGCCTGGCTGGCCTGCGACAGTCGGCCAAACAGATCGACTTCGTAGGACAGGTTGAGCCCGGCCGTCACCAAGGTGGCAGGCTGCAGGCCGTTGCTGGTGTTGGCACCGGCTTGGCGCGCCGCGCCGCCAGAGACACCGACCTGCGGCATGCGCTGGGCATCGGCCGAGCGCAGCAGCGCCCGGGCCTCTGCCAGGCGGGCTGCGGCCGTCTGCACATCGGTGTTGGCATCGGCAGCACGCTCGACCAATTGGGTCAGCTCGGCATCGCCAAACGCGAGCCACCAGGCGCCGCGGGGCTGGGCCTCGGCCGGGGCGGCCGTGGTCCAGGAGGCCTGGTCCTGCGGCGTGCTGAAGGCGGCGGGCACCGGCACACCCGCGTTTTGCACCGCCGGTGGCAACGCCGTAGCGCACCCGGCCAGCAGCAGGGCCGCAGCCAGCGGCGTGAGCAGTGTCAAGCGCAGCGGTGCCAGCGCGCGACGCAGCCCCCGGCCCAGGGGCGCCTGACCGGTTTTGGCGTTGAAAGACATAGTCATTTCTTGCATGTTGTTCTTCTCTTATTCGTCATGTCCGCGAGCCGCGGCCAAGATGGGTTGGCCCGAGCCGCCACCATGCACGGGTGCGGGCACCGGCGCCGTGATCGGGGCCACATGGGCGCCGTGTTGCTTGAGCGGGCGGTTGCCTGCCAGCTTGCGCAGCAGCACATAGAACACGGGGGTCAGGAACAGCCCGAAAGCGGTCACACCAATCATCCCGGCGAACACCGCGACACCCATGGCACTGCGCATTTCTGCGCCGGCACCCTTGGACAGCACCAGGGGCAGCACACCCATGATGAAGGCCATCGAGGTCATCAGGATGGGGCGCAGACGCAGGCGGCTGGCCTCGATCGCGGCCTGGATCGGCGAGCGTCCGGCAAATTCCAGCTCACGGGCAAACTCCACAATCAAGATGGCGTTCTTCGCCGATAGCCCCACCAGCACCACCAAGCCGATCTGGGTGAACACGTTGTTGTCGCCATGCGAGAGCCAGACGCCCGTCATCGCGGCCAGCAGGCCCATCGGCACGATCAGCACAATCGCCAGAGGCAGGGTCAGGCTTTCATACTGCGCGGCCAGCACCAGGAAGACCAGCAGAATCGCCAGCGGGAAGACCAGGGCCGCCGAGTTGCCCGCCAGGATTTCCTGGTAGGTCAGCTCCGTCCATTCAAAGCCAATGCCCTGGGGCAAGGTCTCGCGAGCAATGCGCTCCACCGCTTCGCGGGCCTGACCCGACGAGAAGCCGGGGGCTGGGCCACCATTGACGTCGGCCGACAGGAAGCCGTTGTAGCGCATCGCACGCTCTGGGCCAAAGCTGGGTTCGAGCTTCATCAGCGCGGACAGCGGCACCATCTCGCCGGTGGTCGAGCGCACCTTCAACGCGCCCACATCTTCAGCACGGGCACGGAAGCCCGCATCCGCCTGCACCCGCACACTGTAGGTGCGGCCGAACTTGTTGAAGTCATTGGCGTACAGGCTGCCCAGGTAGATCTGCAGGGTCTCGAAAATATCGGTCACTGGCACACCCAGCTGGCGCGCCTTGGTGCGGTCGATATCGGCATAGAGCTGCGGCACATTGACCTGCCAGCTCGAGAAGATGCCAGCCAGCTCAGGCGTCTGGTAGGCCTTGGCCATGAAGGCCTTGACCGCGCCGTCCATCGCTTCGTAGCCGAGCGAGGCCCGGTCTTCGATCTGCAGCTTGAAGCCGCCCGTGGTGCCCAGACCCGACACCGGTGGTGGCGGGAACATGGCGATAAAGGCGTCCTGGATCTGGCCAAAGGCCTGGTTCAGCTGGCCGGCCACGGCGCCACCACTTTGGTCGGCGCGGGTGCGCTCGGCAAAGGGCTTGAGCGAGACAAATACGATGCCGGAGTTCGAGCTGTTGGTGAAACCATTGATCGACAGACCGGGGAAGGCGATGGCATCCGCCACATTGGGGTTCTTTTTGACGATATCGCCCATGCGCTTGATCACGTCTTCGGTGCGGTCCAGGGTTGCGCCATCGGGCAGCTGGGCAAAGCCCACCAGGTACTGCTTGTCCTGCGCCGGCACAAAGCCGCCGGGCACCATATGGAACAGGCCCCAGGTGGCACCGACCAGCGCCAGGTAGACCACGAACATGCCGGCCTTATGGCCGATCACGCGGCGCACGCCGCCACTGTAGGATTCCGAGCCACGGTGGAACACGGCATTGAAGCGGCGGAAGAAGCCACCCAGCACGCGGTCCATGCCACGGGTCAGCGCATCCTTGGGCTCGTCATGGCCCCGGAGCAGCAGAGCAGCCAGTGCAGGCGACAGGGTCAGCGAGTTGATGGCCGAGATCACCGTGGAGATGGCAATCGTCACCGCAAACTGCTTGTAGAACTGGCCCGTCAGGCCGCTGATAAAGGCCAGCGGCACAAACACGGCGACCAGCACCAGTGCAATCGCAATGATGGGGCCCGAGACTTCACGCATGGCCTGGTAGGTGGCCTCGCGGGGGCTCAGCCCGGCTTCAATGTTCCGCTCCACGTTCTCGACCACGACGATCGCATCATCGACGACGATACCGATGGCTAACACCAGCCCGAACAGACTGAGCGCATTGATGGAGAAGCCCAGCAGATGCAGCACCGCAAAGGTACCCACCACCGACACCGGCACGGCCAGCAGTGGGATGATGGAAGCGCGCCAGGTCTGCAGGAACAGAATCACAACGATCACCACCAGCGCGATGGCTTCGAGCAAGGTGTGGATCACCGAGTCGATGGAGGCACGCACGAACTGGGTCGGGTCATAGGCAATGCGGAACTCCACGCCTTCAGGCATGTTCTTTTGCAGCTCGGCCATGGTGTTGCGCACGTTTTCCGAGATCTCCAGCGCATTGGAGCCCGGGGCCTGGAACACGCCCATACCCACAGCGGGTTCGTTGTTCAGCAGCGAGCGCAGCGAATAATCAGCCGCGCCCAGCTCCAGGCGGGCAATGTCACGCAGGCGCGTCACCGCACCGTCCGAGCCGGTCTTGACGATGATGTCGCCAAACTCTTCGGTGCTGGACAAACGGCCTTGGGCATTGATCGACAGCTGGGTATCCACACCAGGCAGACCCGGCGATGCGCCGACCACGCCGGCAGCGGCTTGCACGTTCTGGCCACGGATGGCAGCCACCACATCGCTGGCCGACAGGCCGCGTTGCGCCACCTTTTGTGGGTCCAGCCAGGCGCGCATCGAGTAATCGCCACCGCCAAAGATCTGCACCTGGCCTACGCCCTGGATGCGCGCGAGGCGGTCCTTGACGTTGAGCACGGCGTAGTTGCGCAGGTAGTCGATGTCATAGCGGCCATTGGGCGAGACCATATGGACGACCATGGTGATGTCCGGCGAACTCTTGACCGTGGTCACACCCAGGCGCCGCACTTCTTCGGGCAGGCGCGGCTCGGCTTGCGAGACGCGATTCTGCACCAGCTGCTGCGCCTTGTCCGGGTCGGTGCCCAGCTTGAAGGTCACGGTCAGGGTCATCACGCCATCGGTGGTGGCCTGGCTGCCCATGTAGAGCATGCCTTCGACACCGTTGATGGACTCTTCCAGTGGCGTGGCCACGGTTTCGGCGATCACCTTGGGGTTGGCACCGGGGTATTGGGCGCGCACCACCACCGAGGGGGGTACCACCTCGGGGTACTCCGAGATGGGTAAGGCCCGCATGGCGATCAGCCCTGCCAGAAAGATCAGCAGCGACAGCACACCCGCAAAGATCGGGCGGTCGATGAAAAATCGGGATAGATTCATACGCTTGGCTTTTTTGTTATCGGTTTAGGCTGCGGGCTTGGAGCCATCGTTGGCTGCCTGCTGCGCATCGCCCTTGAGCTCTGACTTGTTGGACATGGGCACATCCCGCGGGGCCACCACGGCACCGGGGCGCACGCGCTGCAGGCCATTGACCACAATGCGCTCGCCGGCCTTCAGGCCCGAGGTCACCAAGCGCAGGCCTTCAAACGGTGCGCCCAGCTGCACTTCGCGGTACTCGGCCTTGTTGCCCTCGCCCACCACCAGCACAAACTTCTTGCTCTGGTCCGTGCCCACGGCACGCTCGTTGATCAGCAGAGCCTGCTGGCTGTGGGGCTGGCCCATGCGCACGCGGGCAAACTGGCCGGCCATCAGTGCGCCGTCGGCGTTGTCAAACACCGCACGCACCCGCACCGTGCCACTGCGCGCATCCACCTGGTTGTCAATCAGTTGCAGGTGGCCGTTGTAAGGCGTAGCGCCGCTGGTGCCCACCCCCATCTGCACGGGAATGCTCTCGATCAGCGCACGGGCGCTCTTGCCCTGGCGCAGGCCTTGCAGCGCATTGGTCACGATCTGCTCGTCGGCATCAAAGCTGGCGTACATGGGGTTGACGGAGACCAGGGTCGTCAGCACTGGCGCGCCGGCACCGGCGCTGACCAGGTTGCCCACGGTCACATCGATGCGGCCCACCTTGCCTGCGACCGGCGCGCGCACCTGGGTGTAGCCCAGGTTGAGCTTGGCCGTCTGCAGTGCGGCCTGGGCAGCGCGCAGGTTGGCGTCTGCTTCGCGGCGGGCGTTGGTGCGCTCGTCCAGTTCCTTTTGCGCAATGGCGCGCTCTTCCCACAGACGGGCGGCACGCTCGGCTTCGCTTTGCGAATAGCCCATGCGCGCCTTCGCGGCCACCACCTGGGCTTCGGCACGGTCTACCTCAGCGGCATAAGGGGCCGGGTCCACCGTGAAGAGCAGATCACCCGCCTTGACCAGGGCACCTTCCTTGAAGTGCACCGCCTGCAGCGCGCCGGCCACACGGGGGCGCACATCCACGCGCTGCACGGCTTCGAGCCGGCCGGAGAATTCATCCCACAGCTGCACGTCCTGCTGCAGCACCTGGGCGACGGAGACGGGCATTGCGGGCGGTGCGGCGGCCTCGGCCGGCGCGCTGGCGTGCGAGCTTTGCAGGCCCAGTGCCGTGCCGCCTGCAGCCACCACGGCCGCTGCCAGACCGATGGCCGTCCACCAGCGGCGTTGAGGGGAAGTAGAAGTTTTGTTGTTGCTCATGGCCAAGTCCTGATGTGTGCGTGAATAGTTTTTGAGGTTTCTTGCGGCAACGGCATTCCCCTGCGGCTAAAAAAGCCGACAGAAAATCCTTGCCCATCCGGCAATGCGTTGCGAGAAAGCGTTTTTAAAGGGTGGTGAAGGCGCAGCCGCCCGCCGCCGCTCCCCGGGCTTTACCGGAGAGTGGCGCAGCTCTTGCCTTGCGCTTCGTTCAGGGGATCAGGCTTGCGCCCGACATCGGGATGTCTCGAAGAAAAGTGCCAGTTGTTCCAGCACTGCCCCGGCACAGGGACAGGGCTCGGGAGCACGGGGCTCCAGCAATGCATCGGGCCACTGTTGCGCGACCTTGAATACATGCTGCTGCACCAGATGACCGGCTGCCTGCAGGCGGCTGGCATAGGCCAGTGCCTCATCGTGCATCGGGTCTTCGTCGCCCACCATGATGAGCGTTGCCGGCAGACCAGCCAGGCGCTGTGCCATCGCAGGCACCGCGTAGGGATGGACGCCGTCATAGGTGCAGCCCAGGAACTTGCTCCAACCCTCGGCCCATTTGCATTCCGTCGCATCGCCATTGGCAGCGCGAAGCGATGCCGTGCCGGCGCAGGGATTGAGCATGGGTGAGAGCAGGATCTGCCCTGCCAGCGGCGGATGGCGTTGATCACGCGCCATCAGACACACGCCGGCAGCCAGGTTGGCGCCCGCCTCCTCACCAGCCACATACATCGGCGCACCTTTGCCGGCAAGGCGTGTGCGATGTTTGTAGCTCCACTGGAGCATTTCATATCCGATCTCCAATGGACGCGGAAATGGATGCTCAGGTGAGAGCGGGTACGCCACCGACACCACACGGGCCCCTGCTGTTGCCAGCAGGCCCGCGACGGTGCAGCCGCTGTCCAGATCGCCTTCGACAAAAGCGCCGCCATGAAAATGCAGCACCAAGGGCGAAGGCTCGCCAGACTTGCCCTTGCTACCGTACAGACGCACGGCCACCGACTCGCCCGACGCCGTCGGAGCGACGGTGTCGATGAAGTCAAGAGCCGGTGAACTGGTTTTTACGGTGGTGTCAGACATAAGCTAGCCCGGTGGAAAGTAGGCATGGGTAAATGTAGTTGCGTTGCCGCAGCCGATCAATCCGCAAATCATGGCCGCACTATTTCCAAATCAGGAACAATGGCATGATCTTTGGCGTGTGAGAATCCACCTACTTTTGGCGCGCGCGTGCGCGACAGTGCAAGGAGAGGCAGATGGATCAGATACAGGCAATGCGGGTGTTCGCGCGGGTCGTGGAGTCGGGCACATTCACGCTCGCAGCCACCTCGCTGCAGCTGCCCAAGGCCAGTGTGACCAAGCATGTGCAGGCGCTGGAAGACCGGCTGCGGGTCAAGCTGCTCAACCGCACCACCCGCCGCGTGACGGTGACCACCGATGGCGCCGCCTACTACGACCGTGCCGTGCGGCTGCTGAGCGATTTCGATGAGCTCGAAGCCAGCATGAGCCAGGTGCGCGCCACGCCGCGCGGCCGCCTGCGGGTGGATGTCGGCACCTCCATCGCCCGGATGCTGATCATTCCGCAGCTGGCCTCCTTCCAGGCGCGTTACCCCGATATCCAGATCGACCTGGGCGTGACCGACCGCACCGTGGACCTGATTGCCGACAATGTGGACTGTGTGATCCGGGGCGGCGAGTTGAGCGACCAGTCGCTGGTGGCGCGCCGCGTGGGCAATCTGGAGTTCTTGACCATGGCCTCTCCCGCCTACCTGCAGCGCCACGGCACGCCTCAGCATCCGCGCGATCTGGAAAACGGCCACAACAGTGTGATTTTCTTCTCGCCCGTGGCCCAGCGCCGCTACCCGCTGGAGTTCCAGCACAACGGCGAGATCGTCGAGATTGTCAGCCCCTCGACCTTGGCCGTCAACGAGGCCAATGCCTATACCACCAGCTTGCTCACCGGCCAGGGCGTGGGCCAGATCACCAGCTACCAGGCGCGCGAGTTCCTGAAGAACGGTGAGCTGGTGCAGATCCTGCCGGAATGGACCCAGCCGCTGTTGCCGGTCTATGTGGTCTACCCGCCCAACTCCCATTTGAGTGCCAAGGTGCGGGCCTTTGTCGATTGGGTGGTGGAGATTTTTGCGGCTGATCCGCTGCTGCAGTGCAAATAGCGCACTGCGCTCAATGGTCTGTATCGCTGCTGGGCGGCAGCACTTGGAGCGTGTGCACCCGGTGAGCCGCACAGGCCTCGCTGCCGTCGATATGGCTCTTGAGAACCGGCACCAGGCTGTCTTCATCCAAGTTGCCGTACCAGACGCCATCGGGGTAGACAATCATCAGCGGCCCCTGGTTGCAGGGGTACTGGCAGCTGGTCTGCAGCAGCTGCAATTGCTGCTTGAGGGGCGCACTGGCCTGCACCGCCTGGCTGAGCCGGGGCCATAGCGCTGCGGCACCCTTGGCCACGCAGCGCGGCCCCATGCACCACAGCACATGGCGCTGGTGGGCGGGCACGGTGCTCCAGGCCACCGGGTCGTTTTGCCAGCCCTCTTCGCCCTCCTCGGCCACCACATCCGGCTGTGCGGTAGCGAGCGCCAGGTGGTTCAGCAAGGCGGGCACCAGGCCATCCCACTGCAGCAGCGGCTGCGCAAATACCAGCTGGGGCCGGGCATGCGCAGGTTGGCTGGCCAGCCAGCGCCTGGCAACCTTTTGCAGCCAGCGCCGCAGTGCGGGCTCATCAGGCACCATCGTGGGTTGGATGACGATGGTCAGCTGCGCCAGATCGGCAGTCGCAAGCGCAGCGCACAGACTGTCCAGCGCCTCGGGCAAGGCCGGCTGGTTGCGGTCCACAAAGGCCAGCTGCATTGGCAGGCCCGGGTCGGCCTGCTGGCAGGCCTGCAGCAAGGCCTGCAACTCGTTCTTGGCGGCAGACCCCAGTCCGCCCCGGCCCAGCAGCAACAAGGCATCGGGTTTCTTAGCCATGGGGTTTGTCCATCCAGTAGCTCACACGCGCCTTGTCTAGGCGCGGATGGCGGTCCACCAGCGCCTCGACCTGGAACACCCGTGCAATGGTTGCTGGCGTCAGCACCTGCTCGGGTGTGCCTTCGGCTTCGATGGCGCCGGCCTGCATCACATAGATGCGGTCGCAGAACTGCGCGGCCAGGTTCAGGTCATGCACCACGATCAGCACGGTGCAGCCCGAGGCGCGCACCAGGCTGAGCAGCTCCAGCTGGAACTGGATGTCCAGGTGGTTGGTGGGCTCGTCCAGAAACAGCAGCTGCGGCTGCTGGGCCAGCGCACGGGCCAGCAGCACCCGTTGGCGCTCACCACCCGAGAGCGATGACAGCGGATGGTCGGCCAGGTTGCTGGCCCGCACCTGCGCCAGGCAGGCGCTGACGATGGCCTTGTCCTCGGCGCTGTCGCGCGCCCAGCGCGACTGGTGCGGAAAGCGGCCCATCATCACCAGCTCCTGCACCGTGCAGTCAAAGCCCAGGCCGGTATCCTGGCCCAGCACCGCCGCCTGCTGCGCAAACTGCCGGGCGCTCATCTGCCAGATGTCGCGGCCCTGCATTTCTATCTGGCCGCCGGCCTCGGGCTGCAACACGCGGTAGAGCATGCGCATTAAGGTCGATTTGCCGCAGCCATTGGGGCCCACCAGGCCGACACATTCGCCCTGCGCCACCTGCAGGCTGGCCTGGCGCACGATCTGCGTGGCCTGGGCGCCGTGGCCGGCGGTCCAGGACAGTTGCTTGGCCGTCAGCATCATGCGCTGCCTCCCGGGATCGCCGTGGTGCGGCGCCACAGCATCCAGATAAAGAAGGGCCCGCCAATCAGCGAGGTGATGACGCCCACCGGCAGCTCGCTGGGCGAAAACCAGGTGCGCGCCGCCAGATCGACCAGCACCAAAAAGCTCGCACCCATCAAGGCGCTGACGGGCAAAACACGGCGGTGGTCACTGCCCACCAGCATGCGGGTGATATGGGGAATGACCAGGCCGACAAAGCCAATGGCACCGCTGACCGCCACCATGGTGCCCGTCAGCAAGGACACCACCACAAACAATTGCAGGCGCAGGCTGGCAGTGTTCAGCCCCAAGGTGGCGGCGCCCTCGTCGCCTATCAGCAAGGCATTGAGCTGGCGGGCGCAGAGCAGCAGCCACAGCAGGCCCAGGCCCAGCACGGCAGCGGGCAGGCCCAGAGCGCTCCACTGGGTCGCTGCCAGGCTGCCCAGGGTCCAGGTCAGCAAGGCATTGGCCAGCTCGCGCTGGCCGGCCGTCAACGTTATCAGGCTGGTCAGCCCCATCAGCATGTAGCCAATGGCTACGCCGCTCAGGATCAGCCGGGTCGCATGCAGGCGCCCTTGCTGCTGGGCCAGCGCATAGACCAGGGCCGTGGCCAGCAGCGCGCCGATAAAGGCCCCTGCGGTGATCGCATAGATGCCAGCCATCGCCAGGCTGCCATAGGCCAGCACCGAGACGGCACCCACTGACGCGCCGGAGGACACGCCCAACATATAGGGATCGGCCAGCGGGTTGCGCACCATGGCCTGCATCACCACGCCGACCACCGCCAAGCCGGCACCCACCAGCGCTGCCAGCAGCACCCGGGGCATGCGCACCATCCAGACAATCTGGTAATGCTGCTGGCTGATGCCGCCCTGCCCTGCATCTGGCTGCCAGCCGCCGCCCAGCAACTGCTGGCTGACGACGGACCACACGGTGGAGGCATGCAGCGATGCCGAGCCCCAGGTGATGGCGGCCAGCCCGCTGGCCAGCAGCAAGACCAGCAGCAGCAACAGGCACAGCGCCAAAGACCAGGGCTTGCGCCGCTGGCGATCATGCTGGCCGTCGCAGCCGGGCGCATGGCTCACTGCTTGGACTCCGCCGCAGGCAGCCAGGGAACCGGGTCTACGGTGATGCGGCGATCCGGGTGCAAGGCAGCAGCCAGGCGCTGCGCCACATTCACGTTGCGCGGCCCTGGTGTGGCCTCGGCATAGCTGATGACGAAAAAGCGCTGCTCGCGGATAGCAGACACCCCCGCCAGCTCCGGCTTGGCACGCAGAAAATCGATCTTGCCCTGGGCACTGGGCCGGCCGTAGTCGATGATGATGATCCACTCGGGGTCGTGGGTGATCACATCCTCCCAGTTGCCCTTGGGCCAGTTGCTGGCGATGTCGGCAAAGATATTGCTGCCGCCGGCAGCATCGATCATGGCCTGTGGCATGCCAAAGCCGCCCACCGTGGTGGGGATCTTCTCGCCACTGTCAAACACAAAGACGCGCGGTTGCTGGGTGTTGCCTTGCATCTGCGCGGCCAGCTGGTCGATCGAGGCCTGCAGCTTGGCGATCTGCGGCTGCGCCTGGGGCTCGATGTCAAAGATGCGCGCCACATTGCGCAGGTCCGCCAAGGTGTCGCCCAGCGCCACACGCTCGCGCTTTTGCACATGGATGCAGGACTCGGACAGCACATAGCTGGCCACGCCATGCTTGGCCAGCAGCTCGGGCGTGACCCCGCCGGGACGAAAGCCATAGCTCCAGCCGCCAAACACAAAGTCGGCGCGGGCCTCCAGCATGTTTTCCAGATTCATGTCCTGCGACGACAGCTTGGGCACCTGGGCCAGCTGGGCCATCAGCTCGGGGCTGATCTCCTTGCGCGACGGTATGCCCGAGTAGCCGACCAGCTTGGGCCCCAGGCCCAGAAACAGGAACATCTCGGTGATGTTGACATCGTGCGTGATGGCGCGCTGCGGCACCCTGTCATAGCGCTGGGGCTGGCCGCAGACATCGATCACGAGCGGCACAGCCCGCAGGCCGGCGGCTAGGGCATCGCCTGCTGGCACTGCTGCCGCCGCGCCGGCCATCGGCACGGCCGCTGCCTGGGTTGGGCGGCTGGGTGGCTGCTCGCCTGCAGGCTGGTCACAGCCGGCCAGCACCAGGGCGGCGGCCGCCGCCGCCGCCAGTGCACGCAGAGTTTGCCGGGAAGCGCTAACGCTCATGCCTCTCCCTTGCTTAGAAACGCAGATGGGCCATCAGCTCAAAGCTGCGGGCGTTGCCCATCAGCCATTGCGAGCCGTAGGACGATGCAGCATAGCGCTTGTTGGTCAGGTTGCGGCCAACGAGGTTCAAGGTGGTGCTGCGGTTCAGGTTCCAGCCCAGTACCGCATCGGCCACCGTGTAGGCGGGCAGCTGCGCGGTGTTGGCATTGCTGGTGTAGCGGCTGGCAACATGGCGCAGGCCCAGCGAAGCACGCCAGTCGCCGGTCTGGTAATGGGCCCAGGCATTGGCCGTGTAGCGCGGCACATTGGCGGGCTGGTTGCCAGCGCGGTCAATGGCGGTGGCGCCTTCGAGCAGCTCGTCAAACTGCGCATCCACATAGGCCAGATTGCCCTCGAAGCGCCAGGACTGGGTCGCCCGCCAGCTGCCTGCCAGCTCGATACCCTTGGACGACTGCTTGCCGCCCTGGATCGACAGCGCTGGGCGGTCCGGATCGCGGGTGATGATGTCCTTCTTGCGGATGTCAAAGACCGCCAGGGTCCATTCGCCCTGGTCATTGGGCAGCTGCTGCTTGATACCCACTTCCACCTGGCGGCCCTTGCTCAGGGTGAAGCCGGTTTGCGACTGGGTCAGCGACAGCAGGCTGGTGACCGGGTCGTGGCCGGTGCTGACCTGGGCGTACACGCTGGTGTTCTGGTCCAGCTTGTGGGTCAGGCCCAGGCGCCAGGAGGTGCCGCCCAAGGTCTTGTCAAAACGGGCCTGGCTCAGCAGGTCCATGCGGTCAAAGTCATACAGGTCGCGGCGCAGGCCGGCCATCAGCAGCCACTGCTCGCCCAGCTTCCAGGCGTCTTCCAGGTAGAAGGCGTTCTGGCGGATGCGCGAAGTCATGCGCGGCTTGTAAGGGTCCGGGCTGTCCCAGTAGCCACTGGTGCCACCGTTCAGCGGCACATCGGATTCGCCGCTATAGGGCGAGCTGTTGAGGGCGGTGAACTTGGCCTGCGACACATCCCAGCCCATCGCAATCTCATGCTGGCCGGGCTTGAACACGGCGCCCAGGCGGTTGCCGCTTTGCTCCAGGTCGTGGCCGATCTCCAGGTAGTCGTAGCGGTGAACCATGCGCGTGCTGGCATCGTAGTCATAGCCTTCGATGTTCTTCCAGTGGCGGTCGGCCTTCATGTGGTAGGTCTCGTTGCGCAGCACCAGCGCGTCGCTGACGTTCCACTCGGCCTTCAGCTTGTAGCGCTGGTCCTTGTAGTGGATGTCGCTGTCGAGAAAGTTGAAATTGCGGTCGCGCAGTGCCGCCACCGGCTTGCCATCCACCACCGGGGTGCCAAAGTAGCGCTCAGGCCGCTGGTCGCTGACGTCGGCCTTCAGGTCCAGGCGCAGATCGCTGTTGGCCTGCCAGCGGATGGCGCTCATCAGCTTCTTGCTGTCGCTGTTGCCCAGTTGGCGTTCGCCATCGGTGCGATCACCGTAGACATCCAGGCGGTAGCTCAGGCTGTCGCTCAGTGCACCGGTGGTGCCCAGGCCCGCACGGGCCGTGCCGTTGGAGCCGGCGCCCAGCAAGACTTCGGACGAGCTAGTGCGGCTGGGCTCCTTGCGCACCGCGTTCACGGTGGCGCCCATGGTGCCGCTGCCATACATCAGCGATGCGGGTCCGCGCAGCACATCAAAGCGCTCATAGCCCCAGCTGGAATTGGGATAGGCCACGGTGCCCGCGGCCACACCCAGGGTCAGACCGTCTTCGGCCACGCCCACCGAATTGACGCCGGTAAAGCCACGACTAGAGAACGACAAGCCACCGTTGCCGGGCGTGCCGTTGACGCTCAGGCCCACGCTGCGGCCCACGGCATCCACCACCTCATAGTCGGCACGTTCCTGGATCTGCACGGCCGAGACCGAGCTGACGCTGGCCGGCAGGTCCTGCAGCGGTACGGCCAGCTTGCTGGCCGAGGTGGATGGCAGCTTGAGCGCATTGGGCTCGCTGCTCTTGTCGGTCACCACCACTTCGGGCAGCGATGCCTCTTGTGCATGGGCCACCGCCATGCCCAAGGCAGGCAAACACAAAACACAGGAGCTGCCAACCAGGCGCAAGGAGGAGGAAAGCCGTCCGGCTGCCAGGAGCCGGTTTTTCGGAAAAGGAACTGCAGTCATTTCAACAAAAGGCGCTAACTGCCTGATGCGGGGGCTGCACTGCACGCAGTGGCCCCAAGGACGGGGTCGCGCGCCGAACCGCCGTCCACACCCCGCAGACAGTTGAGAGAGCACGCCCAGGCAAAGCGCCCAGGACACACTACGACTATGAACAGGCCGGTCTCCGGGCTTACAGGCGGTGCGGCGCTGGTGCGCCGACCCAGTAACCGGTCTTCCCAGGGCGCGGGCGTCTGATTGCCTGGCAGGCAGTGACACTCTCTCAATCCCAGTGACTGGGCCCGCGTGGAAGCGGGCCGCATCGGCTACTGTTTTCCTGTCTACCGTTGCGGGGGCAGCCAAGGCATGGGGGAGCGCACTCCCGACCTTGTTCCCGTTTCACTTGTGCAATACAAGCACCTGTAGATAGGCTTTTTTCAAAGCGCAGCCAGTGTACCAGCCGCCAGCCGCTGCGGCGCCATTCCGTAACGGGCTGTGTCAGCTGGGCGATACAGCGCTGGCGGAGATCGCGGATCCGCCCTGCGGCAGGCGCGAGGCATAGCCAATAAAGTCGCTGCTGGCGAGTTTGCCCAGCAGCCATTGCCGAAAACTCGCCTGGATCGGTCGCTCGCCCCCGCCCCGCCGGGTGTAGAGGTGGAACTTGGGTGTTCGGTCCATCGGCAGTTGGCGCAGCAGCTCCGGCCCAAAGGGCGCGAGCAGCTTGCCGCTGTGGATGTAGCTGAGCGCATCGACATAGGACAGCAGGCCCACGCCCTGCCCGCTGAGAACGGCCTGCAGCATTGCATCATGGGTGTGCAGCAACATGGGACTGACATGCTTGTCGCCCGGCTGCAGGCCCAGCATGGCATAGATGTCCTGCCACAGGCTGTTGTGCGTCAGCGGGGATATCAAGCGGTGGTGTGCCAGATCCTGCGCGGTCTCCACCGGGTGCTCGGCCAGCAGCTGGGGCGTGGCGACGACGACCTTGAGGTCTTCGAGCAGCGGCGTTTCATCCAGATGGTCCACCCCGCCGTAGCCCCAGACGATGGCAGCATCCAGATCGCTGGTATCGAAGGACGGCAGCTCCACGCCGATGGAGATGCGCAGATCGAGTGCCGGGTAGTCCTTGGTGAACGAGGGCAGCGAGCGGATCAGGTACTGGGTCGCAAAGTAAGGGCTGACCTGGATATGGAACTGCGCATCGTTGTGGTGGGCGCGCACCGCCTCCAGGCCCTGGCTCAGCGCATCCAGGCCCTGCTCCACATAGTGGTACAGCGTTTGGGCCTCGGCGCTGGCCAGCAGGCCACGGGTACCGCGCTCGAACAACTGCACCTCCAGCGCGCCCTCCAGCTGCTTGAGTTGCTGGCTGGCGGCCTGCGGGGTCAGGCACAGTTCATCTGCCGCCTTGCGGATGGAGCCGTGGCGGTAGACGGACTCGAACACGCGCAGCGGCTGCAGGGGCGGTAGCTTGTATTTCATGGAGGGGCGCCGGGCAGGAAGGACGAAGGCCCGGGCTGCCGACGATTATAGGTCGCAGCCCGGCGCCCAGCGGGCCGGTACGCCCGCGTTCTTGCCTGCGGCGCCCTGCTCCACTGATGCATAAAAAAACGCATCCGGAAGGGATGCGTTCGGGGTCCAGAGCGCTCCACAGCGCAAGGGCTTACTGCACTGGATCACCATGCATCGGCAGACCGGTACGGTCCCGGCTGCTGACCAGGGCGATGAGGCCGATGATCGCCGCGCCGATCAGGTAGTAGGCAGGCACGACTGGGTTGC
This sequence comes from Comamonas sp. JUb58, assembly GCF_004364775.1. GTDB lineage: Bacteria > Pseudomonadota > Gammaproteobacteria > Burkholderiales > Burkholderiaceae_C > Comamonas. The sequence continues at coordinate 17,088 of NZ_SOAL01000034.1, forward strand.
CGGTGCGGGCGATCAGCCAGGAGTTGATCATCGGCGCGGTGCCGGCAAACATGGCCACGGCCACGTTGTAGCTCAGCGCCATGCCCTTGAAGCGCACACTGGTGTGGAACATCGACGGGATGATCGAGTAGATGCTGCCCAGCAGCATGGCCAGACAGAAGTTCAGCACCATCAAGGACGAGATCTTGGCGGCGGTGCTGCCTTCGAGCAGCAGGTGAAAGCACGGCACGGCCAGCACCGCGATGGCCAGGCTGGCGGCGGTCATCATGGTCTTGCGGCTGAGCTTGTCGGCCAGCATGCCCATGAGGGGAATCATCACCACCAGAAAGAGCTGCGGGCCCAGGGACAGCTTGAGGCCGGTGGCCACATCCACATGCAGCGCGCTGACAAAGTAGGTCGGGATGTAGGTGACGACAGTGAACAAGGTGACATTGGTCACGATGATGATGCCGGCCGACTGGAACAGCTCTTTCTTGTGGGTGGCGAACAGCACCTTCCAGCTCGCCTGGGCCAGTGCGTCATGCTGCTGCTTCATCGCGACAAAGGTGGGGGTCTCTTCCAGGTACTTGCGGATGTAGAGGCCAATGGCGCCCAGCGGCAGCGCGATCAGAAACGGAATGCGCCAGGCCCAGTCGAGGATCTGGTCGGCGCTGAAGAACACCGTCAGGATGGCCGAGACCGAGGCACCAAAGAAGAAGCCGGCCATGCAACCCACCTCGACCCAGCTGGTGAGCAAGGTGCGGTTGCGGTCCCGGCAGTACTCGGCCACAAAGATGGCGGCGCCACTGGCCTCGCCCCCGGCGGACAGGCCCTGCATCAGGCGCAGCACGATCAGCAGCAAGGGCGCGGCGATGCCGATGCTGGCATAGCCCGGCAGCACACCGATCAGGAAGGTGGAGATGGCCATCATGATGATGGTGATGGTCAGCACGCGCTTTCGGCCGTACTTGTCGCCCAGCGAGCCAAAGAAGATGCCGCCGATGGGCCGGGCAAAAAAGGCAATGGCAAAGGCCGCCCAGGAGGCCGTAACCTGCATCGTGGGCGAGCTGGTGGCAAAGAAGACCTTGCCCAGCACCGCTGCCAGGTAGCCGTAGACGGAAAACTCGAACCACTCGACAAAGCTGCCTACCACCGAGGCCAGCACCACGCGGTTGAGTTCTTTGGACTGCACCGTGCGCGGCGCGACCGTCGATGAGGGAGACGGCCAGTCCGAAAGGCTGGCACTGGGGGCGGCAAAGCCATCTGCCGTAGGATTTTGTGTGCGCATCGGGAGTCCTTGGTGTCCTGCTGAGGGAGAAAAAGAAAAGCGGGCCAGCGCGCTTGAAGGGCCAGCGGGCGCGCCGCTGGCCGGCTTCAGGCGATCAGGCCGGGGTCCGTGGTGCCGCCTGGGCGTAATCGCATTGGGCTTGCTCGGCGCTGATGTAGCCATAGGCCACGTCGCGCTGCACCAGCGCTGCCGGGCGCTGGGCCGCATCGCCGTTGCCGCCGCCGCCGGGCAAGTCCAGAATCAGACGGCGCCCGGCCGGGATCTGCTGCTTTCCCTTGCCGCGCAAGGTGGTGCCGTCGTCCAGCGAGACCTGGCCCAGCGCGCCGCTTTGGCCGCCGTTGTGGCCCCGGGCCGCAAAATGCACGCGGTCAAACATGGCGTTCAGGTCAAACTCAAAGCCCTCGGCCGAGCCTACCTCGATGCGCTGGCCCAGGCCGCCCCGCCAGCGGCCGGCGCCGCCCGAGTTGGGGCGCAGTTCCTTGCGCCAGATGATGATGGGGCCGATGCTCTCGGTCACCTCGACCGACATGGCCTGCACCCCGCTGGGGAAGGCGGTGGCGCTCAGGCCATCGCTGGAGGGGCGCGCACCGGTACCGCCAGTGTTGAACATCAGGATCTCGTGCTGCTGGTTGCGTGTGGCCTGGGTGATGCCCTTGAAGCGCATCTGCAGGTTCCACAGCGAGCTGGCCCCTTCGGCCGGGATCTCACCCTGGCAAATGGGCTGCAGCGCGCCCAGCACCACATCGGGGATCAGATGGCCGATGACATGGCGCACGGACACCGGGCGCGGGCGGTGGGCATTGAGGATACAGTCCTCCGGCGCGCTGATCTCAAAGGGCTCCAGCGAACCCCAGTTGTTGGGGATCTCCGGCGCAATCGCGCATTTGAGCGCATAGGAGGCATAGGCCTTGGTGTAGGTCAGCGGCACATTGATGCCGTAGCGGCTGGGGTCCGAGGTGCCGGCAAAGTCGGCGCGCAGCTTGTCGGCCGCAATCTCCACGGCCACCACCAGCTCGATGGGCTTTTCATAGCCGTCGACGGTCATCGCATAGCGCTGGGTGCCATCGGGCAAGGCGGCGATGCGCTCGCGGGTGGCGCGCTGGCTGTTCTCAAAGATGAAGCCAGCCAGGTCTTCCAAGTCGCGCAGTTCAAACTCGGCCAGCATGCCCTTGAGGCGGCGCATGCCAGTGGCATTGCAGACGGCCAGCGAATGGAAGTCACCAATCACCTGGTCGCGCTCACGCACGTTGTTGCGCAGGATCTCGATCAGGTCCTCATTCAGCGCGCCGGCGCGGAAGAACTTCATCGGCGGAATGCACAGGCCCTCCTCGTAGACATCGCTGCCATCCGGGCCAAAGCCGCGCCCGCCGATGTCCACCACATGGGCGGTGGCGGCAAAGTAGCCGATGTGCTCGCTGTGGCCGTCGCGGCCATAAAACACCGGGGTGACGACGGTGATGTCGTGCAGGTGGCCGGTGCCCAGCCAGGGGTCGTTGGTGACCAGCACATCGCCATCTTGAAAGCTGCTGCGCTCAAAGCGCTTGGCAAAATGCGCGACCGACTCGGCCATCGAGTTCACATGGCCGGGGGTGCCAGTGACGGCCTGGGCCATCATACGGCCCTGTTTGTCGAACACGCCGGCCGACAAGTCGCCCGCCTCCCGCACGCTGGTGCAAAAGGCGGTGCGGATCAAGGTGACCGCCTGCTCCTCCACCACCGAGATCAGGCGGTTCCACATGATTTGGTAATGAACGTCTGTATTGTTTGCCATGATCACACTCCGCTGTCCATGCGTTCCACAAGCATGCAGTCATCCGACTGCAGCACGACCTTGAAGCCGGGGCTGACATAGGTCGAGGTCTCTTTTTCCACGATTACCACCGGGCCGGGCACGGCCTGGCCCCGGGGCAGGCTCAGGCGCTCATAGATGTCGCAGGCATAAAACTGGCCTTGTTTGCCGTCGAATACCTCGCGGCGGTCCAGCACCGTGCCGGCACCCTTTTGGGGCGTACCGCCCTGCTGCAACGCCGCCTGGGCCGGGGGCAAGGTCTTGGAACGCAAGGACAGTGCCCAACTCACCACCTCGATGTCGAGGCCGTCGATCGCGTGGCCGAACAAGGCCACATAGTTCTGCACAAAGGCCGCGTTGAGCGCGGGCACGCTGTCCAGACCAAAGTGCTGCACGGGCACCGAGACGGGGATCTCCCAGCCCTGGCCGCAGTAACGCATGAAGGCGCGCAGTTCCTTGACCGTCTCACCGCCGTAGCCGGTGTCCTGCAAGAAGGCGCTCACCTCGACTTCCATCTCGCGCAGCATCTGGTTGACGGCCTCGCCATCGAACTGGCTCATGCGCATCACCGAGCTGCGCAGCGACTCATAGGCAAAGGGCGCGCGCAAGAAGCCGATGGCCGAGCCCACGCCGGCGCCGGTGGGGATCAGCAGGCGCTGGATGCCAAGCTTTTCGCAGAGCCGCACCGCATGCAGCGGCGCTGCGCCACCGTAGGCGATCATCGTGTAGGCCTCCAGGTCCTGGCCGGATTCCACCGCATGCATGCGCGCAGCATTGGCCATGTTCTCGTCCACCACTTCGGCCACCGCGTAGGCTGCGCGTACGGCATCCAGGCCTTGGGCCTCGCCCACATGGGCGGCCATGGCATTCTCAGCTGCGGGCATATCGAGCCGCATGCTGCCGCCGGCAAACCTTGCGGGGTCAAGCTTGTGCAGCAGCAGATCGGCATCCGTCACCGTGGGGCGGGCGCCGCCGCGTCCGTAGCTGGCCGGCCCGGGCTCGGAGCCTGCGCTTTCCGGGCCCACACGCACCTGGCGCATATCGTCCACATGGGCGATGGAGCCGCCACCCGCGCCGATCTCGATCATCTCGATGACGGGGATGGAGATCGGCATGCCGCTGCCCTTTTTGAAGCGGTAGCTGCGCGCCACTTCAAACACCCGCGCGGTCTTGGGCACATGCTGGTCGATAAGGCAGATCTTGGCGGTGGTGCCACCCATGTCGAAGGAGACGACCTTGTCCTGGCCATACTTGGCCGCAAAGTCGCTGGCATAGATGGCGCCGCCGGCCGGGCCGGATTCAAGCAGGCGCACCGGGAACTCGGCCGCATTGGCCAGCGACATCAGCCCGCCGCCCGAGTGGATCAGGTAGAGCGGGCAGTGCATGCCCTCTGCCACCAAGGCCTGGGCCAGGCGCTGCAGGTAGGAGGACATCAGCGGCTTCACATAGGCATTGGCGCAGACGGTGTTGAAGCGCTCGAACTCACGGATCTGGGGCGAGACCTCGCTGGAGATGGACACCGACAGCTGGGGCAGCGCCTGGGCAATCAGCGCCCGCACCCGCTTTTCATGGACCGGGTTCTTGTAGCTGTGCATCAGGCCTACGGCCACGCTTTCGTACTCACCCCGGCGCAGCTGTGCAATCACGTCCTGCAGCTCTGCCTCATCAAGCGGCTGCAGCTCCTGGCCCTTGGCATCGAGCCGGCCCCGCACGGTATAGCGGTGGTTGCGGGCAATCAGCGGTGCGGGCAGCTGGATGGCCAGGTCGTACTGCTCAAAGCGGCCTTCGTTGCGCATCTCGATCACATCGCGAAAACCTTCGCTGGTGATGAAGGCGGTCCTGGCGCCGCGCCGCTCGATCAGCGAGTTGGTGGCCAAGGTCGTGCCGTGGATCACCGTGCCGATCTGCGATGGCGCAATCCCGGCCTGGGCCGCTGCCTGTTTGAGGCCGGTGACGATGGCGCGCTCGGGTTTTTCATAGTCCGTCAGGACCTTCTCGCTGAACAGGACGCCATCGACCTCCAGTGCGATATCTGTGAAAGTGCCGCCGATGTCTGCCCCGGCGCGTATGACTTGGCTTTTTGCCATCTGGTATCTCCGAATCATGCAAGCTGTGTGGATCAGAAGCTCTGATCTGGCAGCGATGATCAAGTGATCGCCCAGTCGGCGCAAACAAGAAATTCGAGGGCGGGCGCAAGCCAGGCTTCGCGGGTAAAAACCATTACGCGCTAACCCGGTAACCATGCACGGCCACAGTGCATGGAGGACTGGTTTTTGGCAGCCCATGCACCAGGGCTGCGCGCTGCTGCACCATGCGGCGGCGGCCTGCACCAACGCAGGGTGGACGGGCGCTCAAAAACCGCCAAGGCAGGCTTGTGTAAAGCTTGCAAGGACAGCGAAAAAGTGAGGCTACAGGCGCGCCAGGTCTTGGCGATGGACCGCTTTCAGGCACCGGATGCCGCCATAAAAAAAAGGTTCATCGCTGAATTCCGTGGATGACTGGCGAACGCTTGAGTACCCTAAGGCCTGATTCAACGGCAATCAGGAGGAACAAGTGCTCG
>NZ_SOAL01000035.1 GCF_004364775.1 Comamonas sp. JUb58
GTGGGGTGGGATGGGTCTAACACGGTCGGTCTGCGCTAACAGCCGATAGCGGCTCTAGTCCCTCACCCCGACACCTGAAGCATACAAGCGGCTCTTAAGGCATCGCGGACAGCAGGCCCATCATGCCGTTTTGGTCCAGCGGCTTGCCATTGGCTTGCAGCTTGCCATCGGCCCATTGCAGCTCGCTGGCCACGCGGTCCTTGTTGTCCACCAGCAAGCCTGCTTCGACCAAGCCGGCCAGGCGCGCATCCACATCCTGCTTCACGGCGCTGTCGATCTGCTTGGCATCGATATCGTCCGAGCCTTCGTTCTCCAGCTCATAGGTCTCGCGTACCTTGCTGGCGTAGAGCGACTGCAGCACGGGCTTGGGCATGTCGAGGCGCAGCAGCGCCTTGAAGTCGGTCATGGGGTTGAGCGGCTTGCCGGCATCGCCCTGGTAGGACAGCGATGCTGCCACCTCGGCCGTGCCTTCGGCGGTGCGCCAGCTGATGCGCTTGAACTCCAGCTCCGGCTTGCGGGCCAGCAGCTGCTGCATGCCTTGCATCAGCAGCATCTGCAGGGCCTGTGGATCGCCCTGGATCTTTTGCGATTCCTTGGTGAACTGGTTCAGCCAGCCGGCATCCAGGTTGTGCAGGCCCAGGTCCATCACCATGTCGTCGATCTTGTGGTCCTTCTGCACAAAGGATTTGATCGACGAGTTGATCGTGGTGTTGACCACCTCACCCTGCAACTGGGTATCGGCCACCAGCTTTAGCTCGGCAAGCTCGGCCGGGTCTTCGCCGTTCTTGGGTGTGACCTTGAGGCTGGCCAGCGCCCACTCGATGCTGCCCACCATGAACTCCTGGCCCTTGGGTTGGTGCATGTCAAAGCGCATGGTGTTGCCACTCATCAGCATATCGGCGGCCTGGCCGTCGTCCTCTTCGCTGGGCTTGGTCTGCAACAGCAGGCTGGGCATCGATGCATCGCCCTTGATGCGGCTGAAATCGGAGGACATCTCGAAGTCCGACTTGAAGCCGCCAAAGGCGACCTTGTCCGCACCGAATTCGCCATTGAACGCCGGCGATGTCACCTCGTTCTGGGTGCTCTTGGACCAGCCCACCTTGCTCTTCCAGACCAGTGGCGCCTTGTCCTTGAAAGCTACCACCCACTCGGGCGGCGCATCGGGGTTGATCGCAAAGGTGGAGACGATTTCTGCCAGGTGCGCAATCGGCAGCGGGCCGTGGCTGATGTCATGCTGGGCGGTGAACTGCAGCTTTTCTTCGCCGGTATCCACCGTCCACAGGGTTTGGGCGGTCGACGAGAAAATACCTTTCTGGTAATCCTGCACCTGTACCAGCAGTGGCGGCTTGCTCCACTCCTTGGCGGCGGTGGCAAACCCTTCTTCAATGTTGTTGCCGACCAGATAGCCTGTGGTGGCGCCGCCTGCGGCCAGCACGGCCACAGCTGCGGCAATGCCGATGCCTAGTTTTTTCATGTTTTCCCCTCTGCGGTATGAAACTGGATAAGTGCAGCTTGTTTATTTTTGTTGGTGTTGCACGCTTTGTGGAGCGTGCATTGTAGAGGGCGGTCCGCAGCGCAGGCAACGCTGCATGGCTTGGCTATGTGAGCAGGTGTTGCTGGCTTGCTGCCCATCTTTCAGGGCTGGCCGGAAATAAAGGCCTGCAAGTCCGTGACGAGGTCGCTGCTATGCCCTATCTCTGGCGAAAAGCGGATATTGGCCACCCGCCAGCCGCTGTCGAAGGCATTGACCAGCTCCACCGAGTCGGTCCAACTGGCTGTGGGCGATACGCTGGTGTTTTCCAGCGTGACCCTGACGGTGGCCTGCGCGCCCAGGGGCTGGGTGCTTTCTGCGATCTCGATCGATTGGATGCTGTAACCGGTCGGGCCTTCATACAGGCTGCTGACAATGGAGCCTTCGAGCATGGCTGGTTTATCGCTCGGATGCTCGCTTTTGGCAATGCGCTCCTGATCGGCTCGGGTTACTGCCAGCGCCTGCTGCAATAAATGGTGGAGGTCGGCGGAAAACAGGTCTGCACTGATGGCATGGGAATAGAGGGAATCGCTTGATTTTCCATGCTTGGCGTAGAGCTCAGCGACTTTCTGCCGAATGTCGGTTTCCGCGCTGGTGTTTCCAGTTGGGGCTTCGGGCTTCATGCAGCCACTGAGAAGCCAGGACAGGCCTAGAAACAATAAAAATTTCGCAATGGATTTCATGGTGTATTTCCTGAGGTGAATGGCAGCCATTTGGTTTGAATCGAGTAGAGTAATATATTTTTTTATTATCTAAATGATGGCTGGGTACAAATCTGCTATTCAGTGAGTGGATTGGATAATAGAGTTGTTATAGATTAAATTTGTGGAAATATCTTAGCCAGAAAAACCAAGATGGGTATTCATTTTTGAAACTGAAAATGACGCGGATGCCAGGCGGAATGCGGCGTTTCCCCCAAAGACAGCGCCCATAAAAAACGAGCCGCAAGCGGCTCGTCGGTGGTGTGCGCGGGGCTGTCTACTGGCCCATCACAATGCCTTCGCGGCGCGGATCGGCACCGCCAAACCACCAGGATTTGCCATGCGCCTCGCCGCGCGAAATGGCCTGCAGGCCGCTGGTCAGGTTTTGCTCTTTCACCTCGGCACCGCGCGCTTGCAAGGCTTGCACGGTGGCGGCGGGGAAGCGCTTTTCCTCCAGCACGGTGGGGCCGTTGAGGCTGCCAAAGTTGGGCAGGTTGATGGCCTGCTGCGGCATCAGGCCCCAGTTGAGCATGCCGTACAAGGTCTTGGTGGTGTAGTGGATGATCCAGGCGCCGCCGGGGCTGCCGGCGCTGATCACCAGGCGGTCGGTGGCCTTGTCAAACACGAGGGTGGGCGCCATCGATGAGCGAGGGCGCTTGCCGGGCTCGACTCGGTTGGCGATGGGCTGGCCCTGCGCATCGCGGGGTGCCAGGCTGAAATCGGTCAGCTCGTTGTTGAGCAGAAAGCCGCCGGCCAGGCCGCGACCGGTGTTGACCATCTGGCGCGAGCCAAACTGGTCTTCGATGGTCGTGGTCATCGCGATCGCATTGCCGTAGCGGTCCACGATGCTGATGTGGCTGGTGCCGTATTCCTGCTGGTAGGGCTGGCTGGCATAGGCCATCTTGACGCTGCCGGGTTGGCCGGGCTGGGCTTGCTGCATGCTGCGCGCGCCGATCAGGCGGGCGCGCTGGGCCAGGTAGTCGGGGCGAAGCATGCTCGACCAGTCACCGGCGGGTGCGCCGACGAAGGCCGGGTCGGCCACATACTGGTTGCGGTCGGCAAAGGCCAGGCGCGAGGCCTCGGCATAGAGGTGCAGCCAGTCGGCGCTGGGCAGGCCATCGGCGCCCAGGCCCATCTGCCCGGCAGGCGTATTGGCCATGATGCCCAGGATTTGCGCCACCGCAATGCCGCCCGAGCTGGGCGGCGGAAAGCCGCAGAGCCGGTAGCTGCGGGTGGATGCCGGCTGGCTGGCCGGCGCACCAGCGGCGCTGGGCGAGTAATCGCTGCACAGTGCCTGGCGCTTGACCGGCTGGTAGGCCGCCAGGTCGGCCATGCTGAGCTTGCCGGGGTTGGTGGCATGGCCTTGCACCTTGCGCACCATGGCCTCGGCCACCGGGCCTTCCAGCAGCGCCTTGGAGCCATGCTGGGCGATGTCGCGCAGCACCGCAGCGTATTCGGGGTTCTTCAGCAGATGGCCCACCGGCCAGGGCTTGCCATGGGCATCCAGAAAATAGCCGCTGGCGACGGGGTCCTGGCCGAGAAACTTTTCCTGTGCGGTCAAGGCGTTGAGGCGCGCACTGACCTTGAAGCCATCGCTGGCGAGGCGGATTGCCGGCTCAAACAAGCTGGCCCAGGGCAGTTTGCCGTGTTCTTTGTGCGCCATCTCCAGCATGCGGATAGCGCCGGGCACTCCTACCGAGCGACCCCCGACGACGGCATCATGGAAAGCCATGGGCTTGCCATCACGCATGAACAGGTTCTCATCGGCCGCCATCGGTGCGACCTCGCGGCCGTCATAGGCCTCCACCTTGCTGCCTTGGGCATGCAGCAAGAAGGCGCCGCCCCCGATGCCGCTCGATTGCGGCTCGACCAGGCCCAGCACCAGTTGCACGGCAATGGCCGCGTCAATGGCCGAGCCGCCCGCTTGCAGCACCTGGTAGCCGGCATCGGTGGCCAAAGGGTTGGCAGCGGCTACCGCGTACTGCTCGGTCGCCCAGCCGGGTTTATCGGTCCAGCCGGAGCTGCCTTCGGGTTGGTCAGAGGCCATCGGGGGCTGGTACTGCAGTTGGGGCTGGCTGCTGCAGGCAGCCAGCAAGGCCGCCGTGGCCACTGCTGCCAGAGACAGCGACCAGCGGCCGGCCGTGGCGCTGGAAGGCCGCAGATGCGGGCGGTGGGTGCGGGACCCCGGGGACAGTCGTGGCATGGCGATCTCCTTGTTGTGGCGGCAATGTCTGGCATGCTAACCGCTTTGCCGCGACAGGCGTAGCGGACAGCGCCGCAAGGGCGTTGCAGAATGTTGGACACGTGGACTAAGGGATCGCAGCCAGGATCAGGCCCATTGCGGCCCGGCCACCTGGTCCTCCACCACAAAGCGGGCCAAGGTGTGTGCGCCGCTGTTGGCGTACTGGGGTTGGTGGATGACGCGCAGCTGGGTGGTCCAGAGCTTGGGCGTGATATCGCAAAGCCCATAGCCGCGTTCATCGCAGCGGGCCAGCAAGACATGGGGATTGTGGGCGACGATGGCATCGACCCGGGACTGGGTGGTGCCGGAGTGCGAGCTGATCGAGGTGCCACAGAATTCGCTGGCCAGCACGCGGTCTGAGGTGGCGCTCTCCGGATCCTGGATGCGGCAGACATAGTTCTGGTGGATGTCGCCCCCCAGCAGCACGGTGTTGCGCAGCTGCGCCTCATCCACTGCGCGCAGCAGCCGCTGGCGCGCGGCGGGGTAGCCATCCCAGGTATCGGCGCTGGTGCGGCCACTGGCAAAGTGGCGCGCGGCAAACAGGGTTTGTTGGCAAATCACGCTCCAGCGCCGGCTCCCGGGCTTGGCCGCGCTGTTGCCTGCCAACTGGGCGGCCAGCCAGCGCTCTTGCTCCCAGCCCAGAAAGCTGCGGCTGCTGCGTGCCAGGTCGGCGCAGTCAGCGGCCTTGACGGAGGCCGGGCTTTTTTCAGTCACTGCGCGGCAGGCCTGGGCATCGCGGTACTGGCGCGCATCCAGCACCCACATATCGGCCAAGGCGCCCCAGCTTTGCTGGCGGTACAGCGGTGTGTGGGCAGGGGGCAGGGCCAGGCCGGCCCGTTTGCAGGCCACCGATGCGCGCAGCGGCATGTTCTCGTAAAACGCCTGGTAGGCGGCCATGCGCTTGGCGATAAAGGCCTGGGTCTTGCCCACGCCATAGTCGCCCACATAGTTGTCCTCCACCTCGTGGTCGTCCCAGGTCACCAGCCAGGGGCAGTGCGCATGCATGGCCTGCAGGTCCGGGTCGCTCTTGTGCAGCGCATAGCGGTCGCGGTAATCCTGCAGGCTGACGGCGTGGGCCAGCGGATGCAGGCGTGCGAGCTGGCTGCTCTTCTGTTTGGCAGCGGAAGCGGGCGTGGCGTACTCGTAGATGTAGTCGCCCAGAAAGACCACCAGGTCAGGATCGTCCTCGCGCGCATGGCGCCAGGCGGCGTAGTAGCCATGCTCCCAGCGCTGGCAGGAGGCATAGACCAGGCGCAGCCGGGCCACCGCCGCACCGGCGGCCGGCGCGGTGCGGGTGCGGCCTGTGGCACTGGTCTGGCCCTGGCAGTGAAAGCGGTAGTAGTACCAGCGGTCGGCCTCCAGGCCCTGGGCCAGCACATGCACGCTGTGGCCGCCGTCTGGGCTGGCCATGGCCTCGCCCTGGCGCAGGATCTGGCGGAACTGCGTGTCATGGGCCAGTTCCCAGTGCACTTCCACGGGGCGCAGCAAGGGCGTGTTGGCGCTGGGCAGCAGCCGCGTCCACAGCACCACGCTGCTGGCATCGGGCTCGCCACTGGCAACGCCCAGGCCAAACAGCTGCTCCGAGACTGGCCAAGGAGCCATGGCCAGCGGCGCATCGCTGCCTGCCTGCGCGATGGCCGGCAACTGGGCGGCCAAGCCCAGGGCGCCCAGGCCCTGCAGCCATTGGCGTCGGTTGGGGTGCTGGGCCAGGTCTTGATCCAAATCGTGGCTCTGGCGGCCGGGTAGGGCTTGCTGCGGCATAGGGCGATGGTGGAATAGCCCAGCATAGCGCTGGCGCCGATCCACAGCAGGCTGCACAGGTACCTCGGTGACATCACTGCAGCGTGGGGAATGGCGGGCATAAAAAACGCTCCTCAAGGGAGCGTTCGTTGGTTTGGCTTCTAACTGCCAGGGGCAGATGGGCCATTCGGGTGGTTCAGCCGGCGCTTTATTCGTCGTTGTTCTTGGGGCTGGCGGTCGAGGTCAGGATGTTGCTGGGGTCGTCCACCGATTCGCGCAAGGCCTTGCCTGGCTTGAAGTGGGTGACGCGCTTTGCGGGCACCTGCACGGCTTCGCCGCTGCGTGGGTTGCGGCCCAGGCGGGGTTGGCGGTGGGTGATGGTGAAGCTGCCAAAGCCACGGATCTCTATGCGTTGTCCGCGTACCAGCGAGTCTTCGATGGCCTCCAGAATCGTTTTGACGGCCTGCTCCGCATCCCGCTGCGTCAGCTGGTGGAATCGAGCGGCAAGCTCTTCAATCAGATCGGATCGGGTCATACGAATGTGGAATCTTCGTGAATCAAATAGTCAAAGCGTTGGTGGGCGCACTGGGCGCCCACCTTGTCTGCAAGCTACCGACTATACCAAGGCTGGCAAGGCATGAGCCGGTAGCGGAGCCGTCAATTACTTGTCGGCGTCCAGCTTGGCGCGCAGCAGTGCGCCCAGGCTGGTGGTACCAGCATTTTCCTTGGACGATTGCTGCGACAGCGAAGCCATGGTTTCTTGCTGTTCAGCGTGGTCCTTCTGCTTGATGGACAGGGAGATGCTGCGGCTCTTGCGATCCACATTGGTCACCACGGCGGTAACTTCATCACCTTCCTTGAGCACGGAACGAGCGTCTTCCACGCGGTCCACCGAAATTTCGGAAGCACGCAGGTAGCCGACGATGTCGTCGCCCAGGTCGATTTCAGCGCCCTTGGCATCCACAGACTTGACCTTGCCGGTCACGATCTGGCCCTTGTCGTTCACGGTAGCGAACGTGGTGAATGCATCGCTGTCGAGCTGCTTGATGCCCAACGAGATACGCTCACGGTCCACGTCCACTGCCAGCACGATGGCTTCCACTTCCTGGCCCTTCTTGTAGTTACGAACCGCGGCTTCGCCGGTTTCGTTCCACGACAGGTCAGACAGGTGAACCAGACCGTCGATGCCGGAGGCCAGGCCCACGAACACGCCGAAGTCGGTGATCGACTTGATCGGGCCCTTCACGCGGTCACCACGCTTGGTGTTCTGCGCGAATTCTTGCCATGGGTTGGCCTTGCACTGCTTCATGCCCAGGGAGATACGACGCTTGTCTTCGTCGATTTCCAGAACCATGACTTCGACTTCGTCGCCCAGGGTCACGAGCTTGGAAGGAGCAACGTTCTTGTTGGTCCAGTCCATTTCGGACACGTGCACCAGACCTTCGATGCCTGGTTCCAGTTCCACGAACGCGCCGTAGTCAGCAATGTTGGTGACCTTGCCGAACAGACGGGTGCTCGATGGATAACGGCGCGACACGCCCATCCATGGATCGTCGCCCATTTGCTTCAGACCCAGCGAGACACGGTTCTTTTCGGTGTCGAACTTCAGGATCTTGGCAGTGATTTCCTGGCCAGCGGTCACCACTTCGGATGGGTGACGCACGCGGCGCCATGCCATGTCGGTGATGTGCAGCAGGCCGTCGATACCGCCCAGGTCCACGAACGCACCGTATTCGGTGATGTTCTTGACCACGCCTTGAACGATGGAACCTTCCTTGAGGGTTTCCATCAGCTTGGCGCGCTCTTCGCCCATCGAGGCTTCCACCACAGCGCGGCGGCTCAGCACCACGTTGTTGCGCTTGCGGTCCAGCTTGATGACCTTGAATTCCAGGGTCTTGTTTTCGTAAGGGGTCAGGTCCTTGATCGGACGGGTGTCGATCAGCGAGCCTGGCAGGAAGGCACGGATGCCGTTGACCAGAACGGTCAGACCGCCCTTGACCTTGCCGGAGGTGGTACCGGTCACGAATTCGCCCGATTCCAGCGCCTTTTCCAGGGCCAGCCAGGAAGCCAGACGCTTGGCGGTGTCGCGCGACAGAATGGTGTCGCCGTAGCCGTTTTCGATGGAACCGATGGCCACGGACACGAAGTCACCCACTTGGACTTCGATTTCGCCCTGGTCGTTCTTGAATTCGTCGATTGGCACATAGGCTTCGGACTTCAGGCCGGCGTTCACCACCACGAAGTTGTGCTCAACGCGCACGACTTCAGCAGTGATCACTTCGCCAGGACGCATTTCGGTGCGTGTCAACGACTCTTCAAAAAGGGCGGCAAAAGATTCAGACATGTATTTCCTTAGACACGGGCAGGTTTCCGGCAGCACTATTGCTGACGTTTTTATGGCTGGCCGTGCAGGTTGTGTGGTTGTGACACCACGGGGTTCAAAGTTAAACAACCCGGCAACCCATGGCGGCTAGATCCACCAGTAGAAGGCTGCAGGGGCGGGTAACACCGCCGCCAAAGGCAGGTGCGAGGCGCGCGGGGCGCTTCAGGCCTGTTCTTTGCCAAACGGCTGTCGCTTTTCCCACCAGGACAGCACCTGAGCGACCGCGTTGTCCACGCTCATCTCGGAGTTGTCCAGCAAGAATGCATCCTGCGCTGCATGCAAGGGGGCGGTGGCGCGGTTCATGTCGCGCGCATCGCGAGCCTCCAAGTCAGCACGAAGGTCGGCTATTGTAGCCGGTATTCCTTTTTCAATCAACTGTTTATGGCGGCGCTCGGCGCGCTTGGCTGCGCTGGCGGTCAGATAGACCTTCAAAGGGGCGAGCGGGAAAATCACCGTGCCCATGTCGCGGCCATCGGCCACCAGGCCGGGCAGCTGGCGAAAATCATGCTGGGCCTGCACCAGCGCCTGGCGCACGGCGGGCAGGGCCGACACCAAGGAGGCGTTCATGCCCGCTTCTTCACTGCGGATGGCCAGGCTGATGTCCTCGCCATCGAGGCGCACGCGCTGGTCGGCACCAAACTGGATGTCCATCTGCGAAATCAGTGCGGCAATCTGGCCGGCATGCTGGACATCGATCGGGATGCCGGCGCGCGTGGCGGCCAGGCCGGTGATGCGGTAGAGCGCGCCCGAGTCGAGCAGGTGGTAGCCCAGTTGCTCGGCCACGGCCGATGCCACCGTGCCCTTGCCCGAGGCGGTGGGCCCGTCGATGCAGATCACCGGAATCGAGCCGGGCACGGCCTGCACAGCCGAGAACATGGCCTCGAAGTAGCCGGGGAAGGTCTTGGCCACGCACTTGGGGTCTTCAATGCGCACCGGCAGGCCGGCGGGGTTGAAGGCGGCCAGCGAGAAGCACATGGCCACGCGGTGGTCGTCATAGGTGTGGATGCTGGCGGGCTTCCAGGCCTCGCGATTGGCGGGCGGGGTGATGGTCAGATAATCTGCGCCTTCCTCCACCACAGCGCCAAGCTTGCGCAGCTCGATGGCCATCGCCGCCAGGCGGTCGGTTTCCTTGACGCGCCAGCTGGCGATATTGCGCAAGGTGGTGGTGCCATTGGCATACAGCGCCATCGCGGCCAGGGTCATCGCCGCATCGGGGATGTGGTTGCAGTCCATGTCGATGGCCTGCAGGGGCCAGGCACCCCGGCGGATCTCCAGCCAGTTGGGGCCGCTGGTGATGGCGGCGCCCATCGCACGTGCCGCATCGACAAAGCGGATGTCGCCCTGGATCGATTGCGCGCCCACGCCCATCACCTTGACGACCCGGTCCACGCTGGAGGTGCCACCCTGCGCATTGGGCTTGCTGCCCTTGCTGGCAGCGATGGCGCCCAGCGCGATGAAGTAGCTGGCCGACGAGGCATCGGCCTCGACATGGATCTCATGCGGGGACTGGTAACGGCTGCCGGCCAGCACGGTAAAGCGCTGCCACTGCTCGTTTTTGATCTGGATGCCAAAGCGCTTGAGCAGCTCCAGCGTGATATGGATATAGGGCTTGGAGATCAGCTCGCCCGCCACTTCAATGACGATGTCCTGGCGCGTGGCCACCAAGGGCAGGGCCATCAGCAAGGCGGTCAGGAACTGGCTGGAGACATCGCCGCGCACGGTGATGGGCGTGTTCAGCTGCAGCTGCGCAGCCGTCACCGGCTGGATGCGCAGCGGCGGAAAGCCGTCGTTGCCCAGGTAGTCGATCTGGCAGCCCAGCTGGCGCAGTGCATCGACCAGGTCGCCGATGGGGCGCTCGTGCATGCGGGGCACGCCGCTCATCTCGAAGTGGCCGCCCAGCAAGGCCAGTGCAGCGGTCAGTGGCCGCATCGCAGTGCCGGCATTGCCCAGGAACAGCGCGGTGCTGCGGGCCGCCAGCGCTGGTGCCAACTGGCCGGCAATGCCGGTGATGTGGTAGCTGTTGAGGTGGGCCGGATCGGTGCTGCGCACCACGGCGCAGCCCAGTTGCTCCAGTGCACGCAGCATCACCTGGGTGTCGTCGGAGTCCAGTAGGTCATGGATGGTGGTGGTGCCCGCGCTCAGCGCGGCCAGCAGCAATACGCGGTTGGAGATGCTCTTGGAGCCGGGCAGCTGCACTTCACCATGGGCGCTTTGCAAGGCGGGAATATCGAGAAATGCAGTGGAGAACATGGCGGGGCTCTGCTGTGGGGTTTGGCGCCAGGCCTGCGGCGCAGGCGGCGCGGTCGTCGCAAAAAGAAGGTGGCGCTGCCCGGTACCAGGCAGCGCCACTCGCTATTATCCGTCCACCGGCTGGGCCAGTGTGGGTGCTGTGCGGATCAAACGGTGGTTTTGTGCTTGGAGAGTGACTCGGGCGTGTAGAGCTTGCCTTGCTTCCACTGCGCGCGGGTGCTGCTGGCTTCGCGCAGCAACTGCTCCAGTGCCGGCTGGTCATCGCTCATCAGCGCCGCCTCGTAGCTGCCCAGCATGTGCTGCAAGGACTGGATCTGCTTGAGGATCTCGCTGCGGTTGGCCAGGAAGATGTCACGCCACATCTGCGGCTCGGCCGCAGCAATGCGGGTGAAATCACGAAAGCCCGGGCCGGCCAGCGACAGCATGCGGTGCGCGCCGTCTTGCGACAGCAGCGAGTTGATATAGGCCATGGCCACCAGGTGCGGGGCATGGCTGCTGGCGGCCAGCGCGGCATCATGCTGCTCGGGCGCCATGCTGGTCACATGGGTGCCAATGGCTTTCCAGATGGCTTCGGCCTGGCGCAGTTGGGCCACCTTGGTCAGCTCGGTCGGGGTGAGCACCACCTGGGCATCGCGGTAGAGGTTGACGTCGGCATGGTCCACGCCGAAGACTTCCTTGCCGGTGATCGGGTGGGCCGGCACAAAGCAGCCAAAGCGGTCGCGCAGCGCGCGGCGCGCAGCAGCCACCACATCCATCTTGGTCGAGCCCACATCCATCACCAGGGTGTCGGGATTGATCAGGTGCTTGATGTTGGCCAGGGTGGACTCGGTCGATGCGACCGGGATGGCCAGCAGCACCAGATCGGCGCCCGAGACGGCTTGCAGGGCCGAGCTGGCCTCTTCATCGATGACGCCCATCTGGCGCGCGCGGCTGGTGGTGGATGGCGACTTGCTGTAGCCGACAATGCGTTTGACCAGCCCCGCCCGTTTGGCTGCGAGGGCAAATGAGCCGCCCATCAGCCCGCAGCCGATCAGCGCCATATGTTCAAACTTTTTCACCGATTCAACTCCCGACAGGGTAGGCGCCGAGCACCTTGTAGAACGCACACAGCCCGCGCAGCTCTTCCAGGGCCTTGGCCACATGGGGCTGCGACGGGTGGCCGTCCAGATCAATATAGAAATAGTATTCCCACTGGCCGGTACGGGCCGGGCGGGATTCGAAGCGCGTCATCGACACGCCATGCTTGCTCAGCGGCATCAGCAGCTCATGCACGGCGCCGGGGCGGTTGGGCACCGAGACGACCAGGCTGGTGCAGTCCTTGCCACTGGGCTCCGGCGTGGCCAAGGTGTGGGGCAGGCAGATGATGGCAAAGCGCGTACGGTTGTAGGCGTCGTCCTGGATGGCGTGGCTGATGATGTGCAGGCCGTATTGCTGGGCGGCGCGCTCACCGGCGATGCCGGCCATGTTGGGGTGCAGGGCGGCCAGGCGCGCGCCTTCTGCGTTGCTCTCGACCGGGCGGCGCTCGGCATGGGGCAGGTGCTTGGACAGCCAGCCCTGGCATTGTGCCAGCGCCTGGGGGTGGGCGGCCACGACCTCAATGCCTTCGAGCGAATTGGTCGTGCGCATCAGGTTGTGGCGGATCAGCAGGCTCACCTCGCCCACCACATGGCAGGGCGTGTGCAGGAACATGTCCAGCGAACGGGTGACCACGCCTTCGTTCGAGTTCTCCACCCCAACCACACCAAACTGGGCGCTGCCTGCGGCAGTGGAATGGAAGACCTCTTCAAAACTGTTGCAGTACTTGATGTCGGCAGCGCCGCCGAAGTACTGGATGGCCGCTTCTTCGCAGAAGGTGCCGGCCGGGCCCAGGATGGCGACGCGCTGGGGCGATTCCAGCGCCAGGCAGGCGGACATGATCTCGCGCCAGATGGCTGAAACATGGGCGGCCTTCAGCGGGCCAGGGTTGGCGTTTTCAATCTTCTGGATGACCTGGGCGACCCGGTCCGGGCGGAAGAAGGGCGTGCCTTCGCGTTTTTTCAGCTCGCCCACCCGCTCGGCAACCAGGGCGCGCTGGTTCAGCAAGGTCAGCAGTTGCGTGTCGAGATTGTCAATCTGGACGCGCAGCGCGGCGAGTTCGGGGGACGCTTGGGGTGAAGTGCTCATGGTGGCCTGGATGTGCGGTGCGGGCAGCTCCCAAGGAGGCTGCCAACCGGTAAGAATAACGTAAGAGTGTTTCCCGGACAAAACCGGGGCGTTGCGGATCAGCCCTGTTTTTCAAAACTTTGCATATAGTCCACCAGCGCCTGCACGCCTGCCAGCGGCATGGCGTTGTAGATGCTGGCACGCATGCCGCCCACGGACTTGTGGCCCTTGAGCTGCAGCAGACCGCGCGCCTTGGCGCCGTCGAGGAAAGCCTGGTTGCGCGATTCGTCCTTGAGGAAGAAGGGCACATTCATGCGCGAGCGGCAGTCGCGTGCCACGCGGTTCTCGTAGAGCTGCGAGCCATCGATGGTCTGGTAGAGCAGCTCGGCCTTGGCGGTGTTGCGGGCTTCCAGCGCGGCAACGCCGCTGGCAGCGCCTTCTTGCTGGCGCAGAATCCATTCAAAGGTCAGGCCGGCGATGTAGATGCCCCAGGTGGGCGGCGTGTTGTACATCGATTGGTTGTCGGCGACCAGGCGGTAGTTGAAGGCGCTGGGGCACATGGCCATTGCGTGGCCCAGCAGGTCATCGCGCACCACCACCAGGGTCAGGCCCGCCGGGCCCAGGTTCTTCTGCGCACCACCAAAGGCCAGGCCGACGCGGCTCCAGTCCACGCTGCGCGATGCCACATGCGACGAGAAGTCGATCACCAGCGGCGCCTGGCAGCCCAGGCTGGCCAGGTCGGGTAGCTGCTGGAACTCCACGCCGTTGATGGTTTCGTTGCTACAGATGTGCACATAGCGCGCATCGCTGCGCAGCTTCCAGCTGGCGGGGTCGGGGATGTGGGTAAAGCCCTGGGCTTCGTCCGTGGCGGCCACGGCCGCGTTGCAGAACTTGGCCGCTTCCTTGGTCGACTTCTGGCTCCAGCTGCCGGTCACGACAAAATCCACCGCACCGCCCTGCGACAGATTCAGCGGCACGATGGCGTTCTCCGCCAGACCACCCCCTTGCATGAACAGGATGTGGAAGTTCTTGGGCACGGCCAGCAACTGGCGGAAGTCGGCCTCGGCTTTCTCGCAGATCGAGATGAATTCCTTGCCCCGGTGGCTCATCTCCATCACGCTCATGCCGCTGCCGCGCCAGTCCAGCATCTCGCTGGCTGCTTGCTGCAGCACGTCTTCGGGGATGGCGGCCGGGCCGGCCGAAAAGTTGTAGGGGCGTTGCATGGAAGGCCTTGTTGGCTCGCGCAGCGAGCAGTGATAGCTATAGAAATGAGAGCGTAAACGGGCAGGAAAAAGCCATGTCGCAACATGGCTTTTTCTGTCGGGGCTTAGGAGCCGTCTGCGGGGTTCTGGAGGTCGTTGCCATCCGCCGCTTCTGCGCCATCGGCCGCGTCGGCGTTCTCGTCCGCCTGTGCATCGTTTTCGACAATGCGCTGCAGGCCGCTCAGCTTGGCGCCCGCATCCAGCCCGATCAAGGTCACGCCCTGCGTGGCACGGCCCATCTCGCGGATCTCGGCCACCCGGGTGCGCACCAGCACGCCGGTGTCGGTGATCAGCATGATCTGGTCATCTGGGCTCACCAGGGTGGCGGCGACCACCTTGCCGTTGCGTTCCGATTGCTGGATCGCGATCATGCCCTTGGTGCCACGGCCGTGGCGCGTGTACTCGACGATCGAGGTGCGCTTGCCGTAGCCGTTTTCGGTCGCGGTCAGCACACTGTGCAAGGTTTCGCGGGGCTGCTCGCCCAAGGCGGTGATGGCGGCCAGGTCGGCGGCTTCCAGTGCGGCGCGTGCCTGGTCAATCTGCTGGCGCAGCGCGTCGATATCGGCCGCTGGCGCCTGGGCGTCTTGCAGTTCCTTGTCGCGGATCTGCAGGTTGTCGAGTGCATCCTTGGCTTTGCGGGCTTCGACCTCGGCTGGGTGCTGCTCGGCCACCAGCATGGCAATCAGGTTCTGGCTGTCGTCGATATTCATGCCGCGCACGCCGCGTGCATTGCGGCCCATCGGGCGCACATCGTTTTCGTCAAAGCGCACGGCCTTGCCGCCATCGCTGAACAGCATCACATCGTGGCGGCCTTCGGTCAGCGCGGCGCCAATCAGCACATCGCCATCGTCCAGGCCCACGGCGATGATGCCGGCCTTGCGCGGGTTGCTGAACTCGTCCAGCGAGGTCTTCTTGACCGTGCCCATGCGGGTGGCCATGAATACATAGTGATCGGCCGGGAAGCTGCGGTACTCACCGGTCAGCGGCAGCACCACGTTGATCTTCTCGTCGTCCTGCAATGGGAACATGTTGACGATGGGGCGGCCACGTGAGCCGCGCGAGCCGGCAGGCACTTCCCAAACCTTGAGCCAGTACAAACGGCCCCGGTTGGAGAAGCACAGCAGGTAGTCGTGCGTATTGGCGATGAAGAGCTGGTCGATCCAGTCGTCTTCCTTGGTCGCGGTGGCCTGCTTGCCGCGCCCGCCACGCTTTTGCGAGCGGTACTCGCTCAGCGGCTGGCTCTTGATATAGCCGGTGTGCGACAAGGTCACCACCATGTCGGTCGGGGTGATCAGGTCTTCGGTGGACAGGTCCTGCGCGCTGTATTCCACCTGGCTGCGGCGTGCGCCCAGCTTGGTCTGGCCGAACTCGGTCTTGATGGTGACCAGCTCTTCGCCAATGATGGTGGAGACGCGTTCGGGCTTGGACAGGATGTCGAGCAGGTCTTCGATCAAGGCCATGATGTCCTTGTACTCGGCCACGATCTTGTCTTGTTCCAGTCCGGTCAGGCGCTGCAGACGCATCTGCAGAATTTCTTGCGCCTGCGTTTCGGACAGACGGTAGAGGCCGTCCTGCTGCATGCCAAATTCGACCTCCAGGCCTTCGGGGCGGTAGTCGTCGGCGCTGACCACGCCGCCGTCGGAGCGCGTGCGGGTGAGCATCTCGCGCACCAGCTTGCTGTCCCAGCTCTTGGTCATCAGCTCGGCCTTGGCCACCGGTGGGGTGGGGGCGTTGCGGATGATGGCAATGAAGTCATCAATGTTGGCCAGTGCCACAGCCAGGCCTTCGAGCACGTGGCCGCGATCGCGGGCCTTGCGCAGTTCATAGACCGTGCGGCGGGTGACCACTTCGCGGCGGTGCTCCAGGAAGACCTTGATCAGATCCTTCAGATTACAGAGCTTGGGCTGGCCATTGACCAGCGCCACCATGTTCATGCCGAAGGTGTCTTGCAACTGGGTTTGCTTGTACAGATTGTTCAGCACCACTTCGGGGACTTCACCGCGCTTGAGCTCGATCACCAGGCGCATGCCGGACTTGTCCGACTCGTCCTGGATGTGGCTGATGCCTTCGATCTTCTTCTCATGCACCAGCTCGGCCATGCGCTCCTGCAAGGTCTTCTTGTTGACCTGGTAGGGCAGCTCATCGACGATGATCGACTGGCGCTGGCCCTTGTCGATATCCTCGAAGTGGACCCTGGCGCGCATCACCACCTTGCCGCGTCCGGTGCGATAACCTTCCTTGACGCCATTGATGCCGTAGATGATGCCGGCCGTGGGGAAATCAGGCGCAGGCACGATCTCCATCAGGTCATCGACGCTGGCATCGGGGTGGTGCAGCATGTGCAGGCAGGCATCCACCACTTCATTCAAATTGTGCGGTGGAATATTGGTGGCCATACCCACCGCAATACCGGCCGATCCATTGATCAGCAAATTGGGTACGCGCGCTGGCAGCACCAACGGTTCGCTTTCGGAGCCGTCGTAGTTGGGGCCGAAATCGACGGTTTCCTTGTCAATATCGGCCAGCATCTCGTGGGCGATCTTGGACAGGCGGATTTCGGTATAACGCATGGCCGCGGCACTGTCACCATCGACCGAACCGAAGTTGCCCTGGCCATCGACGAGCATGTGGCGCAGCGAGAAATCCTGGGCCATACGCACGATGGTGTCGTACACCGCGCTGTCACCGTGCGGGTGGTACTTACCAATCACGTCACCGACGATACGGGCGCTCTTCTTATAAGGGCGGTTCCAATCGTTGTTCAGCTCATGCATCGCATAGAGAACCCGGCGGTGCACCGGTTTCATGCCGTCGCGGGCATCTGGCAGGGCACGGCCGACGATCACGCTCATCGCGTAATCGAGGTAGCTGCGGCGCATTTCCTCTTCCAGGCTGATCGGCAATGTTTCTTTAGCAAACTGGGTCATAGTGCTGGCATAGGGTGACGAAGTACAAGAGGCATTTTAGGCGCAAGGTGATGTTGCATGTCGGCAACATTCTAGGCCCAATGCGCTTTTGTCTTACCGTTGGCGCTACAGATAACTATGGCGATCCGGTACGCCTATGGCACAATAAGTAAGAACGTTTTTGGTGATGGTCACTGACGACGTCTTGATTCGCAGCGCGGCTGCGGCTTTTTCCCCAAGAGGAGAACCATGAAGAAACTGAACAAAGTGGCGATGTTGTTTGCCTCTGCAGCGCTTGCAACCGCCGCTGGAGCACAAATTAAGGCTGCTGACGGCGGCAATGTAGTTGACAACTGGCAAAACGGCAGCGGTGAGTTGGTCTGGAAGAACGGTACCAACGAACTGTGCTGGCGCGATGCTAACTGGACCCCTGCTACCGCTGCTGAAGGCTGCGACGGTGCCCTGGTGAAGGCTGCTCCTGCACCCGCACCAGCACCTGCTGTTGCTCCAGCTGCTCCTGCACCTGCTCCAGTGGCTCCTCCTGTGGCCTCGACCCAGAAGATCACCTACGCTGCTGACGCATTCTTCGACTTCGACAAGTCGGTGCTGAAGCCAGAAGGCAAGGCTAAGCTGGACGATGTGGCTTCCAAGGTGAAGAACATCAACCTGGAAGTGATCATCGCTGTGGGTCACACCGACTCCATCGGTTCCGATGCTTACAACCAAAAGCTGTCCGTGCGTCGCGCTGAAGCTGTGAAGGCTTACCTGGTGTCCAAGGGCATCGACAAGAGCCGCGTGTACACCGAAGGCAAGGGCGAAAAGCAACCAGTGGCAGACAACAAGACTGCAGCTGGCCGCGCCAAGAACCGTCGCGTGGAAATCGAAGTGGTGGGCACCCAGAAGTAATTCTTCTGCCCCTGCGCAAAAAAGCCCCATTCGTGGGGCTTTTTTTATGCCTGAATGCGCCTGCAGATGGTGGACAATCAGGCCATGAACCAGACTGTGAATGCCGATCCGGCCGAATTGGCCAAGTTTTCCGAACTCGCCATGCACTGGTGGGATCCGGACAGTGACTTCAAACCCTTGCACCAGATCAATCCACTGCGATTGGAGTGGATCAATGCCCTCAGCCCCTTGAATGGCCAGAAGGTGCTGGATGTGGGCTGCGGCGGCGGCATTCTGAGTGATTCGATGGCGCGCAAAGGCGCTACCGTGACCGGAATCGACCTGGCCACCAAGGCGTTGCGTGTGGCCCAGCTCCATGCGCTGGAGGCGCAAACCCCCAATATCAACTACCAGGAGATTGCTGTCGAGACTTTGGCACAGTTGCAGCCTGAGAGCTTCGATACCGTCACCTGCATGGAGATGCTCGAGCACGTGCCCGATCCGGCATCGGTGGTCCAGGCCTGCCATGACCTGGTCAAGCCGGGTGGTTGGGTGTTCTTCTCGACCATCAACCGCAATGCCAAGGCTTTTGCGCTGGCGATTGTGGGCGCCGAATACATTCTGCAGATGCTGCCCAAGGGCACGCATGAGTTTGCCAAGTTCATCCGTCCATCAGAACTGGCCCACTACTGCCGCAGCGCCGGCCTGGTGCAGCAGCACAGCAAGGGCCTGCAGTTCAATCCCTTGACGCAGCGCTACTGGCTCAATGAAGACACCAGTGTCAACTACATGATCGCTACCCGAAAGCCCGGCTGATGCAAAGATCGATACGTGCCATTCTGTTCGACCTGGACGGAACCTTGATTGACAGCGCCCCCGACCTGGGTGCCGCTGCAGACCAGATGCGGGTAGCACGGGGCTTGCCATCCTTGCCGATGGCCGACTACCGGCCGTTTGCCGGATCTGGGGCTCGCGGTATGTTGCGCGTGGCCTTTGGCATGCAGCCCGAGGATGCCGAGTTCCCCACGATGCGCGAAGAGTTCTTCCAGAATTACGAGCGCCGCATGACGCAGGACACGACCGTGTTCGATGGCGTGTCCGACATGCTCGCCAGCATTGTGGCGCGCCAGCTGCACTGGGGTGTGGTGACCAACAAGTCCAAGCGCTTTACCGAGCCGCTGTCGCGCCAGATGGCCTTGTTTGCCAGCGCCGGTGCCGTCGTGAGTGGCGACACCACGCCGCATGCCAAGCCCCATCCCGAGCCGCTGTTTGAAGCAGCACGCCGCATCGGCGTGGATCCGCAGGACTGCGTCTATGTGGGCGACGACGAGCGCGACATCATCGCGGGCAAGGCTGCAGGTATGCATACCGTCGCCGCTGTGTACGGCTACCTGGGCGAAAAGCAGTCAGTCGCGCACTGGGAGGCCGACGATGTCATCAATTCTCCACACGAGCTCTTGAAACGTCTGAATCTGGCCTAAAATAGGTGCCATGGGGCTGTCCTGGTTTCGACGTGGGTTCGGGATCGGTGTGGTGCATGTCGAGCTTGAATGACGCTCGTAAATCTCCGTTCAAAAAACTAACTGCAAACGACGAACGTTTCGCACTCGCCGCTTAAATCCGGTGAGCCTTGCAACAGTATGTTGATGGGCTGGGCAAGGGGGTAGCAATACCTCCCGGCTGCAAGGGAATTTACATCAGCTGGCCGTCTACCGGGTACCTTGGTAGATGGCAAGATCTAAGGGTACTGGCTTGCAATGCAGCGTGTGTCTGCGCGGCTTTGCAGGCGAGATTCAAACCAGAACACTAAACATGTAGATCTGCTCGACGAAGGCTGACGGACGCGGGTTCAATTCCCGCCAGCTCCACCATTACACTGTCCAAAGGCGTTCACTGAAGTCCAGTGAACGCCTTTTTTCTCTGTGAAATCAATGGTTTGTAATCTAATATAGTCCAATGATGTCCTATGGCTGCCAAGTGCTGACCGGGGAACGAATCGGGGAACAAAACACTGTAAAGTGTGCGTAACGGGGTTTGTTCCCCGGTTTTCCTGTTTCCCGCTTGGAGCCTTGGACATGTTGACTGACAAACAATGCAAGAACGCCACCTGCCCACCTGATAAGAAGCGAGCGCGCTTCACCGACTCGCTTGGCCTTTACCTGGAGGTAAGTCCATCGGGTTCCAAGCGCTGGTTCTGGAAAACGTACTTTGATGGCAAGGAAGGGCGGATGGCGCTGGGCAGCTATCCTGCTCAGAGCCTGGCTGATGCGCGTAAAGCTCGCGATATCGCCAAGTTAAAAAAGGCAGATGGTGTTGATCCTGTTCAAGAACGCAAGCTTGAAAAACTGAAGGGCTCCCGAAGTGGTGGAGATACCTTTCAGGCCATTGCTCTCGAATGGCATGGTAGGCAGGTTGATCAATGGAGCGATACCCACGCGGGGCGCACTAAGCGCCAATTGGAGCGTGATCTGTTCCCGTGGATTGGTGAGCGGCAAATGGCCAGTATTGAGCCAATGGAGCTGCTTGCGACGCTGCAAAAAATTGAAGAACGTGGTGCTTTGGAAACGGCGGATCGTGCCCTGATGCTGTGTCGTCAGATTTGGCGCTACTGGTTGCCTACAGCGGGGAACACCCAGCGTGATATCACGGTCGGATTGAAGAACCGATTGACTCCGTACCGGGGAACAAACTTCCCCGCAATTGTTGAGCCAAAGCGTTTTGGTGAATTGCTGCGCGCAATGCATGTCTACAAAGGCAGTCACACAGTGCGTACGGCGCTTTTGCTGGCACCTTTGCTATACCAACGTCCTGGAAACCTTCGCACGATGGAATGGGCAGAAGTGGACCTTGATGCCGCGCTTTGGACAATTCCCAGCATGAAGATGAAGCGCACAAAGGTTGAAAAGGAACAGGGAGAGCCCCATGTGGTTCCGCTACCGACGCAGGCTGTAGAGCTGTTGCGAAACCTGCAAGCTTTTACGGGGCGTGGCATTTATGTTTTCCCAGGACAGCGTGACCATGAAAGGCCGATGTCCGATAACTCTGTTCGCAGTGCTCTGTATTCGCTAGGGTTTGGAACGGAGCAGTCATGGCATGGTTTTCGTGCCAGCGCTCGGACCATGCTGGTTGACCAGCTGGATCTTGATCCTTTGGCCATCGAAGCCAATCTGGCTCACGCGGTCAAAGACTCCAACGGGCGCAGCTATAACCGGACTCAGTATCTAAAAAAGCGGTACGACCAAGTCCAGATGTGGGCAGATTACCTTGACCGGCTGCGTTTAGGCGCTGAGGTTGTTCCTCTGGTGCGACAGGCGTAAAGATGGGTCGGATGGCGTGCTGCTGGCGATGGATAGGTATGCAGCGGTAGCTGTCATTCCAGCTACGCAACTGAGTGTGTATTAACGTGCTGAGGGGGCTGACTGCGCGGGCAACTTCCTCGTTAAATTAGGCACCACTTGCACGCGATTCCTGCGTCACGCTGGCTGGTTGAGCCAACAAGTTGGCGTACATTGCTTGAAGCAAGGGCTCAACCATGCCATAGGTGATGTCCCATTCTTCCTCGATGAGGACCGAGTATTTCCTCTCAAGGTGTAGCTCGTAATCGAACGGAAATTGTGTGCTCGTCTCAAGGCCTACGATAAGCTGGATATCGTCCGGCAAGTCCTTTGCAATGAACTCGAGCACTGCGGGAAGATTTATGTCATCTTGCGCCTGCTGGTTGGGCGAATCGATGACCACCGGAATATCGTACGTAGCGTTAGAGCCGTGCGCCGTGCGCCAAATCGCCGCGTAGTAGGCAAGTAAGGAGCGTGGACCTCCGCTACCCGAGAGGTCGGGCCGCCCTGCAAGCTTCATCTTTGAGACGTCAATGGAAGGAAGCTTGAGTGCAACCCGGCCTGCAGCGTAGAAGTCTCTGAAGTCGGAAAGTATCGCTTTCGTCCGCTTGATGGCTCGGAGTTCCTTCATTGTCTCGTCAAGCTTGTCAACGGCTAACACAGCTTCGTCAATGGCTCCCTGGAGCTGCTGGCGTTCGGCGTCAAAGGCAGCCAAGGCGCTTTCCGCACCGATACCTCCCACCACATCGCGGAACTTGAGTTCGCCCTTTTTGGTGTCCAGCATCCGAGATATCCCAAGATAGCTTTCGTTGAGCGTAGCCAAGTCGCGGAACGCCTTTTGACATCGAGCACGGACAGTGGAGGCATCGTCGCGAAGGCGTGCGGCTAGCTCGCGCAGGACGCGCGCATCCTCTGCAAACCGCAACAAATCTAGGAACGGCTTTTCGTGTTCAGCGTGGCATGTGGGACAAACGAGCGGCTTGCCTCCTCCATTCCGAATCCATGCCGCGTCACTGTTGTAAGCCTTCAGTGCCTCGTCGGCCATGCGAATCTGATGGTCCAGACTGGTCAGCAACTCCTGTTCACGAACGGCGTCACTTCTGAGCTTCTCTTGGCGATCATTGAGCTCAGTGACCTCGCGGATCAGTTGTGCGATTTCAGCCTCAAAATTCTCAGCGCTCAACTTCGGGCCATGCACCGGTACGGTCCGGCTGAAACTGAATCACACCGGTTTTGGTGGAGGCTAGTTAGTTGAAGTACAGGTGTCAGCCTGCACAGTTTGGGCAACGTGCCGCCAGTAGTTTGCCTCAGC
>NZ_SOAL01000036.1 GCF_004364775.1 Comamonas sp. JUb58
ATCAAGCGCCGCGCCTACGGATATCGAGATGAGGACTACTTCTTTCTCAAGATCCGCGCCGCGTTCCCCGGTATTCCTCGATGAACCTTTTTTTTATCGCTTGTTTTGTCTCGTTGATCTGGGTCAGGGCCCCCTGGCGCGCAGAGGAAGAAGATGCAAGGCATGGACCGCAGAGACGGATCTGCAGCCTTCCAATAAGGCGTTTGGCGCCGGTTGGTGCGTGCAGATGCAGGCTCGGTTCAGCTACTTTTCAATCCATGCGAGCAAGATCGCAGCGAGGGCAATGACGATGAAAAAAATGATGTTGGCAGCGGCGGCTGTATGTGCAATGGTGTCGGGCGCCGCGATGGCGCAAGAGGCGCAAAGCCCCTGGCAAGTGCGTGTGCGCGCGGTGCATCTGGACAGCGCCAACAAGGACTCCACCGGCCTGGGTCTGTCGATCAATGACAAGACGATTCCCGAAGTGGATGTGAGCTACTTCTTCACGCCCAATATCGCGGCCGAGCTGGTGCTGACCTACCCGCAAAAGCACGACCTGCGCTCTGATGGCGCCAAGATTGGCACCCTCAAGCACCTGCCGCCCAGCCTGCTGGCGCAGTACCACTTCACCAATATGGGCGCCTTCAAGCCTTACCTGGGCGCCGGTGTGAACTACACGCGCTTCTCGAACGTGAACTTTGCACCTGCGGTAGAGGCTGCGCTGGATCCATCGATCAAGAAGAACAACTTTGGCCCGGCGCTGCAGATCGGTTTTGACTACATGCTGGACAAGCACTGGTCGATCAACGTCGATGTGAAGAAGGTCTACATCAAGACCGATGTGCGCTCGGCAGGCACCAAGGTGGGAACCTTCAAGGTCGATCCTTGGTTGCTGGGCGTGGGCGTGGGCTACCGCTTCTAAACGGGCTCTGAAGCCGTCCGCAGATCAAAGAGCACTGTGATTGAGCCGCTTATCGCAAGCGGCTCTTTTTTATGCGCGAAGGGCCCTCAGACCTTGGCCAGCGCCTGCTCCAGATCGGCCAGCAGGTCATCGACATGCTCGATGCCGACGGACAGGCGCACCATGCCTTCGCTCACACCGGCTTTTTCCAGCTCGCTGCTGTCCAGCTGGCGGTGCGTGGTGGAGGCCGGGTGCGTGGCCAGCGATTTGGCATCGCCAATATTGACCAGGCGGGTGAACAGCTGCAGCGCATCCAGAAAGCGGGCACCGGCGGCGCGGCCTTCGCCATCAGCGGCATTGAGGCTGAACGACAGAATGCCCGAGGCGCGGCCGCCCGACTGCTTTTGCAGGGTGGCATGGTCCGGGTGCTCAGGCAGGCCGGCATAGCGCACCCAGGCCACCTTGGGGTGCTTTTGCAGGGCCTCGGCAATCTTCTGGGTGTTCTCGCAGATGCGGTCCATGCGCAGCGCCAGAGTCTCGATGCCTTGCAGGATCTGGAAGGCGTTCTGCGGCGAAATGGCCGCGCCCATATTGCGCAGCGGCACCACGCGCGCGCGGCCGATGTAGGCCGCTGGGCCCAGCGCTTCGGTGTAGACCACGCCGTGGTAGCTCACATCGGGCTCGTTGAGGCGCTTGAAGCGCGCCTTGTGCTCCGCCCAGGGGAACTTGCCGCTATCGACAATCGCACCGCCGACGCTGGTGCCATGGCCGCCCAGGTACTTGGTGAGCGAGTGCACGACAATGTCGGCACCATGCTCGATGGGGCGCAGCAGATAGGGCGAGGGCACGGTGTTGTCCACGATCAGCGGCACGCCGTGACGGTGGGCCACATCGGCCAGTGCGCGGATGTCGGTCACATTGCCCAAGGGGTTGCCGATGGACTCGATGAATACGGCCTTGGTCTTGTCGTCGATCAAGGCGCCAAAGCTGGCCGGGTCGCGCGGATCGGCAAAGCGGACCTCGATGCCTTGCTGCGGAAAGGTATGGGCAAACAGGTTGTAGGTGCCGCCATACAAGGTGCTGGCCGAGACGATGTTGTCGCCCGCTTCCGCCAGGGTCTGGATGGCTGCGGTGATCGCCGCCATGCCCGATGCCAGCGCCAGCGCGGCAATGCCGCCTTCGAGCGCGGCCACGCGCTTTTCCAGCACATCGGTGGTCGGGTTCATGATGCGGGTGTAGATATTGCCCGGCACCTTCAGGTCAAACAGGTCCGCGCCATGCTGCGCGCTGTCAAAGGCGTAGGCCACCGTTTGGTAGATGGGCACGGCCGCAGCCTTGGTGGTCGGGTCGGGCGAATAGCCTGCGTGAACGGCCAATGTCTCGATGCGCATGGTGTTGGAATCCTTTTTGTTGGCGAAAAGATGCCTGCCTGTTGTAACAGCTTTGCGCACCGGACCAACGATTTTTTGGGTATGAGCTTATGAGGTCTCAGAGGCCTCATAAGCTCAGAGCCAGGTATTGACCGCCAGCCCGCCGAGCACCAGCCAGACAAACAGCACCAGGGCCAGCAGCAAGGGCTTGATGCCCGCAGCCCGCACCGAGCGCACATGGGTGGTGAGCCCCAGGCCGGCCATGGCCATCGTGAGCAGGGCGTTGTCCCATTGCACGCCGATGGCCAGCGCCTGAGCTGGAATGACGCCCAGCGAATGGATGCCTGCAACCGCGACAAAGCCCAAGGCAAACCAGGGAATGGTGATCTGGCTGGCCTGCACGGCGCCGTTGGCGGCGGGCTGCGGGGCCGATGCATCACGGCCAGGGCGCTTGGCCAGCCACAGCGACAGCGCAATCAGAAACGGCGCCAGCATCATCACCCGCACCATCTTGGCCACCACGGCGGTATCGGCCGCGCTGCTGCTGATGGCGCCGCCGGCGGCCACCACCTGGGCGACCTCGTGCACGGTCGAGCCCACCCAGAGGCCATAGCCGGCCTCGCTCATTTGCAGGCTGGGTGCCAGCCACTGGTAGAGCACGGGGTACAGAAAGGTGCCCACGGTGCCAAAGACGACCACGGTGGCAATGGCGACCGCCACATCATCGGCACGCGCCTTGGCCACTGGTGCCGTGGCCAGCACGGCTGCTGCGCCGCAGATGGCGCTGCCGGCGCCCACCAACATGCTGGTGCGTGCATCCAGCCCCAGCCAGCGCTGGCCCAGCCATTGCGCCAGCACAAAGGTGCTGCTGAGCATCAGCGCATCGATCAGCACGCCGCTGGCGCCCACGGCGGCGATGTCCTGGAAGGTCAGCCGCACGCCATAGAGGATGATGCCCAGGCGCAGCAGCTGCTGCTTGGACAGGCCCACCCCCGCTGCCGCCGGCGCCTGTACCCAGCCATAGACGGTGTTGCCCACCAGCATGCCGATGACGATGGCCACCGTGAGCGCGCTCAGCCCATGGTTGCCAAACCAGGGCAGGGCCGCCAGGCTGCTGGCCAGCCAGGCAATGGCGGCGCACAGCAGCAGACCGGGGGCCAGGCGTTTGGCCGCATCGAGCCAGTGGGCATTGCGCAGTGGGGAGAGGGGAAGGTTGGCGAGTGACATGGGCGGTTCCAGAGGCCCTGGCAGGGCCGAAAGCGGCAGGCTGCTGGGCGATATGGGGTCACTATAGAAATTATTCTTATATCTGTATAACTAATTGTTTGGTTAATATCTATCGATAAAATAGGTAGATATTGCTTCATCAACCCAAGTGCCTTGGGTGCCGTCACCATGCTCCATCTCAGCCTGCGTCAGTGGGAGGTTTTCTGCGCCATCGCGCACAGCGGCAGCACGGTCGCCGCAGCACAGACCATTGGCCTGTCGCAATCAGCGGTCAGCGCCGCCTTGCAGCAGCTGGAGGCGGGCCTGGGCGCGCAGCTGTTTGCCCGCAGCGGCAAGCGCCTGGTGCTCAATGACCTGGGGCGCAGCCTCTGGCCTCAAGCGCAGGCCTTGCTGGAGCTGGCCTTGCAGCTGGAGCAGGCCACCAAGCAGACGGAGCCCATGGCACCCGTAGTGCTGCGGCTGGCGGCCAGCACCACCATCGCCAACCATGTGCTGCCGGCCATCCTGGCGGACTTTATGCAGCGCTATGCCCAGGTGCAGTTTGAGGTGGTGATTGGCAATACCCGCGAGGTGGCCGAGGCGGTGAGCGAGGCCAGTGTGGACCTGGGCTTTATCGAAGGCGTGAGCCACTGGCCGGCGCTGGAGGTGCAGCCCTGGCGCGAGGATGAGCTGGTGCTGATCGCCGCGCCTGGCCATGCGCTGGTAACGGCAGCAGGCCACAGCCCTGTCAGCGCGCAGCAGCTGGGCGCCTGCCGCTGGCTGCTGCGTGAGGAGGGCTCGGGCACGCGCGAGGCGGTGGAGTTTACGGTGCTCTCCCAGTTGCGCGAATGGCCGATTGCGGCGGTGCTGGGCAGCTCGGAGGCGATCTGCACCGCCGTGGCGCGGGGCGCGGGCATCAGCTGTCTGTCGCGGGTCATTGCCCAGCCCTGGATTGAGCGGGGCGAGCTGGCGGTGCTGCACAGCCTGTTGCCGCCGATGCGGCGCCAGTTCTCGCTGCTGCAGCGCCAGGGCAAGCAGCGCTCACCGGTGTTGCAGGCGCTGGTGCAGGCCTGCGAGGACGCTGCCTGAGTGGTGCTTAACGGACGTGGTGCTTTTCCAGCTTGCGGGCCAAGGTGCGGCGGTGCATGCCCAGGCGGCGCGCGGTTTCGGAGATGTTGAAGCCGGTCTCGGCCAGGGTCTCGTGGATCTTCTCCCACTCCAGCGTTTTGATCGAGGTCGTGGCGGCGGTCAGGTCGACCTCAGTGCTGCCTTCGACCCGGCTGAAGGCCGCTTCGATGTCGTCGGTGTTGGAGGGTTTGGCCAGGTAGTGACAGGCGCCGAGCTTGATGGCCTCCACCGCCGTGGCAATGCTGGCATAGCCGGTGAGCACGACGATCAGCGCATCGGGGTTTTGTGCATGCAGCAGCTGCACGCAAGACAGGCCCGAGGCATGGCCGGCCAGCTTCAGGTCCATCACCGCGTAATGCGGGCGCTCGGTCTGCAGCAATTGCGCCACCTCGTCGGCACTGCTGGCATGCAGCACGCGGTAGCCCCGGCGCTCAAAGGAGCGGCGCAGGGTGCGGGCAAAAGCGGCATCGTCTTCAACCAGGAGTAACAGGCGTTCTTGGGTTTGCGTCATGGTGTGGTTCATCATCCAGGGCGATGGAGGCCAGCGGCAGGCTGATGCGAACAGCTGCTCCGCCGCCCAGGTGCTGCTCGCGGTTGCGGGCCTCGACATGGCCGCCCAGCGAGCGGGCCACGTTCATCACCAGAAACAGGCCCAAGCCACCGCCAGGGCGCTGTTTGGTGGACTGGTAGGGCTTGCCCAGGTGTTCCAGGATCTCTTGCTTGAAGCCCGGGCCGCTGTCGGTGACTTGCAGCACCAGCTGGGCATCGTCCTGCGCGGGGCATTCCACCACGAGCTGCACAAAGCCCGGCGAGGCCTCCAGCGCATTGTCCAGCACATTGAAAATCATCTGTTGCAACGAGGTATCCGAGATGATCGGAATATCGCGCGCCACCTGCTTGCGGTAGACAAAGTTGCCGGGCTGGCGGTGGCTTTGCCACTGCGCGGCGACCCGGTCCATGAAGGTGACCAGGGTGGTGCTTTCGGGCGCGTCGCCGCGCGTCTCGCCCGCCGACAGCAGCACGCCGGTGACGATGGATTTGCAGCGCTGCACCTGGTGCTCCATCTCGTGCAGATCCTCCATCAGCTCGCTGTCTTGCGCGATCGAGGGCATGCGCTGCCAGTCGCCCAGAATCACCGCCAAGGTCGACAGCGGCGTGCCCAGCTCATGCGCGGCGCCGCTGGCCAGCAGGCCCATGCGCACGATGTGCTCTTCCTCGGCGGCGCGCTGGCGCAGGTCTGCCAGGCGCGCATCGCGCAGCTGCAGGTTGGACATGATGCGGTTGATGAAGGACACCAGCAAGATCGCATTGAGCCCAAAGCTGATCAGCAGACCCAGCAAGTAGAGCGCATGCATGGCACCGCTGCGGTGGCTCATGATCTGCAGTGGCTGGTAGAAAAAGGCCAGCGCCACCGCGCAGCTGCCGGTGACCACCACGATGCCCCAGGCATAGAAGGGCTTGAGCAGCACCGCCCCCAGGGTGACCTGGAGCAGGAACAAGGTGATGAAGGGGTTGTTGGCGCCGCCGCTCAGGTAGAGCTGCAGGCTGAGCGCCCCCACATCGGCCAGCAGCGCCACAAACAGATCGCTGGACGAGATATCGTGCTGGCGCCAGCGCAGCCACCAGACGCAGATCAGGTTGGTGATGACCAGCCCGGCCAGCACCGCCAGCATCTCGTACAGAGGCAGGTAGATGTCAAAGCCCCAGCGGACCAGCGAAATGGTGACCACCTGGCCGATCACGGCCAGCCAGCGCAGCTGGATGAGCAGCTGCATGTTCTGGCGGTCGGTGGTGTGGGTGACCTGAAAGGGGGAGGGGATGGACAGTGGCACCGTGCGATTGTGCCGCAGTCGGCAGGCCTTGCGCCTGCCAGTGGTACCGGCGCCGATGGGCGCCGGTCCGTGTGGGTTGATTAACGCAGGCGCTTGCGTTTGCGCAGCACCAGCCAGGTGGCGCCTGCCACCATCAGTGCCAGGCCATACCAGGTCAGTGCATAGACCAGGTGGTTGTTGACAAAGCGCACCTGCGTGAGACCGGCGCGTGGCCATTGCTGGCTTTGCAGATCGCTGGCGCTGCTGCGCTTTTGCTCGCCCACCACTTCGGCGCTGCCATCGGGCAGGCCTTCGTCGATGAAGAAGGGCGCCGCTTGCGTCAGGCCCTGGGCCTGTGCAATGGCCTGCACATCGCGGGAGAACCAGCGCCCGGCCTGCGGGTCGTTGTCGCGCAGAAAGCCGCCCTTGGGCTCGGTGGCGCGCAGCAGGCCGATCACGTTGACGTTACCGGTGGGCGTTGCTGCTGTCAGCTGCGGGCCGCCTGCCCAGTCACGGCGCAGGGTATCGGGCACAAAGCCGCGGTTGACCAGCACCTGGCTGCCATCGGCTTGCTGCAGCGGGGTCAGCACCCAAAAGCCGGAGCCCAGCACCGTAGTGGCCTGGGTCAGCACGGTCTTGTCGGTCAGCCACTGGCCTTGCAGGCTGCTGGGCTGGTATTCCATCGCCTTGGCATCGAGCTGGTTCCAGCTGGCCAGGGCGGGCAGCGCTTGGGGGGCGCTGTGCACCCGGCGCTCGACCCGTTCGATCAGGTCCAGCTTCCATTGCAGGCGGTAGACCTGCCAGGTGCCCAAGGCGCAAAAGCCCAAGAACAAGGCGATGCCCACGGTTGCGAGCATCGCCTGAAAAAGTGCGGAATGCCGGGGCTGGCCCTGCGCATTCCGTTGCGTTTCGTTGGTCAAAACAGCTTAGTGGTTGGTGTGGCCTTGTTCGGCAGCAGGTTGCTGCTGGGTCACGGCGGCCGGGTTGTGGTTGTGGCCAGGCATCATGTTGGTGTTCATGTGGTACATGACCCACAAGGTACCGGCCAAGGTCACCGCAACGAACACGATCGTGAAGATGGTGGACATCAGGGTCCAGCCGCCTTCGACCTTGCCGTTCATGTGCAGGAAATAGATCATGTGCACGATGATCTGCACCACGGCGAAGAAGGCGATCACGACCACGGTGGTGGTGCGGTTCTCGAACACATCACCCATCACCACAGCGAAGGGGATGGCGGTCAGGATGATCGACAGGAAGAAGCCGATCATGTAGCCCGAGAAGGTGCTGTGTGGGCCGTCGTCATGACCGTGGTCATCGTGGCCGTGTGCTGCATGGTTATGTTGTGCGCTCATTTACAGCACTCCCATCAAATATACGAAGGAGAAGACGCCGATCCAGACCACGTCCAAGAAGTGCCAGAACATCGACAGGCACATCAGGCGGCGGTTGTTTTCACGGGTCAGGCCGTGCTTGCCGATTTGCAGCAGCAGCACCACCAGCCACACCAGACCAAAGGTCACGTGCAGACCGTGGGTGCCCACCAGTGCAAAGAAGGCCGACATCGCAGCGCTGCTTTGCGGGCCAGCGCCCACATGGATCAGGTGGTGGAACTCATACAGTTCCACGCCCAGGAAACCGGCACCAAACAGCATGGTGATGATCAGCCAGACGACGGTGCCCTTGACCGAGCCCTTTTGCTTGGCCAGCATGGCAAAGCCGAAGGTGATGGACGAGAACAGCAGCAAGGCGGTGTTGATAGCCACCAGGCTCAGGTCGAACAGTTCGGCACCACCAGCGCCACCTGCATAGTTGCGGCCCAGCGCGCCGTAGGTGGCGAAGAGGGCTGCAAAGATCAGGCAGTCGCTCATCAGGTAGAGCCAGAAGCCCAGAGCGGTGCCATTTTCTACGTGCGGTTCTTCCTTGAGGAAGTAGTCACGGGTACCGGTCGCGCCGGCGAGGGTGTTGTGATTAGACATGGCGGGCCAACAATTGGGTACGTTCTTCTTCGGTGGCTGCTACTTCGCTTGCAGGGATGTAGTAGTCACGCTTGTAGTTGAAGGTGTGGATGATCGAAGCCAACACGATGCCAGCAAAGCTGATGCCAGCGATCCACCACATGTGCCAGATCATGGCGAAGCCGAAGACCAGGGCGATCATCGAGATCACGAAGCCGGCGCCGGTGTTCTTGGGCATGTGGATTTCCACGAAACCGTCGAGCTTGCGCTTGTAGCTGTGCTTCTTCATGTCCCACCAGGCGTCACTGTCATGCACGGCTGGCGTGAAGGCGAAGTTGTACTGGGGAGGAGGCGACGAGGTAGCCCATTCCAGCGTACGGCCGTTCCAGCAGTCACCGGTCACATCACGCAGTTGGTCGCGCTTGAGGTAGCTGACGAACAGCTGAACGAAGAAGCAGGCGATACCCAGAGCGATCAGCACGGCACCGAAGGCAGCGATGATGAAATAGATCTGCAGCGAGGTGTCTTCGTAGTGGTTGACACGACGGGTCACACCCATCAGTCCCAGCACGTACAGCGGCGTGAACGCAACCCAGAAGCCGAAGAACCAGAACCAGAACGATGCCTTGCCCCAGAACTCATCGAGGCGGTAGCCGAAGGCCTTGGGGTACCAGTAGTTGATACCGGCGAACACGGCAAACACGACACCACCAATGATCACGTTGTGGAAGTGGGCGATCAGGAACAGCGAGTTGTGCAGCACGAAGTCAGCAGGCGGCACGGCCAGCAGCACACCGGTCATACCACCGATGGTGAAGGTCAGCATGAAGCCAACGGTCCACAGCATAGGCACGGTGAACTTGATGCGGCCACGGTACATCGTGAACAACCAGTTGAAGATCTTGGCGCCGGTCGGGATCGAGATGATCATCGTCGTGATGCCGAAGAACGAGTTCACGCTGGCGCCGGAGCCCATGGTGAAGAAGTGGTGCAGCCACACCAGCCAGGACAGGATGGTGATACACACGGTCGCGTACACCATCGAGGTGTAGCCGAACAGGCGCTTGCGCGAGAAGGTAGCGACGATTTCGGAGAACACGCCGAACGCAGGCAGGATCAGGATGTAGACCTCTGGGTGGCCCCAGATCCAGATCAGGTTCACGTACAGCATGGGGTTGCCGCCCAGCTCGTTGGTGAAGAAGTTGGTGCCGACGTAGCGGTCCAGGGTCATCAGAACCAGCACAGCGGTCAGGATCGGAAAGGAGGCCACGATCAGCGCGTTGGTGCACAGCGAGGTCCAGGTGAAGATAGGCATCTTCATCAGGTTCATGCCAGGTGCGCGCATCTTGATGATGGTCACGATCAGGTTGATACCGGACAAGGTCGTCCCGACCCCGGCAATCTGCAGCGCCCAGATGTAGTAATCCAGACCCACGCCCGGGTGGTACTCGCCCAGACCCGACAGTGCCAGCCAGCCCAGGGTGGAGAACTCACCGACGAACAGCGAGGCCATCACCAGCACGGCGCCGGAGGTGGTCATCCAGAAGCTGAAGTTGTTCAGGAACGGGAAGGCCACGTCACGCGCACCGATTTGCAGCGGCACCAGATAGTTCATCAGGCCGGTCACAAAAGGCATGGCCACGAAGAAGATCATGATCACGCCGTGGGCGGTGAAGATCTGGTCGTAGTGGTGCGGAGGCAGGTAACCCATCGAGTCACCGGCGGCCAGCGCCTGCTGGCCACGCATCATGATCGCGTCGGCAAAGCCGCGCAGGAACATGACCAGGCCCAGGATCATGTACATGATCCCGATGTTCTTGTGGTCGATGGAGCAGATCCAGTTCTTCCACAGCGGACCCCAAAGCTTGAACTTGGTGATACCGGCGACGACCACGAGGCCGCCCAGGACCACGGCGATGAAGGTCACCAACACGATGGGCTCATGCACCATCGGTATGTCATTCCATGTCAGCCGCCCGAGGAGCGGGTCATGGCTTACGTTTGTAGCTACGGACATATTGAGTCTCTTTGAAAATTCTCGATGGGGTTACTGCGCCACGGGGGTGCCAGGCGCTTGCTCGCCCAGGGAGGCGACCACGGCAGGGGCGTTGGCCACCGTGCACACGTCGTCCTCAGGGATCAGCGAAACACTCTTGCCTGCAGCTGCACGGGCCTTCATGTTGGCCATCGCATCCTTGGCCATGATTTCGTCCATGCACATCTTGCCGGCTTCAACACAGCGGTTGAGAACGGCGTGGTACAGGGTGTTGTCAACAGTGCTGAACAGGCGGACAGGATCGCGCTCGCTTGGCTTTTCCAGCTTCACGTATTCCGCACGGTCCAAGGTGGCGCCTTCGGTCTTGGCCTTTTGCACCCAGGCGTCGAAGTCGCCATTGCTCAGGCCGTGGAACTTGAAGGTCATGCCGGCAAAGCCCGAGCCGCTGTAGTGCGAGCTCATGCCCTTGTACACGCCAGGCTTGTTGATCACGGCATTCAGCTGTGTCTGCATCGATGGCATGGCATAGATCATGCCGGCCAGGTCAGGTACGTAGAAGGCGTTCATCGTGGTGGTCGAGGTCAGCTTGAAGCGGATCGGACGGTCCACGGGCGCAGCCAGCTCGTTGATGGTGGCAATGCCTTGTTCGGGATAGATGAACAGCCACTTCCAGTCCATGGCCACCACTTCGACTTCCAGCGGCTTGACGTCAGCGGCCAGAGGGCGGTTGGCGTCAATGCGGTCCAGAGGACGGTAGGGGTCGAGCTTGTGGGTGTAGATCCAGGTCAGGGCGCCCAGCGCGATGATGATCAGCAGCGGAACGGACCAGATCACCAGCTCCAGCACCGTGGAGTGGTGCCATTCCGGATCGTAGTCGGCGGGCTCATTGCTTTCGCGGTACTTGAACGCGAACAAGAGGATCAGCACGATCACCGGAACGATGATGATCAGCATCAGCAAGGTGGCGATGATCACCAGATTGCCGGACTGCGCCGCCACATCACCCGCAGGGTTGAGAACGACGGTGTTACAGCCTGCAAGGCTGGCGGCAACCAGTAACGCCGCAACGAGCCGTGAGGGCCCGTGAAGTTTTTTCAGATCAGGCATGCGAAAGGGCACGGCAAGCGCGCTTAGGTATAAACATGGATTGCAAAATCCCCCCAAATGTAAATGCTAGAGGCAGGCCTGTCGATTGGACATTTTGTCCTACGCCCTCTCAGAAAGTACCCAGCTAGGCTCCTGGTAAAGGTACGGTCTCAGCAGGCCGGTAACAGCTTGAGGAAGGAGCTTTTGTATGAGTAGTCTCGGTTACACAGCATCTCCTGTCGGCGGCACCCCCGGTGCTGATCCCCATTCCCGTGCCCATTCTGATGAAGATGTAACACCTGGCGAGATCGCGGTCG
Source organism: Comamonas sp. JUb58 (assembly GCF_004364775.1). Lineage (GTDB taxonomy): Bacteria > Pseudomonadota > Gammaproteobacteria > Burkholderiales > Burkholderiaceae_C > Comamonas. The sequence goes on from NZ_SOAL01000036.1 coordinate 11,753, forward strand.
GCGTCATTATCGGTCGTTCGTCAGAGTATTTTGATTTTTTCGTCTTTGGCATAGCGGCAGTCTTGGTCTTTCCAAGCGTCTTTTTTCCCAGCTTTTCGCAGCTCAATGGCACGTTGCTGTCATTTGCGATCTTTTCCATCGCTTTTGTCGCCCGACCGGTGGGCACCGCCATCTCCATGGCCATCCAGCGCCGCTGGGGACGTGCCGCCAAAATGACAGTGGCCTTGTTTCTGCTCGGCGTCTCCACGGTCGGCATTGCCTTTTTACCCGGGTATGAGGTTCTCGGCCGCACCGCCATCTGGCTGCTGGCGCTGTTCCGTTTTGCCCAGGGCCTGGCGCTGGGTGGTTCCTGGGATGGCCTGCCGTCGCTGCTGGCGATGAACGCGCCCAGCAACCGCCGGGGCTGGTACGCGATGATAGGCCAGCTGGGCGCGCCGCTGGGCTTTGTGCTCGCGGCCAGCCTGTTTGCCTACCTGCACAGCATCTTGTCGCAGGCGGAGTTCCTCGACTTCGGCTGGCGCTATCCGTTCTATGTCGCCTTTGCGGTGAACGTGGTGGCCCTGTTTGCGCGGCTGCAGCTGGTGCTGGGCCAGACCTACACCCAGGCCATGCAGGAGCGTGAGCTGGAACCCGTCAGCGTCACCCGCCTGATCGACGAGGAGGGCAGCCACGTGGCCATCGGCGCCTTTGCGGCACTGGCCAGCTTTGCGTTGTTCCACCTGGTCACCGTGTTCCCGCTGTCCTGGATCTCGCTGTATTCGCAGCAGCCCATCGTGCATGTGCTGTTGGTGCAGATTCTGGGTGCCTTCTGTGCGGCACTGGCGATTGTGGCCTCGGGCAAGCTGGCCGATCGCTATGGCCGGCGCAACACCTTGGGCGCGATGGCGGTGCTGATTGCGCTGTTCAGCCTGGCCACGCCCAAGCTGCTGTCCAGCGGCGTGATGGGTAACAACATCTTCATCCTCGTCGGCTTTGTGCTGCTGGGCCTGTCCTATGGCCAGTCGTCCGGCACGGTCACCGCCAACTTCTCGCCCCGCTTCCGCTACACCGGTGCGGCCCTGTCTACCGACATGGCCTGGCTGGTGGGCGCCGCCTTTGCACCGCTGGTGGCGCTGGGGCTGTCGGCCAAGTTTGGCTTGATTGCTGTCTGCCTGTATCTGCTGTCGGGCGCCGTCTGCACCTTGGCGGCCCTGGGTATCAACCGTGCTCTGGAGTCGCGCGAAAGCGCCGAGTCTGGCACCTGACCGGTTTTATCAAGGGACTGTCCATTGCGGACAGCCGGGCCAAGGATTGACCTCGGTGCCTGGGCCTTGATGAAAATAAAGCTGCAGAGCGAAGCTCTTGCAGCTTTTTTTATGGGCGCGGGCTAGCAGGAGCCGGGGCGATCAGGTGCGCACCACTGCTGGCCGGGTGCGGTAGAACTGCATCGGGAACTCCTGCATCTCCTTGGCATGCTGGTTGATGACCGAGCGCTTCATCTTGCCCACCACATGCATCTCGCAGGGCTTGCAGTCAAAGCGCAGGGTCAGCTTTTCCTTGCCATTGATCAGCTGCAGCGGCTCGGCCTTGATGGTGCCCTTGACGCCGATGACGCCCTTGGCCTGCTTGGGGCAGAGGCTCATCGAGAAGCGCACGCAGTGCTTGGTGATCATTAGCGAGACTTCGCCTTCTTCTTCCTTGCTCTCGTAGGCCGCGTCGATCACCTTGACGCCATGCTTCATATAGAAGTCATGCGCCTTCTGGTTGAACACATTGGACAGGTAAGTCAGCGTGTCTTCCGGGAAGGGTGCAGGTGGCTCCACCGGCAGCGCGCGCGGCAGGCGCACAAAGCCGGCTTCGCGGGTGGCTTCCAGCGCGGCCACGGCATCGCGGCGCAGCTGGTTCAGTGCGGATGCCGGGATGAACCAGGGCTGGTCCAGCTGCAGGCTGATGTCGCGCACCGAGAAAATCGTGGCGCCAAAGCGGCCCAGCTGGTCGCGCAGGCTGGCTTCGGCCCGTTCGCTGTCGGTGGCGGGCTGGTGCGGTTGCACCAGACTGGCGCTGCCGACAAAGCCGTCGTCATCGGTCAGGGTCAGCGCAAAGCCGTCCGGGGTCTGGCCGAGCTGGGCCCAGAGGCCAATGCGGCGCTCGCTGGACTTTTTGTCCAGGGTGCGTACCCAGGCCATGTCGCGGTTGCGGTTCACTTCCAGGCCCTTGCGCAGGTCCTTGAAGCCGGTAATCGGGTCCTTGGGGAACACGCGCCACAGCGATTTCTTCGCATCCACCGATTCGGCACGGTTGATCTGCATGCCGACCTGCTCTTTTTGCAGGTCGTAGTAGCACAGGCCATCGCCGTTGTGCAGCACGGTGTCGCGGCTGGAGGCTTCGAGCTCGACAAAGTTCTCGCCCACCTTGGTGACCCAGCCGATCGCACGGCCCGGGGTCTTGGGGGTGTCAAAGGCGCCGATATCGTCCTTGCGGCCATTGACGAAGTAGTCGGTGAACTCGCGGTTGAAGTTCTGGTCCGGATCGGGCGTAAAGCTGAAGCTGGTGCGGCCCGAAGAAGAGCGCGCCAGCGGCGCATCCGAGAACTCGCGCTCTTCGATGATCTCGTCGAGCAGCTTGCGGTAGTGGGCGGTGATGTTCTTCACATAGCCCATGTCCTTGTAGCGCCCCTCGATCTTGAAGCTGCGCACGCCGGCATCGATCAGTGCGCGCAGGTTGTCGCTCTGGTTGTTGTCCTTCATCGACAGCACATGCTTTTCATGCGCAATGATGCGGCCCTGGGCATCCAGCACCTCATAGGGCAGGCGGCAGGCCTGGTTGCAATCGCCCCGGTTGGCGCTGCGGCCGGTGTGGGCATGGGTGATGTAGCACTGGCCCGAGTAGGCCACGCACAGGGCGCCATGGACAAAGAATTCAATCGTCGTGCGGGCCGGGTCGGTCGCGGCACGCACGGCGGCAATCTGTTTCAGATCCAGCTCGCGCGCCACCACGATCTGCGACAGGCCGGCATCCTGCAGAAAGCGGGCTTTCTCGGGCGTGCGGATATCGCTCTGGGTGGAGGCATGCAGCTGGATCGGCGGCAGGTCCAGCTCCAGCAGGCCCATGTCCTGGATGATCAGCGCATCGGCGCCGGCCTCGTACACCTGCCAGGCCATCTGGCGCGCGCCTTCGAGCTCGTCATCGCGCAGGATGGTGTTGAGCGTGATGAAGATGCGGCTGCCAAAGCGGTGCGCATGGTTGATCAGGCGCTCCAGGTCGCGGATGTCATTGCCCGCCGTGGCGCGTGCGCCAAAGGCCGGACCTCCGATATAGACGGCATCGGCGCCATGGTTGATGGCTTCAATACCGATATCGGCATCACGGGCCGGGGAGAGCAGTTCGAGCTGGTGGGGCAGGAGGGACATAGGGGTCGGATTATCTCAGGTCGCTGCTGCAGGGCCGCTGCGCTGGGAGATAAGCTGACTGCCGCGCCAGCCCAAGCACCAGGCCCCCCTTTCAGCCGCGCGGGCTGAAGGTGCGCGGAAACACCACCGGTGCGCTGCGGTCGGCCAGGCGGTAGCCCATGGCCGGGCGGTTGGAGGGGCCCTCGACATGCCCGGCCTCCTGCAGAAACTGCGCCGCCAGCATGCGGGTGCGAAAGCCGCTCTTGTCCACCGGCCGGCCCAGCACCGTCTCGTACACCTGCTGGAGCTGGGGCAGGGTAAAGGGCTCGGGCAGCAAAAAGGCGGGCAGCGAGGTGTACTCCACCTTGCCGCGCAGGCGCTCGACCGCAGCACGCAGGATCTCGCTGTGGTCGAAGGCGAGTTCTGGTTCGCCGCCGAGCGCATCGACCTCGAACCAGGCCACATCGGCCGCATTGGCGCCCTTGGCCAGGGTCAGCGGCTGCGCAGCGATCAAGGCAAAGTAGACATGGGTGGCGGACCAGCCACGCGGATCCCGGCTGCGCCCACCCCAACTGCCCAGCTGCTCCAGGTAGGGGCTGGCGACATTGGTTTTCTCGCGCAGTTTGCGGTTGGCGCAGGCCTGCAGGTCGCTGTCCTGCGCCACATCGACAAAGCCCCCGGGCAGCGCCCACAGCCCCGGGAAAGGCTCCGAGCCGGACGCCGGGCGCTGCACCAGCAAGACCTTCAAGGCCCCGTCCACCACGCTGAAGATCACCACATCCACCGTGGTATAGGGGCGTACAAAATCAATGGGTTGGTGGCTGGCAGCGCTGGAGGCCATAAAAAACCTTGACGGATGGAAAAGCTAGTTGTATTGTACAACTCATGTAAGTTGCTCAATACAACTTACAGCCTGAAGGCGCGGCGCAGGTGGCAGGCATGCGCTCTAATTGATACATAACTACAAGAAAGATGAATGATGACTTTTGAACAAGCAAGCAAAGACACCCAGGTCGGCGAGCCGTCCGCCACCATGACCTGCCGCAGCAAGCTGCTCAGCCTGGTGCTGCGGCACAGCCCGCAGGCCATTGGCCTGCAGCTTGATGCCGCAGGCTGGGCGCCTACCGACGAACTGCTCGCCTGCCTGGCCCGCAGTGGCAAAGCCATGAGCTTGGCGCAATTGCAGGCGGTGGTGGCGAGCTGCGCCAAGCAGCGCTTTGCGTTCAGCGAGGACGGCAAGCGCATCCGTGCCAACCAGGGGCATTCGGTCACCGTCGAACTGCAACTGGCCCCCAGCACCCCACCGGATGCGCTCTACCACGGTACGGCGACCCGCTTTCTTGACGCGATCCTGGCGCAAGGCTTGCAACGCCAAAAGCGCCACCATGTACACCTGTCGGCCAGCATCGAGACGGCGGGTGCGGTAGGGCGGCGCCACGGCAAGCTGGCCTTGCTGCGGGTGGATGCGGCGCGCATGGTCGCCAATGGCCATGTGTTCTATTGCTCGGACAATGGCGTCTGGTTGACCGACACCGTGCCCGTGGCCTACCTGCAGAGGCTGGACGCATGAGCGGCCATCGCGTATTGGCACTGGATGCTGATGGCGTGCTGCTCGACTACAACCTGGCCTATGCCGGTGCCTGGCAGCGTGCTTTTGGCCGCTACCCTGCCTTGCGCAACCCCCATGCCTACTGGGCGGCAGACCGCTGGGATGTGGAGCGGCTGAGCGGCAATGCGCTGCACCAGTTTCGTGCAGGCTTGGATGCGCAGTTCTGGTCCGCCTTGCCTGCTGTACCCGGTGCGCTAGCGGCTTGCCAGCAACTGGAGGGCGCCGGCTTTGAGCTGGTATGCCTGACCGCACTGCCACCCCAGTTTGCCCAGGCAAGGCTGGCCAACCTGCGTGCCCATGGCTTTCCGATTGAGCGGGTGATCGCAACTGGCAACGATGCCAGCGCCGGCAGCCCCAAGGCCACAGCGCTGGCCCAGCTGCAGCCGCTGGCCTTTGTGGATGACTATTTACCGAACTTTGCCGGCCTGCCAGAAGGCATCCATGGCGCCTTGGTGCTGCGCGAACCCGAGGGCAGCCCCAACTGCGGGCCGGCACTGCAACAACTGCATTCCACCCATGCCAGCCTGGCCGCGTTTGCGCACTGGTGGCTGGTTGAGAAACAAGAGAACTGAGATAAGAGAATGGACATGACGCATACCAACGACAGCATCCGCTCCGTGCCCGAACTGCTCTCGCAGATCCAGGCAGGCCATCAGCCCCGCTACCTGTTCTTCTGGGGCCACCAGCCCGAGGCCGATGGCCGTGTCGGCAAGGGTTGCCTGAGCCAGTGGTTTGAGGCCGGGTTCACGGTGGACGGCGCGCACTACCGCAGCGCCGAGCACTTCATGATGGCCGAGAAGGCGCGGCTGTTTGGCGATGACGAAGCGCGGGCCAGGATTTTGCAATGCGCGAACCCGGCGCAGGCCAAGGCACTGGGCCGCACGGTGCGGGGTTTTGACAGCGAGCGCTGGAACGCTGCCTGCTTTGACATCGTCGTGCGCGGCAATGCGGCCAAGTTTGGCCAGAACGCGGATTTGCAGGACTACCTGCTGACGACCGGGGAGCGCGTGCTGGTGGAGGCCAGCCCGGTGGATGCCATCTGGGGCATTGGCCTGGCGGCGCAGGATGGGCTGGCCCAGCAGCCTGAGCACTGGCGCGGCCTCAATCTGCTGGGCTTTGCGCTGATGGCGGCGCGGGCGCAGCTGCGCAGCGGAGGTCGGTGATGTCGCCCAGCCTGGACCGTTTTCAAGGCGCACTGCTGGGCCTGGCCTGCGGTGACGCGGTGGGCACCACGGTCGAGTTCCAGCCGCGCGGCAGCTTTGTGCCGCTGACCGACATGGTGGGCGGGGGCCCGTTCTCGCTGCGCGCGGGGCAGTGGACGGACGACACCTCGATGGCGCTATGCCTGGCCGAGAGTCTGGTCACCAAGGGCGATTGCGACCCGGCCGACCAGATGGCGCGCTATGCCAATTGGTACCAGTGGGGCTACTGGAGCGCCACCGGCCATTGCTTTGACATTGGCATGGCCACGCGGGAAGCTTTGCAGAGGTTCTTGCTAACCGGCAATCCGCTGGCTGGCAGCACGGACCCGCACAGCGCTGGCAATGGCTCGATCATGCGGCTGGCGCCTGTGGCGCTGCGCTTTTGCGGCGATGCGCAGCACTTGCAAGACAAGGCAGCGCTCAGCTCGCAAACCACGCATGGCGCGGCAGAGTGCCTGGATGCCTGCCGCCTGCTGGCGGTCGCCATCGCCCGCGCGCTGCAGGGCAGCCCCAAAAACGAGGTGCTGGCGCTGGCGGATCTGCCGCTGGCGAGCCCCCCGCTGCAGCAGATCGCGCAAGGCCAGTACCTGGCCAAAGACCGCGAGGACATCCAGGGCTCGGGCTATGTGGTGCGCAGCCTGGAGGCGGCGCTGTGGTGCTTTGCCCGTCATGACTGTTTTGAGGACGCGGTGCTGGAGGCCGCAAATCTGGGCGACGACGCCGACACCACGGCGGCGATCACCGGCCAGATGGCGGGCGCTTTTTGGGGCGAGCAGGGTATACCGCCACACTGGCTGCAGCGCCTGCACCTGGCCGACGAAATCCGTGCGCTGGCCGTGCAGCTGTGGCAGGCCAACCAGGGCCAGCCAGCCACTGGCTCCGATGCCGCGCGATAATCAGACCCGCATACAAAACGGAGGGAGGATGCTATGCGGGCTGTATTGGGTTTGGCAGGGTTGCTGGTGGTGATGGCGATTGTGGCGTTGCTGATGAAGCAGAACATGGGCGTGACGAAGGCGCCCGCGCCTGCTGCCGTGGAAGGCGTACCCGTGCCGCAGATCGACACCAGCAAGGATGTGAATGCACAAAGCCGGCAGATCCAGCAGCAGGTGCAGGACCAGCTGAACCAGGCGGTGCAGCAGGATGCGCAGCGCCTGAAACAAGCCGAAGAGTGACGGCGATGGCTGACAGCCTCGTCCCTACCAGCAGTGGCGGCCAACTGGCCCCCCAGCCTGGTGATGCGCACTGGATGCGCGCCGCGCTGGAGCAGGCGCGCGCTGCGGCGCAGGCGGGCGAAGTGCCCGTGGGGGCCGTGGTGGTGCGCGATGGCCAGATTGTGGGCCGGGGCTTTAACCACCCGATTGGCGCCCATGACCCCAGCGCCCATGCCGAGATCGAGGCCCTGCGCGATGCGGCCAAGCGCCTGGGCAATTACCGGCTCGATGGCTGTACCTTGTATGTCACCTTGGAACCCTGCGCGATGTGCGCCGGCGCCATCTTGCATGCGCGTCTGGACCGCGTGGTCTGGGGCGCTGCCGAGCCGCGCACCGGCGCCGGGGGATCGGTGCTGGACCTGTTTGCGCAGGCCGCGCTGAACCACCACACCGCCGTGACCCCTGGGGTGTTGGCGGACGAGGCCGCGGCCCTGCTGACAGCATTCTTTGGCCAGCGCCGCGTGCAGCAAAAGCAGCAGGCACTGGCCAGCCACCCGCTGCGCGACGACGCCCTGCGTACCCCCGATGCGCTGTTTGCCCCGGCATTGGATTGCAACTGCCCCAGCTGCTTTTACAGCGACTGGCCGGCCTTGGGCGGTCTGCGCCTGCATGCCAAAGACAGTGCGGGCCAGAACCCCGCACCAGCCGCCGCTGCCCGGCAATGGCTGCTGCTGCCCGGCCTGCCGGCACAGCAAGGCCTGTTCCGCGAACTGGCAGCCGGCCTGGCCGCGCGGGGGGACCGCGTGCTGGCCCCGGATTGGCTGGGCCTGGGGCGCAGCGACAAACCCAAAAAGGACCAGCGCCTGGGCGATGCGCAGCAGCTGGCGATGCTGCAAGACCTGATCCAGCATTTGCATCTGGATGGCGAACAGGGGCTGGTCATCGTCGCCCATGGCGATGCTGCACGCCTGGCCCAGGCGCTTGTGGTGCAGCAGGCTGCGCTGGGCGAGCCTGTGCAAGGGCTGTGGCTGATCAACCCGCCCAACGCCGCAGCGCCCAGCGCCGACTACCGGCTCTGGCTGGAGCAGGTGGCGCGCAAGCCGGCGCTGGATATTGCCGCCGCACTGGGCAGCAGCGCAATGGGGGCTGAGATGGATGCGGACCGCCAGCAATGGGCAGCGCAGTTCCCCGACAAGGGCTACCGCGCAGGGCTGCGTGCCTGGGCGCGTGATGCCTTGGCGGCGCTGGAGGCTCCCGTTATGGCGCCGGCTGTATCGGCGCAAGCGCTGCCGGTGCTGGTCAGCCTGGGCGAGCAGGCACGCTGGTGGCCAGCGCCGGCGGATGGGCTGGATGCCTGGCTGGCGGCTGTCGTAACAGCGGCAGGTGGCGCCGGGCCGCTGGCTTGGCAGCGCTGCGCAGGCGGCGACTGGCTGCCCCTGCAAAACAGCGCGGCGCTGCTGCAGGCCAGCCGCTACTTTGATGCGGGTGCCAAGCCCGCAGCGCTGGGCTTGGTGGTGGCGGCTTTGCGCTGAGCCTATCTGCTGCACAATAGCCCGCAGCTGTTCCGTTTTCTGACCGACTTTTTTTGCTATGAGCTCCACCCCTAAAAACCAGGCACCGATCACCGGCATCATCCACCACCCCTATGCGCCAGATGCGCCTTTTGCAGCGCCGCAGCCCGGCGTGTTCAAGGCATCGAGCGTGTTCTTCCCCAATGTGGCGGCGATGCGCAGCTGGGACTGGAAGGACAAGAGCGCCTTCACCTATGGCCTGCACGGCACGCCCACCACCTACATTCTGGAAGAGCGCATTGCCACGCTGGAAGGCGGCAGCCACTGCGTGCTGGTGCCCAGTGGCCTGGCATCGATATCGGTGATTGGCCTGGCCCTGCTCAAGAGCGGTGACCATGTGCTGCTGCCCGACAACGTCTACGGCCCGAGCAAGGGCTTTGCCGAGAGCGAGCTGCAGCGCTTTGGCGTCAGCATCGGCTACTACGACCCGATGCGGGTCGACCATTGCGCCAGCCTGATCCAGGACAACACCCGCCTGGTCTGGTTGGAGGCCGCTGGCTCGGTCAGTATGGAGTTCCCCGATCTGGTGGGCCTTGTGCGCCTGTGCCAGCAAAAAGGCATTGCCACGGCACTGGACAACACCTGGGGTGCCGGCCTGGCCTTCAACTGCTTTGACCTCGATGGCGATGGCAGATACCGCACGGGCGTGGATGTGTCGGCGCATTCGCTCACCAAGTACCCCAGCGGTGGCGGTGATGTGCTGATGGGCTCCATCGTGACCCGTGATGCCGCCGTGCACCGCAAGGTGCAGGCCACGCATATGCACCTGGGCCTGGGCGTGGGAGTGAACGATATCGAGACCGTGCTGCGCAGCCTGCCCAGCCTGGCGCTGCGCTACCACGCGCAAGATGCGGCGGCCCGGCAATTGGCGGCCTTCATGGCCGAGCAGCCCGCCGTGGTGCAGCTGCTGCACCCGGCCTTTGCCGGATCGCCTGGCCATGCGCATTGGCAGCAGCTCTGCGGCGCTGGCGCGGTGGCGGGCAAGCAAGGTGCTGCCGCCGGTCTTTTCAGCGTGGTGATCGATCCGCGCTACAGCCAGCAGCAGATCGACCTGTTCTGCGAGAGCCTGCGCCTGTTCAAGCTGGCCTACAGCTGGGGCGGCCCGATCAGCCTGGTGGTGCCCTACAAGATTGGCAGCATGCGGGCGATCAGTGAGTCGCAACTGCAGCCGGGCACGGTGGTGCGCTTCTCTATCGGGCTGGAAGATGCGCATGACCTGCAGCAGGATTTGGCGCAAGCGCTGCAAAAAGCCTTTGGTTAAGGCCTCTGCCTAAGCGGTAGCGCCCAACCCATGAACGCCGCCAGCATTTGAACTGACCCCAAGAAGTTGGACAGTTGAATGTTAGCGGCTCAAGGCCTGAGTTCGGTACTCCACCGGGCTCAGGCCTTTTAGTTTGAGCTTGA
>NZ_SOAL01000037.1 GCF_004364775.1 Comamonas sp. JUb58
TCAAGCGCCGCGCCTACGGATATCGAGATGAGGACTACTTCTTTCTCAAGATCCGCGCCGCGTTCCCCGGTATTCCTCGATGAACCTTTTTTTTGGGCCCTGGTCACCAAGGCCTTCAACGGTGATCGCGCCGGAAAAGCGCCCATTCCTCGATCTCTTGCCCATCCGGAAGCCTGCAGATGCCTTGATCGCCACTCGCTGAAGAGTGGATATGCAGCTTGCCGCCTTGCTCGACACAGTAAACAGACGCGGGATTGGCCATGCCCACCGTCTGGGCAGTCACTGCTGGACGCTGGGCACAGCCAGCCAGGCATACAACGCCCGCGGCGGTGGCTATCAGCCTTGAGGAGGTCGGTGTGAAAGTCATGCAGCGCACATTAGCACGTGCCAGGGCCATGGGCTGAGACAGGCGTTCATCAGCTAGACAGCCCTCCGAGGGCCGCATACAGCGAGCCGGCCATCTCTGCCTGAGACGTCATCTCCGCGAAACTGGCAACAAAATCACTATTTTCAGTGATACCAATTGTTACCCAGTCTCTCTATGCTTCTAACTCAGCAGCTCTTCGCTTGAATGCAACCGAGGGTTGCTGAGTTTCCGTTCCACTTTGTTGGATGGCTAGAGATGAATACCAGCACTGCACACCCATCATTCCATGCTGCCCCTACTCTGCAAGGCTTGCTGCCTCCGCACCTTTGGAGAGTTCTGGCGAGAAATGGCATTACCACCATTGAACAGGCAACCCAGAGCTATCCAGAAAAGCTGCTGTTGATGCCCAGTGTAGGCCCCAGAACCTTTCGAAAAATCGAAGAAAGCCTGTTTCCAGGACAGCACTATGCACCGCCTCAGCAGGAGGGTGTCGCGCAGTCTGATCTGGACCAGACCGCCAAAGCCCTGCCCTTTTTCCGACGCACCCAGAATGCCCTGAGGCGGCACGACCTCAAGTAAGGACATCGGGCTGTTGAACGACCAGGAAGCGCAACCGTCCTGGTCCAGCAGCCCATCCCAGGTGGGCCCATCCAGGAGATGCGTCACCACGGATTCGCTGCAGCATGGGCGTAGCAGACACACATTCCGTCGCACCCACCATCAGTCCTCTGCGGCTTTCAGTGTATCGCCCAGCCACAACCGGGGGCCCGCGCCCTGTTTGCCAATGTAGTCGGCCTGGTTGAACACGTGGCACACCTTCATCGACAGGCAGCCACAACCGATGCAGTTCTCCAGGCTTTTGCGCAGATGCGTCAGCTCCTGAATGCGGTCATCCACCCGCGCCATCCAGGTCTTAGACAGGCCACTCCATTCCTCCCCCGAGGGTGCATGGTGCTTGGGCAAGCCCTCCAATTGCGCAGCGATCTCCTCGAGCTGAAAACCCAGCCGCTGCGCGAACACGATATAGGCCACACGGCGCAGCGCTGAACGCCGGTAGCGGCGATGCCCCGAAGCACTTCGTACCGATTCGATCAATCCCAGTGATTCGTAGTAACGCAGCGCTGAAGCGTTGACGCCACTGCGCTTTGCGATGTTTCCAATGGGCAGCAGTTCATCATCCCCAGGAGTCATGGTGCTTCTTCCTTTTCGCTTGACTTAAAGTTAACTTTAACTTGAAGAATCCGCTCCGGCAATGACCAGGGAAATTTTTTCTCGCAATTCATTCAGCCCTTATGCGTCCCCGTGGCCTGCCGTTCAGGACGGTAGACGCCCGAGTCTTCAAGAAAAGGAATTCCAACATGAGATCAGAGATCTGCCCGCAGGCAACGGCTGCTGGCACAGCTTCTGCGATGGCGTCTGCTGTGCGCTTGATCGCGCTACCGCTCGCACTGTCCGCCGCCCTCAGCGCCTGCGGACCACCCAAGCCTCCAGAGGCCAGCAATGCTGCAGGCGAACCCGCCCGAGCCGCTGTCACGACGGCTACGGTACGCGCTGAGCCGGTACAGCTGTGGAACCAGTTCAACGGCCGGATTGCCGCGCAGGAAAGCGTGGAGATACGCGCCCGCGTGGCGGGTTATATCGATCGTGTTCAGTTCCGCGAGGGGCAGCCCGTGCGCAAGGGCCAGTTGCTGTTCAGCATTGATGCCCGCCCCTACCAAGCCAGGCTGGCCAGCGCACATGCCCAACTGCAGCGCGCCAAAGCGGCGATGGAGCTGGCTGCCACGCGGGACCGGCGTGCACGCGACCTGATGCTGGACCGCGCCATCGCCGCCGAAGAAGCCGACAACCGTGCAGGAACACTGGCGCAAGCCCGAGCCCAGGTCGCGGCGGCCCAAGCCGCCGTGGCCGCCGCACAGCTGGATCTGGGCTTCACCGAGGTGCGCGCCCCCATTGCTGGCATAGCGGGACGAGCGCTGCTGACGACCGGCAACCTCGCACGCGCCGATGAGACGGTGTTGTTGACCGTGGTTTCTCAAAATCCGGTGTACGTGAATTTCGACGCCGATGAGCAAAGCCTGCTGCGTGGCATGCAAAACAGCAGCACGACAAAGGGCGAAGCGATGGTGCGTGTTGGCCTGGTCAGCGATGAAGGCTTTCCGCACACGGGCCGCGTGGGCTTCACCGACAACCGACTGGATCCGCAGACGGGCACGGTGGCGCTTCGCGCCAGCTTGAACAACGACCAAGGGCTGCTCAAGCCAGGCATGTTTGCACGGGTGCAAATGCAGGAGCGCAGCACGGCAACGGCCGTGCTGATTGACGACAAGGCCGTGCTCACCGACCAGAGCCGCAAGTACGTCTATGTGGTCGACGCCGCCCAGCGTGCGCAAAGGCGCGATCTGCAGCTGGGAAGGATGGTGGACGGCAAACGCATCGTGGAGTCTGGGCTTGAGCCTGGCGAGCAATTGGTGGTCGCCGGCATGCAGCGTATTTTCTATCCGGGCATGCCACTTGCGCCCCAGATGTTGGACGGCCAAGCCGCCGGCGCCGCGCTGCCTGCAACGCAGACACCAGCCCAGAAAGAGCAGCCATGAGCAAGGGACACATGGACTTCTCCAAATTCTTCATCGACCGGCCCATCTTCGCGATCGTGCTGTCCATCATCATTTTCGCCGTTGGACTGATTGCGATTCCTCAACTGCCGTCTGGCGAATACCCCGAAGTCGTTCCCCCTAGCGTGGTGGTGCGTGCAACCTACCCCGGCGCCAACCCCAAGGAAATTGCCGAATCGGTGGCGGTGCCGCTGGAAGAGGCGATCAATGGCGTCGAAGGGCTGATGTACATGAAGTCCGTCGCGGCCTCCGACGGAAGCCTGCAGGTGGTGTCCACCTTCCGCCCCGGTACTGACCCGGACGCCGCTGCGGTGCGGGTACAAAACCGGGTGAGCCAGGCCCAAAGCCGCCTGCCCGAAGAGGTGCGCCAATACGGCATCACCACGCAAAAGCAGTCGGCCACGCCGCTGATGTATGTCGGCCTGGTCTCCACGACTGGCAAGCTCGACACGCTCTATCTGCGCAACTACGTCAGCTTGCGCGTCAAGGATGAACTCGCGCGGCTCCCCGGCATCGGCGACGTCGGCGTCTACGGCGCTGGTGACTATGCCATGCGCATATGGCTGGATCCGGACAAGGTCGCCGCCCGCCAGCTGACCACCGACCAGGTCATTGCCGCAGTGCGCGAACAGAACGTCCAGGTATCCGCAGGCCAGCTCGGCGCCGAGCCCAGTGGCCGCGCCACGGACACCTTGCTGTCCATCAACGTGCAAGGCCGTCTGCAAAGCGAAGAAGAGTTCGGCAGCATCGTCCTGAAGACAGGCGTCGATGGGCAACTGGTGCGCCTGTCCGATGTAGCCCGCCTGGAGCTGGGTGCCAGCGACTACACGCTGAGAGCCTCGCTGGATAACAAGCCCATGGCCGCCATCGGCATCTTTCTGACGCCAGGTGCCAATGCGCTGGGCGTGGCCCAAGAGGTGTACAAGACGCTGGAGCGCCTGTCTGCTGACCTGCCGCCGGACACCGAGTTCAAGTATCTGTGGGACCCGACCGTCTTTGTGCGGGATTCCATCAAGGCGGTGCAGCACACCTTGATCGAAGCCGTGGTCCTGGTCGTGCTGGTGGTCATCGTTTTTCTACAGACCTGGCGCGCCTCCATCATCCCGCTGCTGGCGGTGCCGGTATCGATTGTCGGCACCTTTGCCTGGCTGTTCCTGCTGGGCTACTCGATCAATACCCTGACCTTGTTCGGGCTGGTGCTGGCAATCGGGATCGTCGTCGACGACGCCATCGTGGTGGTCGAGAATGTGGAACGCTTCATCGAAAAAGGCCACAGCCCCCGCGATGCCGCACACCTGGCCATGCAGGAGGTGTCAGGGCCCATCATCGCCATTGCCCTGGTGCTGTGTGCCGTGTTTGTGCCCATGGCATTTCTCGACGGCATCACCGGCCAGTTCTACAAGCAGTTCGCGGTGACGATTGCCATCTCAACCGTCATCTCGGCCATCAATTCACTGACCTTGTCGCCCGCCCTGGCGGCCAAGCTGCTGCAGGGCCACGGCGCACGCAAAGACTGGCTGGCGCGCAGCATGGATACGGGGCTGGGCTGGTTCTTCCGGCGCTTCAACCGCCTGTTTGACCGCAGCGCGCAGCGCTATGAACATGCAGTCGCACGCTCATTCAAGGGGCGCGGCTTGGTGTTTGCGATCTATCTGGCGCTGCTGGGCGCCATTGCCCTGCTGTTCAACCAGGTTCCCGGTGGCTTTATCCCGATGCAGGACAAGCTTTACCTGTTTGCCGGCGCCAAATTGCCCGAGGGTGCATCGCTGCAACGCACCGATGCAGTCACGCAGGAACTCACGCGCCAGGCCCTGGCCATCGACGGGGTGGAATCGGTGCCCGCTTTTGCGGGAATGAATGCGCTGCAGGGAACCAACACCCCCAATCTCACCAGCGCCTATGTGATCCTCAAGCCCTTTGCGGAGCGCCGGCGCAGCGCGACGGAAATCAGCACGGCGCTCAACCAAAAGCTAGCGGGCATGGAGGGCGGCTATGGCTATGCGCTGATGCCGCCGCCGATCCAAGGCTTGGGCAATGGATCGGGCTATTCGCTGTTTCTGGAAGACCGCGCCGGCCTTGGCTATGCAGCCTTGCAGCAAGCACTGGTGGCATTCCAGGCGGAGATTGCCAAGACCCCGGGCATGCACTACCCCGTCAGCGCCTACCAGTCCAATATTCCGCAGCTTGAAGTAAAGGTCGATCGCACCAAGGCGAAGGCCCAGGGCGTGGCCTTGAGCGATCTTTTCCAGACCTTGCAGGCCTACCTGGGTTCGGTCTACGTGAACGACTTCAATGCGCTGGGCCGCGTCTACCGCGTCGTGCTGCAGGCCGACGCCAGCCACCGCCAGACGGCAGAAGACATCGGAAAACTGCAGACCCGCAACAGCCGGGGCGACATGGTGCCGCTGGCATCCATGGTGTCCATCGTGCCCAGCTACGGGCCCGATCCGGTGCTGCGCTACAACGGCTTTCCGGCTGCCGACCTCATCGGCGATGCCGATCCTGGCATCCTGTCGTCGTCCGAGACGCTGGTAAAGCTGCGTGAGATTGCGGACAAGACCTTGCCACCGGGCATTGAGCTGGCTTGGACGGACATGAGCTACCAGCAAGTCGAGCAAAGCCATGCCGCAGCCATCGTGTTCACGCTGGCAGTGATGCTGGTATTCCTGGTGCTCGCCGCGCTGTACGAAAGTTGGACCATGCCCTTGGCCGTCATCCTGATCGTGCCGGTCTGCATCTGTGCTGCGCTGTTTGGCGTCTGGCTCTCTGGCGGCGATAACAATGTTTTTGTCCAGGTGGGCCTGGTGGTGCTGATGGGCCTGGCCTGCAAGAACGCCATCCTGATTGTGGAATTTGCCCGCGAACGCGAGATGCAAGGCGCTAGCACCTGGGATGCCGCACGCGAAGCATGCCGACTCCGTCTGCGCCCTATCGTCATGACATCCATTGCCTTCATTGCCGGCGCCGTGCCGCTGCTGATCGGCCACGGCGCGGGCGCCGAAGTACGTGCAGCCACGGGCGTGACGGTCTTCTCCGGCATGCTGGGTGTCACCCTCTTTGGGCTGTTCCTCACACCGGTGTTCTATGTGACTTTGCGCAAGCTCAGTGGCACCCAGCTGCATACACCCGACAGTGCAGAGGCATTGAAGCTCGGCCATGCAGCACCTGCAATCGCCAAGGAGCCAACACATGACTAAATACCTCCATCTGCGAAGCGTGGCTGCCGCCTGCTGCATCAGCTTGTCTGGCTGCAGCGCAGTAGGGCCTGATTTTCATTCGCCGCTCGCAGAAAACAGCCTGCCCACCCGGTTTGCGCAGCAGCCAAACGCTGCCCAGGCTGACGTACCGCAGTTGCCGTCCACCGATGTCAACGATGCCCTATTCTGGAGCCAGTTTGGCGACCCGCAACTCAGGCAACTGGTGCAGCAAGCGCTGCAGAACAACAACGACCTGGGCGCAGCCCTGGCAAGGCTGCAATCCGCAGAGGCGCTTTTCCGGCAATCAGGATGGGACCGTTTCCCCACGGTGACAATGAACGCCGAGGGCCGGCAGCAAAAGCTCAGTGCTGCGCAAACCAGCCCAGGGCAGCCACGGTCGGCACGCCTCTACAGCAGCGGCATCACAGCACAATGGGAGCTGGATTTTCTGGGCCGCATCTCGCGGTCGCTCGAGGCTGCGCAGGCCAGCGTGCAAGCAACGCAAGCCGATGTCGCGGGGCTGCAAATCATCATCGCAGCCCAGGTCGCAGACGCCTACACCCAGCTGCGTGGCGCCCAGTTGCGCCTGCAGATTGCCCAGGCTGCAGAGGACAATCAGCGCAGCACGCTGCGCTTGGTCGAGCGGCGCTTGCAAGCAGGCAGCAGCACCGATCTGGATGCCGCGCGGGCGCGGGCTCAGTGGCTGAACACGCAGGCAAGAGCTCCCGGATTGCAGACGCAGGTCGCGGCCCAACAGCATCGCCTGGCGGTGCTGCTGGGTCTTCCGCCGGATCGCTTGTCGGCTCAGCTCTCCAGCACCAGCGCCTTGCCAGCCATTCCACCCGCGCTGGACCCTGGAGCACCCGCACATCTGCTGCGGCGCCGGCCTGATATCGCAGCGGCGGAATCGCGCCTCCATGCCGCTACCGCACGCATCGGTGTCGCGACCGCGGACTTGTTTCCCCGCCTCTCGCTGGGCGCTGAGCTGGGCAGCACCACGCTGGCCGGCCGGCATCTTTTCGCGAGTGACACCCTGCAAAGCGCGGCCTTCCTCGGCATTGACTGGTCCTTCCTCGATGTGGGCCGCGTGCGCGCCCGCATAGCGGCCAGCCAGGCCGATGCGGCCGAGGCCCTGTCGCTGTACCAGCAAAGTGTGCTGCTCGCGCTGGAAGAAACCGAGAACGCATTGGCAACCCTGCATCGCAACCGCGACGAGCTCGCAGCCTTGAATGAAGCGCAGGCAGAACGGGATCAGGCAGAGCGGCTGGCCCAGCGCATGTACCAAGGCGGCGCCATCAGCCTGTACGAAGTGCTGGATGCACAACGTGAGCAGCTGGCGGCGCAGGATGCCCGAGCCCAAAGCCAGATCGCTGGCGTACGCTCAAGCATTGCGCTGTACAAGGCACTGGCTGGTGGTTGGACTGAACCGCCACAGGGAAGAGAGGAAATCGCTGCTCAGTGAAGTGGAGACGGGGCATGGGGCGCTTGGATCCAGCAGAAAAGCGTCCTATCCCCTTCCACCCTTTCCCGGCCATGGAGACATGCCGTAGAAATGGCCCGGTGGCGCTGGAACGGCATGCATACGCAGCACGGCAGCTACAGCGCTCCTTGAGTCGGGTGGAGCCCCGATTCAGGCCTTGAGGCCATGGGACCGAGGTAACAGCTTAGTTTCAAAGAGTTACATACAGCTTCACCAGAGAGACAAACTCCCACCCAAATGCTTGCATACGATCGTCGCAAGTCATTGGCATTGCTGATGAATAAGCCCTTTACAGAGATCCCTCCCGCCCGTAACCCTGCGGGCATTTAAGCCACCCTCATCGGTGGCTTTTTTTTCAGTCAAATCTCTTGCGCCGGGGCAAAGCCAGCCGGTGAATTGCGGAATAATCCCGACAATTGCGGAACAGCAGACAAGAAAAAAGCCCCTGCGCGATTGGCACAGAGGCTTGAATTTCATAGATATCGTTTGGTGGGTCCTGCGAGATTCGAACTCGCGACCAACGGATTAAAAGTCCGCTGCTCTACCGACTGAGCTAAAGACCCGCCGCGTTTGCTTGACAAATTCCTAAGAAGAGGTCTTGCTCACAACAGACTTAGATTATAGCGTAGGTTTTTTGTCATTTTGGGGAATGCGCCAATTTTTCCAGAATCCAGCTGGCAGCGCACATGCCGAAGGTCGCGGTGACCGCTACCGAAGAGCCATAGCCATGGCAGTTCAGCGAGCCATCACCATCGACCGCGCAAGAGGGATCAGGGCCAGCAACGGCTTCCTGGCTGTAGATGCAGGCCACGTTCATCTTCTTGCCATCCTTGGGCGCGCCATATTCTTTGCGCAGACGGTAGCGCACCTGGGCCAGCAAGGGATCGTGTGTGGTTTGCGACAGGTCGCCCTGCTCCACTTTCCAGGCCAGGCGTTTGCCACCCGCTGCACCGATGCAGACAAAGGGCCGCTGGTTGCGCCGCCCCCAGTTGGCCATCGCGGCCTTGGCACGCACCTGGTCACAGGCATCGACAAAACCGTCCACGCCGTCAAGCAGTGCAGCACAGTTTTCGGCAGTGAGGAAGTCCTCTACCAGCTCGACTTCACAATGGGGATTGATCTGGCGGATACGGTCGCGCATTGCATCGACCTTGGCCATGCCAATCGTGTCGGTCAGTGCGTGGATCTGGCGGTTGATGTTGGACTCTGCCACATTGTCCAAGTCGATCAGGCGCAGTCGGGTCACGCCGCTGCGGGCCAGGGCCTCGGCAGTCCAGGAGCCCACGCCCCCGATGCCGATAACTGCAATACAGCTTGCGCGCATTTGCGCAGCAGGCGCTACGCCAAACAGGCGGTCCAGGCCGCCAAAGCGCCTTTGCGTGTCAACGTCCGCCTCGGCCTCCTGCCGATCGGGCGCCGATGGAGACGGTGCACTCATATCACTTCAGTTTGGAAAGGCGCTCTTTGGCAGCGGTCGCCGCATCGCTTTGCGGGTAGGCTGCAACCAGGTCTTCCAAGGTCTTACGGGCAGCCTTGGTGTCCTTGAGCTCGATCTGGCAATTGGCAATCGACAGTGCCGAATCAGGCGCACGCATATGCTCGGGCGCCTGGGCCAGGATCAGCTTGAAATTATCAATGGCGGGCTTGTAGTCACGGGTGGCGTAGTACGCATTGCCCAACCAAAAGCGTGCCGATGGCACATAGCCACTCTTGGGATAGCGCTGGATGAAGCTGCTGAACACGCCGGCGGCATCGGCAAACTTGCCGGTGCGGAAAACGCCCAGGGCGGCTTCAAAATCACGCTTTTCGGCAGGATCTGCTTTGAACTCCTGCCCATCTACGGTGACAGAAACGGGTTCAAACTGCTGGAGTCGGGCTTCAACGCCCTTGGCCAAATCAGTCTGACCACGCTTCAGATCGGCAACCTCACGTCGCAGAGTCTCGTTTTCACCGCGCAGCTTGTTCATCTCGCCACGCATGGATTCAATCTGCGATTGAAAGTCCAGCAGGCTGCGACGCACTTGCGAGGTGTCCTCACCGTTTTGGTTGTTGCCCTGCGTCAGCTGATCAACACGCTGACGCAGTTCAAGGATGGCGCGACGCGCGTCGCCATCTTCAAACAAAGCGGCTTGGGAGGTGCTTGCACACGCCATCAAGGCGGCCAGTGCAATCCAACGGGGAGTACTGCGAGTGAGGTTCATGGAGCCTTATTAACGGTAGTTCAGTTCAACGCGGCGGTTTTGGGCGTGCGCATCTTCCGAGTTACCTTCAGCAGCCAGCTTTTCCTTACCGAAAGACACGGCTTCCAGTTGGCTGTCGCTCACGCCGAGCACGGTCAGCGAACGGCGCACGGCTTCAGCACGCTTTTGGCCCAAGGCCAGGTTGTACTCGCGGCCACCACGGTTGTCGGTGTTGCCTTCCAGCATGACCTTGCGCGATGGGTTGGCCTTCAGGAAGCGTGCGTGTGCGTCCAGCATCGATTGCGCATCAGCCTTGACCGAGTAGCTGTCGAAGTCAAAGTACACAATGCGTGCAACGCCGACAGGGCCTTGGCCGTTGGCTGCGCTGTTGTTCAGGTCCACACCACCCACGGTGCTTTGACCAGCACCACCTGCGCCAGCGCCTTGACCGGCGGTAGCAGCACCCTTGTCTTCGACAGGTGCGTTATCCAGGGGAGGTGCAGAGCTGCAACCAGCCAACACGGCAGCGGCCACCAGGGCCAACGAAGCTTTCTTCAATGACAACATGTAAAACTCTCCGAAACGATTTTCTCGTATAAAAATAATTGACTCGCCAAAACCAATCTTAGGGCTGGTATGGGCCCCAATCGGGCTCCCGTATGTCTCCGCTCTGCCCTGCCAGTCGTGCTTTGATCTTGCCGTCCAGCGTCGTGGTCATGAGGGCTTCACGACCGCCTTCGCGGGTTGCATAGACGATGAGTCGGCTGTTCGGAGCAAAACTGGGGCTTTCATCGCTCGTGGTGTCGGTGACCGACGACACGGTGCTGGAAGCCAGATCCATGACCTGCAATTTATATCCACCACCGGCGCGGGTGATGTAAGCAAGTGTCTTGCCATCAGGACTGATGGAAGGAGAAATGTTGTAGGACCCGCTAAACGTTACACGTTCAGCGCCGCCGCCTTGGGCACCTACGCGGTAGATCTGCGGCGCACCGCCACGATCGCTGACGAAGTAGATGTAGCGGCCGTCCTTGGAATAGGTAGGCTCGGTGTCGATGCCGCTGCTTTGCATCAGGCGGCGAGGCTCACCACCGCTCGAAGGGATGGTGTAGAGCTGCGAGCCGCCATCGCGGCTCAGGGTGACGGCCAGAGTGCTGCCATCGGGCGACCAGGCCGGCGCGCTGTTGGAGCCACGGAAGTTGGCGATCAGGCGGCGGCGGCCGGACGAGACCTCGTGCACATAGACCACGGGCTTGCGCGACTCAAACGACACATAGGCCAATTGCGTGCCGGCAGGCGACCAGGTGGGCGAGATGATGGGCTCAGGGCTGGACAGTGCCGACTGCGAATTCTCACCGTCCGAATCCGCCACCCATAGGGTGTAGCGGGGGCCTGCCTTGGTCACGTAGGCGATGCGGGTCGAGAACACGCCCTTTTCGCCGGTGATTTTTTCGTAGATGTAGTCCGAGATCTTGTGCGCTACCAAACGCAGATCGGCTTGCGGCACGCTGTAGCTCTGACCGCCCATGTCGGCGCCCTTGACGGCATCCCACAGACGAAAGCGCACATCAAAGCCATTGGCGCCGCGGCTCACGCTGCCCACCGAAAGGTACTCGGCACCGGCAGCCGTCCACTTGGCCACATCGGGGCGCGAGCTTTCGTCTAGCTGTTCGCCCGATGCATCGACGGGTTTGAAGAGACCGCTGCGGATCAGATCGGCCTGCACGATGGCAGAGATCTTTTGCGGCGACGCATCTTCGCCCCGGAACTTGGGCAAGGCAATGGGGATTTGTCGGATGCCAACGCCGCTGATCTCAACCCGGAACTGCGCCAGGGCGGGGACTGCAGGGGCTGCGAGCGCAGCACCCAGTACGTGACGACGATGGAATAGCGGCTTGGCCGCCTCCGAGATGAGAGATGGGAAGCGTGTTTTAGTCATTACCGACCATCATAAATGCGCTATGCATGACAAGCCTTGAAGGCTGCAGGATGTTACACACCCCACAAATTCTTTATTATCGTCCAACGTCGACAGCCGTGCATTTTAGAATCACCTCTACATGTCCACAACTGAAAAACCATCTTCTTCACGTGCATCAGAGCCATCTGCCAGCACCGAAGGCAACAAACCGGCTGGCAGCGTTGCGCAGATGCCACTGCGCGCACGCCTGTCGCGACTGGCGCCCTACTTTGGCTACCAACGCTGGACCTGGGTGCTCGCCATCCTTGCCACCATCGTCGTAGCAGGCACGGAGCCCGCCATCCCGGCCTTGCTCAAGCCCCTGCTGGACCAAGGTTTTACCGGCGGCACCCTGCCGCTGTGGGCCGTGCCGGTAACCATCGTCGGCGTCTTTTTCATCCGCGGTCTGGCGCAGTTCATCAACCAATATGCATTGGCGCGCATCGCCAATGACGGCATGATGCGCCTGCGCGAAAACCTCTTCGGCCGGGTGCTGGATGCGCACCTTGGGCTCTTCACCAAGCAGTCGGCCAGCGCGCTGTCCAACACGGTGGTGTATGAGGTGCAAAACGGCTCCACCCTCATCGTGCAGGCCTTGCTGATGCTCTCGCGCGATGGCTTTACCGTCATTGCGCTGCTGATGTATTTGCTCTACCTCAACTGGCAGCTGACGCTGATCGTCGCCGTGCTGCTGCCCAGCGTGTCGTGGATCATGAAGAAGCTCTCCAAGCGCCTCTACCACATCACCAAGGCCAGCCAGCAAGCCACCGACGAACTGGCCTATGTGGTCGAAGAAAACGTGCTCGCACACCGCATGGTGCGCATCCACGCCGCCCAGGCCAGCCAGTCCGGCCGCTTCCAGATTCTCAGCCGCAAGCTGCGCCAGCTGGCCATCAAGGCCACCATTGCATCGGCGGCGATGACGCCATTGACCCAGTTGCTGGCCGCCGTTGCGCTGTCTGCGGTGATCTGCATCGCGCTGTGGCAAAGCCGCACCACCGGCATCAATGCCAAGGATGTGACCGTCGGCGGCTTTGTGGCCTTTATCTCCGCGATGCTGATGCTGATTGCCCCGATCCGCCGTCTGGCCGATGTGGCCAACCCACTGACCCGTGGCGTTGCCGCGTTGGAACGTGGCCTGGGCTTGCTCGAAGAAATCCCGCCCGAACAAGGCGGTGGCTACAAGACCGAACAAGCACGTGGCGCCATTGCGCTGCAGGATGTCAGCGTGGGATTTGGCGAAGACAAGGCCCCGGCGCTGCGCCACCTGAGCCTCACCATCCACCCCGGTGAAGTGGTGGCCCTGGTGGGCCCCTCCGGCGCCGGCAAGACCACGCTGGTCAACCTGCTGCCGCGTTTTGTGGAGCCCAGCGAAGGCCAGATCAGCATCGATGGTGTAGCCTTGTCGGATTGGGACCTGCACAGCCTGCGCAACCAGTTTGCGATGGTGAGCCAGGATGTGGTGATGTTCAACGACAGCATAGCCGCCAATGTGGCACTGGGCCAGGATGTGGATGAAAAGCGCCTGCTCGAATGCCTGGCTGCCGCCAATCTGCAGGACTTTGTCGAACGCCAACCCCAGGGCATCCACAGCATCGTTGGCCACAATGCCAACCAGCTGTCGGGCGGCCAGCGCCAGCGCCTGGCGATTGCCCGCGCGCTGTATAAGAACGCTCCGATCCTGATCCTGGATGAAGCGACTTCGGCGCTCGACACCGAATCCGAGCGCCTGGTGCAAGAAGCCCTCTCGCGCCTGATGCAAGGCCGCACCACCCTGGTCATCGCCCACCGCTTGTCCACCATCGAGCACGCCGACCGCGTGGTGGTGATGGAGCGCGGCCAGGTCGTGGAGCAAGGCACGCACCAACAACTGGTCGACTTGGGCGGCCTGTACGCACGCCTGCAATCGCGGCCCCACTGAACCAAGGGGGGCCTCAGATCGAGGCCCCAACATCTGCTTACCGCGCAGAACCACAGTGGCGGGTGACAGCCCCGCGCTATCGCCGCTAGCATGCAGATAGACGACCATCCCAGTCGCTATTGGAGGGGCCTGCATGCATATCCATATCTCACCCAGATGGCGCCAGCTCTGGCTGGCCGCCCTGCTCTGCTGCTGGGCGGCACTGGCCCAGGCCAGCAACAAACCCGCCTTGTGGCTTGCGCAAAAATACCCCGGTGGCCTGGATCTGCCGCAGTACTGGGTGAGTGAGAAATACGACGGTGTGCGCGGCTACTGGGATGGCCAAGCCTTGTGGACCCGTCAAGGCACTGCCATTGCCGCTCCAGCCTGGTATACCGCTGGCTGGCCGGCCACGCCGATGGAGGGCGAGCTATGGGCCGGGCGCGGCCAGTTTGCGCGCGCCCAGTCCATCACCAGCAAAGCCGCGCCGGTGGATGCAGACTGGCAGGCCCTGCGTTTTATGGTGTTTGATGCGCCGGCTACGCCCGGCAGTTTTAGCGAGCGCCTGCAAGCCATTGCGCAGTTTGTAGCCGCTGTGCAGCAGCCCTGGGTACAGGCCACACCGCAATGGCGAGAGACCGACGAAGCCCGCCTGATGGCGCAGATGCGGCGCATTGTGCGCGAAGGTGGCGAAGGACTTATGCTGCACAAGGCCAGCGCCGTCTACCGCAGTGGTCGCAGCGGCGATGTGCTCAAGCTCAAACCCCATGAAGATGCCGAAGCCCAGGTGCTGGGCTATGCACCGGGGCGTGGCAAATACGAAGGCATGACCGGCGCCCTTTTAGTCCGCACGGTCGATGGCATCGACTTCAAACTCGGCAGTGGTTTGAGCGATGCGCAGCGCCGTGATCCACCCGCCATCGGCAGCTGGGTGACCTTCCGCTACCGCGGCCTGCACGACAGCGGCAAGCCGCGCTTCGCCAGCTTTTGGCGCGTGCGCGAGGAAGGCATGCCGCCCTCCCCAGCGGCGGAAGTGGCAAGCACACCATAAGCCATGCGCGATGAACGGGCATAAAAAAGCAGCGCATGGGCGCTGCTTTTGAGCTAAGGAGAGCGTGACGCAGGGAACTCAACATCCCCCGCCACTACCCACCTGCCCGATCAGACCTTGGGCGAACGCGGCTTGGCCACGCGGCGTGGCTTGGGCGCGGCTTGCGGGGTCTTGGCCACGGGCGACACAACACCTTCGCTGGCATCACCCACGGGCTTTTCTGCCTTGAGCGATTTCTTCATCGCAGCGGTTGTGCGCTTCTTGGCCGACGAAGCAGGCGCCTTGCCTTCCAGCATGGGGCTGCGCTTCTTGGACGAAGCCACGGGCGCGGACACCACCTGGGTTTGCATCGCTTGGTCGCTGGCATCCATGGCCACGCAGTCGGCGTAGTAACGCACTTCGCCGCTTTCTTCGTCGACCAGTTCGACCAGGCCGTGGATATCGGTCTCGAAGCCTGGGCAGAGCTTGGAAAACTCACGCGCGAACATGAGGTAGTCCACGATCTTCTTGTTGAAGACTTCACCAGGGATCAGCAGCGGGATACCGGGTGGGTATGGCGTGACCAGACCCACGGTGACGCGGCCTTCCAGATGGTCGATCTCCACACGCTCGGTCTTGCGGCGCGCGATGTGCGCAAACGCGTCCGATGGCTTCATCGCAGGCGTCAGGTCCGACAGGTACATCTCCGTGGTCAGACGGGCGATGTCGTATTTGGCGTAGAGCTTGTGCACGTGCTGGCACAGGTCCTTCAGGCCCATGCGCTCGTAACGCTTGTGCTGCTGGCAGAACTCGGGAAGGATGCGCCACATTGGCTGGTTCTTCTCGTAGTCGTCCTTGAACTGCTGCAGCGCCGTCAGCATGGTGTTCCAGCGGCCCTTGGTGATGCCGATGGTGAACATGATGAAGAAGGAGTACAGGCCCGTTTTCTCGACCACCACGCCGTGCTCAGCCAGGTACTTGGTGACGATGGACGCGGGGATGCCGGTCTCGTCAAAGTCGCCGTCCAGGTCCAGACCGGGCGTCACGATGGTGGACTTGATCGGGTCCAGCATGTTGAAGCCATCGGCCAGATCGCCAAAGCCGTGCCAGTTGTCGAATTCCTTGCCGTTCTTGCCCTTGGTCTTGCGCGATGCATCCGGGCCACGAATGATCCAGTCCTGGGCCGAGCCCACGCCTTCGTCGGCCAGGGCTTCCGGGCCCCAGACCTGGAACCACCAGTCGTCCTCACCAAACTCATCATCGACCTTGCGCATCGCGCGGCGGAAGTCCAGCGCTTCCAGGATCGACTCTTCCACCAGCGCGGTGCCGCCGGGCGGCTCCATCATCGCAGCGGCCACATCGCAGCTGGCGATGATGCTGTACTGCGGGCTGGTCGAGGTGTGCATCAGATACGCCTCGTTGAACAGGTTGAAGTCCAGCTTTTGGGTCTGGCTGTCCTGCACCAACACGTGCGACGCCTGGCTGATACCGGCGAGCAGCTTGTGGATGGACTGGGTCGCGTACACCACCGAGTGCTTCGGGCGCGCACGCTTCTTGCCCATGGCGTGGTAGCTGCCATAGAAGGGGTGGAAGGCCGCATGCGGCAACCAGGCTTCATCAAAGTGCAGGTTGTCGACATAGCCATCGAGCTTTTGCTTGATGGTCTCGGTGTTGTAGAGCACGCCGTCGTAGGTCGATTGCGTCAGGGTGAGCACGCGTGGCTTGACCGTCTTGGGATCGACACCCTTGAGCAGCGGGTTGGCCGCAATCTTGGCTTCGATGGTCTTGGGCGAGAACTCGCTCTCATGGATCGGGCCGATGATGCCGAAATGGTTGCGCGTGGGCTTCAAGAACACCGGAATCGCACCCGTCATGATGATGGAGTGCAGGATCGATTTGTGGCAGTTACGGTCCACCACCACCACATCGCCCGGTGCCACCGTGTGGTGCCAGACCATCTTGTTCGAGGTCGAGGTGCCATTGGTCACAAAGAAGCAGTGGTCCGCATTGAAGATGCGCGCCGCATTGCGCTCGCTCTCGCCAATCGCGCCATTGTGGTCCAGCAGCTGGCCCAGTTCTTCCACGGCGTTGCAGACGTCGGAGCGCAGCATGTTTTCACCATAGAACTGGTGGTACATCTGGCCAATCGGGCTCTTCAAGAAGGCCACACCGCCGCCGTGACCGGGGCAGTGCCAGCTGTAGGAGCCGTCTTCGGCGTAGTCCAGCAGCGCCTTGAAGAATGGCGGCTGAATGCCTTCGAGATAGTTCTTCGCTTCGCGCAGGATGTGCTTGGCCACGAACTCTGGCGTGTCCTCGAACATGTGGATGAAGCCGTGCAGCTCGCGCAGGATGTCGTTGGGCAGGTGGCGGCTGGTCTTGGTTTCACCGTAGATGTAGATTGGCACATCCGGGTTCTTGCGGCGCACTTCAGTGATGAAGTCACGCAGGTTGTGAATGATGGGGTCATCACCGCCGCCCAGTTGGAACTCCTCGTCGTCGATCGACAGGATGAAGGCACTGGCGCGGCTTTGCTGCTGCGCAAACTGGCTCAGGTCACCATAGCTGGTCACGCCCAGCACCTCAAAGCCCTCCTCCTCGATGGCATGCGCCAGATCGCGGATGCTCAGGCCGGAAGTGTTTTCCGAGCGAAAGTCCTCGTCAATGATGACGATGGGAAAGCGAAACTTCATGGGCGTTCCCGCAGGGGCGGGCCTCACTAAAACAATCGAAACAGCCGCGAAGTGTACGGAATTTGCACGCCCTTTTTATGTATCCTGCATCAATTGCCGCAAAATTGGTCGGCATATCGCACAATCGGCCTACAAACCTAATCGAACGAGGGGGACTTATGGAGATTTCAACCGTGTGGTGGCTGCTGACCGGCCTGGCCGTCGTCGCCGAGCTGCTCACCGGCACACTGTATTTGCTGATGGTCGCGATCGGCATGGCCGCCGCGGCCATCGCTGCGCACCTGGGTGCCAGCGAAGTGGCGCAGATCCTCATCGCCGCCATCGTTGGCGCGGCCACCGTACTGGCCTGCTACATGCGACAAAAGCGCCGTGGTTCGTTGCTCTCCGGTGAGCGCGATCAGGACATGCATCTGGACATTGGCGAGCAGGTTCAGATCGAGCACTGGGATGCCGACCGCACCACCCAGGTACGCTACCGTGGTGCCCCCTGGACGGCCAGCTTGCTGGGCCAGCACCCTGCGCTGCCCGGCGCCTACCGCGTGGTGCGGCTGGAAGGCAACCGCCTGCTGGTGGAACCCGCCGACCCCGCCGCACACTAAGAACCGCTTGCAATCACCGGGGCATACAAACATAACAGGCGCTGCCCAACCCATGCCCCGCCACCCCCGCTTGGCCCGTCACACCTGCATGGTGTAATGGCCAGGCCCTTTGAGCCAGGGGCCCGCCCCCAGCCAATCACCGCTAAAACCGGCGCATGCCCCAAGGCTTGCGCCCACACGAGGAGAGCCCATGGAAGTCGCCATCATCATATTTGTCATCGCCATCATCTTCATCGCGATGTCCGTCAAGATCGTGCCCCAGCAGCACGCCTGGATCAAAGAGCGTTTGGGCCGCTACGCCGGCACCCTGGCCCCCGGCCCACGTTTCATCATCCCCTTTGTCGACAAAGTGGCCTACAAGCACAGCCTGAAGGAAATCCCGCTGGATGTGCCCAGCCAGGTCTGTATTACCCGCGACAACACGCAGCTGCAGGTGGACGGCATCTTGTACTTCCAGGTGACCGACCCGATGCGCGCCAGCTACGGCTCGTCCAACTACATCATGGCCGTCACCCAGCTGGCACAGACCTCGCTGCGCAGCGTGATCGGCAAGCTGGAGCTGGACAAGACCTTTGAAGAACGCGACATGATCAACGCCCAGATCGTCTCGGCGATTGACGAAGCCGCGCTGAACTGGGGCGTCAAGGTGCTGCGTTATGAAATCAAGGATCTGACGCCACCGGCAGAAATCCTGCGCTCCATGCAAGCCCAGATCACCGCCGAGCGTGAAAAGCGCGCGCTGATCGCCGCATCCGAAGGCCGCCGCCAAGAACAGATCAACATCGCCACCGGTGAACGCGAGGCCTTCATCGCCCGCTCCGAAGGTGAGAAGCAAGCCGCCATCAACAAGGCACAAGGCGAGGCTGCATCGATCACCGCCGTGGCCGATGCGACCGCACAAGCACTGGAGCGCATTGCGCTGGCCATCCGTCAACCTGGTGGCGAGCAAGCCGTGCAGCTGAAGGTCGCCGAGCAAGCCGTCGATGCCTACGGCAAGCTGGCCAGCGACGCGACCACCACCCTGGTCGTCCCTAGCAACATGACCGAGGTCTCCAGCCTGATCACCTCGGCCATGCGCATGATCCAGACCGGCAAGGGCCAGTAAAGAACTTGGCAGACCTGCATGCAGCGCCGCCCCATCGGGCAGCGCTGCATTTTTTCCAAACATCAGCCCTCTTTGCTGGAAGCCGCCAAATTTCAGGCTAGAATACACGCTTCACCGACTGGAGAGGTGGATGAGTGGTTTAAGTCGCACGCCTGGAAAGCGTGTGTGGGTTAATAGCCCACCGCGGGTTCGAATCCCGCCCTCTCCGCCAGTCAACAGGTGAAATTGTCAGCCAAGCTGTCCACGCTTGGCTTTTTATTTCCTGGCCACCACAGGACGTAAAACGTACAAAACATGCGGAGAGGTGGATGAGTGGTTTAAGTCGCACGCCTGGAAAGCGTGTGTGGGTTAATAGCCCACCGCGGGTTCGAATCCCGCCTTCTCCGCCAGAACACTGAAAAGCACCCCTTGAGGGTGCTTTTTTTATCTCTGTGACCCGTCCGAACTAACGTTGGCACGTTGACCTTGTCCAAAAAGGTTTTGTTGCCGTGCGGATGGTAGTTTGAGGAGTTAATGGTACCCAGGCTACCCTTGGTACTGGTGCGCAAGTTGTAGTCGTTATAGGTGTAGGTGAGCTTTCGCTCAGCGACATCCTTTAGCGCGTGGTGCATCAACATCAAATCTGCGTGCATGCGCTTGAGTTTGGTGTTCTCGTCCAGCAACTGGCGCAGTTGTGCCAAGTGCGAGATTGTCATGCCCTAGAACTGCGCCTGACTGCAATGCCTGCGGCGATGGCGAAGCCATGGCCGGCACGAACTTCGGTATTCGGCGCGGCACGAGCGCAAGCTGGTGCCGCGTGCAGGTGATGCGGGGCGCAAGGCGTCAGCCGCAGCGGTGTGGACACGAAGAGAGCTTGCGAACGACTGGCCACACTTCATGCAACAGCCCGTTATGTTTACTTGGGGCCTGCCCCAAGTAACCCCGCAGCTCCTGCCAAGGACGGCCAGGCCCTGGCGGATCTCAGCCGTGACCTATATCGAGCTGGTCCAAGGCTGCCGCAACAAGCAAGAGCTGGCCCGTATCAAGAAGGGCCTGGCAATGTGCAACACCGAAGTGCTGCCCATCACCGAGGCCATTTCAGACAAGGCCATGCAACTCATCGAGCAATACGCCTTGAGTCATAGCCTGCAACTGGGCGATGCGCTTATCGCGGCCACCGCCCTCGAGCACCAACTGCCAGTGCTCACCGCCAATGCCAAGCATTTCGGAGCCGTTGGCGATCTCAAGCTTGAAGCATTCAAGCCTTGAGGCTTCCCACCAAAGACAGCAGCCTGTTTAAACCAAGCGCAGGCAGCTCAACGTTAAATGCAGGAGATTTGTGCTCAATGAGCAATTCGCCGTGTTCCTTGACATGAAGCACTTGCATACCCAGCGGTATGGCTGAACCAGGCGCGGCATTCCTTAACTGATCCAAGGCTGCGCGCGGGATACTGATTTCGCAGAAGTCTTCAAAATCCAGCACCTCAATCCTGTTTTCAGCCACTCGGTCTCTCGCTACGACATTGCCATTTCGCACAAGCAATGGCGCCTCGTCAGACTTCTTTGCGAACCACTCGGCGATTTCAGCCAGCGAATCGCCTATCCGCTTTGATGCATTCTCTGAGATGAGACAGGACGTATGCAAAACGCCCTTCAAATCAGCAAGCGGGTGATTGGGTGGAAGTCGAGGGAAGTAGAACCTCGCCTCCCCATCCAGGATTGAATGTCCACACAGCATGCAATTTATTTCTTGCTTACTCATCGAATCACCGCCGTCGGCTTCCAATCTGACCAATCTTCAAACTGAGTAAAGACGCTTTGACGTCCATCAGCTGCGCTCTTAATAACTGATTGCTCTTGCCCAAAAGCCCGAAGCACAAAGCGATCACTGGAACTGGCCTCTACACCATAGGGATGCGAGTGTCCCGACTACTTCCAGCCATTACCCACGTACTGCCCGGGAATCATCAACTGGGTCGGATCCCCTTGCAGCAGGACGCGTTGACCATTGGGGCCTCTCAACAGAGAGAACTCATTGCCTGTTGCTGCTTGAAGGCGCCCAAGGTCGCCAACTTTAACTTCCCGGCGCCCTAAACCTTCAACAATTTAGACAACCGATTGTTTGCCGCTTCCGTCTTCTAGCAGAACCCGCCTAGCGTCACCAAATTTGTCCAGGATAGATTGGGTGCGAGGGGATTGAATCACACCGGATTCCGTGGAGGCTCAACTCCTGAGAGGATTGAGTCATGAACAACAAACCCAATAAATTTCCCGCCGAGGTCCGCGAGCGTG
>NZ_SOAL01000038.1 GCF_004364775.1 Comamonas sp. JUb58
TCTGGACCATCTTGAGCTTGAAGCTCTCATCGTATTTCGTCATGAAAAACACCCCAAAGGTTGGACTGGTGTCCAACTTTTGGGGTGCAGTTCAGACCAGCCTGTGCAGTTTTTTTATGTCCAGACGCGCCTGGTTGACGCTATTTCGCCAGTGGCAAGGACTGCCGGGTGCAGCAACTCACGGCCCAGGTCACCAACACGCCCAGCGGCACACCAAACACCGCGGCCAACGTGGGCTGGATGCCCCACCACAGATGGGCAGAAGCCTGCGCCCCGGGCGCCAGGCTGTTGATCGGCATGTTGATGACCATGTAGTACAACGTGATGCCCAGGCCGGCTGCCATGCCGCACACGGCGCCCTGCCGCGTCGCGCCGCGCCAGTACAGGCCCAGCAGCATGGCCGGCACAAAGGCGGCAGCCGCAATCGAGAACGAGGCCGACACCAGCACCAGAATGCCCGAGCTGCGCACCGAAGCGACGGCCGCCGCCGCCAACGCCACCAGCAGCAAGGTGAACTTGGACAAGATCACGCGCTGCTGCGGCGTGACCGACTTGCCCCGTTCAACCAGGTAGAGATCGCGCACCAGCGCATTGCTGATGGTCAGCAGCAGGCCATCGGCGGTGGATAGCGCAGCGGCCAGCCCCCCGGCCGCCACCAGGCCCGAGACCACAAACGGCAGGCCGCCCAGCTCGGGCGTGGCCAGCATGATCAGGTCGGCGCCCAGGTGGATTTCGCCCCACTGCACAATGCCATCGTGGTTCACATCCTCGATCGACAGCAGGGCATTGTCCATGCGCGTCCACTGCGCAATCCAGGCCGGTAGTGCATCGAAATGGCTGCCCACCAGGCTTTGCATCACCTCCAGCTTGACTAGAGCTGCGAGCGCCGGCGCACTGGTGTAGAGCAGCACCACAAAGAACAGGGTCCAGACCACCGAGCTGCGCGCCGCCGCCGGGCTGGGCAAGGTGTAGTAGCGGGTCAGCAAATGCGGCAGGCCGGCGGTGCCCAGCATCAGGCAGAACATCAGCGCCATGAAGTTGCGGCGCGACAGGCTCTCCTGCTCCTGCGCGCTTTGCTCGGAGCCCAGCATCGGCGCATAGGGCAAGGTGTGCTGCGGCATGCCGCCCAGCGGCTGGGCACGCGCATAGTTCTCGCGCATCGCGGCGGTCCAGAGCTCGCGCGCGCTGGCCTCGTCCTGCGGCAGGGCTGCCAGCTCGCGCCCGGCAGCTAGCACCTGGTTCAGGTCGGCATTGCTGATGCGCAGCTGCTGCACTTTCTCCTGCAGGCGCGTGCGCTCGGCCTCCAGCGCGACGGGGATGTTGCGCAGCCGCGATTCATACAGCATGCCCTTTTGCAAATACACCAGCTCCACATCGCGCTCGGCCGAATCACTTAGCAGCTCTTTTTCATACTCGGCGATCTTGCCCAGGTCCTGGGTGTAGGCCACGGCGGCAACCGGGTTGCCCAGGCGCTGGTAGGCCAGCCAGGACACCGGAATCAAGAAGGCCAGCAGGATCATCACGTACTGCGCCACCTGGGTCCAGGTGATGGCACGCATGCCCCCCAGAAAGGAGCAGACCAGCACACCGCCCAGGCCCAGCATGATGCCGATCTCGAACTGCACGCCGGTGAGCCGCGAGGCGATCAGGCCCACCGCATAGATCTGCGCCACCACATAGGAAAACGAGCACATCACCGCGGCCACTGCGGCAATCACGCGCGGCCAGCGCCCGCCATAGCGCAGCTGGAAAAAATCGGGCAAGGTGTAGAGATTGAGCGCCCGCAGCTGCGGCGCAATCAGCAGCGCCACCAGCACAAAGCCGCCGCTCCAGCCCAGCAGGTAGGCCAGGCCACCGGCTTGCTGGCTGGTGCCGGCGAAGCCCTGCAAATACAACGCACCCGAGAGCGACAAAAACGACGCCGCGCTCATCCAGTCGGCCGCCGTGGCCATGCCGTTGTAGACCGGCGGTATGCGCCGCCCGGCGACGTAGTACTCCTCCGAATCGGCCGTACGCCCCCAGACACCGATGGCCGCATACATCATCACCGGCACAAACAGGAACAGCGGGCCGATCCACTGGCGCGATAGACCGGCGCGCTCGGCCCAGGCCACCAGGCCGATGAAGCAGCCCAGGCCCAGCAGGTACAGTACAAAGAACTTATGGTTTCGTGCCATGGTCAGTGCGGGCAACCTGCACATCCTTCTCCGGGTGGCGGTGCATGTACAAGGCGTAGCCAGCGACCAGCAGCACATACAGCACCGGCAGCACCGATGCGCCGTACAGATAGGCCGTGCCATTGCCCCAGATGGCATCGATCTCGGGCGCCCAGTACAGGCCGCCAAAGGTGCTGAGCACAAGCACCAGCAAGACCAGCAGCTTCATCGCGTTGAGCGGCATGGTCTCAAAAGGGGCAGATTGGTTGGGCGTGGGATCCATCGGGGCCTTTCAAGCCATAGGACAGTAATAGCCATCATTCTTGCATTTTGTCGCAGATGGGACTGCTTTGCCCAGCGCCCTAGGGGAAGCACGGTAATGGTCCACCAGCCCGCTTTTGATAATCCCCGAGGAGGCCAGGGCCAGGCAGCAGCCAGTCCGGGCACCGCCCATTGACGACAAAAACAGACAGGAGACAAGCATGACCCTTCGCACATCCACCGCTGCTGCCAGCTTGCTGGCATGCGCCACCTTGGCCGTCCAGGCCGCCGGCATCTCCGATGACAAGGTCAAAATCGGCGTGCTCAGCGACATGTCGGGCCAGTATGCGGACTCGGGCGGCAAGGGCTCGGTCGAGGCGGCCAAGATGGCGGTCGAGGACTTCGGTGGCAAGGTGCTGGGCAAGCCGGTGGAGGTGGTGTTTGCCGACCACCAGAACAAGGCCGATATCGGCGGCACCAAGGCACGCCAGTGGTGGGATGCCGAAGGCGTGGACATGATCGTCGACATCAACAACTCGGCCATCGCCGGTGCGGTGTTCACGATGGCCAAGGAGCGCAACAAGGTTGCCATCAGCACGGGCGCGCTGTCCACCGGGCTGACCAATGAATTCTGCGGTCCCACCACGGTTCACTACACGGTGGATTCCTACTCGCTGGGCAAGTCTGCGGTACAAAGTATTTTGGCCCAGGGCAAGAAGGACTGGTACATCGTGGCCGTTGACTACGCCTACGGCAAGGTGACGGCAGCCACCGTTACCGACTTCGTCAAGGAAGGCGGTGGCAAGGTGCTGGGCACCGTCTACCACCCCTTCAATGCCAGCGATTTTTCGTCCTTCATGATGCAGGCCCAGGCCAGCAAGGCCCAGGTGATCGCGCTGGCCAATGCCACGCAGGACACCGTCAACTCCATCAAGACGGCGCGCGAGTTCGGCATGACCAAGAACCTCACCTTTGTGCCCCAGCTCATCTACATCAACGATGCCCACGCAATGGGGCTGGAGCTGGGCCAGGGCCTGACCTTTGCGACTGCGTTCTACTGGGACCGCAACGATGCCTCGCGCGAGTGGTCCAAAAAATACCAGGCCCGCATGAAGAAGATGCCGTCGATGAACCAGGCCAGCGTCTACTCGGCCGTCACCCAGTACCTCAAGGCCATCGAGGCGGCCGGCACCGACGACGGCCTGACCGTGACCAAGCAGCTCAAGACCATGAAGATCAACGACATGTTCTCGCAAAACGGCTATGTGCGCGAAGACGGCCGCATGGTGCATGACATGTTCCTGGTGCAGATGAAGACGCCCAAGGAATCCAAGGGCCCCTGGGACTACTACAAGATCCTGGACACCATCCCGGGTGAGCAGGCCTTCCAGCCGCTGTCCAAGAGCACCTGCTCGCTGGTCACGCAAAAGTAAGCGCAGTTGCCAGGCGGGCTTGCGGTGAGCGCCTGCCTGTGCAGCTTACAAATAAAAACGATTGGGTGCTGCGCCCTTTAACCCCTTGCGGGTAGATGGCGCGATTCAGGGCAGACCACCACTTCTGCAAAGCCCTGCCATGCACGCCATCCTTTCCCCCATCGCGGCTTCCTCCAGCAAGCGCCGCAGCCTCCAAGCCCTGGCCTCGCTGGCCCTGCTGGCCAGCAGCCTCGTGGTCAGCCTGCCCGCGCAGGCCAGCCAGTTGGCCGATGTGCAGATCATCGACCGCAGCAGCGGCCAGCGTCTGCCGCTGTACTACCACCAAGGCGAGTACTGGGTGGCGGGCCAGCCGGGCAGCAGCTACGCAGTCGATATCAAGAACCGCAGCCGAGGCCGCATCCTTGCCGTGCTCAGCATTGATGGCATCAACGCCATCAGCGGCCAGGCTGCCGCCGCCGTGCCTGACGATGGCTATGTGCTCGGCAGCCGCCAGCAATGGGCCATCCAGGGCTGGCGCAAGAGCGACCAGCAGGTGGCAGCCTTCTACTTCTCGCACAGCGAAGACTCGTACGCCGCACGCACCGGCCGGCCCCGCGATATCGGCGTGATTGGGGTGGCGGTGTTCCGCGAGCGCGAACCCCAACCCCAGCCCCCCATCCTGCGCAACAGCGAGGCGCAGAAAAGTGCGACACCGGCCGCCGAGGCCAGTGGTGCCGATAGCGCCGACAGGGCCGCGCCCGCCATGCCGCCGCCATCCAGCCCTGCCACCTCTGCCGTGCCCCATGCCTCGGTCGCTGCAGAATCCCGCCAGGCCGCTGCCCCAGCGCCTGTGCCGCCGCGCCTGGGCACCGGCCATGGCGCGCTGGAGCGCTCCGTCACGCGGACCACGGAGTTCCACAGCGCCAGCAGCAGCCCGGCGCAGATCATCCGCATCCGCTACGACAGCTATGCCAACCTGGTGGCCCAGGGCGTCATCCGCGCACCGCAGCCCGCCGTGCAGCCGGCGCCCCGCCCTTTTCCGGCATCGCCCTCTGGCTATGTACCTGATCCGCCTGCCTACTGAAGGCTTGCCGCCGCGGCCATGGCCGGGCTGCGGCCTGCGATTTTCTCCACATCCGGCACCAGCGGGCGCAGGCTTTTGCATAATCTGTCGCATGCAAGATGCAATGCAAGACGACCAAGCCCTGATGCTGGCCTACGCCGGCGGCCAGGTTGCGGCCTTCGAGCAGCTCTACCAACGCCACAGCCAGCGCCTATGGCGCTATTTTTTCCGCAATACCGGCAATGCCGCGCTGGCCGATGACCTGGCGCAGGAGACCTGGTTTGCCGTGGTCGATGGCGCCACGCGCTACCAACCCGAGGCAAAGTTCAGTACCTGGGCTTTCACCTTGGCCCACCACAAGCTGGTGGACCACTGGCGCCGCCACAAGGCCCACCGCAGCCTGGATGAAGAGGACAGCGAAGGCATGCGCCTGGCCGAAACCTTGTTTGCCAACTCCGGCTTTGACCCCGAACGCCTGCAGGGCCGCAAGGACCTGGCCCGCGCCCTGCTCGATGCCCTGGCCCAGTTGCCGCCCGAGCAGCGCGAGGCGTTTTTGCTGCAGGCCGAGGCCGATATGTCCGTAGCCGACATTGCGGCGGCCACGCAGGTGACCCAGGAAACCGCCAAAAGCCGCTTGCGCTATGCCCGCGCCAAACTGCGCCAGGCCATGGAGGTGACCGCATGACCGCGCCGCAAGACCCCAAGCGCTCCGATGCCCTGGTCGACCTGTACCGCGAGGCCAGCGCGCAGGATGCCGGCCCCAGCGCTGCCAGCACCGCGCAGATCCTGGCCCATGCGCGCGCTAAAGCAGCACAGAACCCAGTCACGCCCGCCGATCTGGACAGCAGTGGCCAGCAAGGCCAGCACTTTGAAGGCGAGGCCGCCAATGATCGCCGCTGGTGGCTGCAAGCCCTGGGCAGCCTGGCCGCCATTGGCCTGGTCAGTTGGCTGGCGCTGCAGCACCTGCATGAACCCGGTGCGCCACAGCTGGAGGCCCCGCAGATGGACAGCGCGCCCAGCGCGGCATCGGCACCGCCGCCCCCACCTGCCGCGCCCGTTGCAGCTGCTGCTGACAGGGCTGCCAGCCCCGACAGCGCCAAGATGCGCAGCGAAGCCGCGCCTATGGGCAAAGCAGCCAACCCTGCCGCCGATGCGGCGCCCCCGCCGCTCCCCGCCTCTGCGGCTGGCGCGGGCATGGGCAGCGCCAATACCCGGCCTTCGCCGACCATCGCCCCCGCACCGCAGGCAGAACGCCGCATGCCCCCGGCAGTCGCGCCGACGCCTGTAGCACCGCCCATGCCAGCACCCGCTGCAGCCGCCGTCGCACCCGCTGCCAGAAAGCAGGCTGCCGAGCGGCCAGCAGCACCGATGGCCGCAGCACCGGCGGCATCAGAAGCGGGCTCCGCACTGGCGGCAGCGCCCACCTTGCTCCCATGTGGCCCCGATCTGGATGCCCAGGCCTTGGCCGAACAGCGCCGCCGCATCCAGGCCTATGACAAGGCCATGGCCGCTGGCTTGCCTGCACCTGCGCCAGTGCCGCTGTGCCGCCCAGCACCTGCCCACGAGGCAGAACCTGCGCAGCCGGTAGACAGCCGCTGAGTCCCCTCGCCCAACGCGGCGCCGACATAAAAAAACAGGCCTGCATATTGCAGGCCTGTTGGCTTGGTATCAGCGGAGAAGTTGCGCAGGATGTGCGCCGACCTAAACCATCAGGTCATAAAGCCCATAACCAAAGCCTGCCACACCAATGGCCAGCAGCAGGCAAGACGCTACCAGCAAGATGCGCTTTTCGCGGGCGGGCGAAATCAAGCTGCGCACCAGAAGCGCAATCAGCCCCAGCATGCTGAAATCCAGCACCACCCAGACGACGGTGAGCACCGCCAGGCTGTGGTCGGGGGCGGGCAGCACGCCAATGAACTGGGGCAGAAACGACGCAAAGAAAATGATGTCCTTGGGGTTGGAGATGCCGAGGATAAAGCCCTGGCTGAAGCCACCCTGCTTGCTGCCGGGGGCCGGCTCGGCCGACACGGCGCTGCCGGCTTGGGCATCCATGGCCAGCGCATCGCGGACCATGCCCCAGGCGATCCAGACGATATAGAGGCAGCCCGCGAGGCGCACCAGCTTGAAGGCAGACTCGTCAATGACCAGCAAGCCCTTGATCAGCAGTGCCGACAGAAAAATCAGCACCAGCGATGCCAGGTTGGTGCCGCAGATGGTGGCAAATGCATGGCGCATGCCGCCCACCAGGCCGGCCCGGGCCACCAGCAAGGTCACGGGGCCGGGGGTGATCAGCAAGGTAATGACCGACAGCGCAAACAGAAAAACCAGCGAGAGATTGAGTTCAGACATGGGCAGCAGATAGCGGGAAGAACGCGCGCCTGCGGTGCAGGGCAAAGCAGACGATTGTGCCGCGAAGCCTAGGGCAATTCAATGCTTGGCAGCAGCGCCATGCTGCGGGCCTATCTCCCGCCCATCGCCATGGGCAAGCAGGGGCAGCTTGCCGGAGGCCAAGGCCTGCAGTTACATTGAAACGATAAAGATTCTCATTTAGATTTGAAACCATGTCTCCAGCACCTTCTCCATCCACCACCGCGGCCTCCAACAAGACGGCCTTGATGAACAGCCCCCTGGGCAAGGCCCTGTCCGTCTTCTCCGCCTTGCTGCTGCTGGCAGCCATTGCGGCATCGGTGATGCGCCTGTCGCTCAACGGCTGGGGGGCCATGGTCTGGCTGGCGTCATTCACTGTCATGGTGCTGATCCGCGCGCCCCATGCCCAGCGCAACCGCGCCAACGAGATCACTGGCGGCCGCACCGACTGGGTGGAGCGCCTGCTGCTGCTGGCCATGTTCGCAACCATGATGGCCTTGCCGCTGCTGCAGCTGGCCACCGGCGTGCTGGGCTTTGCCGACTACGCACTGCCCGCCTGGGCAACCTGGTTGGGCGCGCTGCTGCAGCTGCCTTATCTGTGGTTGTTCTGGCGCAGCCATACCGACCTGGGCCGCAACTGGAGCCCGGGCCTGGAGCTGCGCCGCACCCATGAGCTCGTCACCCACGGTGTCTACCAGCGCGTGCGCCACCCCATGTATGCCGCGATCTGGCTGGCTGCATTGACGCAACCACTGCTGATCCACAACGCCATCGCCGGCCTGCTGGTCATCCCCGCATTTGCGGCGATGTGGTTTATCCGCGTGCCCCATGAAGAGGCGATGATGCGCGCCGAATTTGGCGACAGCTATGACCTGTACTGCGAGCGCGCAGGCCGCCTGATGCCACGTTAGGAGCCGCGCGCAGGCAACAAAAAACCGGGCCCATCGCCCGGTTGCTTGCTGCGGTTTGCGCCTGCTTAAATCGCAATCCCCAGGTCATCCCAGTCCGCCAGCTTGCCACCGGCGGCGGTGAATTTTTGGTAGGCGCTTTGGCGCTCGGCGTCGATCTCGGTATTGCTGGCGCCGCGCTTCCAGTAGCCGGCGATGGACACATCGGCCTTGTCCATGCCCAGCTCCGACTGGAAGTACTTGCGAATCGCGCGCATCTCGTCGCGCTCGCCCGCGCCCCAGATCACATGGCCCGCTGCGTTCTCCAACTGGCGCGCCTGCTGCAGCAATTGATCGCGGCCATGGCCTGGCAAACGATGCAACTGCAAACCGGGTACCGATGGCAGTTCTGCGATTCCATGCACATCGTCGCTGGCAATCCAGCCCACACCGCCCAGCCCTGCGGGCCAGCGTTGCAAGATGGAGTACAGCGCGGGCAGGCCGGAGTCATCACAGAACAGCGCCACCGGCCGGCCGTTCGATGCGGGCAGCACGATATTGACGCGGGGGCCCGTGAGCCGCACCTGCTGGCCAATGGTGGCCTGCGCGGCCCAGCGCATCATGGGGCTGTCGCCGCCATGCATCACCACATCAAACTCGGCGCAGCGCGTTTGCGGCGCAAAGCTTCGCACCGTGTAGACGCGCGAGACCGCAGGGGCCTGCAGATCCGGGTAGACGCGGAAAGCCACATTGGCCTCATCCCAGACCGGGTCGTTGCCGAC
The DNA here is from genome assembly GCF_004364775.1 of Comamonas sp. JUb58. GTDB lineage: Bacteria > Pseudomonadota > Gammaproteobacteria > Burkholderiales > Burkholderiaceae_C > Comamonas. The sequence goes on from NZ_SOAL01000038.1 coordinate 8,929, forward strand.
ATCGCCCAGATGCATGCTCACGCGCAAGGTGTGCGAGGATGGGCGCTGCAGCGAGACGATGGTCGCATCCACCTGGTGCAGACCACGCTGGTGCTCTTGGTCACGGGGCGCCTGCGGCGCCGCTGTGCTGGAAGACGTTTGGGGAGAAGCGGAGGAATTGGACATCGAACCACAGACCGCGAGGGCCATCGAGTGCGTGGAGAAAAGAGCTTGGCTGGCTAGCAGACCCATGGGCCTACCGGTGGCTAGCAAAAACGACCTTGGAGACGCTGAGGTCCCGGGTCGCCCCACGATGAAACGGATGCGGAGAGCAGTGCTATGGCTGAAGCTCTCGATGGCTGGATCATAAATCAGTTGAGAATGAATATCATTTAATACCCATGCCTTTCACGCAGCTTTTGCAGCCTTTGCAGCGAATTCCAGCCAGCTTCTAGGCAGCCTTGCTGGTCTCCACCATCTCCAGCGCCGCACCATGCGGCACCCGGATCAGGCGGCTGGCATCCACCCCATTGCTGGCGGCAATCGCCACCAAGCGCGTGTAGGCCGCTTCGTCAATGCTTGGCGTGCGAGACAGAATCCAGGCGTACTTGGCCGCATCCCCCACTACCACCGCATGGCCTGCATCGTGGTCGACATAGACCACATGGTAGCCAGCATACAAGGGGCGGAAGAACGACACCTTGAGCGAACCCACCTCGGGGCCGGACAGCAGCTTGGCCACGGCAGTCGCCGACTTCCATTGGCCGCGCTCGGGGTCAAAGCCACGGTTGGTGACCTGCACCGTGCCGTCGTCCTGCAGGCGGTAGTCTGCGGTGCAAGAAGTCAGCCCGCGCTCAAACACATAGTCAATCCGCGCCAGCTCATACCAGTGGCCCATGTAATGCTCGGCATCGAAGTCCTGCACGGGGCGGACATTCTTGGGCACCCGCACCCGCTGGCCGGTGTACCACAGGGCTGACACCGCTGCCGTCAAGGCCATGGCCAGCTTCAGGGAAGAGGTTCTGGAGGAGGCCGATGCCTCAGGTGTGCGGCGCATAAGCGAGTTCCTTCATACAAAACCCTTTTGTACCGCCGATGGCAAGCCGCCTGCGTAGGCCTTGCCACGGCAGCGGCCTAGGTCAATTCCGACAAGGGCTTGTTGCGCAGGCCAGGTGCCGGCACAGCAGCATCAGCTACCTTTTTTGGGCACCACATTCTTGGGCAGCACCATCAGCACAAACAGCGCGAACAAGGTGCACAAAATCGCAGCGGCCTCTTCGCCCGCACCCACGGCCATACCGATCGCCGCAGTGAACCAGATGCCAGCAGCCGTGGTGAGGCCCTTCACATCTTCGGTGTTTTCCTTGGCGGGTTTCAAGATGGCACCGGCACCCAAAAAGCCCACGCCGGCAATCAAGCCCTGGATCACGCGGCTGGAATCCATCGGCGTCATGCCCATCAGCTGCGCCACCGCCAAAAAGGTGGCAGCGCCCATCGCCACCAGCATGTGCGTGCGCAAGCCGGCGGCCTTGCCGCTGGCCTCTCTTTCATAACCCAGCATGCCGCCCAATAGCGCCGCCAACAGCAGTTTGAAAATAATGCGCGTGGCCTGCGCCAGATCGGTCAGATCAGACAGTTCGCCGGCGACGGTATTGACGATGGTTTGGAACGCGGAGTCAGAGGAATTCATGGCCCAGGCCTTGTGGCATCACGCAGCAAAGCGGCCACATTCGATGGCCGCCTGCCTGCAGAATAAAAAAGGCCTCCCTCACAAAAGCCAGGGAGGCTGGTTGAATTACCAGCGGTAATTGTTCTTGGTTTCCCAATCCTTGACCTGCTGTTCTGCAGCGTCCTTGGCAATACCTTCGCGCTCTTGAATGCGGCCCACCAGCTGCTCGCGCTGACCATCTACCACGTCCAGATCGTCATTGGTCAGCTTGCCCCATTGCTCTTGCACTTTGCCCTTGAATTGCTTCCAGTTGCCTTTGATCGTGTCTTCGTTCATCTGTCACTCCTTGAGGGTTGCGGGTTGGTCGGTTGCTGTGGTTCCAGTGTCACCGCATCAGCAGCCCCGCATTGCAGTCGCTCAAGCAGCATTACCGTAAGGGCTCTCCCACAGCGTGCAAAACACGGTAGCTTTGCAGAGGGTCCCTAAGCATTTTCTATGGCCATTAAATAATCAGTACATCTTGTAAAGCGCATACTGGGAGATGGCGACGAGGAGCGGCCTCGCATAGAACCGGCATTCCAGCGATATTCAAGGAGTTGAAAGCCATGACTTATGCATCCAAACCCCTTCCGGCTCAGGCACTGAGCCCGGAAGAGATTCAAGCCCGTTATGAAAAGGACCGAATTTCTTACCCCGATGGTGTTCCCGACTCCCGCATCACCTGGATAGAAAGGCCAGAATACAAAGGCAATGAACTGAGCTACCGTGGCCAGAAACCCAAGACCATCGTGACCTTGGGCAGTACCGCAGGTCCTACGAACCACTCCTGAGCACAGCGCTATTGGTGCAAGCAAACATGGCCCTTAGTAGGTGCGCGTAGAGCCACCGATTCATCTTTCCACCAGCCCTCTGACGAGGGCTTTTTCATTCGCGCAGCGGCATGCGCCGCATCTCGCACTGCGCCCCAGGGTTGTAAGCTTGTATTAGGACTCGGGTGCTAGCATCAAGGCTCGCAACACAACCTGTCTCTATCTGATGTCTCCGCTGAACGATGCGCAAGCCGCGCACGCCACACCGCTTGCAGGAAAGCTCTCCAACCGCGCATTCAACGCCCTGGCCCGCCACAACATCACGACCGTGGAAGAAGTCATCGCCGCCTATCCCGAGCGGCTGCTCAAGCTGGCCGGCTTTGGCCTGCAGTCCCTGCGCGAAGTCGAGGCCGTGTTCTTCCCCGGCCAGTGCTACCTGGCCGAACTCAAGGACGGCCAGCGCCCGACCAAGAAAATGCATGGCGCACCGCTGATCGGCTTGGGCCTGCACCCTGCGGCCTGAGCCACTGCCTTTCAGCAGCACTGAGATCAGCCCCGTTTAATCTTTGCGCTGGCCATATTTGTGCTGCGCGATGCGCTGCGCATGGTAGATGCCAGCATGCCCTGAGAACAGATAGGCTGCCACGCAAGCCACCGCCGCAAACGGCCCGATCTGTGGGCCAAACAGCTCCAGCGCCATCAAGGTGCAGGCGATGGGCGTGTTGGCGGCACCGGCAAACACGGCGACAAAGCCCAGGCCCGCCATCATGCCCAGCGGCATCTGCAACAGCGGCGCCAGCGCATTGCCCAAGGTGGCGCCGATGTAGAACAGCGGTGTCACTTCACCCCCCTTGAAGCCACTGTCGATGGAGGCCACCGTCATCAGCAGCTTGCCCACAAAGTCCCAGGGCGGCACAGGCTGCTGAAAGGCCTGCAGGATCTCCGGAATGCCCAGCCCCAGATAGCGGTAGGCGTCGCATGCCCATGCGACAACGGCAATCACCACACCACCGATAAAAGGCCGCATCGGCGCATAGGCAATCCGCCGCTTCATCCAGGCGCCCAGCCTGCGGGTCGCTGCCGCAAAGAGCATGCCCACCAGCCCAAACACGATGCCGGCAAGAGCGACAGCAATCACCGGCCACCAACCCATGGGTGCCAGCACACCCAGCGCGTAATGCGTGTGCTGCACACCCCAGGCCAGGCTGACCTGGTCCGCAATAATGGCGGCCCCCACACAGGGGAACAGCGCCTCATAGCGCATGCGCCCAATGGTGACCACCTCCATCCCAAAAACCGCCCCTGCCAACGATGTGCCAAACACCGATGCAAAGCCCGCGCTGATGCCCGCCATCAGCACAATGGGCCGGTCCTGCGCGGCGATCCGAAAGCGCTGGCTCAGCTGGTCTGCCAGCGCCCCGCCCATCTGCACTGCGGTGCCCTCGCGCCCCACAGATGCGCCAAACAAATGCGATACGACGGTGCTGGCCAAGGCCAGCGGCACCATGCGCAAAGGCAGCGTATTGTTGGGCGCATGCACCTCCTCCATGACGAGGTTGACACCGCCTTCCGCCGCCTTACCCAGCCGCTGGTAGACCCAGCCCACGGCCAGCCCCGCCAGCGGGAGCAGCCAGACCAGCCAGCGGTGGCTATCGCGCCAGGCCGTGGCCGCATCCAGCGCAAGAAGAAAGAAAGCCGAAGCGGTGCCTGCCAAGGCCGCCGCCAAGGCGGACAGCAGCAGCCATTTGCCCAGATGGGGCAGCAGCACAAGCGGTTCGAAAGAAGAGAGTTTGGGCATAGGGGTCAGCAGCGCGAATGTATCGGTCTGACCCTGCAAGGAATGTATACGCGGCAACGTCTACAGCCCCGAGCAGAGTCAGGTTCTGTAGACGTCATCAGCCGCATGGCGCGGCGGTTAAGGAGGAACGTCATCTCCTGGGTGGGGAGTATAGCGAGGGCGGTGTTTCCTCGCTTGGAATCCCATGTTTCCCCATGGCTGCTACCTTGCGAAGACGATCGGGGAGTGATGCTCGGGCCCATCTGGAGCATGGGGCTGCGCGCAATGACGCAGGACTACTTGGTGGCAGCAAAACGTACCAGGCTCTGAATATCGCTATTCCAGCCTTCCACCGCCAGCTTCTCGCCGCTGTGGAAAGGCACATCCGCCTTGATCGTTTTCTTGGAATAAAACGAACCAGCAATGGCAATGAGCAGTCCTATCAACGACCCCACTGGCCCAAAGACTAACCACCCCACCAGCATGAGCATGGGTATACCAATCAGAAGGCTAAATACGGAGAACTTGGTCTCTTTATTCACCTCGGAATTCACGGCAGCGACCTCAGTCGCGCGGCAAACGATTTTTCCACCACGCCATTGACGTAAAGCCGATTGTCTTGGCCTACATAGGCCTTTCCCTGAACGCCAAAACTGCCGCCTGTAATTTTCATAAGCCCTCCTGTTAAGAAAGAGGGATGCTACCAAATACACCTCCATCGTGATGTGCAGTTTTCACTGATCGCTGTCACCAACGCCTGGCGCCTTTTGCCGATCTGGCCCGTGCTTTTGCAGGACGCTTCAGAGGCAAGCGCCTGCACATCATTGATGCCTCGGCTACTTGGCTGGGCATATGGCCATGTTTATTGCGCCGGACTAAGCCCTCCGGTTCTAGCGCTCTATAAGATACTGCGATGAGCACACCAGCATGGGAGACAAGCACATGGCAGTTCCGCAATGGTTGAATCGCAGATCTGGCCTGATCGCCGCAGCCGTGTTGCTCGCGCTCAACGCCGTCGCAGCACCTGCCGCGCCCTCCCCGCAATACCCGGACGCCGCCGACAGCGACCCCATCAAACTGGGCTGGATGGTCGGATCACCACCGCCGGCCGACCGCATTCTGCGGTTTGAAGACGGCTCGTCTTTCCAGTTCCCGGCGATGCGCTGGAGTGTGGCGCACTTTCGCGAGCTGATGCCGACCGTGAATATCTCGCGCGGCCTGCGGCCTGCCGCGCCCCTGCCAAAGGCTCTGCGCGACGATATCGATAGCTTGGAATTCCAGCGCCTGGATACCGGAGAAAAGATGCGCTGGAGAGATTCGCTGGCCGCCAATTACACCGACGGCATCGTCGTGCTGCACCGGGGCCGCATCGTGTATGAGCGCTATGCCGGTGCCCTCCAACCCGATGGCCAGCATGCGGCCATGTCGGTCACCAAGTCCTTCATCGGCACATTGGCCGCGATGCTGGTCGCGGAAGGCAAACTCGACCCCGAGCGCAAGGTGGTGGACTATGTGCCTGAACTGGCCGTATCTGCGTTTGGCAGTGCCACCGTGCGCCAGGTGATGGACATGACCACCGGCATCCGGTTCAGCGAAGACTACGCCGATCCCAAGGCCGAGGTCTGGGCCCATGCGGCCGCAGGCAATCCGCTGCCCAAGCCCAAAGACTTTAGCGGCCCCCGCAGTTATTACGAGTTTCTGCAAACAGTACAAGCGCAAGGCCAGCATGGCGATGCCTTTGGCTACCGCACCGCCAATACTGACGCGCTGGGTTGGATAATTGCAAGGGTCAGCGGCCAGTCCGTCGCGCAACTCTTGTCCAGCCGCATCTGGAGCCGCCTGGGCGCCGAGCAGGATGCATACATGTCGGTAGACGCGACTGGCACTCCGTTTGCCGGCGGCGGCCTGAACACGGGCCTGCGAGACCTCGCCCGCTTTGGCGAGATGGTTCGCAACAACGGCTTCTTCAACAGCCAACAGATCATTCCTGCAGCTGCCATCGCCGACATCCGCCAAGGCGGCAAGCCCGCCGATTTCGCAAAAGCCGGCTATACCCTCTTGCCCGGTTGGAGCTACCGCAATATGTGGTGGGTCACGCACAACGACCACGGCGCATTTGCCGCACGCGGCGTGCATGGCCAAGCGCTCTATATCGATCCGAAAGCGGAGATGGTCATTGCCCGCTATGGCTCACACCCGGTGGCTGGTAATGCGGCAAATGACCCAACCTCATTACCGGCGTTTGAGGCGTTGGCGGGGTATTTGATGGAACACCGGCGCTAATATTTCAAGGCATTACTGTCGAAATAGCAGCCTCATGCACAACGACTATTTGCTGGCTTTTCACTCGATGGACAAGCTAGATCAGCTATCCGCGCTAGGACGGATGATCTTCAACCTATCCCTATGCGGGCGTGACAGCTACGCGGTCGACGGTGATGGCATTGAAAACCCATCCAGTTTCCGTCGAATTAATGAATTGATTCACAGAATTTCATCTCTGCATACGCAGATAGCCTCCGAAAGCAATCCGGATCTAGATTCCTACATCGTTGGTGTTTTCAACACCATCGATCATGAAATATCTTTGCTAAAAATCACTTGGTCCTATTTATTGGCTTAGCGATCATGATTGGGGCGGAGTATTAGTGGATGCAGGTTTCGATGATGCTTGCATGGCTGGCTCAGAAAGGAGAGCCCGCACTTGGCTGACCTTGGAATGTGGGCCTAGGGGGATCTGCCTAGCTGGGCTGCGGTGCTGGGATTCGATCCCAGGCATTAGCGACACATTGGCACTGGTCTCCCCGCCCATCATCTTGATCTAGCACCCTTCAAGCTCTCGGGCATACCACGTACATGTCACCCTTGCAGACAAGCCTCATCGAATGGGGTTGCGGCTCGCTTCTTCTGGCACAGGGAAGCCCTCAGTAGAAGAACCCGCATCCTCATACCGCTTGGGTGCGGGCCGCCCTCGCTGCCGCTGGACATGAAAAAGCCTCGCACCAGGCGAGGCTCTCAGGAGGTGGCAGGGTGCTCAAAAAGCCTAAGCCGCTTGCCCCTCATTGCCGGCGATAGCCAAGGGATCGACCGAACCGCTCTTCACATAGATTTCGAATGGGCCAACGTTCAGACGATCGCCGCTGTGCAAGACCTTGCGCTTCACCTTGATGCCATCCATCACCACCCCGTTCAAGCTGTGGTGATCCTCGATCACCAGCACGCCAAAGCGCAAGGAGAACGCGCCATGGTCCCGGCTCACGCCTGGATCATTGAGGCAAATGACACTCTCGCGGAAGCGCCCAAAGGTCGTGAAGCCTTCTTGAAGGGTGATCGAGCGAGGCTCAGCGCTGGCTTTATGGGTTACGACGATTTCGGGAAGCATAGGGCACCTGTGTAGCGATGCCGCTCACTGGCAAAACACAGTGGCGGCACTCTTGGAAGTGGCCGAATTATCCTCTATGAGAGTACCAACACTCATATTAATAGTTTATATGCAACTAAATGCATCAACATTTCCCCCCTTCGCCCCCCCCGGCACACTGGAGGCTATGAGCCGTGTAGGATGCAGGGAGACGTTGAGACTTTGAATGCTGAACCGGGCCGCAGGATCCTTGGGCACCCAGTGGGCCTCCCCCAGTTTCCCGGACACATCCAATGACATGATGCGTTTAGGAGGCGGATATGCCAAGGACGAGAAAAACGTTTACGGACGAGTTCAAGCGGGAAGCTGTGAAGTTGGTCAAGCAACCAGGGGCGATGGTCACGCACATAGCGAGGGACCTGGGCATAAATCAGAGCGTGCTGCGGCGTTGGGTCAGCCAGGAGCAAGGCGGCGTCATGGACATGCGGGCCAACAAGCCCTTGCGCAGCGAGTCCGCCTCGGAGGTCGAGCGGCTTCAACGAGAACTGCGCCGCGTCACCACGGAGCGCGACATCCTAAAAAACGGCCATCGCACGCGCCGTACCGCCCCTTTGAAGAGAAACACGTGCAGGCCTAAGATAAGTCGTGCGTCTGGCAGTGGCCGACAGCTT
>NZ_SOAL01000039.1 GCF_004364775.1 Comamonas sp. JUb58
TGGCTTCAAAGCGTTGAGATTGCCTACGCCGTACCTGCGCAGACACCGGTCCAGGCCCGAGCGCGATACCGTGCTGCAGATGAACTCGCGGGTAACGGCCAGCAAGTCATCAAGGGGGAGCAGCAGGGCTCGGCGCAGATGCACCACCACAATTTCTTGCGCGGGTGTGAGCTGTGTTTGCAGGCGATGGGCAGTGTGAGAGCGGTCTTGAAAGCTCTGGCGCTTCTTCCATTTGTAGACCGTCTGCTCAGTAATGCCAAAACGCTGGGCCAGCACGCTGGCGGTCTCATCGCTGGCAGCGATTAGGGCACGTACTGATGGGGTGGTACGGGCATTCTTGTGCAGGGCTATTTGCATGACGGGCTCCCGGATGAATGCACTGACTGTACAAGCTCGCGCAGAACCCCGCGAGCCATGAACAGTGGATAGCGGTTTTTGTCTATGCAATCATCCGGGATGCGACAGCTAGCTGCGCCCACGGGCAAGCGTGGGCGCAGTCCAACCTTCTCAGATGCGGCCATCCAGTTTTGCCTGACCATCAAGTGCTTGTTTGGCCAGCCCTTGCGCCAGACGCTGGGCCTGGTGCAGTCTCTATTGCGTATGGCGGGCCTGCCGTGGACTGCTCCCGACTACAGCACGGTGTGCCGCAGGCAAAAGAGCTTGGACGTGCGGGTGCACTACAAGGCAAGCACCAAGGGCTTGCATATGCTCGCTGACTCCACAGGCATCAAGTTCTTGGGCGAAGGGGAGTGGAAAACCAAAAAGCACGGAGCTGAGCGCCGTCGCCAGTGGCGCAAGATGCATCTGGGTATCGATGCCCAGACGCTGCAGATTCGGGCTATAGCCGTGACAACCAACGAAGTGAGCGACTCGCCCATGGCCGCTGACCTACTGGGCCAAATCCCCAGCCATGAGCAGGTAGCCAGCTTTACCGGTGATGGAGCGTATGACACACAGGATGTGCATGAGGCCTGCTGGCGGCACGGAGCCATTCCAATCATCCCGCCACGCAAAGGAGCGAAGCTGCGCAAAGGGCTGGCATTCGCTCACCGCAATGAGGCGGTCAAGGCCTGCAGGCTGCTGGGGCGTGCTATCTGGAAACGCTAGAGCGGCTACCACCGAAGGTCTCTAGTGGAGACCAAGATGAATTGCTTCAAGCGCCTTGGCGAGAAGGTGATGGCCAGGACGTTTGAGCGCCAGGTGGCCGAGCTCAATATTCGAGCTTCTATCCTCAATCAATTTACCGCCCTGGGCACGCCCCAGACGGTCGCTGCTGCGTAAATCCACTTGGGATTGGGGTGTCTCGGCCTATGGACAATTTATGCAACAACGCCCAAGACGAGGACAAACGCCGCTATCTGTACGTCGCCATTGACCTCGCCACCAAGCGGTCCGTTACTTCTATGTCAGTTCATCAATCCGGCAATGCATAAGCCATCAGCGAATCGCCCATCTTGGTGCCGAAGGAGCCATGTCCGCCGGCCATGATGACCACATACTGCTTGCCGCCGATGTCATAAGTCATAGGGGTAGCCTGGCCGCCCGCAGGCAGGCGTGCCTGCCAGAGCAGTTCGCCATTGCTGGCGTTGAAGGCGCGCAGGTAGTCGTCTTGCGTTGCACCGATGAACATCAGGTTGCCACCGGTGGAGATCAGACCGCCCAGGCCCGGCACACCGGCCTTGATGGGGGGCAGCTGCATCAGCTTGGGGAGGCTGTCGCGGATGGTGCCCACGCGCTTTCTCCACACGACTTCATGCGTTGCCAGATCCACACCGGCGACGGTCATCCATGCGGGCTCCTTGCAAGGCAGGCCCAGCGGCGACAGGAAGGCATTGAGCTCTACGCCATACGGCGCGCCGTACATGGGCTGCACGCCCTGCTCGGTGCCAGCGCCTTTTTCGGTGCGTGGGCGGTTCGGGTCCGCCGGGATCAGGCGCGACACAAACGGCAGACCCAGCGGGTTCATAAAGGCCACCTGGCGGTCGCTGTCCACCGACATGCCACCCCATTCAAAGATACCCAGGTTGCCGGGGAACACCAAGGTGCCGTTCTCCGATGGCGGCGTGTAGATGCCCTCGTAGTTCAGGCGGTGGAAGATCACCCGGCACATCAGCTGGTCGAACATGGTGGCGCCCCACATGTTCTTGTCCGTCAGGTTCTCGTGCGGCCCCATGTTCAAGGGCGAGAAGGGCTGCGTTGGCGAATAGTGCTCGCCCTTGGTTTGCGGGCCGCGCTTGACGCTTTGCGGCACCGGCTTTTCGGTCACCGGCAGGATCGCTTCGCCATTGAGCCGGTTGAGCACAAACAGCTGCCCGGTCTTGGTCAGCACATAAATGGCGGGCACGGTCGTGCCATCCGGGCGCTTGAGGTCAACCAGCGAAGGCTGCGAGGGCACATCCATGTCCCAGAGGTCATGGTGGGTGGTCTGGAAGTTCCAGACCAGCTTGCCGGTGCTGGCATCCAGGGCCAGCATCGAGTTGGCATAGCGCTCCTTCAATTCGGTGCGGTCGCCGCCCCAGATATCGGGGGTACCCACGCCGGTCGGCACGTAGACGATGTCGGTCTTGGCGTCATAGGCCAACGGCGCCCAGGCATTGGGGGAGTTGTGCACAAACTCGCCCTTATCGCCAGGCATCTGGTTCGGGTCTTCGGCACCGGTATCGAACACCCAGCGCAGCGCGCCGGTGTTGACGTCATAGCCGCGAATCACGCCCGAGGGCTCGGAGTTGGACAGGTTGTCGGTGATCGAGCCGCCAATCACGATGGTCGAGCCCGTCACCACCGGGGGCGATGTGGGGTTGTAGCCGCCACGGTAAGGGAACGGCATATTGGCCTGCAGATCCACCTGGCCCTGGTTGCCAAAGTCGCTGCAAGGTTTGCCGGTGTCCGGGTTCACCGCAAACAGGCGCCCATCATTCACCGGCAGGATCACCTTGCGGGGGCACTCGGCCGAGGCCTGGGTCAGGTTCTTTTGCACGCTGCTGCTGTTGGCCTCGACGTTGGCGCTGTCGTAGTAAGACACGCCGCGGCAGGTCAGATGCTGGAAAGTACGGTCGGCTTTCAGCTGCGGATCAAAGCGCCAGAGGCGCTTGCCGGTTGCGGGGTCGAGTGCATCGAGGAACTGGTGCGTCGTGCAGATGAACATGCGGTTGCCCACCTTGATGGGGGTCAGCTCCGCCGTGGTTTCGCCCGAGTCGTCATCGCCCTTGAAGTCGCCGGTCTGGTACTTCCAGGCCAGCTGGAGCTTGTTCACATTGCCATCGTTGATCTGCGCCAGCGGCGAATAGCGCACACCCGCCTGGGTGCGGCCATAGGCCGGCCAGTCGGCATCTGCTACCCCTGCCACCGGCGTTGTCTGCGCCGATGGCGCGCGCGCCAGGCTGCCATTCACTTCTTGCGGATCGTTGAACCAGCTCAGGCCCAGCACCGCAAGCACTGCGACCAGGCCCAGCGACAGCAGCGATTTCGCGCCCGCGCTGGGCAACAGCCGCCGGCTCGCCCAAGGCAGCACCAGCCACAGCCCCAGCACAAACCAGATATCCAATCGCGGCGTCAGCGCCCAGAAATCGGTCCCCGACTCCCAGATGCCCCAGGCGATGGTGGCGAACAGCAGCACGGCGTAGAGCCACAGGCTTGCCACGCGGTCACGCGCATACAACCACGTGATGACGGCCATCACCAGACCTGCCACCAGGTAATAGCCCGAGCCATCCAGTGCGATCAGCCACCCCCCGCCCCCCACTAAAAACAAGGTCACCAGGACCAGGATCGCTACCGTTATGTTTCTAGCGATGGGTTTGCCATGCGATTGCGTCATTGCTTCCACTTTCAGGCCCTCGGGCCCAAGGTTGAACGGAAGACTTCTACCCATTGGAGCAGTCGCTAAACGGTTGAGTCTCTGGGCCGCTGAATTGGATGAGTCGGCAACTATTGCAGCACCAGGCGATGGGCTTGTCTGTCAGCCAAAGGCGGTGTTTTCCGGTATGGGGGCAGACAGCATGGCGGTCACAATGGGCGACCTGACTATTGCGAGACGCGCTTGCGCTGCGAGCGCATCCACCACATTTGCAATGCGGACCCCACCACAAAAATCACCAACCAAACGAGCAAGGTACCGCGCACCAACGGCGATTCAGGCCCTGTTGCCAACGGATGGCTGACCGGCAGACGCGTCAAGGTCTCACCAATGGCAGGCACCAGCAACAGAAAGAAGCTGAACGAAAAGCCAAACTGCGACAGGTAGGGAACCAGGCGTGGGAACAGCGGCAGCTGCCGGATGAGCAATGACCCGCCGATCACCAACAGCGCCAGAATGCCCAAGGCATGGCCGGCATTGAAGCCTCCGGTGCTGGACAGCCCGAAAGCGGTCAGTACCGACAGCAACAACCCCACCAGGTACAGCTTACCCGAGCGCTTGGCCGGCTCAATGGCGCGGTAGCGGACAAAGCTGTACAAGCCGGCAGCGAGCGGCAACACACTGATGGCGGTATGGAAGGCGCCAAGCGTCGAGATGGGATGTGGCATGGGGTGGTCTTTCTAAAGTTAACCGACTAGTTGATTGGTTACATGGGCAAAAAAATGGAGGGCCCGACACCCTGGGTAGTCGGGCCATTCTTCAAGCTGCCAGCCGATGTATCGCCGCGCGCACGATCGTCTGGAAAGCCTCGGGATCACCCAGCGCGCGGGCCGTCAGCATGGCGCCGTGCACGGTGGACATCAAGGCGAGCGCTTCTACCGGCGCACTCGCGTCTGGCTTGAACTGCGCTTTGGCCTGGCCTTGCGAGATCACCGCAGCCAGCCACTGCGTCAGATCCTGGAAATAGCCACGCACTTCCGCCGCTATCTCAGCCGGAATCATCGGCGCTTCAGCGGCCAGCATCGCGCAGATGCACATCGTCGATGACCCGTCGCGTATGCAGCGCGCCCAGTAATCGACATAAGCGTTCAATTGGGCTTGTGGGTCGTCGCCCAGATGCTGCTGCATAGCAGCCAAACCCTCTACAGATTGCTGGCGGTGCCGTTGCACCACCGTCAACACGAGATCCGCCTTGCTGGGGAAATGGTGGTGGATGCTGGCCTTGCCTATCCCCACCTTTTCGGAGAGATCGGCATAGCTGAAGCCGTTGTAGCCGCCAGCGGCCAGCAATTGCCGGGCATGTTCTGCCAATTCAGTGGCGCGGGGGGAGAGTTCAACAGTCATCGGGTGGGCAGGTAGCGCTTTCAAAGATGAGCCATTCTACTAGTTGGTTGGTTGGCGTCAAGCACCTGGTTTTTGATGGGCAAACCATGCGGCCCCAGCGGACCCGCCTCAGGCAGAAGCGCGCAAAAGCCGTTCTGACAAGGCAGAGAAGCGCACGCTGGGCAGCAGAAAGCAGAGGGCCTCCGGGTCCGCACCCAGCCTCTGCAGCAATGGGCAGTCGAGGGTCTGCGTATCCAGCAGCAAGGGCTCCACCGAGGCGACATCCACCGGCAAGTCAATCGTCGCCAAGGCGGACCTGCCAGGGGCGCCCTCTGCTGTCGACACCTCCACCACCGCAGCGTCCTGCGAGGCCAGGCGCACGACCGCATCCGTCCAGCCATTGAACATCCCGGACCAGGGCGGCGATAAAACGGCGTCGCCCGCCCTCGCCGCCCTGACAGCCCTGGCCGCCAATGTTGGCGCGCTGCCATCGCCGGGCGCGATGTTGACGATGGCCTCATCGGGCGTCACGCGGAAATCAAAGCTTGCCGGCAAATGGGATGGCAAGGCATCACTGAACAAGCGCGTCCCCGCCACATGGGCGAGGCTGTCCATCACGTTGTAGACAAAGGCGACGGTAGGAATGGGCGGCGCATCGGCCAGCGGCTCTGCCAAGTACAGGCGCCAGTTGCTCTGCAACGGCGAAGGCATAAAGCGCCTCAGGGGCCCCATCCACCGAGGGCCAAAATGCCCATGGCGATAGGTCAGCACCGTGAGAGGGGTGCGGCCCTGGTAAGACCAGAGGCGCGCGCCCGGTGGGGCAAAAGGTGCTGCCAGGGCTTCGTCCACCAACCATGTCATGTAGACCACATCCACTACATCGCTGTCCAAGGTCATGAAGGGCAGACGGGACATGAGGGCTCGCCGATAGGAGGCAAAGCGACGCGAATTGAGCAGCTTGGCCAGGCCATTGCCCAAGCTGCCCTGGTAGGGGTGGGTATAGAGGTGATTCATGGAAGCGGTAGACAGCAGCGCTGGCTGGCACTGCGCGCTGATGGCGGAAGGCCGGTTCTGGCCGAAAGCGCCATATTAGCGCGGCCAGCCAGTCGTCATGCGCCTCCCGCCACGATGGATCAACCGAGGCACCGGCTGCAAAGCAAGCCTGTTACGCCACACATCCGGCGACAGCTCGGACCACCTTATTTCACAGGTCTCGGATCCCCGCGTACAAAGTCCAGCACCGTCGGCAGCACCGGCGCTAGCCAGTCCAGCGGCCGGGCCAGCGCGGCAACCGTCGTCACGTGGCTGAGGTGCTCAAAGATCCGCATGTCCACATCGGTACCGGCAGCCCGCAAGCGGTTGGCCAGGCCGACGGTGTTGCGTTGTGTATCAACGACCTTGTCATTGCGTGCGGCCAGCAGCAAGGTACGGGGGGCCTTGGCGTCGGCGTAGAAGATGGGCTGGGAATCGGCAGGGGTGTGCGGCCAGCCAAAAGCCACCTGCACCTGGGGATCCACAATCGGCAAAAAGTCGTAGGGCCCGGCCAGCCCCATCCAGCCCGCAAGCCGATCGGGTGCCAGGCCCAAAGGCGCCAGCCAGCGCGGGTCCAGAGCCAGCATCGCTGCGTTATAAGCCCCGGCGGAATGGCCCATCACCATCACCCGCGCCGGGTCACCGCCCAGGCTGGCGGCATGCGCCAAAGTCCACTGCAGCGCCAATGCGCAATCGCTCAGAAAGCCGTCATAGCGCACGTTGGGGCTCAGCCGGTAGTCGGCCACCACCGCGATGATGCCGTTGGCTGCCAGCGCTTCGCCGACGAAGCGGTACTCGGCCCGCTCGCCGCTGGTCCAGTTGCCGCCGTAAAAAAACAGCACCACCGGTGCAGGGCCGGGCACCGTGCTGGCCTTTGGCTGGTACACATCCAGCAGATGGCGCGGATCGGGCCCATAGGGCACGCCCGTGGGGCCGTGGTAGGTGTCATGGGCCACCAGGTGGTCCAGTACCTGGGCACCAGAACAGCCAGACAGCAGCGCTGCGATGGCGGAACCGATGCCCATGAGGCTTAGGCGGCGGGTCATGGGGGTGGAGAGTTTGGAAGAAATGGGCATGTGCTCTATACGCTACTCGACGCTTTTTGGATTCATCTGCGTACTCCAACTTGGCGCAACTGCAAAAACTCATGGACGCAATAGCCGGGGAGTGGCACATCCAGTTCAGCAAATGCCGGATAGCGCGCCAAAGGTTTTGTATGTGCGGAACTCCTTGCCAGCGACCAAGTCATCAGGCTGATCTGCGTCATTTACTGAGTGGAGCCGCCGCAACAACAATCATCTAGATGACCCATTAAACGGGTTCTACTCTCAACTGCCACGTCATTAGAAGCTTGACTTGCTGTCAGCGAGGACGGATGTCTTCCACGCACTTCCAGCAGCGAGGTATCCTGCAAAGAAGCCTGCCGCCGTCACTTGAGACAGCAGCAGGCCAAGCTAGGGTCGCAACGCAACTAGCCTCTCATGCGTTGCAAGTCCAGGTCATAGCTGATCCAGTGGGTGGCCTGTGCCAGTTTGTCGTAGAGCTGGCGCGCTTGGGCATTGCTGTCCGCAGTGATCCAGCGCAATACGGGCCATTTGCGTTCTTGTCCCAAGGCTGCGACGCCGCTGATCAGGCGGCGGCCAATGCCTAATCCACGTGCATCCGGCTGGACAAACAGATCATCGAGAAAGCCGAAGTCGGCCGCGATCAGTGGGTCCGGGCAGGCACGAAAGTGCGCCAGGCCTAACAACTGCTGGTTCTCCCCTTCTGCGACCAGCCCCTCCACAGCGTGATTAGGGTTCATCAGCCATGACCAGCATCGGTCCAGGATCGCATCCGTCATGGTCGATTGGTAGAAGTCGGCGTACTGGCGATAAAGCGCTTCCCAAGGCTTTCGATCCCGTACTTGCAGAGCACGGATGTTTATGGGCATGGGCGTTTGGGCGGCTGTTTTCATGGGTTCAGCGGCATGGTGGTCATCGGTCATGGCGGTGCTCACCAGTTGACCGCAGCAGGGTTTTGCCCTTCGTGCGATGGGAAATGCGGCAGTACCTCCCTGGCCAGCTCATCGATGACTTCCGCAGGCGAGCGTTGTGAAAACTGAATGCCCAGCGCCGCATGGTTCACCCCTGCTGCCTGCCATTCCTCCAGCAAGGCCATCAGCCCATGGCGGCCAGTACGCAGAACATAGCCGCCGTGCAAGGGCGTGCGCGGATAGCCAGGGTCGTCCACCAGATCAATCCACTCGTTGGTCATATGGGGCCGAAAGCCCCCTCCTGGGATCAACTCACGCCAAGCCCGAATTTTTTCGGCCAAATGCAGCGGTCCCCGAGGTGTATGGGTTGCATTGGGGTAGGTCAGCCAGCCATCTGCATTCCGGGCAATCCAATCCAGCGACTGCCCCGAGGAACCCGTCATCACCAGAGGGATGCGGCCGTACACAGGCTGGGGCAGAAGCTCTGCCCCCTCAAAGCGACCCAGTGGAGAGTGGATGTTCAGCCGCCCCGAGCGCATGAGCTGGCGCATATAGGAGATTGCCTCGGAAAAGCGCTCCGCGCGGGATGCGTGATCGAGCCCATACGCAGGAAACTCTATCGGCCGATCGCCGGATGCCACGCCCATAACCAGGCGACCACCCGAGAGTTGGTCAATGGTGGCCGCTGCCTTGGCCAAGTCGATGGGGTGGCGCAAGGAAACAATGGCACTCCCCGTCGCCAAGGCCAACTTCTTGGTTCGTGCTGCCAGAAAGGACAGGTAGCTAAAAGGATCGAACACCTGGCCTGCATCGCCAAACGAGGGATCGAACAAGGGGACATCGCGCACCCACACGGCCGCGAAATCGCGCCTGTCGATCTCTGAGACGAGCTCAGCCTGGCCCTGCAGTACGGACATATCCCCTTGGAAACTGCGCAGCGGTAAAAAGATGCCCAGAGTCAGCCGGTCTGGCGCGAACATGCGCCGGTAACCAGGGTGCGCGAAAAACGATGCGTAGGAGGCTCCCGCTCCCTGTTGAGAAAGTTTGGGTTCGTTCATTGTCAAGCTCACTGGTGGGTCATGCACCGGTCGCGGGTGCTGGCAATGTGACGCCTTTGCGTACGGCGGGTCGCGCTGCAACGCGCTCAAACCATTCGCTGAGGTAGCGGTGATGGCTGAAATCAAACTGGATGATCCTTGCGATATGCAGCCAACCGAAGTGCGCAATATCGGCAATGGAATAGTCGTCACCCGCCAGATATGGGCGATCAAGCAAGGTCTGGTCCAGCACCTGGAAGGCCTCTTCGGTCAGGCGCTGGTAGCGCTCCTGTGCCAACGGTATGGGGGTATCTGCAAACAGCGTGAAATGCACGCGCTGGCCCAGTAGCGGCCCCAGGCTGGAGGCATGAAATTGCAGCCATTTGATCGCCTCCCAGCGGGTTGGCCCCTTCGGGGCCAACAGCTCGCCGGTCTTGTCAGCCAGGTACAACAGGATGGCGGCAGACTCGAAAAGCTGAACGCCTTTTTCCGTGTCCATGAGCACAGGAATTCGTCCATAAGGATTGAGCGCAAGAAACTCCGGCTTGCGGTGATCGCCTTCATCAATACGGACATGGTGCAGTTGGTAGGCCAGAGAAAGCTCTTCCAGAGCGATGGTGGCCTTGAAGCCGTTAGGAGAGCTATCGGTATAGAGATGCAGCATTTTTAATGTAGATAAACTAAAATTTAAAGATCTACGAGGAATGCAAATTCTCTTTTTTAATTAAATATTTATAAAGCGAAACTTGCTGTTTTATAAATTTAGAAAATCTAAATTCAAAAATGTTTTACCCCTTGCAAGCGTTGCGCACCTTTGTGGAGGTGGGCCAGCGCGAAAGCGTCAAAGCTGCAGCGCAGGCCTTGCACGTCACCCCGGGCGCCGTCAGCCAGCAAATCCGGGTGTTGGAAGATCGGCTAGGCGTGGTGTTGCTGGAGCGTGAGCGCCGTGGCATGCGTTTGACGCAAGCCGGCGCCAGCGTGTATCCCAAGCTGCGTGACGCGTTCATTCAGATCGAACAGGCGATGCATAGCCTGGAAAGAGCCAAGGGCCAACGCACCCTCACGATCAGCACCGTTGCCACATTTGCCGCGTCCTGGCTGGTGCCTCGGCTGGGCCGTTTCAAACTGCTGCACCCCGAGGTCGAAGTTCGCGTTGAAGCCACCTCGGAACTGGTGGACCTGCAACGCGATCGCGTGGAAGTGGCTTTGCGCCACGGCTTGGGAGACTATCCAGGACTGGATTCCATTCTGCTGATGGCGCCGGTTCTGACGCCGGTCGCGTCGCCGGAATTTATGAAGGCGCACCAGGTGATGATCCACGAGGCAAGCGGATGCCTGGCCTACCCGCTGCTCCACGACGGCGACCGGGCAGATTGGCCGCTTTGGCTGAAGGCGCACGGAGTTGCCCATGACGAGCGATCAGAGCGTGGCAATGCGTTTGAGGACGATTTTTTGCTGATCCGTGCGGCGGAGGCTGGCCAAGGCCTTGCCCTGGTGCCGCAAGCCTATGCGATGGAAGAGGTCGCCGCAGGACGGCTCATTCAAGTGCTTGACAAGCCATGGCCAGCAAGATTTGCGTACTACGCGGTGACAAGACCTGGAACAACTGACCGCCCCGAAGTGCGTGCATTCTTGGACTGGATTCGTGCAGAGGCGGCGCTATGAGCGCCGGTCATCCATGCCAGCCGGAATCGATGACAGCGGCCTTGTTTCTGCATCGAAAGATGGAGCAGGAATTGCTGCCTGGGGTTTGGGTGGCCAACGGATTGAAGTCGGTGGCAGACGGGACTGCTTCAGGATGGAGACACTGGAGGCTGGTTGCTGTCGTTCAACGCATGAATGCAGATGACTGCTGTCGACCCTCTGCTGCCGCTCAGCCTATTCTGTAGCTGGAATTCGACTTAGCCCGAAATAGGATTGTGCAAATAGCATTGATTCAAGGACGCTTGAAAAGAACCGTCATTTCAGCCCGCGGAACTTTGTAGCCGCAAGCTCTAAAAAAGTGCTTCGCTTCACCCATGGCTTTGATGTAAATTGGCACGCCCGGCCATTGCTTTTCGACCACCTCAAGCATCGCGCGCCCAACTCCACGACCCTGAAACTGGTTGTGTACGATCAATTCACCGAGCATGGTGCTAAAAGCTGCGTCGCTGAAAGCAGACAAGTATCCGATGAGCAGTCCTGAGGCGCCACGGGCATGAACAACCAAGGGATATGCAGCATTGGAGGCAACGAACAATTTGCTGTCCTCTTCGCTACCCCAACCAACAGAGCGAGCGAGTTGCGCATACTCTTCAGCAGTGACGTCTTTATTTGTTGAGACACGAAAATCAAAAGAATCATTCATATCTTGAATGCAAGCTGAGTGGATAGGCCAAATACCACCGCACGCAGATGGGCATGATCTCCAGCGGAAAACGCTTTCGTCTGATCACTGGTTTGAGGGTTTCTGGCGTGGGCTGTGCGCAGGATTTCATCACATCATCCGGCCAGTCGTGGCTTACTGCGATAGAACCATGAGGCCTTCCTAGTTAGAGGTCGTTATTGAGGAAGTAACCACATGATTGAACGGCAGCAACTGGCCGTTAGCCGCCATCAAACTTTCAAATTGGTGTCCTTGTGAATCCGGGACATTTGCACAATCAGTGAGAACGGTTTATCCAACCAGTCTCACACTTTGGCAAAGATCCTATTGACCTGATCAGGTGGCACATCTTGCGTCGTTGATAGCTTGTGATCCATTGCTCTAAATGCAGTATCCAAAGTGGGCCAAGCGCAGACGCATGCCGAACTGGTTATAGGGAAATGAACGCGTCACTCCTACAGCTTCAGCTGCGCACAAGCCGTACAACAAGGTTTTGCAACAGAAGACTGTGATGACCACCACCGCCAACCCTTATCAGGCCTGTATTGATGCATGCAACGCCTGCGTGATTGCGTGCAACGAATGCTTTGCAGGCTGCCTCAAAGAGGACGATCCCAAGATGATGGCGCGCTGCATGGCGCTGGATGTCGATTGCGCAGCCATCTGCTCGCTCGCCGTAGGTGCCATGGCGCGCAATAGCGAAATGGCGAAACACTTCTGCAGGCTATGCAGCGAGGTCTGCCTCGCTTGCGCGAACGAGTGCGCCCATCACCAGCATGACCATTGCGTGCGATGTGCAGAAGCCTGCAGGGCCTGTTCCAAGGCCTGCTTGGCGATGGTCAACTGACGAGGCTGCGCCAGAGGCCCCCCAGGTCTGCACCGGCCTGCTGATTGAACGGCATCCCAAAAAATTGGACATCCCTCCAACCGATGGGGTGCCGTTAAGGCTCATCAGGCACTGCCAGCCCACGGCCCTCCCCCTCAAGCCGCCACAGCCAAAGCCCCCAGCTCTTCCCCCAAAAACCCCTCCACCGTCCGCGGCTCCCGCCCCAGCACCTGCCGCACCGTCGCAGTCACCGCAGCCGCATGCCCCGCGCGCATCAGCGCAAAAAATTGGTTCATCGCTGAATTCCGTGGATGACTGGCGAACGCTTGAGTACCCTAAGGCCTGATTCAACGGCAATCAGGAGGAACAAGTGCTCGACCGC
>NZ_SOAL01000040.1 GCF_004364775.1 Comamonas sp. JUb58
TACATTCACTACTACAACCACCACCGGCTCAAGCTCAAACTAAAAGGCCTGAGCCCGGTGGAGTACCGAACTCAGGCCTTGAGCCGCTAACATTCGACTGTCCAACTTCTTGGGGTCAGTTCAGTATGGGCTGCCGGTTTTTTTGTCTTGCCGGGTTTAGGGCAGCGCAAAGTCGGGTGCTGTATACCTTCGTATATTTCCCTCATCCCAATGGCAGTGGCATGCACCCCAAAGGCCACTGGCGATCCCGCCAAGGGCCTGCGAGAATTCTTCCTGCCGTCGCGAAAGACCCGCGCTTTCAGCTTGTGATGACGCTCCGCCTTGCGCCATGTACCGACTCGGCGATTGCCGCCGATGTGCACTTCAGTTGCTGAAGCCAAGACATGGGCACCCCCAAACGTTCAACTGGAGAAAAGCCATGGACCCCGATCCTGAGCCTGCAATGCGCTGCTACCAGCGCCACCTCCCTCTGACCACCCCCCACCGGGCACGCAGCCCAAGGCCATCGCGCATCTAAATGCATGAGAAGCCTTGGCGGCGCGCTGCCCCAAGGAGATCCTCATGCTGTTCTTCCACTCCCCCTCCAGCGCGCTGCTGCAGCGCGTGATCCGCGCCGCTGTGGCATCGGACGCCCCATCGGCGCTGTCTGCCTTTCTGGCATCGCAGGGCGACAAGCCCTTTGCGCAGGCGCTATCGGGACTTTCCGGGCCAGTCATTGCCGACGCACTCTCCAAGTTGCCCGCTAGGGACCGCGCGCGGGTGCTATCCCGTTTGAGCCGCGTGGCCCGCAACCGTCTGCAGGGCTTGGATCGGCCTGCACGATTGGCGGCTTACCGGCCATCGGGCCGTGCCCATGCTCTGTACTGGCTATTTGGCCATCAGGCAGATCTGCCTGCAGGTCGCAATGCTGCGAGCACCCGCCGTTAATCCTTGACGCTGGGTGCTGCCACACGCAGCGCCTACTGCTTTTCTTTCCAACCTGCCATCCTGACAGCCCTAGGCACGCAATGTGTGTGCCCTCGGCTGGGCAGGGCTGTGCCAACCTGGACGCACCATGACATATCCCCAACACCCTTCGCCCGGTGGATCAACACCGCCTGTCAGTACCGAGCTGGGCTTGCACAGCCTTGTCTGGAGCCGGCCCGCACGCCGCCCCTTTACGGCGCCGCAAAAGCGGCCTCGGCAATGGTCGCGGTATGAGCGCCTGTCGTTTTCGATGCTGGGCGTCACCTGGGGCATCTTGGTGCTCGCCGTGGCGGCGCTGCATCTTGGCAACTACCACCTGGATACCAAGACCTCTTCCACCTCGGGCTCGCACTCTGGGTTTTATGAAAGCGCGAAGTCGCTCAAATCCGATACCCCCGCACAGGAGTCTTCGCGATGAATATGCCACACCGACCTGATCTTTTGCAGCCAGCAGCCGGTGCCGAGCTGGAAGCCTTGCCCCGGTGGCTGCGAATCCGTGCCGATGAGCCCCGCAAGCTTGCAAGCATCAAGCAGAGCCTGGGCCTGGATATTGCATACGGCCTGCAGCGCAACCTGAGCCAGGATGGCGAATTCAGCTACTTTGCAATCACCTTTCTAGGCCTTGAGCAGGGCCGCAGAAAAGCCAGCCGCGTCATCTTTGTGCTCGGCCAAGGCATGCTGGTATCGCTGGAGCCCAGCACCGCGCCGCAGGCGCTCGAGACGGCGCAAACCAGGCTGGCGCGCCAAGGGCATGCCATGCCCGCATTTGAGAGCTTTGCCGTGGTGCTGCAGGCCATCAATGATGCGACGGACGAGCTACTGGACTCGCTCAACAGCGACTTGGGCCGGGTGCTGGTGCAAACCAATTCGGTATTGAACAGCCTGGAGGCGCGGAACCGCGATTTTGGGGTGAGCGATGTGGTCTCGGCCCAGCTGGATCTGGGCGAGGTCGAAGAGCTGCTGTCTGATTGCCTGGAGAGCCAGCTGCAGCTGGCGCTGGCAGCCCGCCATGCATTGGCGCGCATGCCCCAGGCCGATGCCGCAGTGCAGGCGCTGTTTGCGAGCCTGGTCGAAGACATTGAAGCGGTCGAGGACCATGTGAGCTTTGTGCATGACCGCGTACGCTTGCTGCAGACCACGAACAACATGGCGCTGAACGTCAAGCAAAACCAGATCGTCAAGGTGTTCTCGGTTGTCACGGCGGTGTTTCTGCCGGCGATGCTGATCTCCACCTACTACAGCATGAATGTGGCCCGGATGCCCATCCTGGAGTGGCAATACGGCGAGCCCATCACCATCGCGCTGACGGCAGGGCTGGCGTTGCTGCCGCTGCTGTATGTCAAACACCGTGGCTGGCTGCGCTGAGCGCAAGGCCCAGCCCGCCATCTGCCCCAAAACCCGGAGTATTCCCATGCCGCCAACGACTGACAAAACCCACTTCAGCTACACCACGCTCAACCGCAACCTGGAAGGTTTGGTCTGGAATGCTGACCTGAGCCTGCAGGATGCGAGCGAGGCCGCATCACAACGCCGCCAGGCCATCAACGCGGCGCGAGCCAGCCGTCCGCGCACCGCGCAGATCGAGCGCGAAATCATGATCGCGGTGATCGTGCTGTATGCGCTCATTCTGGGCAGCTTTGCCGCTCTGCATCTGTATGGCGGCTATGTGCTGGACCAGCAGGAACAGGCCACGCAGGCTGCCGCATGGACCGCGCCGGACGCGGAAGCCAAGCCCGAGGTGCTGCCATGAGCGAGGACCGCATCAACCCCCATGCCGCTGGCGGCCTGATGGCGGCGCGTCTGGCCAAAGCCGGCTGGCAGCGGCTCAATACGCAGCAAGCTGAGCCGCTGGCCGCCGCGCAGCGCATGCATGGCCTGGATCTGTCCTCGGCACGCGGCCGTGCCGCGATGGAAGAGGGCGATTTCATCGTCATCCCGGTGGAGCTCGTGATCTGCCAGGACGGAGAGTTCCGGGAGACGGTCGTCATCTTTGCGCTGGGCAAGGACCGGCTCATCAGTGTGGAGCAAGGCCTGCAGCTGCAGGCGCTGGACCGGGCCAGTGAGCAGCTGTTTGCGTCCCTGGCTGATGGCGGTGTCCTGGATCCCTGCACGATGATGTTTTGCATGCTTGAAGCGCTCAACGACGCAGCCCATGCCAGCTTGCGCGATATTGCGGCGCGGCTGGATGAGCGCAGCGATGCCGTGGCGGCGGCCAGCGGCGGCTTTGACACCGCCAAGCGCCAGGCGGGGGTGGCCGATATTGCCGGCACCGCCATGGCCTTGGGAGAGGCGGAAGAGCTGGTCGCCAAGGCGGTGGAGGGCCAGCTGATGCTGGCGCGCGCAGGCCGCTGGCTGCGGCGTGCGGCAGGCGATGGGCGTTTGGGGCCGCGTTTGCCAGTGCTGCTGTCCGACATCCACAGCCTGCGCCGCTATGCCCGGTTTCAGCACGACAAGATCCGCAACCTGCAGCAATCCTTGATGACCACCTTGGATATCAAGCAAAACCAGGTCATCAAGGTCTTCACCGTAGTGACCGCCGTGTTTACGCCGCCCACCTTGGTTGCTGCCTTCTACGGGCAGAACTTTGCCTATATGCCCGAGCTGGGACTGCCTTGGGGTGAGTGGATGGTCATGGGGCTCACAGGGCTGTTTGCGCTGATGCCGCTGGCCTATATCAAACGCAAGGGGTGGATGCGATGACTTGGGACACAAACTTGCCGCTATGGATGCGGCTGCAGGCCGCCAGCCCCCAGGCGCTGCACGACCTGGGTAGAGACCATGGCCTGGACCTGCTGCCGACCACGGCGCCAAGCCAAAGGGGCGCTGGCGCGGCGATGCGCATCCGCTGCGCGCGCGTTCAGGACGGGCGGGTGCTGCTGGCCGATATGCTCTGGCACCAGTCTGCGGATGCGAAACCGCTCTACACGGTCGAGACGGGGCAGCGCATGCTGCGCCCTGGCCAGGCACAGCAGCGCTTCCAGGCCCAGGGCCTGCCGGCGGGCAGTGCGCATGCGGTCGCCCTGGTGCTGCTGCACCAGTTGCTGGGCCAGACGGGTCTGGTGCTGGACCGGATTGACGCGGGGCTGACGACGACGATGCGATCGCTGCGCAGCTTTCAGCTGACGGTCGGCACGCCCGGCACCCGGGGGGCCGAAGACCTGACCGATGTCGACAGCGATCTGGCGATGCTCAACCGGCCTCTTTCGGTGGTGCTGGAGGCACTGGATGACCTGGCGCAGGCGGCCAGGCAGCTGCGGCGCAGTGTGTTGCAGGGCTCGCAGCTGGAGCGCAGCCATGTTGATGCGCTGCTGGCAGAGATCGACAGCGTGCAACGGCGTGGCCGCTTTATGCTGGAGCGGCAGCGCTTTCAGCGCCAGGCGGCCGAGGAGACCGTGGCCATGAGCGACCTGAATGTGACCAAGGTGTTCAGCGTGCTCTGGGCGGCGTTTATCCCCGGCACGGCCCTGATCAACTGGTACGGCCAGAACTTTCGGGTGATGCCCGAGCTGTCCTGGCCGGGCTCCTTGTGGATGCAGTTGCTGGCCGTCCTGGTGCTGACCGCGATCCCCGTCTGGATGGTCAAACAATCGGGCACCTTGCGATGACGGATCCAGCACCAGCATCCCATCGGTTGTTTTTGCACCATTGCCTAAGCAAGCGTTTGCCCTTTATCTTCCACCTGCCTCATTTCCACCAGCCAGGCCGCAGCGCCAGTCGCGCGATGCGACAGCGCTCCGGCCCAGCCACGACTGAGCAAGCAATGTCCATATTGTTTTTTCCATTGATCGTCTCGCGCTTGGCCGAGCTTCGTCAGCCAACTATTTGCCAGACTTTGTCCAGCGGCGCTGCTCTGCTGGCCGCCGTGGTGGCCATGCCGGCCCAGGCGCAAACCCATGTGCGCCTCTATGGCACCGTCGATGCGGCCATCAGTTCCTCCCGGGTGAGCGGCGGGCCAAGCGTCAAAGGCCTGTTGAGCGGGGGCCAGTCGGACTCGCTCTGGGGCCTGCAGGGCCGTGAGGCACTGGGCGGCGACAGCTATGCAGTCTTTGCGCTGGAGGGCGGCCTGGATGTGGCCCACGGCGCACCCGATGACCCGGCGAGGCCGTTCAACTACCAGTCCTGGGTGGGAGTGGGCAACGCCAGCCTGGGCGAGCTGCGTCTGGGGCGCCAGTACACCGTCGGCCAGGCCTTTGTCAGCGCGATCGAAGTGGGGGCCTGGCGCGACTTTGGCGTCGGTGCCTTGCTGCGGGCCTCGGACAACTACCAGGTGTCCAAGCAGATCAGCTGGCGCAGCCCGCAGTGGAGCGGTGTGCAACTGGGCGCCAGTTACAGCTTGGATGCGGGCGATGCGCCAGCTGCAGATGCGAGCGGTTGCGACAGCAACAAGCTCTACAGTTTGGCGCTGCGCTATGAGCAAGGCCCCTGGCTGCTGGCCGCGAGCTGGGAACAAGCCAGCGCCCTGCATCTGGACGCCCTGGGAGGCCAGCGCCCCAGCGCCGCGCAACTGGGTGCCAGCTACAACTTTGGGGTGGCGCGCCTGGCAGCGGGCTGGAGCCGCCAGCGCAATGGCTTTGTCGGGCGCAATGGCGGCGATGGCCCGGCGCAGTTGCAGGCGGCCGGGCTCAAAGGCCTGGGGCCTGCCGAGTTCATCGATGGCGGCCGGCTGGACGCGGTCTATCTGGCCGCGTCGGTGCCCTTGGGCCGTGGCGAGCTCCAGATGCAGTGGTCGCAGGCAAAGCCTAATTGGGATTGGCAGGCCAGCGGCGCGCGCGCCAAGACCAGCCAGGTGATGTCGCTGGGCTACATCTACCCACTGTCGCTGCGCACCAGCCTGTATGCCTTTGCCGCCCATGGCCGGGCCTATGCGATGGATACGGCGCTGGATGCCAGCCAACCTTCGGTCAGCCAGGTGGCCTTTGGGCTGAACACCCGTTTCTGATGCAGCGGGTCTTTGTTTCTGCTGGCGGCGGGCGTGGTAGCCTTTGGCGATTCCTGCCACCCCTTGCTGCCTTGTTTCCGATGAAGACCCAGTCCCAGCCCACCCAGCCCCGCCGCCGCCGAGTCCTGCATTTGACGGCCATGGTGCTGGCGCTGGCGCTGCTGTTTCTGCTCGACACGGCGACGCGTTACGAGGTGGCGGTGTCGGTGTTCTACACCGTGATCATTCTGGCGATGGCCCATGTACTGGCATGGCGTGGGCTGGCCCTGCTCTCGGGCTGCTGCATTGCCTTGACCTGGCTGAGCTTTTTCATCACCAGCTATGGCGACCAGCGTGCGGGCCAGATCAATATGCTCATCAGCACGGTGGCGATTCTGATCACCGGCTACCTGGCCTGCAGGGCAGAACTGGCACGCGCGGCGGCCCATGAGGCCCAGGCCAGGCTGCTGCGCATCTCGCGCATCCACAGCCTGGAGGGTCTGACCACCTCGATCGCGCATGAGCTGAACCAGCCCTTGGCGGCCATCGTCACCAGCGGCCACGCCTGCCAGCGTTGGATGGAGCAGGACCCGCCCAACCTGGACAAGGCCCGCCAGGCGCTGCAGCGCATTCTGGGCGATGCGGACCGGGCCAGCGGCATCATTGCGCGGGTGCGCAAGCTAAGAAGGGCGAGCCGGCCAGTACCCGGCCCTTTGTCTTCAATGCCGCCGTGCGTGAGGTGCTGGCGCTGTCGCAGGCCGAGATGCAGCGGCTGGACATCGCGATGCGTGCCGACCTGGCCCCCGGGCTGCCGCTGGCGCTGGCCGATCCGGTGCAGGTCCAGCAGGTCATCGCCAACCTGGTGCTCAATGCGATGGAGGCCACGGCCCTGGTCGATGTCGCGCGCCGCACCATCCTGGTGGAATCGCTGCAGCTGCAGGACAAGCTGGTGTTTCGGGTATCGGATGGCGGCCCGGGCCTGCCCGCCGGTGCGCAGGAGCAGGTGTTTGAACCCTTCTGGACCACCAAGCACGAGGGCATCGGCGTGGGGCTCAGCATCAGCCGCAGCATTGTTGAGGCCAATGGCGGCCATATCTGGGCGGAAGCCCAGCCATCCCATGGGGCAGTGTTTGCATTCAGCGTACCGGCAGCGCCGGAGGAGGGCGAGGCATGAGCGACGCCGCCATGGTCTATGTGGTCGATGACGACAACTCGGTGCGCGCCGCGCTAGAGGATTTGCTCGCATCGGTCGGCCTTCCGGTGCGGGCCTTTGCGTCGGCCGCCGCGTTTTTGGCGCAGCCGCTGGCCGATGTGCCCGGCTGCCTGGTGCTGGATGTGCGCATGCCGGGGCTGAGCGGCATTGAGTTCCAGCGCCAGATGCAGACCCTGGGCTTGCAGTTGCCGGTGGTCTTCATCACCGGCCATGGCGATATTGCGATGGGTGTCAAAGCCATCAAGAACGGTGCCATCGACTTTCTGGCCAAGCCTTTTCGGGACCAGGACCTGCTGGACGCCATCCACCAAGGGATTGCGCAAGACCGCGCCCGGCGCCTGGAAGATGCCGACCGGGCCGACATCCAGGGCCACTGGCAGAGCTTGAGTGATGGTGAGCGCGAGGTGGTGCTGCTGGTGGTGCAGGGCCTGTTGAACAAACAGGTGGCGCACCAGTTGCAGCTCAGCGAGGTGACGGTCAAGGTGCGGCGTGGCAATGCGATGCGCAAGCTGCAGCTGACATCGCTGGCCGACTTGGTGCGCCTCACCGAGAAGCTGGCTGTTTAGCGCTTCTCCGCCAGGGCGGTGCCTGGCCAGAGGGGAGGCGACTCTGAAGCCAGCCTTACGCCATGTTGGCGGCATGGGTGTTTGCAGAAAGACAGTTGCTATATATTTGATAGCTTGAAAACCATGTCAGCGATGATAAGATACGCGTTTTCGCTTGTAAATGATGTGCCTGCGTGTAGGCGGCCTCCGTATGCGCTGCGTGTGACGGTGGTTTGGTCTTAACATGCTGCACCTGCCTTTGCTGCATTGCGGCATAGTCTGCCTGCGGCGGACCCTGCGCCATCCGGCGGGCTTGGGAATTTATCGACAGAACTGAGAAAGATCAGCAGGCGGCGCAGCCTTGACGTGCGCCTCCGGCTTGAGCAACACATTACATGCTGGTTCCATTTTTGATTATGTTGCGCGAGGGCATCGAGGCCGCGCTGATCGTTGGCATCATTGCCAGTTTCCTTCGCCACACAGGCCGCGCACGCCTGATGCCCGCTGTCTGGGCGGGCGTGTTTCTCGCGCTGGGTCTGTCGCTGTTTGTGGGCGCAGGCCTGCAGTGGATGGCAGCCGAGTTTCCGCAAAAGCAGCAGGAGCTGTTTGAAGGCCTGGTCGGCTTTATCGCGGTCGGCATGCTCACCGGCATGGTGTTCTGGATGCGCAAGGCCTCGCGCTCGATCAAGGGCGAGTTGCAGGCCTCGGTCGACAAGGCGCTCAGCACCTCGGGCAGTGCCAGCTGGGCGCTGATCGGCATGGTCTTCCTGGCGGTGGCGCGTGAAGGCGTCGAATCCGTCTTCTTCCTGCTGGCCATCTTCCAGCAAAGCTCGGGCTGGAGCGCAGCGGCTGGCGCCTTCCTCGGCGTGGCGCTTTCCGTGCTGCTGGGCATTGGTCTCTACAAAGGCGGCGTGCGCATCAATCTGCGCCAGTTCTTCCGCTACACCGGTATCTTTATCCTGGTTGTGGCCGCTGGCCTGCTCGCCGGCGCGGTGCGCCGCCTGCATGAGGCCGGCGTCTGGAACCAGCTGCAGCAAGTCGTGTTCGACAGCAGTGGTGTGTTGCCTGAAGACAGCCCGCTGGGCGTGATTCTGGGCGGCCTGCTGGGCTATATGCATGCGCCGGTCGTCGGCGAAGTGCTGGCCTGGGCGCTGTACCTGGCCGTGACCTTGGTGATGTTCTTCTGGCCGGTCAAGGCGGCACCTGCGGTGGCGGGCGCACCTGCTGCGCCAAGCCCTGCCGCTGCGTCGGCTGCTGTGTCCGCTGCCGAGCCTGCGCCCCGTCTGGGCCCGGTGGTGCTGGGCAGTGTGGTCGTGTTCCTGCTGGGTGCCGCTGCCTTCTGGCAGGCATCGACGGCGCCGC
The DNA here is from genome assembly GCF_004364775.1 of Comamonas sp. JUb58. Lineage (GTDB taxonomy): Bacteria > Pseudomonadota > Gammaproteobacteria > Burkholderiales > Burkholderiaceae_C > Comamonas. Next base: position 9,005 of record NZ_SOAL01000040.1, read on the forward strand.
ATGCCAGCGGTGCTGCTGCGGGTAGCGCCACCTCGGCCGATGGTGTGCCGGTGGTGACCATTGAAATCAACCAGGGCACCTGCACCCCCAATGCGGTGACGGTGCCGGCAGGCAAGGTGATCTTCCGCATCGTCAACCAATCGCAGCGCGCGCTGGAATGGGAAATTCTGGACGGCGTGATGGTGCTCGAAGAGCGCGAGAACATTCTGCCCGGCATGACGCAGCAGCTGAGCGCACGCCTGGTGCCCGGCAACTACGAGATGACCTGCGGCCTGCTCAACGCCGCGCGCGGCAGCCTGACGGTGACGACCTCGGATGCCTTCAAGGCCGAGGCCGCCAAGCCGCCAGTGACCGCCTTCCTGGGCGCACTGGCCGAATACCAGGTCTACATGCTGACCGAGACGGCCAGCCTGCAAGAGATGGTGGATGCGCTGCAGCAGCGCCTGGCCCACCCGCTGGAAGCCGGTGCCACCTCGCCCGATGGCTACCCCGCCGATGCCCAGCAACTGGCAGCGCTGGCGCGCGGCCAGTACCAAAAGCTGGCCCCGCTGGCGGTGCAGTACGGTGATTTGAATGCCCGCATCGATGCGCGTGCTGCAGACTTTGCATTGCGCGACAAGGACCCGGCCTTTGTGGGGCTGCAGCGCATTGCCGCTGGCCTGCAAGCGGGTGAGGCGGCAGAGCAGCTGCTGCCACTGGCCACCAGCCTGCAGCAGGATGTGCAGCAACTGGCCCAGCGCCTGGGCGATGCCGCCCTGCAACCCCAGTCGATTGCCGCTGCTGCGGCCAAGGCGCTGGAGCGTGCCTCCACCCTGATCCCGGGCGAGGCGACCACGCCCGAGCAGGGCCGGGCGGTGCTGCAGTTTGTCTATGGCACTTGGGCGGCCGCCAACAAGGCGCAGCAAGTGTTGGGCCCGGTATTGACCAATGCCAACCCGGCCTTGAACCAGCAGCTGCAAGACAGCCTGGCCAAGCTGCGCCAGCGCATGGAAGAGCTGGGCGTGCCCGCCGATGACAGCCAGGTGGCCGACATTGCCGGCAGCGCGCTGAACCCGGTGCAGTGCCAGAACCTGGCACAGGCGCTCTACCAGACTTCGCAAAGCATGGCCAAGGTCAATGCAGCGCTGGGCTTGCAGCCCTAAACTTTCCGCCTTCTATTTCTACAAATAACATACAGAAAGCACCACATGTCTTTGTTCAAGAACAGGAACGAGTCTCAATCCATCGCCCAGGACGGCACCAACCCATCGCGCCGCCGCTGGCTGGGTGAGGCCGCTGGCGTCATGGGCGCCGGCGTGCTGGCCGGCATGCCCGCGCGCCAGGCCCTGGCTGCCGAGGATGCCTCGCCTGGCAACACCCAGGTGGCCGATGCGCCCCATACCAGTGTGTCGCAGCAACGCGTGCCGTTTTACGGCAAGCACCAGGCCGGTATCGTCACGCCCCGGCCGCTGGCCGGCATGTTGGTCAGCTTCGATGTGCTGGCCAGCAACCAGGCGGAGCTCGAGCGCCTGTTCAAAACCCTGACCGAGCGCATCCACTTTCTGACCCAGGGCGGCGCCCAGCCGGTGCTCGACCCCAAGCTGCCGCCCGCAGGCTCGGGTATTCTGGGCCCGGTGGTGCAGCCCGATGCGCTGACGGTGACGGTAGGTGTGGGCCACAGCCTGTTTGATGGCCGCTTTGGTCTGAAGGACCAATTGCCCAAGCGCCTCACCCCCATGCAGCAGCACCCCAATGATGCGCTGCAGTCTGCGCTCTGCCATGGCGATCTGTCGATCCAGTTCTGCGCCAACACGCCTGATACCAATATCCATGCGCTGCGTGACATCATCAAGAACCTGCCCGATCTGCTGATGGTGCGCTGGAAGCAGGAGGGCTCGGTGCCGCCGATCCCCGCCGCTGCGGGCCAGCCGGCAGAGAGCGCGCGCAACTTCCTGGGTTTCCGCGATGGCTCGGCCAACCCCCAATCCGATGACGATGCGATGATGCGCCGCATCGTCTGGGTGCAGCCCGAGTCCGACGAGCCCGCCTGGGCCGCTGGTGGCAGCTACCAGGCGGTGCGCATCATCCGCAATTTTGTCGAGCGCTGGGACCGCACGCCGCTGGGCGAGCAAGAGGCCATCATGGGCCGCGACAAGGACAGCGGCGCACCGCTGGATGCGCGCAAGAAGACTGAGCACGACACGCCGGACTATGCGGCCGATCCCGAAGGCAAGAAGACCCCGATGGACGCCCATATCCGCCTGGCCAACCCGCGCAACCATGGCAGCGAAGCCAACCTGATCCTGCGCCGCCCCTTCAACTACTCGAATGGCGTGACCAAGTCCGGCCAGCTGGAGATGGGCCTGCTGTTCATCTGCTACCAGGCTGATCTGGAAAAAGGCTTTGTCACGGTGCAAAAGCGCCTGGATGGCGAGCCGCTCGAAGAATACATCAAGCCCATTGGCGGCGGCTTTTTCTATGTGCTGCCCGGCGTGGCCGATGCCAATGACTGGCTGGGCCGTGGCCTGCTGGCCGCTGCCGCCAAGAAGGCCTGATCCCGTTTCCTAACCAGCCACTAGTGTCTGTACTGCAAGGCCTGGGCGCGTCCATCTTCCTGAAGGACGCCAACCTGGGTTTGGCATTGGGATACTGGAAGCCAAAAATTATCAATCTAACAGTATCTAGGAGTTCTCGTATGTCCATGCGTCGCCAATTCTTGCAAGGCCTGCTGCTGGCCGGCAGTGCCAGCGTCATCCCCCTGTCCAGCTGGGCGGCAGAAGGCGTGTCTGCGCTGGAGCTGGTCAAGCCACTGGCGGAGTACAAGCTGTACGTCAACAACAACCTGCGCGAGCTGGTCAAGGGCGTGCAGGCCTTCACCGATGCGGTCAAGGCCGGCAAGGTCGAAGAGGCCAAGAAGATGTATGCCACCGTGCGCCGCCCATACGAGCGCATCGAGCCGATTGCCGAGCTGTTTGCCGATCTGGACAAGAGCATGGACTCGCGCGCCGATGACCATGAGAAGGCAGAGAAGGACCCGGGCTTCACCGGCTTCCACCGCATCGAATACGGCCTCTGGGTTGAAAAAAGCACCAAGGGCCTGACCCCATTTGCCGACAAGCTGCTGGCCGATGCCAAGGAGCTGCAAAAGCGCGTGAGCGGCCTGACCTTCCCGCCCGAGAAGGTAGTGGGCGGCGCAGCCGTGCTGATGGAAGAGGTGGCAGCCACCAAGATCTCGGGTGAAGAAGAGCGCTACAGCCACACCGACCTGGACGACTTCCAAGCCAACTTCGAAGGTGCGGACAAGATTTTCGAACTGCTGCGCCCCCTGGTCGAGAAGAAGGACAAGGCCTTTGTCGAAAAGACCGCGTCGAACTTCAAGACCGTGTTCGACATCCTGGCCAAGTACCGCAAGCCCGATGGCAGCTTTGAGCTGTACACCAAGCTGAATGAGGCCGACCGCAAGATCCTGGCCGGCCGCGTCAACACGCTAGCCGAAGACTTGTCCAAGCTGCGCGGCATGCTCGGCCTGAACTGATAGCGCCCTCAGGCTGCTGAACGATGAACCGCTCCTGTGCAAGGGGCGGTTTTTTTAGGTTCATCGCTGAATTCCGTGGATGACTGGCGAACGCTTGAGTACCCTAAGGCCTGATTCAACGGCAATCAGGAGGAACAAGTGCTCGACCGCA
>NZ_SOAL01000041.1 GCF_004364775.1 Comamonas sp. JUb58
CAAGGTCATCAAGCGCCGCGCCTACGGATATCGAGATGAGGACTACTTCTTTCTCAAGATCCGCGCCGCGTTCCCCGGTATTCCTCGATGAACCATTTTTTTGCCTGTTTGATGGGGTAGTTGAACGGGGAACGAATCAGCGCCCTGGGGACGGTGTGGGCGGCTTAGAGAGGGGCTGCATGCGGTAGCAGCGAGGTAGATGCAGGTGCTGGAGCAAGCCTCCACCTTTGCAACTGTATAAACATACAGCTCTGACGGAATCACCCATTTTTCTGGGCCTTACGGGAGCATTCGACTGCCCATAGAGCCCCACACCCCAGCGCTTCTTCACGGGGTCACTCAGGGCCCCCAGGAGACGTTCTGCACGCGTTTCCGACCCCACACCTCTACCCAGATCATCCAAAGCGCCAGCGGCCTCTATCCGTGCGGTGGACGGCTTTCAGCAAGCTGAGCTTGCCGAGCTATGAAGATCTACGCCATCCAGAGCAGCGAATCCCGCTCCAGCAGCACTATTCGATGCGTCATTTCGGCCCAGCGACCTTTCTCAATCCCCTGCAAAGCAGCGTCACTGCTGGCGACACACATCCAAAAGTATAGCTAACACCTATGTTGGCCTGTGCATTTGCGCACAGTGAATTCCTTAGACAAGGACTCCCAGGGAGAGCGACCTGATCGCGGCAACCAAGCAACAAACCTGCGCTGCCCTCTTCTATCGGCGTCTTGGATGTGGAGAGCGGCATGGCGCATTTCTGAATGCGTTCAGCGTGCATCCTCTTCTCCATACGACGTCTGAATTTCCACAGTCTGAAAAATTTCAAGATATGAAACTTTGCCGAGCTTGCCTTTGGTTTTTCTTTTATTTTCTTTAAAAGAATAGTAGATAGTAGTAGAAGGGCCCCACCTCCTGTGGATAAGCCCGATAAAGCAAAAATTTTCAAAAGCTTGAAATTTCGCCAACCATGTTGATGGTACCCGTCCCTGCTTGTCACTGCAAAGTGGATAAGTCGAGGGTGTGGGGTATTTCTGTGGATAAGTTAGTTTGAACGGTTTCATTATCCACAGCTATTCTCCGCCGTTAAAAATTCAACAAGTTATTGATAAATAATAACTTATCCACATGCTGTATGCCAACGCCACTGATAACAGGCTCGCCTCCGTCTGCTGTGCGTATGAAAGCAGGTACTTCAAAAATTACCCACAAGGCCTAGGCCAAAACTGAGCCACTTTGGCGTTCGATGATTTGGCCAAAAAAGCTGTGGATAAGTTTTTTATGTTTATAAATCAATGGTCTGCCACGTTATCCATCTGTGTGCACTGGGCCCTATTGCCGGTGCATGAGAGTGGAGCAAGTTCTTGAATGGCCGCCTGTCTGTGTATAACTATGGGGTTGTTGTTGTCTTATCCTGAAAGTTATCCACAGTTCTTTGGGCACTCCCGGCACACCGGTCTGACTGCGTTGCTTGTGGGTAATACGGTGCACACGAAAAATATCCAATAAAAACAATGGTTTGATACCTATCCACTAAGACTGCAGCTGGGTGGAGCCAGGCGGTGAGCCCTACCTTTTGGCCTGAAATCCCCCATTTCGGGGCAAAAAATCCACATGTGAAGAACTGGGGTCCCTGCGCCAATCGGGCTGGGTCGGCGACGAGCAGAAATCACCGACGCCGGCCGCTGCCGGCGACAGGGTCTCGCCTGTGGACATCTCGCCTCGACGGAGCTGCAACTCGGCCCCGATCCCGCTATCCGAGGTCATCGACTTCTGTGTTTCACCGCTAGGAGGAAGCAGTCGACGCCGATCTGTGGCCCTGCTGGTGTTTTTCTTCTTCCTTCCAGCCGTTCCAGGTCATCCCACCAAGCCATTCGCGCTACGGGCCTGGCTGAAAACGCTCGAAATTCCCGCCAAGCCCTCATCGCGATGGGGCAGGGCTGGCCGATCCCGTGGCTTCCGAACCCCATCTTTCGATCGCAGTCGGCGGTTTAGAGCGCTTTCCGCATTTCGGATGCGAGTGTTGAACGGGCCCGTACTGCGTCAGCACGGATCAGCAGATGGATCTGGGATGCCATTTACCCAATGGCCAGCGCTCGGCGTACGGGGTGGAGAACGCGATCCGGGGCCCATTCAAACGAGAGGGCGCTTGGCCCCTGAGGGCTACTGCCGAACCCCAAATTTCAATTTGAATAATTCAAAAAAACTGAAATAAAAGGCGATTTACTTCAGATTTGCTACCATCTTGTTTTTAACAGCTGTTCCGCTGAATGCTGATTTTTTATGCAAAATGGGCAGTGAGATCTCGCAGTTTGTCAACAAGTTATCCTGGATCAGCTTGTGAATAAATTTCCACATCGTGATAAATCCCACAATATGAGAGTGTGTCAGGAATGACTTATGCACATTTCTCTGACGATGATCTAGCTCTACGATGGCCTACATTTGTGGATAAGTAAAGCACTTATGCATGAAAACTACAAGCCATCTTCAAGAGAAAACTTATCCACAAATTGACCTGTTGAAGTGTCTGCGGCACAGGTTGTGGATAAGTTGGTCGATCTGGCAATAAATTATGCACAGAGCTTCATCAATTTCTCATTCAAGACAAGCAGCTTGCATTTTTATACACAGCTATGCAGGGATAAATGCTGCTTGAAGAAACGCACAAAAAATAGGCAAATCAAGCTAGAAACTGTGGAAAAGCTTGTGTGCAGATTGCACTTTCCGTTATCGTAGGATGAACGGCAATCTATCCGTTTACATAGAGAGAACTGGTGATTTGCAGGACATTATGGGTAAAAAACCCATTTTTACGCGATGAAACCATCAGGAGGGTGACCTCAGAAAGTCCGCTGGGTCTGTGGATATCTTTTGCGATGGCAATGAAGAGCACGAATTTTTGTCACATGTGTACAACTTGTGCATCAATCCATCGACTGACCACATAAAGATATCCACCGGTTTTTCAGCTTCCCAATGCGCCTTCGGATCGCTGCACGCACGGTGCATTCAGCCAATTTGAATGAGCGCTATCCAGCGTTGATGGCTTTGTGCCCAAGGCTGTTGGGGCGCTGTGGATGTGATGGCGCAACTAGAGAGGGCTTGGACGAGGGCGTGCAGTCGGAACTGGAGCGCGCAGGCACGGCTCCTTATCTACCTTGCGTACCGCTATCGGCTCGGGAAAGCGGCAGACATGCGCGCTGCAAAGCGATGAACTTCCCAGCCAAGGCGGGTCTGGGTCTGGATGACGCGATAGGTGCTGGTTCACGTCCAGGTGCAACCAGCCATTCACCTGAATAAAGACACAGCAGCCTTCCGGTGTGCAGGAGCCAGGCACGTTCGCGCACGGTAGAGAGCCGCAGCGCATCCTCTGGCCTGCAAACCCAGCTAAAGGCGCATAGCACGCAAGAAACAAGCAGCCCAGACGCAAAAAAGCACCGCCAGGCGGTGCTTTGTTCAAGAGGAGGGCCTGTGTTGGCCCGTTTCAGCCCTTAGGCTTCGACATCCTCGTCGGTGCCGGTGCGAATGGTTTCGCGGTTGCTCTTGTCACGCATCTTGGCGATGTCGGTGTCCAGCGCACGGTGCAGCTTTTCCAGCGCAGCGTTGAAGGCTTCAGCGACCTTTTCTGCCTCGGCATTCACGGCCAAGGGTTGCCGGCCGGTGGCACGTGTTTCCATCACGCAGCGCTTGCCTTTGCCGCCATTCTTCAGTGCGTCCACATCGGTGAGGTAAACCTCCACCCGGGTCACATATTCGCGAAAGCGCGAAAGCTTGTTTTGTACCTCGGTTTGTGCCCATTGGGAGAGGGAATCTCCACCTTGGACATTGTCGCCAGCGTGCACTTGAACTTGCATGGATGTGCTCCTTTCTCGAACGTGCTGGGCGGGCGGCCCAGCGTTGACAACTGGATGCCGCGAAGGCCATCGCCTTGCGGCATTAAGTTAGACACATCCTAACGCGCAAAACTGCAACAGAGACCGCGACATGGTCAATATGCGTAAAAGCCCTGAGAAAGATCAAGCGTCCTACAGCCTCGTGGGTAGGCGCTCGGACGGCCGGGTGGGGCAGCGGTTGGCTTGAAACCTGGCGGGCCGTCCCCAACAGCTGGGCAAGGCGGCAGGGCACTGCGTGGTTTAGCTTGCTGCAAATTTTGAAGCGGGCAGGCGATACAGCACATGGGCGCGCAAGGGGTGGCCTTCCGGCAGATTAGGGTGCTCAAAGTCCCCCGCCTGGTCGCGCTCCATGCCCAGGCGCTGCATCAGCGCTTGCGATGGCAGGTTGCCGGTGGTGGTGAAGGCGACGATTTCAGCCAGCTGCAACTGGCCAAAACCCACGGCCAGCGCTGCCTGCGCGGCCTCGGTGGCCAGGCCCTGGTGCCAGGCATGGCGTGCCAGGCGCCACATGATTTCGACGCAGGGAGAAAAGGGCAGATGGGCCTGCGGCACATGCAGGCCGACGATGCCAATAAATTGCTGGTCTTCCAGCCGTTCCACCGCCCAGACGCCCCAACCGCGCTCTGCCATTAGCGCCTCGCAGCGGTCCGCCATCGCATCGCTTTGTTCGCGCGTCAGCGGCGCGGGAAAGTGGCGCATCACCTCGGGGTCGGCCGTCATCGCGGCAAAGGCATCCCTGTCTTGCGGCTGCCATTGGCGCAGCTGCAGGCGGGCGGTTCGGGGCTCGATCAAGGTGGCAGTCATGGGCAGCTTTCATGAAAAAAGCGGCTGGCACGCCAGGTATCTGCGTGAGCCGCTGGGGATCAACAACGCCAAGCGCAGCGAGGACTAAAGCGCCCTGCTGCGCCGGGTATCAATGGTGGTGGCCGTGCGCGCCATGCACATGGCGGTGGGCAATTTCTTCTTCGCTGGCCGCACGCACGTCGACCACCTTGCCGCTAAAGCGCAGCGCCAGGCCGGCCAGCGGGTGGTTGCCATCCAGGTGCACTTCCGGGCCCTTGATCTTCTTGACGTAGAAGGCCTGGGGTTCGCCACGGTCATTGGCGCCGCGCAGCTGGCCGCCCACCTTCACCCCGGGTGGGAACTCGCTCTTGGGGATGACGCGCACCAGGCTCTCGTCACGCAGGCCAAAGGCATCTTCCACCGCCAGATCCACGCTGGTGCTGAAGCCCACGGCCTGGCCTTCAAACGCGGCTTCCACCTTGGGGAAGATGTTTTCATAGCCGCCATGCAGGTAGGCGAGGTTGCCGCTGTCCAGGGGCTTGCCTTGCGCATCGGTCACCTTGTATTGGATGGTGACGGCGCAGTCTTTGGTGATGTTCATGGTCTTGTTCGAAGAATCTGGCAAAACCGCAAGTGTAGGGCTTGCTGGCGCTCATCCCTATCGCGGGGCCGGATGGCAGGGGCCGCGCCAAGGGTTTGCCATGTTGTCATGCAAACGGCTTGCTCTCCTACGGTTGCATGCTGCAGTGCAGCGCGAGACTTGGGATTTGTGACCGCTTTTCCGGTCGAAAGGAAGAAGAAATGGTTCAGCAACTCGCAGGCAAGGTGGCCTATGTGACGGGCGCCGCCAGTGGCATTGGCAAGGTCATCGCCGATCTGTATGCTCAGCAGGGCGCCAAGGTGGTGATCGCCGATCTGAAGCAGGAAGCGGCCGAGGCGGCGGCCAAGGATATTGCAGGCAAGGGCGGTACCGCCATGGGCCTGGCGGTCGATGTGACGCAGGAAGACCAGGTCGACGCTTCGGTCGAAGCCGCGGTAAAGGCCTATGGCGGCATCGATATCCTGGTAAGCAATGCCGGCATCCAGATCGTCAAGCCGGTGCAGGAATTCAGCCTGCAGGAATGGCAAAAAATGCTGGCCATCCAGCTCGATGGCGCCTTTCTCACCACCCGCGCCTGCATCAAGCACATGTATGCGCAGGGCCGTGGCGGCAGCATCATCTACACCGGCTCGGTGCATTCCAAAGAAGCCTCCAAGCTCAAGGCCCCCTATGTGACGGCCAAGCATGGCCTGGAAGGCCTGGCCAAGGTGGTCGCCAAAGAGGGAGGCCCGCAAGGTGTGCGCGCCAATGTGATCTGCCCCGGCTATGTGCGCACGCCCTTGGTGGACAAGCAGATCCCCGAGCAGGCCAAGGAGCTGGGCATCAGCGAGGCCGATGTGATCAAGAACGTGATGCTCAAGGACACCGTCGATGGCGAATTCACCACCGTGGACGATGTGGCGCGCGTCGCGCTGTTCTTTGCCGCCTTCCCCACCAATGCGCTGACGGGGCAGTCGATGATCGTCAGCCACGGCTGGTTCATGGAGTGATACCGGCCCGCAGTATCGGCACCCCGCGCTAAAGCAGGGGGCTGGGTGGCAAGTCTGGCAGGTGATATCCGTCGCCAACTAGCCGCGTACAGCGTCTAAAGTTGCCATAAATCAGCTTTATGCGCTTTTGGCGGCTATAGCCAGACCCCTACATTTGTTACATGGTTTGCAGTCTGCTTTGCACAGCCGACAGGCGGGGAAACCCCGCCTGCCCGACAATGGCGGATTGGCCCCAGCAGCCCTGCGTGCAGTGCGATGCCGGCCCAGGCTTTGCAGATTCTTTCCATGGCGATCCCCCTTATTTCCGCTTTGACAACTCCCTTGCGCCGCGCAGCGGGCGCCTTGCCCATGCAGGCGCGGCGCCTGCGCCAGTGGCTGGCCGCGCGCAGCAAAAAGCAATGGCTGCTGGCGGTGGCGGCCTTGCCGGTCCTGCTGCTGCTCTATGTGCTACTGCTGATTCCGCTGACGCCGTCGATCGGCGATATCCAGAAAAACAAGGTCGAGGCACCCACCCAGCTGCTGTCGGCCGATGGCAAGGTGCTGGCGCAGTACAAGCGCTCCAACCGCGAATGGGTGGCCCTCAAGGACATCTCGCCCAACGTCATCAACGCGCTGATCGCGACCGAAGACCACCGCTTTTATGAGCATGGCGCGCTCGATTGGCGCCGCACCTTTGGCTCGGTACTGCACACGGCCATGGGCCGGCCCCAGGGCGGCTCCACCATCACCCAGCAGTTGGCGCGCAATATGTTCCCCGAGGAAATCGGCCGCGCCCGCTCGCTCAACCGCAAGCTCAAGGAGGCCGTGACGGCCTACAAGATCGAATCGGCCTACACCAAGGACGAGATCCTGGAGACCTACCTCAACACCGTGCCCTTTCTCTACAACGCCTTTGGCATCGAGATGGCCGCACGCACCTACTTTGACAAGCCCGCCCAGAAGCTGAGCGTGCTCGAGGCCGCCACCCTGGTCGGCATGCTCAAGGGCACCAGCTACTACAACCCCGTGCAAAACCCCGAGCGGGCCCAGCAGCGCCGCAACACCGTGCTGGCGCAGATGAACAAGCACGGCAAGCTCAGCGACCAGGATTTTGAGACCCTCAAAAAACGCGGCATCAAGCTGGATTTTGAGCGCCAGGACGAGGCCGTGGGCATGGCGCCGCATTTTGCGCAGGCACTGCGCAAGTGGCTGATCGAATGGGCCGATGCCAACGACTACAACATCTATGCCGATGGTCTGGTGGTGCAGACCACCATCGACTCGCGCGTGCAGCAATGGGCCAACCAGGCCGTGGTGCGCCAGGGCCGCCAGCTGCAGGTGACTGCCAATGGCCTGTGGAGCAACCGCAACCAATGGACGGCCAAGAACCCGCTGGTGCAAAGCTTTGTGCGCGAAAGCGCCGTCTACCGCCAGGCCGTGGCCGATGGCCAGGACAAGGACGAAGCGCTGCAGCGCCTGCTGGCCGATGCCGACTTCATGGCCAATCTGCGCCAGGACAAGGTGCGCGTGCAGGTGGGCTTTATGGCCATGGACCCGCGCAACGCCCATGTGCTGGCCTGGGTGGGCAGCCGCGACTTTGCCATCGACCCCTTTGACCATGTCTCGCAAGCGCGCCGCCAGCCCGGCTCCACCTTCAAGCCCTTTGTCTATGGCGCCGCATTGCAGGATGGCGCCTTGCCCAGCGACCAGCTGATGGACGAGGCTGTGCGCATTCCGCTGGGCGGCGGCCAGTTCTGGCGCCCCACCGATGGTGGCCCGCCATCGGACCAGCCGATGACCCTGGCCGATGGCCTGGCCTACTCCAAGAACACCATCACCGCCCAGGTGATGGCCAAGGTCGGCCCCGCCAAGGTGGCCAAGCTGGCGCGGGCCCTGGGTGTGCGCGACAGCAAGCTCGAAGATGTGATGTCGCTGGCGCTGGGCACCAGCCCGGTTACCTTGCAGGAGATGGTCACCGCCTATTCCACGCTGGCCAATGGCGGTGGCTACCGCGCCCCCGTCATGGTCACCCGCATTACGGACCGCGAAGGCAAGGTGCTGGCCGAGTTTGAGCCACCCGCCACCGAGCTGGCGCTGGACAGCGGCGTCACCTATGGCTTGGTCGACATGATGCGCGGTGTCATCACCAAGGGCACGGGCCGGGGTGTGGCACGCTATGGTGTCAGCGGTGACTGGATCGGCAAGACCGGCACCACGCAGGACAATGCCGACGGCTGGTTCATGCTGGCGCACCCGGACTGGGTGGGCGGCGCCTGGGTCGGCTTCAACGACAGCCGCGTGCAGCTGAACGACTACTGGGGCCAGGGCGCCCACAGTGCGCTGCCGGTGGTGGCCGAGGTGGCCGCCGCATCGCAGCGCGCCAAGCTGGTGCAGGCACAGGCCCGCTTTGAGATGCCGGCCGAGAACAACACCTTTGTGCAGCGCCTGCGCAGCTGGATGCTGGGCTTTGGCGACAACAAGCAACCGGTCGATCCGTTTGAGCAACCGCCTGCGATGCAGCCGCTGCCCGATCGCGGCAATCCCGGTGATGCGCCTGTGATCGACGATCCCGAGGCTCGCCCCATAGGCCAGAGCGGCGCGGGCCCGCGTGGCCCAAGTGGCGAGGGCGACTACCCCGTCTTCCAGAACAACCCACCGCCAGCGCAGCAGCCGCAAATGCCTGCGCAGCGCCCAGCCGATGCAGGGCAGCCGCAACCCGGTGTCGTGGTGCCTGGCCCATCGTCCAATCCGGTGCCATCCAACCCGGCAACGGCGGCACCCGCCTTCCCCGGTAGCGCCAGCGTGCCGCAGGGCCAGCCCTCGGGCAACCCACCGCCGATTGAGCGCGGTGTGGTCGTCTCGCCGGTGTCATCCGGTACCGTGGGCCAACCCGTGCCCACGGCCGATGGCGGCATGGTTTGGCGCCGCGCCACCCCGTCCGGCACGGCGGCGCCGCAGTCCGGCAATGCAGGCATTGCCGCCAGCGAGGTCAACTGACCGGGTTGCCTATTTTTTAATCAATCATCAGGAGGATGTTCATGGTCTTCAACCACAGTCGCCAGCCCCGCTGGCAATGGATGCGCGCCGCTTGCCTGGGCGCTGCCATGTTGGTATCGACAGCCGCGATGGCCGTGGACAACCCCGATGCCCCCGACCACCTGGCCGCGTTTGAGCAGCGCATACAGCCACTGGAGGCCGCCATCGGCAACCAGAACACGACGGCCGACATGCTGCGCGCCAGCAGCGCCTATGCCAAACAGCTCGATGTGGAGCTGAACCAGACCTACCGCGAGCTGATGGTCAAGGTGGGCGCCAACGGCGCGCAAAAGCTGCGCGCCGCGCAGCGCAACTGGCTGAGCTTTATGACCACCGAGGCCGCCTTTATCGACGGCACCTGGAACGCCAAGGACTTTGGCAGTTCCTCAGCGCTGTCGCGCAGCGAGTACCGCAACAGCCTGACCAAGGCGCGCATCGTGCAACTGCTGGGCTATCTGCGCTCCTATCCTGAATGATGGATGTGTGCGGTCACTCTTCAATGACTTCATGCACGCCGGAGCTGCCGCGCTTCCAGTAGGCCGCTGCCTTCGTCCATTTGGGGTGGGCGCCATGCTCGGCAATCAGCGCTGCACGCAGCGCTTTGGCTGCCGTCGATTCCAGCGCCACCCAGTTGTAGTAATCGCCAGCAGGCGCATCGATCTGGCGCAAAGCCGCTAGCAGCCGCTGCGCATCGCCAGCTGGCTGGCCCTGGCGGTGCACCCAGTGCACCTGCAGATCGGCAGCGCTGTCCAGCGCTTGCTCGTCGGCCGCATCATTCACCTCCACCACCACCACCGCCTGGGTGCCGGCAGGCAGCTCGCGCAGGCGGCGCGTGATCGCTGGCAGCGCCGCATCATCACCAATCAGCAGGTGCCCATCGAACGCCGTGGGCACGATGAAGGAGCCGCGCGGCCCCGCAATCCCCAGCGCATGGCCACTGGCCGCCTGCAGCGCCCAGGCCGTTGCCGGGCCGGCCTCATGCACCGCAAAGTCAATCGTCAAGGTCTGCGCCTGCGCATCGTAAGAGTGGGGCGTGTAGTCCCGCATCGCCTCGCGCATCGCAGGCGGCAGGCCTTCGCTACCGGGCGGCGGCAACTGCAGCTCGCCATTGGCATCCGGAAACAGCAGCTTCACATGGTCATCAAAGCCCAGGCTGCTGAAACCCGCCAGGTCGGCACCCTGCAGACGGATGCGCAGCATATGCGGCGTTAGCTGCTCCACCGATTCGACAGTGGTACGGCGCAGCTTGATCTCATGGCGCGCCCGCTCAGGCGCACGCGCAGCGAGCAGCTCGGGAGAAGGGGAAGTGGGAAGGCTCAGTTGCAAGGGCATGGTGTGTTCATTCCGTGTCTAAGATATATCTTTTATCTTAAATGAGAACCATTCCTGCGGCTAGGGCGAGGTGGCAATCCCTGGTTGGGGTGTGGCTATGGCGGGGGTGGGGTTGCGAAAGGCTGGGGGGTGTGCGCAAGGCAGGCTCACCTACACCTGCTCCATGGTCCTGACCACCTAACGGGCTGCTGCATAGAGAAGCAGCGGACTCGGCGCGAAATCTTCCCTTTTTCAATTTGTTCTATGTTGCATTTCCACTGACTTGTCAGTTGTGCGTAAGCATTGCTGCATCAAATTTAAAAACTATCAAATTTAATTAATTGATAGTTTTTAAGGCGCAAGCGATTTTAGCGATGGCGCCTCATGAATGCAAAACCAAAAAATCATAGTTGGGAGGGATCTACACATGCCTAGCGCCATGCACTGCGGCCCAAGAACAGAGCTACCGGCCAAGCCACCCATCACCTCGGTTTCTCGCCCGTTGCTACGAGGGAGTCTGTTTGCCTACCTACTGTCCAGCGCATTTTGGGCCTCCGCCCAAGGCATCTCAGGCATAGGCGCCTTCGTCCCCAACACCGAGCTGGGCTTTACCCCAGTCGCCAAAGCGGGCGAGCCACGCATCAACTGGATCAATGGCGAGTACCAAGAGAGCAACACCGACCTGAGCGTCAAAGTGCTGGGCGGCAGCTTGGACATTGCCCGCTCCTGGAGCCAGGGGCGCTGGTGGCTCAACCCCGCCTGGGCGCCGCTCAGCTTTGAGCTCGATCCGCTGGGCAGCGATGCCAAAGTGATAGAACGGGTGGGAGTACTCTACGAGCGCAGCGGCCAAAGCGATCTGTACATGGCCAAGAGCAAAGGCAACGCACCTGTTTACATCAAACGGCTCAAAGATGCCGCAGGCCAACACACCG
This sequence comes from Comamonas sp. JUb58, assembly GCF_004364775.1. Taxonomy (GTDB): domain Bacteria; phylum Pseudomonadota; class Gammaproteobacteria; order Burkholderiales; family Burkholderiaceae_C; genus Comamonas. The sequence continues at coordinate 11,517 of NZ_SOAL01000041.1, forward strand.
GCTGGCAATGGTACGACCGCTTTGGCAACACCATCAACTACAGCGTAGACGGCGTCATCCAAAGCTATGCCAACGCCAGCGGCGTCAAAGTCAGCTTCGCCTATGACAGCGCCACCAGCGCTCGTATCCTGGACCACTTTGACAAAACCATCTACACCGTCACCATGGCAGGCGGCCTGATCACCAAGATAGAAGACCTGGCCGGGCGCAGTGTCAGCTACCAATGGGCGGGCCAGCGCCTGGCCCAGGTTACCGACGTCATGGGCCACGCCTGGAAGTACGAGTACGACGCCAACGGCCAGATCACCAGCCGCACCGACCCGCTGGGCCTCAAGATCAGCGCCCAGTACATCCAAAGCATCCCCGCGCCTGAGCCCATGCTGAGCCTGGGCAAAAAGGGCGTCACCATCGACCCCACAGGCACCAGCGGCACTACGCAAAAGCTCGCCAACCTCTGGGGCGGCGGGCGCGTGGGCCAGTTTGACGGGCAAAGCGGCTGCGCATCAACGGGTGCCAACAACTACCTGCGCGAGCGCCGGGTGTTTGAAGTCACCTACACCGACTGCAGAGGCAACGCCACCGTCACCCAGTACGACCTGCAAGGCAATGAACTCAGCCGTACCTTCAACGGCAAAAAGACCGCCTCCAACCAGTGGGATGGCGCCTACCACCAGAGGTACACCAATGCCCGGGGCTACAGCACCACCACGAGCTACGACAGCAACTACCAGCCGCTGCAAATCACCTACCCCGACGGCAGCGTGGAGAAGTACACGTATGAGCCCGTGTTTGGACGGCAGAGCAGCTACACCAACCAGCTGGGGGTTGTGAGTACCTGGCGGTATGACAGCAAGGGGAATGTGACGGAATGGGTAGAAGCCAAAGGCTTGCCCGAGCAGCGCACCACCGTCTATACCTACGATCTATACAGCCAGCT
>NZ_SOAL01000042.1 GCF_004364775.1 Comamonas sp. JUb58
AGCGATTAGGGCACGTACTGATGGGGTGGTACGGGCATTCTTGTGCAGGGCTATTTGCATGACGGGCTCCCGGATGAATGCACTGACTGTACAAGATCGCGCAGAACCCCGCGAGCCATGAACAGTGGATAGCGGTTTTGTCTATGCAATCATCCGGGATGCGACACCTAGCTATATAGATATAGTAATTTTCCAGATGCCCTTTTAAGTTATGGGCTGAGGACAGCTCAGCGGATAGCCATTGGCGCTGCATTCCGTGAAGTTTGGGCTACCCACTGAGCATGGGTATGTGGGGCAGAGAGTCGTGATGCGCTCTGCCCTAGCCGTATCAGGACAGCACGTCGCGCAGCGACGCATCCTTGGCGAACTGGGCCTTGGCAAAGGGGCACAGTGGCAGCACCTTGGTGTGGGTCTCACGGGCCCAAGCCACCAGCGCATTGAGCAGCTGGCGACCGGCGCCTTCGCCGCGCAGTGAATCGTCCACTTCCGTGTGGTCGATGATGATCATCGTGGCATTGGTGCGGCTGTAGGTCATCTCGGCCACGCGTGCGGCATCGCGGTTGATAAAGAACGCGCCTTTGGAATCGGCTTCTTCGTGTTGAACGGTGTAGGGCATGCTGGCCTTTGGCTGAACAAAACCCCAAGAATAAGGGATGGCGGCCGTCTTCGGGTGAGAGGTGGCTTGGCTTGGGGCGCAGGTTCAGGAGCCTTCAAGCCGCATTGTTGTCATCTTCATCGTCGTCCTCGGGCGGGTTCTCGGCACGCTCCCACGAGCCGCCCACTTCCTGGCGCCAGGCGCTCCAACCCAATGGCAGGTCTGCGATTTGTTCCAGGCTCTGGTCGCGTTCATAGATGCAAGCCATGCAGACCAAGAGGGCCTCGCCGGGCTCGTCCGTGGTGGCATCCAGAAATTGCCAAGCTCCATCGGCATCATGCGAGACCATCAACACTGGCAGATGCTCGCGTACCACTTTGGTCGTAGAAAAGCTGGCGGTGTTGTGTGCATCGGCAAAGGGCCAATGCGCAAATTGGTGGCTGTGCATGCGGCTGCGCCTTTCGGTATCAGGCTTCGGTGGCAAACAGCTCTACGGCATCGTCGGACCAGTCATGGCCGCTCCAGCCGGAATCTGCATCGGGCGGCGGAAAGGCGGTACGGCAGTAGCCATGCTTGGCCGCAAAATCAAACACCGCATGCGGGTAGCCATTGATCAGCAGCACGACCTTGCTGCCATCGGTGGACCAGCCAATCGTCACCTCGGAGGGCAGGTGCTTGTCCGAGACATCGGCCACGTTGTAGATGTGCAGCGCGTTCTGGATGGGTTGCTCGGCATTCGCAAAATCCAGCGCGTAGAAGTAGGCGGTGTCGCCATCGTCTTCAAACACGGCTGCATAGCTGCCGTCGGGTGCATTGCCTTGCATCGGCTGGGCGGCGCCGATCTGGATGGTGTCCTGGGCGGTAACGACGATGGGCATGAACAGTCCTTGTAATGAATGAGCGGGGAAGCCGTGGCGGCCAACAAGGGCCCAGCATAAACCGGCTTTGTGGCAGCGCTGGGTAGGCCAAGGTAGTTATCGCGTGCCGCGGATATGGGCGATCACTTCGCGCAAGGTGGTGGCATCGGGCACCCACCAGTCGGCCAAGGCGCCCAGGGCCACGGCGCAGACCAGGGCGCCGAGTAGCGGCTTCCAGGTCAGTCGCACGGCAGAGGCCAGCCAGCCTGCGCGCTCCACCCGCACCAGCGCGCGGGCGGTCATCATCGAGAAGGCCAGCTCCACTGCGACAGTCAGCAGCACATCCACGCCAAAGTAGAGCCATAGCAGCGCGCCAAAGCCAAAAAAGGCGAGCAGCAAGCCGGCAAACACCGCCAGAATCGGCACGATGACGATGCCCTCATCGCCGCCGCCGATATCGACCACATCGACGGCATCCGTCCAGGAGCTGGAAGCACCGGATGCAGCCGACGACACGTCCACATCCGCCCAATCCCCCGAGGCCCCGCCACCACCAAAATTGCCGCCACCACCCGACTGCCAATCGGGCGCGCTCCTGCCTATGGGCAGATCGGGCACCGGGTCGATGCCATCGACCCAGGCGTCCTCGCGCTTGCGCTCGTAGGCATTGCGCACCAGATAGGCCGCCCACAGCCGCAGCACCAGCAGGTAGACCGCATAGCCCACGCCCAGGCTGATGGCATAGCGCATTGCCATCGAACTAACTCCGGAATGGAGCAGCGCTGCGGTGACGGCCCACATGACCAGCATCACCAGCAGCCCCATGCACAGGCCATGCAGGCGCAGCCAGTGTTTTTTCTGCAGGGTGGATGCCATGTGCTGGGGCATGCGCAGTGACGACCAGCTGGACTTGCGCTTGCGCAGCGCGGCGCGGTTTTTGGGTGCTTGGGCCAAGGCTCTGGGGTGGAGAGTGAGGTCGGGAGCAGTGTAGCAGTGCGGGTTTTGCGGCGGGTTGAGCGGTGGCCGGCACCTTGCTGCGGGGCGCTTTGGATGGCTGCTGCGCTTATCGCTTAGGCCTCTTGCCAGCGCGCCCGGCCCAGGTCATGGCCAGGGCGATGCAGAGGGTGGCCGGTGCCAACAGGCCCAGCCAGGTGATCCAGGCCAGGCCGCTGTCCATCTCTGAGAGGATAGCGACGAGGGAAGCGAGCAAGGCCATTGCGCCCAGCAGCTGCAGCCAGCGCCGCGCACGAGAGTCGAACCAGGCTGAAGGCAGATGCATCGCATGCCGGTCCATCGCCAAGGCGAGCGCGGCCAGGCCCAGCAGCATGCACAAAGCAGACAGAGCCAGCATCAACGGCTGGCCCCTTGGCGGCGTTGCAAGGCCAGCGCGCCCGCTGCAAACGCCAGGCCCAGCGTGACAAAGCCCAGGTCCATGCCGGCCATCACTGCGTCGCCCGCCAGCAGTGAATGCAGCAGATGCCGATTGCTGGTGGCGGCATTCAGCACGGGCAACAGGCCAAAGCCCAGTGCTGCGCACCAAGCCAGCCAGCGCCAAGACTTTGTGGGCGCTGTGCAGGCTGCCCAGACAAAGCTCAGCAGCCAGGTGGCAAACAGCGCATGCAGCTCCCACTGCGCGCGGGCCTCCATGCTGGTCGGCAGCAACCGATTGGCCCAAAGGTAGGCCGCAATAGCCACGGGCAAGCCCAAAATGGCCGCAGGGTTGAGCCTGCTGACGAGTGCGTGGCCCGCACTGGGCTGGCGTGCGCTGCGCTTGGTGGACCAAAGCACCATGCCGGTGGCAATCATCACGCAGCCCAGCAGGCCTGACAGCAGGTACAGCGCGCGCAGCACTGCGCCTGCAAACAGGCCTTCGTGCAGGCCCAGCCACAGGTCGCGTGCGGCGCGCGGGCTGGATTGCCGCGCAGGGCGCTCGGCCAGCAAGGCACCGCTGACGCCATCAAACACGAGGATGCCGGCCTCGCGCACAGGGCCGCCGGCAAAGTTGCCAATGGCGCTGATACGGGCGTTGGCATCGCCCGGGTTTTGCACCGTGAGCACGGCCACGGGCGCGCCCTGCCACCGGGCTTGGGCTTGGGCCAGCAGCGGGGCGATGGTGGTCTGCGGCGCAGGTTGGCCCGATGCGGGGGCAGCGGCCATCGGCGGGAACAGCTCGCCATAAAAGTTGCGCACTGCCGCGCCGGGTGCCTGGCCGTACCAGGCGCTGGCGATCAGCGGCATGAAGGAGAACATCACAAAGACGAGGCCCGAGTAGCTGATCATCAGCTGGAACGGCAGGCTGGCGACGCTGGCCAGGTTGTGCGCATCCAGCCAGGAGCGCTGGCCCTTGCCCAGCCGCAGGGTGAAAAAATCGGCAAAAAAGCGCCTGTGCGCGACGATGCCCGTGAGCAGGGCGAGCAGCAGCACCATGGACGCGATGGCGATGACCCACTCCGTCAGCGCCGGGGGCAGGTAGTGCAGGCGCCAGTGCAGCTGGTAGAGCGCCTGGCCGCCCGCTGTGTCGCGCACGGCGATGGGTGCGCCGCTCTGCACATCCAGCCACACGGGCTGCGGCTGTGCGGCGCTGGGGGCTGACCAATCGACGCGCAGATAGGGCTCGTTGCGGTCCACCGGCAACTGGATGGACCAGCTGCGCGCATCGGCTGCATGGGCCTGCAGATAGGCCAGCGCATGTGCGACTTGGGGCTCTGGTGGCAACGGGTACTGCGCCGGGGGCAGCTCGGGGCGCATCCAGCGGTCGATCTCGGTATCCAGATAACCGGAAGTGCCGGTGACAAACATAAAGTACAGCAGCCAGCCAAACAGCACACCGGCCCAGGTGTGCAGGCCCGCCATCGCAGGGCGCAGCGCGCGCTTGGGGGGATGCGATGGGCTCACAGCGCCACCCAGGCGACGAGCGCGCTGCCCAAGCTGGCCAGCAGCATGCCCGCCCAGGCGCGGCCTGCGCTGCGGGCGGCAAAGGCGGCCATCAACGCAACGGCGTACACGACAAAGCTCAGCTGCATCGCCACTAGCACCGCATCGGCACGCGGCAGTGCCGGGGCCAGGCTGGCGACCAGGGCCACCGGCAGCAGCTGGGCCAGCGCATAGCCGCCCAGGCTGCCGGCGAGCAGGCGCGATGCCACGGCCCAGCCCGCCGCAGGCCTGCGCGACTGAGCGGCCCGCGCCGCCTGGTCAACGCGCAATCAGAACTCCGTCGATGCCGACAGCAGGACGGTGCGGGGCGCGCCCATGGTCAGGCCTTCACGCGCGGCAGACTGCCAGTAGTTCTTGTTCAGCAGGTTCTCCACCGTAAGGCGCAGGGTGACCGGCGTGTTGCCGGCCGTGAAGCGGTAGCGCGCGCCCAGGTCAAAGCGGTTCCAGGATGGCAGTTGCTGGCTGTTGGCCACATCCACATACTGGCTGCTGGTGTGCAGCGCGCGGGCGGTCAAGGTCAGGCCGGGCACAAAGGCGGTGTCCCATTCGCCGCCGATATTGATCTGCACCTTGGGGGTGGCGGGGGCCGTGCGGCCATCGTTGAGGCCGTCCTCAGTCTTGGTCAGCTTGCCCTGGGTGAAGGCCACACCCGTCAGCAGGCGCAGGCCACGGCGCACTTCACCTTGGGTGACGATCTCCAGGCCCCGGTTGCGCTGCTCGCCATCCATGCGGAAGCTGGAGGGCGTGGTCGAGGCATCGAGCAAGCTGCTGGGCCGGCTGATCTGGAACACGCTGGCGGTGGTGACAAAGTTGCCGGTGTCGAACTTGGCACCCAGCTCCACTTGCCTGGATTTGGAGGGCGGGAAGATCTCGCCGGCATTGGCCGTGCCTTCGGGTGCGGTCGAGCCCTGGGACAGGCCCTCGATGTAGTTGCCGTACAGCGCTATGCCTTGCGTGGGCTTGAACAGCAGCGCTGCCATCGGCGTGATGGCCGACTTGTCGTAGCGCGCGGTTTCTGCGCCTGAGCTGCCGTTGAACGTGCGGGTGCGCACCTCCTGGTGGCGCGCGCCCAGGGTCAGCTGCCAGCGCTTGTCGGCGGTGGAGATGGTGTCGGCCAGCGCCACGCTGGTCATGCGTGTCTCGCCAGTGCGGGGCAGCTGGTCGCCCAGGCTGATGGTCGGCTTGGCGATGTCGGCTGGGGTGTAGATGCTGGACGCGTAGACCGTGCCGTTCTGGCGCAGCAGGCCATTGTCTTGCGCATAGCCGCTGGTGCTGAGCACCCATTCGTGGCCCAGGCTGCCGGTCTGGAGTTTGCCTTTCAGGCCCAGCTCGGCGGTACGGGTGTTCACGGCTTCTTTCAGGCGGTAGGGCCGGGCCATCAGCGTGCCTTGGGCATCCTGCAATTGTGAGGTGGTTTGCAGGCTGTCGAAGTCATAGCCCATCGCACCCATCGCGCCGTAGGCGATCAGGTTGGAGCTGATGTCCACCTCGCCGCGCACAATGGCGGCGCGCTCCTTGGCATCCCAGTAGCTCCAGGACGGCTGGAAGTTGGTCTTGTTGTCGGGCGCTGCGGCAATCGGCGTGCCCTCCGACGGTGGGAACAGCAGGCTGCTGCGGCCATGGGTGACGCGCTTTTGGTAGTTGATATCCGCCTCCAGCCGCACGCGCTCACCCTGATAGTCCAGACCCAGGGCCAAGGCATCGACCCGCTCGCTGGCGCCATGGATGGGCGTATCGCCCGAGCGCTTGGCGACGTTGAGGCGCACGCCCCATTCCTGGTCGGCACCAAAGCGGCGGCCAAAATCCGCATGCACGCCGAACTGGCTGTCTTGCGCATACGAGGCGGTGACGCGGTTCAGCGGCGTGGCCCCGGCGCGCTTGGGCACCAGGTTGATGCCGCCCCCCACCGAGCCCGCCGGCGCCATGCCGTTGAGCAGCGCGCTGGGGCCGCGCAGCACTTCCACCCGCTCCACGCCGATCAGCGATGCCGCATTGCGCGGCGACAGACCATACAGGCCGTTGTACGACACGTCGTAGTTGAAGACGGTAAAGCCACGGATGTTGAACTCTTCGCGGCCTGCGTTGCGGCCGTAGGTGTTGCGCACCGAGGGGTCGTTGACCAGCACATCGCCAATGGTTTGCGCCTGCTGGTCGTCCACCAGCTTGGCGGTGTACTGGGTGGTGCTGAAGGGCGTGTCCATCACATCGCGGTTGCCCAGCAAGCCCACCTTGCCGCCGCGCGCGACCTGGCCGCCGGCATAGGGGCCGGGCAGGCCTTCCAGGGCGGCTGCCGTGACCGAGACGGTGGGCAGCACCACGGTACCCGCCGGGTCTGCCGATGTGGCGGGCGTTGTAGGCGCTGCGGGCCGCACCAGCACCGCACGGTCTTTGACCGAGCCCTGCAGGCCGCTGCCGGCCAGCAGGCGGTCCAGCGCCTGCTGCGGCGTCAGCTGGCCCGATACGGCGGGCGCCGTCTTGCCGGCCACCAGCCCTGCCGGAAAGCCCAGCTGCAGATCGCCCTGGCGAGCCAGCTCATTGAGCGCCTGGGCGAGCGGCTGCGCTGCAATCGAAAAACTGCGTGCCCCCTCTTGCGACGATGCCGCTGTCTGCGCATGTGCCGTCAGCGGCTGGACAGCGGCGATACCCAGCGCCAGTGCGGCAGCCATGGCAAGGGGAGTGGGGCGAAAGCGGAAAAGGGGCGCGGTGCGCAGCATGGAAGGGGCTCCTGGATCGGCAAGGGAAAGGGCTTGTGTGCTGCGCACAGCGCGCGCCACCCCCTGTAGACGCAGCAGCGCCAGGAATCCGCACGTGCTCAGGAAAAATATTTTGAAAAATTCAGCGGGCGACGATTTCCGTCACGCCATCGCGTTTGACTAGCCGTACCGGCAGCAGGTGCGGCAAGAATTCCGCAAAGCGCTGGTGCTGGTTCAAACCATAGCTGCCACCCACCGGCATGGCAGCCACCGCCGGGTCGCGCACCACCAGGCCAGTGGAGCCATAGCGCTCAAACTCGGCCAAGGCCTGGGCCAGGGGCGTGCGGTTAAAGCTCAGCCGGCCGCTGCGCCACTGGGCCACGGCGGCGGGCGCTACCTCGGTGATGGTGCCAAGGCCCGCGTCCTGCGCAGCGTCGCCTTCCAGCATCTGGCCGGCTGTCAGCATCACCATGGCGGGCGCCTGCGCGGCCTGGTCCGCATCGCGCTGCAGCCGTTCCACCTTCACCCGGCCTTCTTCCACCGCCACCTGGGTGTGGCCCGCGCCCACGCCTTGCGCCGTGTGGCGCACTGAAAAGCGCGTGCCCACCACGGTGATGCGCAGATCACCGGCCAGCACCTGGAACGGCCGGCTCGGGTCGGCATGCACGGAGAACATCGCCTGGCCATCGGCCAGCGCCACCTCGCGCCGGTTGCGGTAGAGCCGCGCGGTCAGGTGCGTGTCGGTGTCCAGCTGCACGGTGCTGCCGGAGGCCGCATCGTCGGGCAAGGTGACCATCAACTGCTGACCGCGTTGCGAGGCATAGCTTTGCTGAAAGCTGGGTTGCACCCACCAGCCAAACCAGCCTGCGCCCACCACCGCAGCTGCCACCAGGGCCGTAGCGGCATAGGGCACCAGGGGCCGCAGCCAGGCCTGCCAAAAGCGCGGGCGTGGGGCGCTGCTGCGCTGTGCATCGCGCTGGGGCAGGCCGGCGCGCAGCCGAGCCAGGTCTTGCTCGGGCAGGCTTTGCACGTCTGCAATGCTGGCACCCATCGCAGCCAGCGCTGGCGCATGGCGCGGGTCGGCCGCCAGCCAGGCCTGCAAGGCTGCCTGGCCCTGCGCATCCAGCCCAGCATGGCGGCGCACGGCCCAGGTCGCCGCCTCGTGCTCCAGCGCCTCGGCCTCGTCCGCAGCCATCCCTTCGGGCAAGGCGCCCGGGCGGTGGTCGACAGAGGAAGAGGTGCTGGACATGCGCAGAAAAATCGGGAGGATAGGTAGACGGGCAGTGGTGAGGAAAAAGGGGTGGCAGTGGGTGGCGAACTAAGCGCCAGGCCCCTGTCCATGCCGTTTGCAGGCCAAGGTGCCGCGCACCACATGCTTCTCAACCATGCTAACCGATATGCCCATGCGCGCTGCGATCTCTGCCTGGGGCAGGCCGTCGATGACATGCAGCACAAAGGCCTCGCGGCAGCGCGGCGGCAGGCTCTCGATCACCTGCACATAGCCATGCACGGTCTGCTGTCGCACCAAGGCCTCCTCGGGTTGCAGATGCTGGGGCGCGGGCGGCTCATCCGATGCCGACACCTCATCCAGGCTGTCATGGCGCCGCACCTCAGCGCGGCGGTGCTGGTCAATCACCAGGTTGCGCGCCGTGCGGTACAGCAGCGCCCGCCCATCCATCACCGGCGGCCCCGCCCGCTGCGCCGCCAGCACCCGCGCATAGCTCTCCTGCGCCAGGTCCGCCGCCGCATCGCGGTCGCCCACTTGGCGGTGGAGAAAGTTCAGCAGTTCGCGGTAGAAGCGCTCAAGCATGGAGGGACCGGTAGGCCGGCGGAAGTCCCTGCAGGCAGGGGGCGGGTGACGAAAATAAGAATCATTCTAATTGGAGTGGGGAAGCCCCCGGACGGCTTCTTGTGGATGACGGGCCTTCCTGTTGGGTGGCTGACGCCCAATGCCTGGGCTTGTGAAGGCGCGGTGCTACCTCAGCCGCTCCAGCATCTCTGCCATCACGATATGGCGCATGGCGAGGGCAACACGCAGGTGTTGTGGGTTGCCCTGGATGTGCGGGGCATCGTCGCGCAAAAGCTCTGTCGCAGCCTTTTCGATATGGGCACATGTCTCGTCCAGAATGCGGCCCGCCATGCCCGCAGCCAAGCCTAGCGCGATGCCGGCTTCGACTACGCCGGGTCGCGTCACCTGACGGAACTGTGTGGCGCTTGGCAAGGGAAACACCAGCGGTCTCTCTGACCAGTCGTTCAGATCGGCGGTGTCTGTTGGTAGGCTGGATGCAACAACTATCTGTTGATAATCCAAATTTTTGTCGGCATCCCTTGCTTTGCAGCGATTAGCCTCTTGCGGCAGCTGAACAGGGTGAGGGAGCGCGGTGTTGTTTCCAGATCACGCCATCAACCAGGTAGTGATGAAAATTCAGCGTGAAGTGTGCGATGAGCACAGTGGGAAGTCCCAGCCAAAGCAACTGTGTCCCAACCCAGTCTACGGTCAAATAGAGTAGGGCTCCCAGTAGCAGACAAAGGCAGATGTATTGCAGGGCACTCTTCCAGAGCAGCATTGTTGAAGTCCTTTCTCTGCTTTTCTCAGCCTCGCGCCGGATGTTCTGCACCCAGACAAACTGTAAGTACTGCAGGTTGTGCCAGAGGTTGATCACCAGCCAGCCAAGGGTTATGTCGGTGATCCAGATGTAAGCTGCGAGATTGGCACACACGTGCGATGCCACAAACCCATCGTGACGCCAATCGATCTCGCGAGCCAAGGCCTTATGTGCAATCCGCCACAACCACCATGCGCCGCACACGATGGTGGCTACTCCTGCGACTTCGGCCACCTGTGTAGGCACAGCCGGAAGTTCAATGGGGTACTCAAGAAAAGTTTTGGGAGACTCGGCGCAGCGGGCAAGTAGTCCCCAGGCTGCAACCATATAGATCAGGGTTTCGGACAGTCGATCCGCTTGAAACGGTTGCGTCGACCCCGCCCGTCGATAAGCCCTGGCGATACCGAAGGATTGCCGCGCGACGTGATAGCTCTGAGCGATGAAATAGAGCGTGAATAGTCCGCTGATCTCGTAGGCTAGTGCCGCGGCCACCACACCGCCGAGCACGATCATGGGTAACCCGAAGATCAGAAAACGATATCGTCGAACGTGGGCCAAACTGGCACCGATACGGGTGAAGGTCGCCACCACATGGGGATTGGCGAAAAGCCAGGTATCGATCAGTACAACGGCGATCAGCATCGCAGGAGAGAAGGATGCGACGCCTGCCAGGCCGAGAGCCAGCACCAGCGTACCCACGATGAACGTGCCATCAAACCAGGCATGCCGGCCCAGCAATCCAGTGCGGGCCGCCCGCTTCTGGGCCGAAGTATTCATGTAACAGCGATCGGCTTGATATGTGGCCGAGGCGACCCGAGCGGTGCAGGCTTGGGAGGCATGGTGAACATGGTTCCTGCACGGAGGAATTGCGCAGTGCTGTTCTTGAGTTTCTCCAGCGCTAGTGCGCGGGAGGCCGCAAAACGGGATTCAAGTGTGAGCCGCTTGGACATTCCGGACAGGCCTGCAGCGGGAAGCTTTTGGTATGGATCGTAGACTTCGGTAATTTCACAGGGATAGCAGCGATCACTTGCATCAAGTTGGCTCGCAACGCTAATTTTGTAGACAACACCTTCGGCCTGATCGGGATCCACAGGAAAGGAAAAGACCAAATAGGAAACCCTGAGGTCTTTCCTTACATCGCCTTGAAATATGAATCCCGCAGCCCGATAGGCGTCAATAACCGTAGATTTCAAGCGGGTCTGCTCAATACCGACGAACGAGTTTTCATAGAGGTTCTTCTCGCCTTGCCACTGGTTCTTGTAATCGAACCCTAGACTGCCATCCATAAATGCCTGCCCATCTTGCTGAATGCTTGCATAGGCTTGATCGATGGCAGGAAGGATCTGCCGATTCACTGCATACTGAAGCATCCAGGGAGCCTGCTGCAGATCAGCAAAGTCTGTTAACACCGTCGTTCGCAGAAAACAAGTCGCACACCGCCCCTTCTTGTCGATATTTTCATCCGTCCTGAGCACTACTTCGATATTCTGGACCTGTCCTTCCATTGCCACAGGGTAGGCGAAGGTGTAACGCACGGTGCCATCTTTCATTCGTTCAGAAGTACGCAATGAGAAGCCTGCGTTTTCGAAAGCGGTGTTCACCATTTTGCTGAAATTCTCAGCCGGCATCTCTTTATAAGCAGCTATGGCGACAGCCTCTGACGCCGTGCTCGGGTGAAGCAGGAGGGGCGCGGCGACATCTTTTGCTGATGCATTTCCTATCAGAGCTGCGCCCAATAAAAGGGAAGGCATCAGTTTTATTAACTGCTTTATTTGCATTATTTATAATTGACCTGTATGGAATAGAAAAGAAGAACAGCATAACACTGCAATAAAATATTTGCCTAAGGCTGAAGAAGTGTTTGTATGAAGCAAAGACTGCGGATTTACTACACCGAAGCTCAGAAAGCGCTGATGTGGGATCGCTGGAAAGCAGGCGATACCTTGCCCGAGATCGTCAAGCTTTTTGACCGGCCGCACACCAAGCATTGGCTGCTGGCAAATCGATTCGCTGCATCGCCAGGCGCTTGAGACGAGCTGCCGCCACCATTGGCGCGAGCTGCTGCGCAATGACGGCAGGACTTGCTACCGAGCGGCTAAGGCCGATGCTGCAGTCTGGGAGCGTGCTCGTCGCCCCAAGGTGTGAAAATTGGCACGCAACCCTGCACTGGCTCAGACCGTAGCGGTTAAATGGCAAGGCCTGTGGTCACCCGAACCAATAGCGGGATGGCTCAAGCGGACGTATTCGGACCAAAAGGAGTTGCAGGTGTCTCATGAAGCCTCTACTGCACGCTATTCGTCCAACCACGCGGTGCTTTGAAGAAGGAGCTGCTGGAGCACTTGCGACGAACCAGAGGCATGCGTCGCTCAAGGCACTACACCCAGAAAACTCCGAACTATGCCTATCAGCGAACGTCCAGCCTGCATAGACGATCGTGCAGTTCCAGGCCGTTGGGAAGGCGACCTGTTGTTCGGTGATGCGTACAGCCAGATTGCGACGCTTGGCGAGCGGGATACGCGCTATGTGATGTTGGTCTAACGCGTGGACAAAGATTCGTACACTGTGGGCGTGGGAGCCGTGTTAGCCCGGCTTGCGCACACATTGCCCAGGCAGCTGTATCTCTCCTTGACTTGGGACCGCTCAATGAGAAACTACAGCCATAGAAAAGGAGACCCGTCCTAAATTAGATTGACAGTTTGGACGGTTGAACAGGCCGGAGCAATCCGGCCAATGACGCCCGGTGCACTGCATCGGGCGTTTGCATT
>NZ_SOAL01000043.1 GCF_004364775.1 Comamonas sp. JUb58
CACAAAATGATGTCGCCACCATTGCCACCGGCCACATGAACATCGCCGCCGGAGCCACCAGTACCACCACGGCCGCCCAGCAGCGATGTGCCGCCACCTACCGTGCCTCCCTTACCGCCGCGCACAGTGATAGACCAGCCGCGCGATGATGTGATGACGGTATCGCCCCCTGCGTTGCCCGCCACTGCGGCGTTGAATGCCGCTGTAACGCCCGCGCCGCCCCCGCCGATGGTGATAGTGAGTGTGTCGCCCTTGTAGACCCGCACAGCCCGGCGCCATGCGCACTCACCCGCGCCCGCGCCTCCTACCAGCTGGTTGCCGACAGAGCCCGAGCCCGATGCCGCAATTGCAAGCACATCCAGCACGCCGTCATACTGCACGGTGTAGATCTGGCTGGATGGGAAGACCTGGTAATCCAAAATGGCGCCGCCACCTTGGCCGCCAAATGCTTGAGAGTAAGTAGTCATTGCGCGATCAATCCCAAAGTGTTGTCTTCGTATTGCCAGTTGTCGTTGACGCGTGGCACATCGATTTCGACCAGGCCTAGCGCGTTGCCCATCACCGGGGTAGCGCCAAAGTTGATCTTTTGCCCATTGACGGGCGCGACGAGCTGGTAGCCGATGCGGTCGCCTTTGTTCCAGGCCGCAGGCAGGGTGAGCGTGACGCCTGGCCCTGCAATCAGGTACTTGACACCCGCAATGCCAGTCGTGTTTGCGGTGATCTTTTGCGTGACCACCTGCCCGCTGTCTAGCGATGTCCACGCTGTTGACACACCTGGCACATCAGCAGCCACGTTTGCAAGATTGCGCGTTAGCATCCAGAAGCGGCCCGCGTGCTTGACGGATGCAGGCATTGGCAGCGCTCCCGCCAAGTCTGCGTAGTTGCCTTTGAAGTTGGCCGCTCCCAGCACGATGTCCTGCACCTGGGCTGCATCGGTTGCTGCATCTACGGCACGCTGGGCTTGCTGCTGCGATACCTCAGCGTTGTTTTCGATGACCGCAGCTGCGGTGGTCATCTCATCAATCATCACCGGGTATGCCTGCGTCGTTTTCAACGCGAGCTCGCCGTAAGGGCCGTCATCCATCTCCGGAGTCGGATATTGCGGCAGTGGGGTAAATCCATCAAAGTGCTGCACTGTCATATTGCAAGACTCCTTTCACATAGACGCTGAGCGTCGTCAGTTCAGTAATTTCTCGGGTGAAGTCCGTGGATACCAGGCCCACTGTCGATAACAAGCGATCACGGTCACGAGCGCTGGCATAGACTGCAACAGGCTTGTTCATCAGCCGCCTGACAACATCAAACAACCGATTGCCCTCGCTCGCATCCACCATCACAGGCAGCGTCAGATTCACGGCAGCGCCACGCGGCTCCAAGTCAAAAGTGCCGTCTCCGTAGTCCTTGCGGCCAGCGAAGTTCTCAATCTCGGCCTTGGCCCCGTAGAGCGTGCCGGATTGGATTCCCCGCTTGGCAATGCCGAAGTTGATCCAGTCGCCGATGCTCAGCCACCCGATGCCCACCTCTTCATCTGCTGCGCCCGTGACAGTGATGTGGATCACTGCGTTTGGGTTGAGCGGCAGTTTGTCGAGGCGGTATTTCGTGATCTGCAGTTTTCGGCCAAACCAATAGCTCTTCCAGCCTGCAGGTCGCACCCGTAGTGGCACTGATACAGGGGGCCGGAGATTCGGACCATCAACGCCATCGGTAATCAGTATTTCCAGGCGCGAGCCCTTCAAGTTCTCAAGCGCTAGGCCATTAAAAAAGCCGGGCTTGATAACTTGATCAACCCGGCCTTTTCTACCTACCTGCGCTGTACTGGGGTACTTATCAAAGGAGGCCCATTTGTTGGATGGGCGCATCTTTTGCCAGTTGTTGCCGTCCTTGTCGGGTGAAATGGTCAGATCGGGTGGCACATGTGCGCACTTCCATACGTACTTGTTATGCACCCTCTCATCCTTCTCGGCCACGACTTGACCAGATACCCACGCTTTCTCACCCGCATCCACATCCACATCCGGGATCGACCCGGCCATGAACATGGAATCGGTGATGGTGATGGGCGATAAAACGAGCATAGTTCGCCCTCCTTTTATGCAGTAGCTGGCTGGTTGCGCATGCCCAGACCGCCATCAGTAACACTAGACAGGACAGAGGCAGTCTTGCGTGCCTGGTAGGCGACCTCTCCTTGCCCTGCTTTGATCGCCTGCAGCTCTTGCTTGACGGCGCGCAACTCTGCAACGACTTCCGCCATTTGCACAGCAGGGCCGCCCTGGTTGCCCAAAGCCGCCATCAGCGCATGGTTGTCAGCCTTCGGGATGATTCGCTCACCCTGGTGGGCCAGCACAAGCATGTCGCTTGGCAAGTAGTTGGTGCCAACATTGAGCTTAGGCACATACATGCCCTTTTCCTTGTCGTACACGACCTTGCCCGATCCGCTGTAGCCAGGAACGTTGCTGTATGGGTCTTGCCCTTTGGCGATCTTGTCAGCCGTGCCGTCCATTGCCGTGCCGATAGAGCCATCCTTGTAGACGGGCCGTCCGTCTGGCAAATAGCCATCGAACATGTTCTCTGACGAGTTGCCGCTGATGATTGAGCCGCCACCGCCGCCAAAGCTTGCGCCACCCCTGCCGCTGGATGCTGCAGACCCTCCAGCTCCTGCTGCGTCCTTCTCAGGAAACATCAGCTTTTCCAGCGCTTTGATAGCGTCAGTGACTGATAGCGTTGCGTCGATCTGCTCTTTACCGTACTCCGTCCAATAGGAAAGGGTGTCATCCAGACGCTTGATCTGAGCATTGGCCAAGTCGATCTGCTTTTGTGCATCGGTCTTGGCCAGCTCCGCGAACTCGCCCAGCTCGTCCAACTGGCCCGCCAGCACCTTCTTGTCGTAGTCCAGCTCCGCCTGGGTGGCGTAGTTGTCCATGACGAGTCCGCCGGTAGCCGCATTGATCGCGCTTTGCGTCTGGTCGTAGTCACCAAATCCAAGGCCTCGGCGAGCGTTCTCAAGCGCTTGCTCGATGTACACCATGCCGGCCGCAGCCTGCGAATTGGCCATGTCATCCAGGCCTGCGCGCAGAGACTTGGCGCTGCCCTTGAACAAGTCCACGTAGCTGGATGCCTTGGTGAAAGCATCCTTAGCGTCCGCTGCAAACTGGTTCCAATACTCCTTTTCACGGGAGATGGCCGCCTGGAGGTTCTGCTGCGCCAGCGTCTTCGCTGCCTCATCAGCCTTAGCCTTGTCCTCGGTGTCCCAGATCTCTACTTGCAGTTTCACCAGCTCTGGATCGTTGTACTTCTCCAGCTCCTTGATCTGCTTGGCCCGCTCCAGGCGAGTAGCTTCCGCATCGTTGCCCTTGGCGCGCAGCAGTTGAATCTGCAGATCACCCTTGAGCGATGCGATGTTCTCGGCAGACGTGTAGATCATGTCGAACACATCCACGAGACCGAGCAGGCTGGCAAAGAGCTTTTGACCCTCTTCCGTACTGCGGTCGATCCCGTTGATGTATTCCTTGAACGCCTCACGGCTGGCCGGCATCGTCTCAATACCGAGCTTCTTGAGCTGGTCATTGAGCAAACGAGTTTGGTTCTGCACCTTCTCTTGGTCGGTATAGAACTTGTCGTAATAGTTGCCGGTTGCAGCCGTGAACTTATCAGCACCGCCGAAGGCGTCGATGATGTCCGATGCCATATCAGCGCCAGCCAGCGACGTATCCATGAGCGTGAGCCCAAGCATGTCGAAGACGGTATTGACGCTGTGCAGCGAGTCTGACAAGCGGGTAAGCGCCTGAACCGCAGTCTCGCCGGTCCGCACGTATTCGCTCATGACAAACACCTGCTCGGTGATCGTCTCCGTCACCTCCCGGCCCACGCGGCCATACTGCTGGGTGTCGCCGTCAGTGGGCAGCTCCACGTTATCCCACACCGTGCGCGTGATCTCGCGGGTCTGGTCCTCCCACTTGCCCAACACAGAGCGCGCCATTTCCTCATTGGCCTGCGCCAGGGCCGCCTGAATCTTGGCAGAGGCCTCCTCTTGCGTGAGGCCGGTCAGCTCCAATCCCTTGCCGCCGGTGTCCGGATGGATTTCATCCAGCCCCAGGGTCACCTTCATGGCCCGGATAGCATCGCCATCCAAGCCCAGGCTGTCTGCGCGAGACGCAGTGTCCTCGCGCATTGCCATAAAGGCGTCTTGCAGGATCTTGATGGGACCCTTGGAGGCTTCGATTGACCCGTCGTACTGCGAGAGCATCTCCAGGCGGCTGTACTGCTGCTGGAGCTGCCGTTCACGGTAGCCGTTGCGGGCATCGTTAGGGTTGTCGGCAATCTCCTTCTTCAGGCGCTCGATCTCGGCCTTGGACTTCTCGATTTCCTTCTCAGCCACCACATAGCGGTAGTCAGGGCCATCGAACAATCCGCCGCTCTCGCGCATCAGCTGGTAGCCGTAGAGGTCGCCACCCAGCTCGCCAGTGATACCGCTTCCGACTTGCTTTTCCTCCTTGAACATGCCGCCCAAGTAGGCAGCGATCAGTGGAATCATCATGACGCCAGCAGCGGCATAACCGCCATTGAGACCCATGAAGCTGGTGCTGCCCGGCGCGGCACCGCCCAGGCTTCCGCTCACTGGCATCGTTACTGCGCCAGAGGCTTGGACACCAGGGGCGCTCCATGCGGCGCTCCCACCCCAGCCCATCAGGTTGGCAGCGTAGCGCGATCCCTGGCCCAACAGGCCCTCACCGGAATAGAGGCTGTATGCGCTCGATCCATTGCTGAGCAAGCTCATCAAACCGCCGCCGCCGCTAGAAGCAGAGTCGCCACCGCCAAAAAGACTCGCCAGCCAGCCAGCACCAGCACCGACCAACCCTGTGACGTTCGCCGCAACGTTCATCACAAACTTTTGCGCGAATGCCTGGTAAAGCGCATCGGAAGCAGAGGTCAGAATCGTGGTCTTGAGCGACTTGCCAAACGCTTTGAGGCCGTCCGCGCCGTTGTTGACGAAGTCCGCAAAGCCCTGCCGGAAGATATCGTTGTACTTCTCGGCGTTCTTCAGCGCGTACTCCTCCTGGATCTTGCCAATGGCCACCTGGGTGTCCACTTCGGACTTCTCCCAGATCAACTTACGGCGTGCAGCACGTTGGCGCTCGTTCTCATCGTCGTCGTCGCTGTACTTGGTCTTATCCACCTCCGCGATCTGCTTGGCTACATCCAGCGTGATCTTGCGAACAGCCAGAATCTTGCGGCGAGCAACCTCGTCCATCCCCAAAAGAGAAAGGCCATCCTGTTGGATGGCCAGCTCTTCTTTTGCAGCTTCCAGGGACTTGCCGATAGTCTCGGTGAACTTCTTTAGCTCAGTCCTCTCAAGGCCTCCCACCTTCCCCGCTTGCTCCTGAATCTGCTTTTCCAGAGCCGCGATGTATTCGAGGTTGGCAATCAGCCCCACATCAGCTTTGTGCTGCTGAAGCTTGGCCAAAGTGAGGCGCTCAATCTCCACTTGAGACTTGCCGTACACGCTCAGCGACGCTTCAAGGCGTGCGGTCTCCTGCGCCGTAGCGTCGGCGCTTTTGTACATCGACTTGATCAGCGCGTCTTTGGCCTTGAGGTTGTCTTCAGTCGTGCCATTGCTGCGCAACTGTTGACCAATCTCATCGGCAGTCGCCTTAGCGCTCTTGAGCTTTGCAACGGTCTTGGCGTCGGTGGCCTTCTCTAACTCGGCAGAGATCTTCAGCGACTCTCGCTCACCAGCATTCAGGTCCTTCGCGGCCAGACCCAGCTCTTGCAGCTGCTTACCGTACTGTCGGGCGGCTTCTAGCTGAGCTTCGAGGCCAGACAGCCGGGTGTCACTCATGCTGACGCCGCCTGATTTGCTCGGGCTCTTCTCCTTGTATTGCTCGCGGATGCTAGCGTTGATCTTTTCGTATTCTTGCTCTAACCGAGCGCGGCCCGCCATATCTGGTGCAGGTAGATTGGCCAACTCCTTGTTGTATTTGATTCGAGCTTCCGTGAGTGCCTTCGTCATCTTCTCTGACTTAGACATACTTTGTTCGGACAGGCTCTCCCATTCGGTGCGGGATTTAAGCGCTTGAGCGGAAAAAGCAGATGCGTCCGCAGCGTCCTTCTCTTTATCAAGCAGCCCCTGGAGCCCAGAAATTCGCTCTTCTAGGAGCTTATTTCCGCGCTGCCATGCCGCATCATCGCCAACAACGTCAGATTTTGCTGTTCTCTCCGCCAGCTGCTTCTGGGCTGCAGCCAATTGATCACCAATAGTCGCCTTGCGGCCAACGCCAAGCATTGCATCCCAAGCTTCTTTGGCTGCTCCCTTAATTGAGTTCCAACCTTGCTCGATGTAACCCAGGTTTTCTTTGATCGTCTTGCTGCGATCACGCATTGCGGTATCCAGCGCGTCCATTGCAACACGCGAAGCATCTGCCGACCGCCCTTGATCTTCCAGGGATTTGATCTGCTCATAGATGCTGACGGTAAGGAAGTTGGTCCCCTCATTCAACTTCAGTACGGCTGCAAGTGGATCCTTTTGCAATTCGCTGAACTTCTTCGCCGTTTCCTCTACCGCCTGCCCAGTCAACTTCTCCCATTCAATGGCAGTCTGCGTGTATTGGCGCAACTGTTCATTTCCCCGAACGCCCTGCGCGACAAACAGAGCTAGGCTCTCCGCAGCTTTTGCCTGCGTTCCCGCCACACTATCAATTTGGCGCGCATAGTCCCGCAGCTGACTTGTGGTGACTCCAGATACGTTGCCAGACAGCGCGATAGATCGCACAAACGCATCCTGCTCCTTGACCCCTTCACTGTAGGCTAGCGCAAGGATGCCGACGGCTGCCCCTGCTATTGTCAATGGATTGACCAAGCCCAGGACATAGCCCCCAAGCGCTTTGGAGGCCGCACCTACCCCACCAAACATGTCCTTCAACTGGCCACCCTGTTGCAGCAACACGGTCAAGGGCGCTTGTCCTGCCTGCAGGCTCACCACGATGTCGGTGAACTGGGCAGGCACGTTTCGCAGCGCGGCGCTCATGGCGGCCGCACTCATTCCGACCTTACCGACGCCGCCCTCAGCTTCACGCAGCTTGGCAATCATCGGCGCAGCTTGGGCTGCAACGCCCATTTGCGCAGCCTGCAGTTCTAGGAGATCAGCGCGGGTTTTGCTGATGGCGCTCGACTGCTCACGCAAGGAGCTGAGAAATGCGTTCTCACTGGCTGCGCGCTTCTCGGCGGCTGCCATGCGATCTAACTCCTCGTTCCAGAAACGAACATATTCGGCCGACTTCGCAAGCTGCTGGGCTTGACGGTGCTTCTCAGCGAATACGTTCTGGCGGCCCACCTCGGCCTCAGCAGCCTTGAATACCGACAGTTCGCTCTCCGCATCACGCAGGGCCTTGATGTAGGGCTGCAGGCGCGAAGCATCCATGCCCCGCATATCCATCTTGAGCTCAAAGCTCCCAGAGAGGCTTTTTGCTGCCTGGGCGGCTTGCAACGTTTCCTCAGTAGCTTTCCGCATCGCAGAAGCAATGCGGCTCTCCGCCCGGGTGAGCCTTTCGGCTGCATTCTCAGCACCGTCGCCAATGGCGCCAACGCCCTCAGCTGCCTTCTGGCCGGCTTGGTTGACCTTGTTGGCCATCTTGTCGGCGTCATTGCCGATCTGCTGGAAGGTCTGGGAGGCCTCGTTCTCCGCGGCAACAGTGAAGCCGAATTTTTGGTTTTCAGTTGACATGCTGCGCCACCAATAAAAAAGGCCCGCCGAAGCGAGCCTGATATTAAAAAACCCTCTGATTTACAGAGGGCTGTTGAGATTGATGCTGTTTAATCAGCGCATTGGGAATTGATGTAGTCTGCGTTCAGAATTTCTGATTCCAAGTCGGCAGCCTTACCTTTAAGAGCCCAAAACTTCTTATAGCCTGCATAGCCCCCCATGGGGGTTTTGGCATTTACTTCCCCACAGAGAAAGCTGGACCCTACAGTCCAACCGCCATGCACCTTTTCGTTGCGGAACTTTGCCGAATCTGGATCCTTTAGCTGCTCCAGTACCGGCTGTCTAAGTGCGTGCACCAAATAAATTGTGTATGCATAGGCGCACCCCGCCAGCAGTACCAGCGCAATGACGATATTCCGAACGATGATTTTCACGAAGCCCTCCAAGTTAGTCGGCCGATGGTAACGCATTGCTACGTCTTGGCTCGCTTCTTATCTTCAGCCTCACGCTCTTCCATCCAGATGGCCAGAACCTCAGCCTCAATCACCCGGATGCCGTCAAACAGCTCCTGGTGGTCCTCCGGAGAGAGACCCATTCTGTCGAGCAGGTAGAAAAGCACGTTGTAGTCCAGAGCGTAGGCACCGACTGCGCCCGCGCGCCACTGGTTGCGGATCTGCTCCCAGACGCTCCAAACTGGCTCAGTCTCCGGCCAAAGCAGCACAATGTCTTTCGCATAGTCTGAACGTTTCATGCCGAAGGCCGCCAGCTCTGCATCGCTGGGCGGCGCCTCGTACTTCGCCCGGGCTACGCTTCGGAGTTTCCCAGGTAGCCCTCGGTGCAAGCCGCACGGTAGGCGCCCCACAGCGCAGCGCCGGCCGCTGGCTCTTCGTTGAAAAGCTGAGCCAGGTTGTCCTGGGTCAGCTCGATGTCATCCAGATTCCAGCCCTTGAGGAATTCCAGGGCACGGGCAGCGTTAGATGCCATACCCTTGACTGCCAGGCTCTCGAAAGTGATCTTCTCGCCATCCTTGCTGACTTCTGGCTTTGCCTCTGCGTTCTCATCCAGGAATTTGGCGAATTCCTGGCGGGTGCGGTATTTGAACTGGCAAGAGACCTTGGCCTTCTCGCCGCTCATCAGCGGGATGTCAACAAATGCGGTGATGGTCTCGGGGCGCTTGCCCAGTACGATTTTTGCCATGATGTGTTCGTTTCAGTGGAGAGGAAAGATATAGCCCGTGCCCAGCCGCCCGCCCCACTGAAAGGAGCGAAGCGGCTGGGTCGGTGCAGAGGGTTGGAGCCGCTTAGTAGCGGACTGGGCGGCCTTGCAGGGAGAAGGTTGCAGTCACCTGCATCACTTGGCCCTTGGTGAGAGTTGGGCTCTCGTTGAACGACACGTAGCCGTTGTAGAGCAGCACCGAGCCATCAGGCAGAGTCACCTTCAAAGCGCGGATGTCGCGGCGCTCGCCGGCCAGCTTCAGGGCCTGGTAGCCTGCCAGCGTCGGATCGTCACCAATACCCAGGGTGATGGACTGGGCGCTGGTCACCGTGGGCAACTGGCGCTCGTAGTCATCTTCCAGGAAGGAGCCGGTCCAGAACTGCTGGTCGCCGCCCGAGGTCTGGTAGTCCAGAATCTGGGAGATCTGCGTCCAGGCCGTGATCTCGCGCAGCGTGCTGCCCGTGGGACCGGCAGGGAAGCGGTTCAGGTCGGTGGTGTCGGCGCCAACGATTTCGAGCGAATTAGCAGCGACATTGCCCGCCTTCCAGATGCGCTCACTGATCTTCTGCCAAGGCGTCTTGAACTCGAAGAAGGAGTTGTTGGGAACCGCGTGAGCTGCGGAGGTGAGCACCGCAGGGTTTGCGTTTGAGATCGCCGTCACGGACTTAACAGCGCCGTAGCCGGTTGCGATTGCGACGGTTGCGCCGTCAGGGAGACGAATAGCCATAATTGGGCCTTTCAAGAACGAAAAAACCCGCTCGGCCATTGCTTTGCGGGTGGGATCAGCCCATGACGGGCACAAAAAAACCGGCCTAAGCCGGTGTCTGGGTGGGTTGCTATCGCTTCCCGGTTATCGAGTAAGACTGCAGGTAGCCTGGCACGTCATCAGCGTCATCCAGCGCAGTGATAGGCTCCGATTGAGGACTTGCCGCGAACTTATCCTTTGCTGCCAACAGTGCGACTTGGGCGGCCTGTAGAAGCCGAAGCGCATCCAGGCCGGTGCTGTCATAGGCATTGATCTGGATCTGCGCATTGCGCTTATCTCCCTGGCTGTTGTCCAAGAAGATGATCGGATCGCCACCGAGGTGCTGCCAGGTGATATAGCGGCCTTTGGTGCCCGACGGCGCAACGCGCATGAATACCTGAGGGCAAACCGTCTTCAAGACGGCCTGCAAATCGATTTCAAGCACTTTTTACCCCTTCTTGATGCGTGCGATAAGCGTCTCTTGTGCCGCAGCCAGGGCCGCCGGCATGGCGCTCGATGCGCTGCGCATGAATGCGGTCGCAGGATGCTGCTTAGGGCCGCCTGGCCGCAGAACGTAATAGGCATCCTTCTCTGCAAGCGATGCCCGGCGCTTGGGCTTGGGTGTGCCAACCTTTTCAGGTCGAACCAGCGTCACCCATTGCCCTCGCTTGTTGGTGATGGCGACATAACGCTGTGTCCAGCCGTACTCAAGCAGATGGCCATGCGGCGCCTTCTTGTGGTTCCAGCTGATGTGATACTCGGCGCGCTGGCCAGTTTTGGACTTTTCCGGGCTGAATGCTTGGTAGATAGACCGGTCCAGATTGCCAGTCACCTTGCCGATGCCCTGCACGTTGAGCTTCACACGGTCGTACACCACCTGGGCCGCCGCTTGCGCAGCTGGCCGAATCGCCTCCTTCACCCCGTCATCGAGCTGCTGCAGATACTGCTTTAGCCCGGAGGTGTCCAAATCCATGGAGAAGGTGTTTCGCCCGCCGAGTTTGCGCTCACCGTTGCGGCTGAGCGTTGTATCGCTGCGGCGCACCATGTCACACCACCAGTTTGCAGGACAGATCAGTGAACTTGCGATCCAGGCCTGGCAACACCGCCTCAATGTCATAGTTCTGGCCCAGGTGGACCATACGCATTCCAGCGTTGACATCAGTTCGCCAGCGGATGCGCGCCGAGGCTTTGACCACCGAGGTGTCAGCGCCTGAGCGAATGGACTCAACGCCTGAAGGGTGCCGCACGTAAGCCCAGAGGGTGACAAATTCCTCCCATGCCTCAGGCAAGGGCTCACCCACCTCGTTAGCACCGCCTGTTCGGCGCTGGATCTTGATGCGGTCGCGTAGTTGGCCAATGGTGGTCATGGTCAGACTCCATGAGTAATCCGGTGAGGTCGCAGCAAGGAACGAGCCCCGCCAGGCAACTGCACCACAGATGCCCCAGCCACCACATCCTCGCGGTTGGAATATAGGTGCCCCAAGATCAGCAGCATTGCCGCCTTGATGGCGTAGTTCACAACCATAGGGTTGGCACCGGCCGTCTCAGCAGCCACAGCGGCGTCAAGTGCAGCCTGGTCGGCGAACACTTGCCGGTTGAGGTAGTCCATGGCGGATTGCTCCGCTGCGCCCTGGTACAGGGTAATCAGAGCATCCTCCTGACCGGCCTCAACCCGCAGGTGCGCGAGAGCTTCAGTCGGGCTCAGGAGCATGGCTTAGACCTTTGCCTTGGTCTGCTTGGGTGCAGTGGGGGTGCCCTCGGCGGCGCCCAACTCCAGTGCGGCAGCTTCCAACTCAGGCGGGATTTCGTCTCCCGGGTTGAACTCGGTCGGATAGATGTCGCCGTCCTTGACGCCCTTGAATGGTTTGCTTGCTTTCAT
>NZ_SOAL01000044.1 GCF_004364775.1 Comamonas sp. JUb58
ACGCTCGCGGACCTCGGCGGGAAATTTATTGGGTTTGTTGTTCATGACTCAATCCTCTCAGGAGTTGAGCCTCCACGGAATCCGGTGTGATTCAAACGCACATCTCAGAACTCACCGGGGCGAAGGTGCGCATCTTTCTCACGGAAATCGCCGAAGGGGTGTCCAACTACAGGAGCATGCACAGCCTCACCCAGCAGGTTGAGCACCAATATCACGGCCGCTTCCTTATTGAGCTCGTACAGAACGCGCACGATACTTTCGTCGAACTCCCCCTGGCCGATAGAGGCAACCGCGTCGAGGTCATATTTGATCCTGACGATTCCCCACACGGATCCCTGCTGGTGGCCAACGACGGCGCACCTTTCTCTCCGTCCAACTTCGAGCGACTGTCCCAACTGGGCCAGAGTGACAAAGATCCAGAGAAGAGCATCGGGAACAAGGGCATCGGCTTCCGCAGCGTCCTCGAAATCTCAGATTCTCCTGAGATTTATTCCAGGCGCGCGCCCTGCAGCGCCACCTTCGACGGCTATTGCTTCGCGTTCCGTCCAGACGTAGTCGCGGCCCTCGTCGAACCGATCACGCGTCTGTCTCAAGACAGCAAGGCACCGATCTGGTCGGTGACCGAAAAGCCCATCGTCGACACCTGGTCAGACGAAATGCTGGAGAGGTTTCGCAGCCGCGTTCAGTTAAAGAACGAAGGCTGGCTTACTGGCGAACTGGCCTATCTCTCCCCGTACCTGCTGCCCGTCCCGATTTCCCAAGGCCAGAGTGCCCGGGTGCTCGAATGCGAATCGCGCGGCTTCGCGAGCGTTGTTCGCTTGCCCCTTAAGTCGGCCGAGCTCCGTGGCTATGTGCTAGACCGGATGTCCGAGCTGTCCGAATCGACCGTCCTGTTCCTGAACAAGATCGGCTCGCTGACAATCAAGCAGATGGAGGGCGATTCCAGGCAGTTTGTCCGCCAGTCTTCACCACTTGAAGAGGGGCGAGATGGCGTGCGCGTCGCCATCACCAACCTCGTGGGCCAGGTAAAGGAATACTGGGTGTGGAGTACAGAGCTGCACGCGCCCACAGCACCGCAGTCATTTCGCAGCGCAGTTGCAAAGTTGCCTGGGCGCTGGCCCGAGATCACGGACATCACCGTGTCGGTTGCAGCGCTGATCGGAGACACCCCAGAGGGCGGCTGCTTCAGCATCTTCCTTCCGACACGGGTTTCAACCGGAAGCGCGATCCACATCAACGCCCCGTTCTTTGGGGATATGAGCCGAACATCCATCCCCTTCGACGACGCCTACAACAGGCATTTGCTGGATACAGCTCTCGATCTATCGATGAACGTTGTTCTCCACAAGCTCGCTGGCCGTGGCGAGCAGGAGGCACGAGCGATCGTGGACTTTCTGGCTCCCTTCGGTACCGGGCAAGCCGCTATGCGCTGGCTCGAGCTTGTAACTGAGGCGGAAGACCGCACTGGCATCAAATTAAGCCCGGAGCCGATAGCGTTGGCTGACAAGGGATGGGCGGCACTCGACAGCACGTCCCTGATCCCAGAATCAGGCAAGGTGTCCCTGCTGACGAAGGACTTCTTGAGAGAAAACGCAACCTTCAGTGTATTCCATCGGTGTCTGGATTCACGGGTTGATCAGCTTCGCGCGCTGACGTCGGCACGGTTTGACACTGGCGCCTATCCTTTGGATTGGCAGCTCGCCGCAACGATCTCCGAGATCGCGAAGGCGCTCAATCGCACCAGCGGTGACTGGAACGCGTTCTGGCGCGATGTACTCGCGCTACTTCCGAAAGGCCAGTCTGTACTTGCAGAGCACGCGGTGCTGCTCGGTGCCGACGGTAAGTTGCACCGCGTCGGCGATGGTACCCGCGTATTTTTTGTGCCCAGGCAAGGCACAGCAGATGACAGCGAAATCGGTGGCGACACGGCAACGACGGGCGTGCCGGCCACACTTCAAAGTTCCGTCGCCTTCCTCAGCGAGGAAGTCCAACTCTACGACCCGGTCCGTCCGGCTATGCAGACACCTGTCCGCGGCTATCTCGGCCAAGGACTCGTTTCCCAGTTCCGCGTCGAGACAATCTTCTCTGAGGTTTTGCATCGTCTGACGCCGCCGTTGCCCACCCCAATCGGCGGCGAGCACGAGGCTCTGTGCCGCGACATTCTTGGTTGGGCTCTGCGCTTGATGAAGAACGTCATCGCTCGGGAACGGGGCACGGGGACGATGTGGAAGCTGATGCGGACCATCCCCGTGCCCTGTTCGGGAGGGTGGTTTCCCATGCAAGAGGCCACGTTCTCAGAAGGCTGGCCCGATACGGTCGGCACCGCACTGAACACCTACCTCACGTCCCTCAAATCAGGTTCCGCTCAACAAGCCATGCGGCGCCTGCTCGTGGCGCCGGGTCATGCTGCCTGGGGCGATGTTGGGATCGTAGAAGCTCAGCTTCTGGCCTTGGGGGGGGTGCAGAACGGGATGCGCCTTGTCGAGACCGCGGCGTCGGCGTGGTCGAGCGAGTTCAAGAGTCAAAACTATCAGTTTCAGCTACCTGCAGCGCCGCCAACCGTCTCGGCGGCTCACTGGTCAGAGTTTGCCGCCGTCGCCTTCAAAGGGGTTACGCCGTACTATGTGTCGGTGCAGAAATGGGAGGTTGGGAGCTTCTACACCTTCCCCGGCCTAGCAGAATTTGATTCCCTGAGCGTCGCAGCAAGACAGGCGCTCAGCGAGCTGATTCTGCAGAGCTT
This sequence comes from Comamonas sp. JUb58, assembly GCF_004364775.1. Taxonomy (GTDB): domain Bacteria; phylum Pseudomonadota; class Gammaproteobacteria; order Burkholderiales; family Burkholderiaceae_C; genus Comamonas. The sequence goes on from NZ_SOAL01000044.1 coordinate 2,741, forward strand.
GCCGCGTTGGACGACGGGTCTGCAGAAGATGAGCCTGATAAAGATCGGAGGTGTGTCGGACCGGCTGGAAATCACAAGCCCGCTCACGCACTTTCTGTCGACACGACCGTGGCTCGCCATCATCGAAACGAAGGGAGTGACATGGGCGCGGCCGCGGGACCGCTGGTACGTTCCGGCGGAGATCCTCGCAGGCCGCGCGAAGCACTATGCGCACCTGCGAGCCTTGCCTTCAGTCCTTGCTCTCAATGTCGGTCAACGCCCTGACCTCGCGAAAGCTCTGCGGGAGCTGGGCATGCAATCTTTCGATCCCATTGCTTCTACGGAGGATTCAAGTCTGCTCGTGGCACTGACATCGGTCGTCGGCAGTGACGAAGTCGCTGATGCAAATGTGCTGCTCGGGCAAATCCGGGACGCGTGGCAGCGATTCCGGCCGCCAGCAACGTTGCCGGCTATACCACTGCTGCCGGTCCGTCGCGCCAACAAGCGTTTCACGTCCGTCGCTCCAACTGTGGATGAGCCAGTCTATCTGCCGGACTTCGGTGCCTATGTTTCGGACCTGGAGGAATTCGACTTCCCGGTCGTCACCATCCTCCCTTCGGATGCAAAGGATCTGCGCGATTGGTTCACGACTGCCTACGGCTCGCGTGTTCAGTTGACCTCCGACCTGGCGCTGATTCCAGAAGTGGACGGAACGCCCTGGACCGGGTTCAGAGCCGTTGGCCTCGCCGACAGCGAGCTGGGATGGTTGATACACCCTCTGTTGGTTATGGTTGCCATGGGTCGAGGGGTGCATGCTCAGGCTTTCAAGGACCGCGTCGAAATCTTGCGGACGGCACGCATCGACTGGGTGCCGAACTTGCACGTGGCCGTGAAGCGGGACGGCCAAACGCTGACGACAAGCGAGGTGCCCGCGCTGTGGGATGCCAATCGCAAGACTCTTGTAGCCACCGAAGGCTGCAAGTCCGTGGTCGAAAAACTGGCAAACGCCTTGGCCCAAGCGCTTGCGCGCGACGATCTCGAGATCCAGCTTCGCTACCTGCTTCGCGGGTTGGGCTCCATTGATAGCGCTCCCGAAGATGTGACCGTCTTTCTTGAGCCCCTGCACATCACACCAGAGCAGGTTCACCAGGTGCTCGAACACCTGCGAGGTGACGTTGGTCACATTTGCCGCTTGGTCATTGTCCTCATGGCCGTTGTGGCCCCGGAAGTCAACTCGACCTCACTGGAAAACGCAACGACAGAAGAGGAGTTTTCGGCTGCTCTGGCCGCGGTCGCGGTTCCGAATCTCAATGTCTCCCGCACCATCCAGATCGCCCGAGATAGCCAGGACCTGTTCGACTTCGGCCGTGCGATCTCTCCCGACTTCGGACCAGCGGCTTTCCTGTCGAGATGGAATGCTGCCCTTGCCCAGAGGAGTCAGCCTGCACTTTCCAATCGGAGCTGGCGACTGCAGCTACAAGCCGGACTAGAGGAGGGTGCAACCCTCGTAAAGCGCGTGATTGCGCATGCCATCCGGACAGGCAAACCCCTTCACTACGAGTCGACATACAACGCGTACATGAAGCAGGCAGAGTCTCTGGATATGGGTGCCTCCCACTGGACAGTTGAATTCTCCGACGTCATGCACCTTGTCTGTTCTCAAGCAGCCCCTTGGTTCAGTGACGATGCGGTCACCAGCGCGCTTTGCCGCGCAGACTCTCCCGAAGTGCTGCTGAAGCTGCTTGCCGATGCGGGCGTGGTAGTCGACATTGATCCCGATGAATGTGGTCGAAAGAACCATGCATTGGTAGACGCAGTCGCGGGAGGCATGGACAGACTGCGCCTCGCGGCATGGGTCAAGGCCGGCGCAGATCAGGAGCAGCAGGAGAATTCCTCACTTGTCGACCAATACTGCGCTGCTGTCGCGTCGCCTCTTCGTTGTGAGGCCTTTACAGCCGAGTGGTCCGAGACGCATGTCTTCGATCTGATGCGCAAGGGGGTCCAGCATCCAGATATGCCGCAGTTCCAGGCCGCCGTCGACGCATCCAGCGATCTGGCATCTCTGCAAACGGCCCTTAAGCTCTCTGCGGACGATCTCGACGGTGCGAAATATAGGCTTGAGGCGATTCGAGCGGAGAGGAATCGCCGCAAGAACATTGTCAAGATCTGCGGCGAGGACTTCGATGCATCGGAGGACAACCTTTCCCAACTTTGGGACTTCCTAGCAGGTCGCATCAGCGATCCGAGCCTGGCAGCATCCATGCAGTTTGATCTGACTAAGCCAGCGACGCTGGCACCACTCAATCCCAGACCAAAAAAGGACGGAGGAGGAACGGGGAACGGCCGAGGGGGGAAGAAGCCGCGCGCGTATGCCATTGATGAATTCGTTGGCTTGGCTGGAGAGATCTTTGTCTTTCGCATACTGCAACAACGATACGGCAACGAGTCCGTCTCAGCGTCAGCCTGGGTCTCGAAGAACAGCAAGCACGTCTTCAGCTTCAATCAAGGGGATGACGAGCGGGGATGCGATTTCGTCTTTTCAACCAAGGGAAAGCATTACCGAGTGGAGGTGAAGGCGTCCTCGGGTGACGACGAGGTTTTCATGCTGGGGTCCTCTGAGATAAGGCTAGCCATGGAGATCGCCACTCAGAGAAAGCGAAAGAAGGAGATCTTCTTGCTCGTGCATGTCAAGAACGCCCTGTCGGCCCAGCCTTCGGCCATCGTCTTGCCTAACCCCTACGACCCCAAGCACGCCGACGTGTACCGCATCGAAGAAGCGGATGCACGGATTCGGTACAAGGCCCTTGGCTGAAGGGCCAACGGCAACCTCTCTAAGTCACTGACCCCAGCGGTTGCCTGACGACTAGGGCTGCACCCAACGATGGATGGTTCAGCGAAGTCAGTCTTCTCGTTTTGGAGTTGGCGGCGCCGTGCGCAGCCTTCTGGACACGCTGACTGTCTCTGAGGTGCCGCAAAGCCACCTTTGGTGAACTTCCGCTGTCAGCCTGAAGCAGACTTGTAGCTGCTACTTCTCGTCGCTACGTCCGGGCAGTGAGGCGTGGTCTACGCGTTAAAAATAGCACTACGCTACGACGGCGTTGGGTCGCTTTTCACGCAACCGCTCTTGCTGCAGATGCAGATGCAGAGAAATTAGCCAATCCGCTCGAATCGAAAGCCTCCCTCCTTGATGTGCGCATCAAAGTACATGCCGTGGGATGCGGCAGCGATCAGACCCGCATGGAGGCGTTCAGGAACATTGAAGTACCGGTATATCCCGCCACTGACAAACTCGATCTCAAGAGTTTGGTTGGGAAGGCTGTATCCAACTGCTTGAATGCTAGAGGAAGTGACCGCTGCTCGGATCATGGAGTGGCACCAGTTGATCGATGAATAGCCATCTTACAGATGGCGACTTGCTTCTACCTGTCACTCCGCCTGAAGACCACCGCCCTTTGATGAGCGCCCCCGACAACCAGACCGGTGGCCCGAACTGACATAGCACTTGCCCGTCGTCATTCGGCCCATGCGCCCCTTTGAGCCCCGACGATCTAGAGTTGTCCATTCACAAGGGCCAGAGGCCTCAATCTCTTCCGCGGAGAAAAAATTTATAGCCGAATCATTGCACCACAGGTGCAATCTGATTTCTAACAAATGTCTCTAAAGCGATGGAGTCGAATATGAGCGCCCTACTCGTAGCTTGGCTTCTTGCTGGGATTCCAGGACAGCAGTGGCATGATCTGACGGCCGCCCTAGCCAAGCTAAAAGGCGTCCAAGCTATGTGCTTGGACGCCTCATTACTAGGGTTTACGTCTTCCTTAAGACGAGCACAACAAAGCACTCAGTAGGCACGCCATCCATTGTCAGTCTTGCGCATCATGGCCTTGCCGGTCATGTCAATGTCATTGATATCGAACCATGCGTCGGAGGAGTCAGCTCCGAGACCAATATTGAGCGTTTGCCGGCCGTGAAACCCGCTGACAGGAGCCACGTCCTTGATGCTCTCCTCGCATCCTGCCAAGTAGTATTGGCTGATCTTGTATGAGATGTTCCCGGCAACCTTGGCTTGGCGCATGAACTCCTCCTTCTTCTTCTCTATTTCACGGCCTTCACGCTGCAGATCGGCAAACTCCTGATTGCGCCTTTCTGCGAGCGCTGCGTTGGAGCGACTGATGATGTTATCAATGGAAGAGTTGAAAGACTGCAGCGTCTTCTTCTCTTTTTCGTAGGCACCTGCCAACGACCTGTACTCCGACGGGTTCTTCAAGGCTAAGGTGTATGAGTACTCCACCACATGAACATCGGCCAATGTCGAATGCGGATAGCCATTGGTCTTCTTGGCGTTGGTGATTTTGATGTTCTTGCAGCCCTGGATTTTGGACTCCAGAAGAGCTTTCACGTCGGAGCTTTCCGGTATCTTGCTGGCGCCACAAGCAGCCAAGCTGAGAACGTGTTAGTGCCGATGCAAATCTGATCAGGTAAACCACAAAGTGCCGATGCAAAATTGACCAGGGTGTTCCACTGACCTGCTGAAACTTTCAGCAG
>NZ_SOAL01000045.1 GCF_004364775.1 Comamonas sp. JUb58
CGCTCGCGGACCTCGGCGGGAAATTTATTGGGTTTGTTGTTCATGACTCAATCCTCTCAGGAGTTGAGCCTCCACGGAATCCGGTGTGATTCAATGTACTTGCGGTAGCCCTTCTCAGCCTCCTCTTGCGCCTTGATCTGCTTCTCAAGCTCAGTGCGGTTTTTCTGGGTCTCCTGCCACACCAGCGCCTCGGCGAGTTGGCCTTCCAGGTTCGCCTTGGTTCGCTTGTTGGTAGTGCCGGCAATCTCCTCCTGCAGCTTGCCCACCAGCTTGTCAGATTCGCTCAGGTCTTGAGCTGCCGCGCCGCGATCCTGCAGGCGCTTGATTAGCTCCTCTTCTGCCTGGATTCGGGCACGGATGCCAGATACAGCCTTCTCTTGCTGGCCTACGCCCTTGGAGCCGCCACTTCCGCGCTCCTCATAGCTCTTCAGAATGGAAGACTTCATCTCCTGGCTCAATGGAGCGCCGAGCTTCTTCTCCCATTCCTTGATCTCAATCTGCGCCTTCTGGGCAGCAGTGCCGAACTTCTTGAGCCACTCAGTGTTCTCCGAGATGGCCTTACCATAGGCCTTGACTGGTTCCGTGTTCCACTCGGCCGGATCGGGGGCGTTGTCGCCGTATTGCTCGGTGGAGACCTTTTTCAACAGAATCTCTCGCTGTTGATTCGCAACAGCCAGTTGAGACAGCGAGTCCACATAGTCATCTGTGAACACGGCATTAAGACTGTTGCGGAAGCCTCGCCAACCTGCTGCTTTCGGGTCAAAGGCCTCCACGTTGCGCTGGATGCGAGAGATGCGCGCTTCAACATCAACGAGAGCGCTCTGTGGATTGTCAACCTTATCCCCGCCGAGCAAGATGCTGCCCATATTGGCGGTGCGCAACTGAGCCATCGCATTCACCAAGCGGACAGCCACATTGGTAGATTCCACCATCAAGTTGACGATGGTCGCAAATGCCTGCTTGGTCTCTGCAGAAGAAAGTGTGGCCGTTAGATCGTTTACGCTTTGCGTGAGACCGTCAACACTGCCGCCGCTGCCAGTCATCAGATCGCTTACCGTATTTTTCAGGCCGGCGAGAGCCCCACCCAAAGTGCCACGAGCAGCTTCGGCCGCTCCACCATATGAGCTTTCGAGAGCTTTGAGAATAATCGCCTGTGCTTCCGCCTTCTTGCCGACCTCCTCAAGCTGCTCGACCAGCATCTTCTCAGCTTCGGTGAAGCGAAAACCCTGCTTACTGAGGGCCGTAAGTCCCTCACTGGGCACATCCAGGGCCTTTCCAATGGTCTCTGCCGACTGAGTTACTGACATTCCCATGCGCTGTGCCATGTCGATAGTGGCCTGCATCGCCTTCGGGAACTGCTGTCCAACCACATTTGAGTAGCTGAGCATGCGGGTCTGCGCCTGGTTGATTTCTCCCGGGCTAAAGATCGACTTCTTGGACATGGCGTCAGCCATCTCGTTCAGGGCGTCAGCACTCCATCCAGCTGCTTCGCCCGTAGATCTCAGCACCGCTTGCAACTGCGCCTGTTCATTGGCCGCATCGATGGTTTCGCTGATGAATTTAGCGTAGAACGCGCCACCGGCAACCGCTGCCCCAATTTTCCCAAGCACACCACCAAGCGTGGACGCAGCTGCGTTCCATTTGTTGGTGGAGTCTGCTGCTTTGTCCTGCTCGGCTTGCGCTTTACGCAGATCAGCCAAATATGGCTTCAGAGCATCTTGACTGACGCCACGAATGCGGGCAATTTCGCTGTAATAGTCTGCGGTTCCCTTGGCGCCCGCGTTCGCCGCTGCAGTAGTTCGCTGGATCGAGTCAATGAGACTCTTGGTCGCGCGCTCAGCGCGCTTGCTGCCATCCTCAGCCCCCGTACCCACGCCTCCGAACGCCTTGCCGGCGCCCTGTCCAGCTTGCTCGATGTCGCGGCCAGCTTTTTTTGCAGTTGCACCCAGCTTGACCAAGCCTTGCTCTGCCTGGCTGCCATCAAATTCTGCTGTTAGTTTTGTACTCAGATCATCGGACATAGGCGCCTCAGAAATGCAAAAGGCCCACACCGAGGTATAGGCCAGAAATGAAAATCCCGCTCTGGGCGGGACGGTTGGGGATGCTTAACTTAGGCTTATTCGCGCTTTTTCAGCAACAACGCCGCCAGACCAATTGGGAGCACAACGCCACAGATGGCTAAAAACAAAACTTCCATGACCATGCCGCCTCGATGGAATCCATTCTCAGCTAGCTCGAAGAGAACAGATACACGTACTGCAACTAGAACTGCGACCAAAGCAGCCACGAGCAGTAAAAAATACCCAACGAGTCTTGACATGCGCCCTCCATTCAGAAAGACGCATGCTACACGAACTACGCAACACGCGTCACAGCCTCAATGAGGGCCTCCGAGAAGTTGTAGATCTCGTCCAGGTGCGCAATTGGATGCCGTGTCTCTTTCTTATCATGATTAAGAATGCCTAAATACTTCTGCCCCCTGTTGAAGTGCAGTCGACAGACCGGCTTGCGATTGTTGTCGTCCAACAGAATTCCAAAATAGCTTTGCGTGTCGCGGTGCCCTATTCTGCTGGAATCAACAACCGGGCGAATGATCGATTTGACAATGAAGTAGCCCTCCATCTCCTCCTCGGTCGTCACCACTCTTTCCTCGTCGTCACAGTCTGTAGACATGCTCTCAACTGGTGTGGCTGCAACAACGGGGCTCGGTGCATTTACCACGATTGGCATACTCGCGTTAACACCAGTCATCGCCGATTTCAAACGATCATTTACCAGGTCCGCTGTGTACTGACGGATGGCCTTTTCAAGCAGCGGCTGAAATTGCTCACGTACTCTTGCGGTGATTGCTCCGTCATACACTCGCGCTGTGAAAAAGCGCAGAAATTCGTCGCCGGGTGAAGTAAACTGCGCCGAAATTTCGCGCTTGATCTGCCCAATGTATTTGAGCTCTCCCGCCGCGCTGATGATGGATTCCACATCAAAGGTTGATTTCGTCAGCTTGTTGAGCTCAGGCACTGCGTGCTCATCAATGTCTAACAGATCCAGCTCCAAGAATGGCTTGTCGTCCATCTTGTTTGGGGCATCTAAATCAGTGAAAAACTTGTAAATTTGCCCATTTGTCAGGATGGAGATGCGAGCAGTTGTCACATGGAAATACCGGAAGAGTTGGCCCGCGTGATTGACATTTAGCGGCTCACCAATCTTTTTGCACTCAATGAGCATCTGGATCTGACCATCCTTAAGAATGGCGTAATCAATTTTTTCGCCCTTCTTAGTCCCAATGTCACAGACGTACTCAGGGACTACCTCTTGCGGATCAAAAACATCATATCCAAGCACATTCTTAATGAACGGCATGACAAAGGCATTCTTAGTCGCCTCCTCAGTGGCGATAGACGCCCCTTGTTGACGAATCTTGGCTGCCAACGCATTCAAGCTTTCAAGAAACTCCATATCCCCTCCTATTAGGAATGGAGTATGTTACCAAATGTCTGAATCATGATAGCTGATAAGAGCAAGCTTAGCCCGCCTTGTTCATCACAGCCAGCGCGGCTCGCTCCATCACCCGCAGCATCTCGAAATTCTCGTTCCAGCTTTCCTTGTCGGGGCTGATTCGGTCAAGAAGCGGGTAAGCGGCGGTGTATGACAGGCCATAGCGGATGAACACGCCGCCACCCATCCCTCCGCCGACAGCGGCCAGCCATTGGGTGGAGAGGGACTCGAAAAGCTGCACAATTTCATGGTTTTCCGGCCAAACATCGACCGGCTCCAATTCATCTGCATAGTCTTCCGGATCCCACCCCGCAGCCACCTCAACAGGTGGCGCAAAGATGGCCTCTGCGGCCTCCCTTAGTTTCCCAGGCGGCCGTTCAGGCAGATCTGGCGGTAGTCTTCCAGCAAGGCAGCAGCGCCACCAGGCAGCTCATCGGAGAACTGGGTGAGGCTTTCGACATCCAGCTCGATCTCTGCGTCCCAGGTCTTGATGGCAGCGACCAGGAAGCGACCGTTGCTCTCCGAGCCTTGGGAGAACAGTTGCTCCCAGCGGGTTTTTTCGTCCACCGCTGGGCCGTCTTCCTTGTCGGCGTTCATCTGGTCCAGCATTTCTCCGAAGTCGGTTCGGGTGCGGTACACGCCTTTGTACTTGATCTTTCCCGTGGTGCCGTCGGGCATTGGGAAGGTGACAGTGCGCTGCGCGAAGGTTTCAGGGCGATTGCCAAGTTTGATAGCCATGGTTTGGTTTCCTTTGGATGGGGAGAAGTGCCCGCGCCCCACCTGCCGTCCTCCCCACGAGGAAAACGAACAGGCAGGGCCGGTGCGAGGGTTGGGCATTGCCCAAAAGAATGGCCCTCACATGGAGGGCCGGGGACTTAAGCCGCCTTGTAGCGGATTGGTCGGTTGTTGCCGTTGAACACCGCAGTCACGGTGTTGATCTGGCCGTCGTTGAGGGATGGCACATCGTTCAGTGCAACGGTGCAAGGCAGGTACAGGCGGGCACCGGAGCGCGACATCATCTTCAAGCAAGTGTCAGTCTGCACATCGGTGAGCGTCTTCAGCAGGTCGTAGCCGGCAGTGCCGATGGCGTCCGCGTCCATCGTGAGCTGGTACTGGGTCGCTGCAAAGCCATCGTTGATCGAGTAGCCAACGTCGGATTCCAGGTACTTGTAGTTGACCGTCTGGGGATCGCCACCCGAGCTGGAAGCCGCAGTCACCTGGGTGATTTGCTGGAAAGCATTGACCTTGCGCACACTGCCCGCGCCAGTGCCGGCGGGGAAGAAGTTCAGGTTGGTGGTATCAGCGCCCGACAGCACGAAGGAGTCGGTGGTAGCCGACTTGACCTCGAAAACGCGTCGATTGAGGCGACCCCAGCCGGAGGTCATTTCCACCGCGTCACCAGCAACAAAGCCGTGCGCCGTGGCGGAGACAACCGCCTCTGCAGCGTTGGAGATAGCGGTCACAGTTTTGGCCGCAGCGAAGGTGGAGGCAATCCAGAAGGTAGTGCCGGTAGGTACAGAAGCCATAAGGGCCTTTCAAAGAAAAAGCCGCTTGGTAGCGGCGGGTTTCTCTGCGGGGCCAATGGCTGTGGGGCTACTCGCGTGTCCCTTGCGGGAGAGGCATTGAGCAGCGCGACAAACCGCGCGGCAGACGTTGCGAAATGAATTGGTTTACTTCTTGGGGGCTTGGCTCTCCAGCCACTTTTCCCAAGAAGAAAGGGCTGCTCGGATCGCCCGAATCAGCCCTTCGTGAAGAAGTTTGGTTGCGTTACTCATCTGTGTTTTCCCAAATGGAGAAGTCCTGAATGGCTCCGTGGAGCTTCGTGTCTGGTTCATAGGTGGCGCGCAGGCTGCCAACCACCTCCACAGCCATGTCGAGCTTGAGCATCTCGCGCTCGATGAGGAGGGATTTCATGGTCGCCTCGCTGCGAGTCGTGGCCCAGACCGCAATCTGGAACAGCCCATTGCGAAGCGGCGCCATCGCCTGCTCGACATACTGTGTCGGCTTGCCGCCCACCTGCTGATAAACCGCCCACGGGGCCGCCGTTCCGCTTGGCGCGACATCTGCGAACACCTTGCCGCCCACGATGGGCTTGAGCTGCGTGACAAGCTTGGTTTCAATCACGAAGCACCTCCTTGAGCTTTTCGAGCATCGCCTCCCTCACCCGGGCGCTTGCCTGGCCGTGCGCTGGGCGCAGGAACGGCTGGGCTGCGGCACGGCTGGTGCCGAACTCGATCAGGTGGCCATGTGGCGCCTTGCGTTTGTTCCACGAGATGTCGTAGAGCGCCCTGCCCTCGCCGGAGCGCTTGTCGCCGTAAGCCTGGTAGATGGCCGCCTTGAGCTTGCCGGTCTTCACCGGGACATTGGACAGCACCTGCTCATAGAACACCTGGGCGCCGGCCTGAGCGACTGCACGGGCCGATTCCTCAACTTTCTGGGCCTTGGCCTTGAGCTGGTCTTCCCACGCCTTGGTGTCAAACTTGAACATCGCTCACCCTCTTGCAGGCCAGGTCCACAAAATCACGCCTCTGCCCAGGCAGGACTGCATCAATCTCGTAGACCGCGCCCATAAAGATCACACGCATCGCGGCTGTGATGTCCGTTCGCCATCGAATGCGCATGGAAGCACGAACTATCGAGGTGTCCGCGTCGGCTTTGATGGCCTGCGCGCCGTTCTGGTGGAGCACATGGGCCCACACCGTGGCATGGTCAGTCCATGGGCCATCTGGCAAAGGGTTGCCCCAGTCGTCAGACCCGCCCTGCTTCTGGATCTTGATGCGGTCGCGTAGTTGGCCAATGGTCGTCATGGTCAGACTCCATGGGTAATGCGGTGCGGCCGCAGCAAGGAACGAGCCCCGCCAGGCAACTGCACAACAGATGCCCCAGCCACAACATCTTCGCGGTTGGAATATAGGTGCCCCAAGATCAGCAGCATTGCCGCCTTGATGGCGTAGTTCACAACCATAGGGTTGGCACCGGCCGTCTCAGCAGC
>NZ_SOAL01000046.1 GCF_004364775.1 Comamonas sp. JUb58
CTCCACCAGCCCCTGCACACCAGCAAACGCTGGGCCGGTAACCGTGTGGCCTATTACGAGAACCAGGAAGACGCGAGCAGCCAAGGGGCAAAGATCCACTACCAGTACGACAGCCGAGGCAATCGCACCCAAAGCTTGGACGAGGCCACGGGCCGCAAGTTGGAGCTGATGTATGACAGTGGCAATCAGTTGGTGAGGGTGCGTGTTAGCGACAACGGAACACAGATCATCCAGCATTACCGCTATGACGCATTTGGGAGGCGTCTCGCCAAGTACAGCGATCCGGCCGATTCAGAAACAGGTGAAGTCCGCGAAGCAGACTACTTCGGCTGGGATGGGGACCGCCTGATCCACACCGAGCGGTTCAACAGCGCCAACGTCAAAGATAAAGACGGCGCAGCCCAACCCGAAGTCATCCACACCATCTATGAGCCTGGGTCGTTTACCCCGCTCATCCAACTACGCAGAGCAAACAAAGCTCCCCTAGACCTAGGCGAACAACTGCTGGCCAACACCTCACCAGGCGTGGTGCAAGACGCCCTGCGCAAAGCCCTGGCAGATATCAAAGAGCTCAGCGCCACGCTGCCCCAGAACATCGCCTTTCAGTCCATGTCCAAGGATGTGCAGATCTTTATGCGTGAGCAGCTGCAGGAGTACGAGCAAACGTTGAGCGACCAGCGCAAAGAAGCCGCAGAAAAAGTCGAGATTCGCCACTACCTCTGCGATCACCTGGGAACGCCTAATGCGCTGATCAGGGAAGACAGCCGACTGGACTGGGCGGTGCAATTAGATGCCTGGGGGAATGTGCGGGCGGAGCACAACCCGGGTGAGCTGTACCAGCCGATTCGGCTGCCGGGGCAGCATGCGGATGAGGATACGGGGCTTTATTACAACCGGCATCGGTATTATGAATCAGATGTTGGTGGCTATATAAACCAAGATCCTGTCGGATTTCTGGGTGGGGTGAACTTGTCAATCTACCCCTTAACACCCCTTTCTTCTATAGACCCACTAGGATTATGGGCATCTCAAAAAGGTTTCTATGTGCATCAAAGAGCAGGATATTTGGTTTTTGGAAATGAGATCACTCAATCTCAGCTATCTGCTGTTGCTAGAGGGCATGTTTGGGCTGACAGCGCACAACACCAAACGTTAGAATTTACGCATATGCACGCGATGAGACGCCCAGGTCAATCTAAAGCAGAAGCATGTGCGGCGACGAATGCTTATATAAAAGAGCAAGCACAGAAGGCATTGAACGCAAAGTCTGAAGGGAAATTGGATGATGCCTTCTTTCATTTTGGTGCTGCATTGCATGCAATCCAAGATGCTACATCTCCATCACATTCAGGATTTCAAGTATGGACTGGCGATGAAACCAAGCCCGAACAGTGGGATCACGTAAAAAAGGAGTTGACTCTTCCGGATGAGAATGGCGCGCTTTTCCAAAAAACTAAGCAGGCATGGGAATCATTTAAAAAAGGCGATATAAATGGATTTTCTTGTCAGTGTGACTAAAAGATTCGCGCAAATAATATTTGCATGCATTTTGGGTATTGCTTTTAGTTTCGGTAATGCTCATGCTTTAGGCGATGTTTCCGTAATATATAGTTATGCATTTAATTATTTTATCTATTTTTTGGTAATCTTTGCAATATTCACCAAGTTAAAATATGGAGAAAGATTTAAATCTATATGTGTATTTATAATATGCTTTATTTTGGATTTGGTGGTTTCTGCACAAGTTCCATTCTCTCGATTCAAATTTTTTATTTGGATGTTCTCTTTGATTAATTTGACCGTGCTAGTTGTCTATGTTTGGATGCAAATAAAATTTGCAATAAAGAATCGCTGAGGGTATTGATGGAATATTAATTTAGATGATGGTTGTAGTAATGCCCGCGGCGGCCAAAGGCGGCAGAGGCTGCAAAAAGACCGAGATCCGTCAATACCTCTGCGGCGCTCGGGGACGCTCATTACCTTGATCCGGGAAGACTGTGGGTTGGGCTAGGCGGTGCAATTAGGTGCCTAAGGCAATGTGCGGGCGGTGCATAACCAATGCATGACAGGCTTAAAAAAGCAATAATGTTGCAGGATTTAAAATAGGATGCAAATGCGAAAAATAATATTCTCATTAATTGGATTGATGGAGGTAAACGCTATTGCATCTGGTGACCCTTTGGTTGCAGTCATGGGGCTGGGGGCAATAGTTTTTTGGTTAATTGCAATATCTTTGCAATTTTTAATAAAATCCAGCAAAAAAGGTAAGGTTTTATCTGCATTGAATTTGTGTTTGGGTCTGGTAGTTTTTTTGTTCCTTGTCAATCTTCCTTATGTCTACAAGACTTATTTGATTGGTGCCCTAATTATGTTGATGCCAATTTTTTTCGGAATTGCAAATCTATTAATATTGAGGACTTTCAGGTAAGTGGATGAGAGTAGATCCTAAACTGAGTATGAGAATTATCTAGCTTGATTCAAAATAATTGGAGTCAATCCAATCAACGCAAAAGCCCGTGAACTTGAATGATCGCTGAGAATCGTTGCAATCACTAATTAAGCGGGATGGGAACTCCATTGCGCAGTCACAGCAGTTGTTTTGCGCGCAGGGTGTATAGCTGAGATTGGTTTCGATTCTTCGCATGCAGAGATGGAAATGCGATCCATTCCTAAAGAGCTTGGCGCCTTTGGGGCCTTGCGCCGCAAAGCGCTGCGCAGCGTTTAGACTGCGGGCTCCCTTGGGGAGTAGCCTGCTTCCGCGCTGGAAGCGTCTGCGTCAACATACTCGGCATTTCGCATGCTGTGGCGCAGACATCCGTTCTTCGGTTGGCGAGACCATCGGCATGCCAGCACGACCTCGGTCGGGCAGTGGTGGCATGCCGTTGTGCTCATGCCCGACTGTCCTAGAAGAACCTCCGATGAACGCTGCTTCCATTTCCCTGTTGGCGCTTGCCATGTCTACCGATGCCTTTGCCGCCGCGATTGGCAAAGGCTCTGCCCTTGTCAAACCCCGTTGGTCGGAGGCGCTGCGCACCGGCCTGATCTTTGGTGTCATCGAAGCCATCACGCCGCTGGTGGGCTGGGCGCTGGGCTATGCCGCTGCCGACTATGTGAAGGCCTGGGACCACTGGATTGCCTTTGTGCTGCTGCTGGTGCTGGGTGGCCGCATGGTGCTGGGTGCTTTCAAAAGCGCCGATGAGCCCGAGATGAGTCGGCCTGCGCGCCATGGCTTCTGGCTGCTGGTGGCCACCGGCTTTGCCACCAGCATCGATGCGATGGCGGTGGGCGTGGGCCTGGCATTTCTGGATGTGAACATCACCGTGGTCGCGCTGAGCATTGGCTTTGCGACCTTTGCGATGGTGACCTTGGGTGTGATGGTGGGCCGCGTGCTGGGCAATATCACCGGCCGCTGGGCCGAAGCGGTGGGTGGTGTCGTGCTGATCGCGATTGGCTCGCTGATCCTGTACGAGCACATGGTTGCCGTATAAAAACGAAAGCCCTCTGCTGCCACTGCAGAGGGCTTGCTGGCTTGCACTGTAAGAGGGTGGCTACAGGCAAAACAAAGCCCCGCAGAGCGGGGCTAAAGTGAGAGAGAACAGTGCGCTTGCAGCTAATGCGGGTGCCGGGTTTTTAGTTCTGGCTCAACCGCTGGCAAGCTGCGCTGGTATCAGAAGCGGGCAGGAGCACGCTTACGGTCACGTTCGTCTTCAGGCCAAATAGCAAACACTTCAGTCATTTCAGTCCTTTCACCTTTCTGGTGTAGATGGGTGTACAACGGGCCGCGCGCCGAAGTTGTTGACAAGGCCTGCATAAAGTTTTGTGAACAAGCTCCAACAAAACGTAGAAATCACCGTTTTACGGGGCCTGACACGGCATTGCTTTGCGAAATCGCTATGATTTGCCACCGAATTTAGACAGGGAGTGCGTAATGGCAGGTGCTGGTTTGTTGATGTTGCTCGATGATATTGCGACCTTGCTTGACGATGTGGCGCTGATGACCAAGACGGCTGCGGGCAAAAGCACGGCCATTCTGGACGATGTGGCCACGCAGACCAAGGTGGCGGTGCAAAAGACGGCGGGGGTGCTAGGCGATGACCTGGCGCTGAACGCCGAGCAGGTGACCGGCGTCAAGGCCAACCGCGAGCTACCGGTGGTCTGGGCCGTGGCCAAGGGCTCGCTGAAGAACAAGGCCATTTTGGTGCCTGCCGCGCTGCTGATCAGCGCCTTTGCGCCCTGGCTGATCACGCCGCTGTTGATGATTGGCGGCGCTTTTCTGTGTTTTGAGGGCGTGGAGAAGGTGCTGAGCCTGTTCCACAAGCCCCAGCACGCCCACGATGCCGTCAAGGAATCGGAGCAGGCCGCGCAAATGGGGGTGGCCCCTTCATCGGTCAAGGCCGCCAGCGAGAAGAACATGGACCCGGTCGCCTATGAAAAGGCCAAGGTGGCCGGTGCCGTGCGCACCGACTTCATCCTGTCGGCCGAGATCATGGCGATTGCGCTGGGCACCGTTGCCAGCAAGCCGATTGCCGAGCAGTTTGCGGTGCTGGTTGCTGTGGCACTGGCGATCACGGTGTTTGTCTACGGCCTGGTGGCCGGCATTGTGCGCATGGACGATGTGGGCATGTGGCTGATGCGCAAGACCAGCGCCGCTGCCAAGGCCTTGGGCCGGGGCCTGATTGCGTTTACGCCTTGGCTGATGCGTGGTTTGTCGATTGTGGGCACCGCTGCGATGTTCATGGTGGGAGGTAGCCTGCTGGTGCATGGCATGGGCCCAATCGAGCACTGGCTGCAGAGCACGGTGACGCCTATGGGCGGTGTCGTTGCTTTGCTGGCGCCCACCCTGGTGCATGTGGTCGTCGGTGCGGCCATTGGCGGCCTGGTGGTGCTGGCGGTAGAGGCCTGGCACAAGCTGCGCGGGCACTGATCCCTGGCAGCGCCGCATCCCTGGGATGCGGTTGCAGCAACGGCTAGAAGGCGGCATCGCAACAGCGGGCCGCCTTTTTTTAGGTTCATCGCTGAATTCCGTGGATGACTGGCGAACGCTTGAGTACCCTAAGGCCTGATTCAACGGCAATCAGGAGGAACAAGTGCTC
>NZ_SOAL01000047.1 GCF_004364775.1 Comamonas sp. JUb58
ACGGGCGCGACGAGCTGGTAGCCGATGCGGTCGCCTTTGTTCCAGGCCGCAGGCAGGGTGAGCGTGACGCCTGGCCCTGCAATCAGGTACTTGACGCCCGCGATGCCCACGGTGTTGGCCGTGATCTTTTGCGTGACCACTTGCCCGCTGTCCAGCGAAGTCCACGCTGTTGACACACCCGGCACATCAGCAGCCACGTTGGCTAGATTGCGCGTTAGCAGCCAGAAACGGCCCGCGTGCTTGACGGTTGCAGGCATTGGCAGCGCCCCCGCCAAGTCTGCGTAGTTGCCTTTGAAGTTGGCCGCGCCCAGCACGATGTCCTGCACCTGGGCTGCATCGGTGGCTGCATCTACGGCGCGCTGGGCTTGCTGCTGGGCAACCTCAGCGTTGTTCTCAATGACCCCTGCAGCGGTGGTCATCTCATCAATCATCACTGGGTATGCCTGCGTCGTTTTCAACGCGAGCTCGCCGTAAGGGCCGTCATCCATCTCCGGAGTCGGATACTGCGGCAGTGGGGTAAATCCATCAAAGTGCTGCACTGTCATATTGCAAGACTCCTTTCACATAGACGCTGAGCGTCGTCAGTTCAGTAATTTCTCGGGTGAAGTCCGTGGATACCAGGCCCACTGTCGATAACAAGCGATCACGGTCACGAGCGCTGGCATAGACTGCAACAGGCTTGTTCATCAGCCGTCTGACAACATCAAACAACCGATTGCCCTCACTCGCATCCACCATCACAGGCAGCGTCAGATTCACGGCAGCGCCACGCGGCTCCAAGTCAAAAGTGCCGTCTCCGTAGTCCTTGCGGCCAGCGAAGTTCTCGATCTCAGCCTTGGCCCCGTAGAGCGTGCCGGATTGGATTCCCCGCTTGGCAATGCCGAAGTTGATCCAGTCACCGATGCTCAGCCACCCAATGCCAACTTCTTCATCTGCTGCGCCCGTGACAGTGATGTGGATCACTGCGTTTGGGTTGAGCGGCAGTTTGTCGAGGCGGTATTTCGTGATCTGCAGCTTTCGGCCAAACCAGTAGCTCTTCCAGCCCGCAGGTCGCACCCGTAGCGGCACTGAGACAGGCGGCCGAAGATTCGGACCATCAACCCCATCGGTAATCAGTATTTCCAGGCGCGAGCCCTTCAAGTTCTCAAGCGCTAGGCCATTAAAAAAGCCGGGCCTGATAACTTGATCAACCCGGCCTTTTCTGCCTACCTGCGCTGTACTGGGGTACTTGTCAAAGGAGGCCCATTTGTTGGATGGGCGCATCTTTTGCCAGTTGTTGCCGTCCTTGTCGGGCGAAATGGTCAGATCGGGTGGCACATGTGCGCATTTCCATACGTACTTGTTATGCACCCTCTCATCCTTCTCGGCCACGACTTGACCAGATACCCACGCCTTCTCACCAGCATCCACATCCACGTCCGGGATAGACCCGGCCATGAACATGGAATCGGTGATGGTGATGGGCGACAAAACGAGCATAGTTCGCTCTCCTTTTATGCAGTAGCTGCCTGGTTGCGCATGCCCAGACCGCCATCAGTAACACTGGACAGGACAGCGGCTGTCTTGCGTGCCTGGTAGGCGACCTCCCCTTGCCCTGCCTTGATCTCCTGCAGCTCTTGCTTGACGGCGCGCAACTCTGCAACGACTTCCGCCATTTGCACAGCAGAGCCGCCCTGGTTGCTCAAAGCCGCCATCAGCGCATGGTTGTCAGCCTTCGGGATGATTCGCTCACCCTGGTGGGCAAGCACAAGCATGTCGCTTGGCAAGTAGTTGGTGCCAACGTTGAGCTTGGGGACGTACAGCCCCTTCTCCTCGTCATACACAACCTTCCCGCTACCCGAGTAGTCGGGGTAGTTGCTGTATGGGTCTTTGCCGTTTGCGAGTTGACTGGCCGTGTTGCCCATCGCTGTGCCAATGGAGCCGTCTTTGTAGACTGGTCGCCCATCAGGCAAGTAGCCCTCAAACATCGACTCCGACGAGTTGCTGCCAATGATGTAGCCACCACCGCCACCAAAGCTTCCGCCACCTCTGCCGCTGGATGCGCCCGATCCGCCACCTTCTGCCGCATCCTTTTCAGGAAACATCAGCTTTTCCAGCGCTTTGATGGCGTCAGTGACGCTCAGCGTGGCATTCACCTGGGTCTCGCCGTATTCCTTCCAGAACGTGAGCGTGTCATCCAGGCGCTTGATCTGCGAGGTGGCCAGGTCGATCTGCTTTTGTGCATCCGACTTCGCCAACTCCGCATACCCGCCAAGCTCGTCCAACTGGCCAGCAAGGACCTTCTTGTCATAGTCCAGCTCCGCCTGGGTGGCGTAGTTGTCCATGACCAGACCACCAGTAGCCGCTTCGATGGCCGACTTGGTTGCGTCGAGGTCCGACAGCCCCCCACCCTTGCGGGCGCGGTCCAAAGCCTGCTCGATGTACACCATGCCGGCCGCAGCCGACCAGCTTGCGCTGTCCTCAACCGAACCGCGCAGCGTGCTTGCCGCATTGGTCACCAGATCGAAGTAGCTCGATGCCTTTGACAGCGCATCCTTGGCGTCAGCAGTGAACTGGTTCCAGTACTCCTTTTCACGGGAGACAGCTGCTTCCAGGTTCTTCATGCCCAAGGCCTTGGCAGCTTCTGCAGCCTGCTTGGCTTCTTCATCTGCCTTGGTCTTGTCCTCTGCGGCCCACACTTCGCGCTGCATGCGCACAAGCTCCGGATCGTTGTACTTCTCCAGTTCCTTGATCTGCTTTTCGCGCTCCAGACGCAACGCTTCCGCGTCATTGCCTTGAGCGCGCAGCAGCTGCAGGTTCAGGTCCTCTTTCAGACTGGCGATGTTCTCGGCAGACGTGTAGATCATGTCGAACACATCGACAAGGCCCAACAGACTGGCGTAGAGCTTGCGACCCTCTTCGCTCGACAGGTCAATGCCGTTGATGTATTCCCGCAGTGCCTCACGGCTGGCAGGCATCGTCTCTACGCCCAGCTTCTTGAGCTGCTCATTGAGCAATCGCGCTTGGTTCTGCGCTTTCTCTTGGTCCGAGTAGAACTTGTCGTAGTAGTTGCCGGTCGCTGCTGAGAACTGCTCCCCGCCACCAAACGCATCAATGATGTCCGAGGCCAGGTCTGCACCTGCCAACGAGGTATCCATCAGGGTCACGCCCAGCATGTCGAAGACGGTATTCACGCTCAAAAGCGAGTCAGACAAACGGGTGAGCGCCTGCACTGCCGTTTCACCGGCCCGCACATACTCGCTCATCACGAAGACTTGCTCGGTGATCGTCTCCGTTACTTCCCGGCCTACGCGCCCATATTGCTGGGTGTCGCCGTCAGAGGGCAGCTCCACGTTGTCCCACACCATGCGGGTGATTTCGCGGGTCTGCTCCTGCCAGGTGCCCAGCACCGAGCGCGCCATTTCCTCATTGGCCTGCGCCAAAGCGGCCTGGATCTTCGCTGCTGCCTCCTCCTGGCTCAAGCCTGTCAGCTCCAACCCCTTGCCACCGGTGTCAGGGTGGATCTCGTCGAGCCCCAGCGTCACTTTCATGGCGCGGATCGAATCCCCGTCCAGCTTCAGGCTGTCCGCCCGGGCTGCCGTATCCTCGCGCATAGCCGTAAAGGCATCCTGCAGGATCTTGATGGGGCCCTTGGAGGCCTCGATTGACCCGTCATACTGCGAGAGCATCTCCAGGCGGCTGTACTGCTGCTGGAGCTGCCGTTCACGGTATCCATTGCGCGCATCACCGGGGTTTTCGGCAATCTCCTTCTTCAGGCGCTCGATCTCTGCCTTGGACTTCTCGATTTCCTTCTCGGCCACCACATAGCGGTAGTCGGGTCCATCGAACAGGCCGCCGCTCTCGCGCATCAGCTGGTAGCCGTATAGGTCTCCGCCCAGCTCGCCGGTGATACCGCTGCCGACTTGCTTTTCCTCCTTGAACATCCCCCCCAGGTAGGCGGCAACTATGACAGCCGCAAAGGCTGCAGCCCCTCCAGCGCCAATTCCCGCCCCCCCTGCACCTCCGTTTCCAACACCCACTCCGGAGCCTGGGCCCATCATGGAAGCAGGGAGAGCCTGCCCCTGAAGCTGCATGCCAAGGCCAGTAGCCCAGTTGGTGCCGGTGTAGGTGCCGAAGTTCGTCAGGGCGCTGCCTGCCGTTCCAAACGTGCTGCCGCTGTACAGGCCATAGCCGGTGTTTGCGGCAGAACCAAGGTTCATTAAGCCGCCTAGGCCGCCACCGCCTGAGCTGCCGCCCAGCAGTCCGCCCAAGATCCCGCCAGCGCCGCTGGTCATCCCAAGCAGCGAGCCAACCAGCTGCACAACGATAGGCCGCGCAAACATCTGATAGATCTGGTCCGCTACCTGGGTCTTGAACGTCGTAGTCAGGCTCTTGGTAAAGCTCTTCCAGCCATCTTTGCCGTTGTTGAGCATGTCGGCGAAGCCCTGCGAGAAGATTTGGTCGTACTTCTGCACCTGCTCATTGATGTACTGGTTCTGGATTTGACCCAGCTCCCCTTGCAGTTCTTCCTCAGCGCGGATTCGTGCCTTGCGCTCCAAATCAGTGCGTTGCTTTATCGAGGCCTCATCGGTACGCCCCATGTAGGTCTTCTCGATCTCGGCAAGCTCACGCGCCAATTTGATCTCCGACTTGCGTACGGCAATCATCTTGTTGCGCTTCAGCTCTTGTTCACCCAGCAGAGACATGCTGTACTGCTGGATTTGAAGCTCGTCCCGAGCTGCCTGAATGTCGTCGTCGTACTTGCGACTTGCTGCGATGTACTCCCCCTTGCGCAGCGACTCCACATACCGCTCGTGCTGATCTGCTACCGCTTTCAGGGCGGCAACATGCTCAGGAGTCCATGGACCGGCGTCCTTTGCGTTCGCAGCGGCCATCTTGGCTTGCTCAGCCACCATCTCAGCAATGGCCACCTTGGACTTGCCAAAGGATGCATTTGCCGCATCCTGCTGGTCAGCCATGTCGCCCACGGCATCCGCAGACTTGTAGATGCTGTCGATGTGAATCACACCGGTTTTGGTGGAGGCTAGTTAGTTGAAGTACAGGTGTCAGCCTGCACAGTTTGGGCAACGTGCCGCCAGTAGTTTGCCTCAG
>NZ_SOAL01000048.1 GCF_004364775.1 Comamonas sp. JUb58
GATATCGCGAGCGAGTTGTCAAACAGTTGCACCGCCGAGCAGCCGAGTTCGGCTTCACCCTGCAGGAAGCGCCGACGCCGAGTGTTTCTTAGGAAGGCCGCAGCGTACTTTGCCAGGCAGTCCGGGTGAAGTACGCATTTATCAAGCGTCACGAACATGAGCACAGCGTGCGTCGCATGTGCAAGGTCATGAGGGTGCACTTCAGCGGCTACTACGCCTGGAAGGCCCAACCCTCGAGCCCTCGCTGCAAAGACGATCACCGCCTCCTGAGTTTGCTCAAACACGCATGGTTGGAGAGCGGCGGTGTATACGGATACCGCAAGTTAACGCTGGATATGCGCGATCTGGGCGAGACCTGCGGCAAGCACCGCGTGGCTCGATTGCTCAAACTCGAAGGACTGCGCTCGCAGACGGGATATCGGCTCCGCCCTGGCGTGCGTGGTGGCAAGCCTGCTGTCGTCGCACCCAACCTCTTGCAGCGCCAGTTCACTGTGGCGAAGCCCAATCAAGCATGGGTGACCGATATCACGTACATACGCACCCATGAGGGATGGCTGTACTTGGCTGTCGTGGTCGATCTGTTCTCACGCCAGGTGGTTGGCTGGTCAATGGGCAGCAGCATCGACACTGCCTTGGTGCTCGATGCACTGGTGATGGCCTTGTGACGTCGTCAGCCCAAGGAGTCCGTCACGGTGCATTCGGATCAGGGCAGCCAGTTCACAGGCCACGATTGGCAAGACTTCCTGCGTGATCACAACCTCGTCTCCAGCATGAGCCGTCGCGGGAACTGTCACGACAACGCCGTGGCCGAGAGCTTCTTCCAGTTGCTCAAGCGTGAACGTATTCGTCGCCAGATCTACCCAACCCGCGATGACGCAAGAGCAGACGTCTTTAACTACATCGAGATGTTCTACAACCCCAAGCGACGCCACGCCACTGCCGGGGATATCTCCCCGATAGAATTTGAACGACGCCATTCCCAACGGCTCAATAGTGTCTAGGGAAGCCGGGGCGATTCAAGTTCACTTTAACGGCCTCTTGCACGTTGAATGCGGTCGGTCAACCCAACAGCTTTAATGACTGATGCCACTTAAAGTGATCATCGCCGTGAATAAATCGACGTACCCTAACAGGTCTGCGCGACTACCGGAAGCGATCGTGTGAACTGGACTAACTGAGGGACTGACTCCTTGAGGCTGAAGTGATGCCATCGACAGCGAATTCACATCCCATTGCGAACGTTCGCAATCGCCTAAAAGTATCCTTGCAGACGGTGGCACCAGTGATACGTTAGCTGAGTCGGCGCAAGACTAAAGTAATCATCTAAACCCTTCGCCTCATTTCATCTCAAGTGCAAAAATGAACATCAGTTTGGCAACTGCCGCTTACTTCAGCGCGCTAGTGGAGTTGGCTCTCAGCGCAGGCATGCTGGTGCTTTGGAGGAGGGAGAAAGCATCCTACCTGATGTATTGGGCCTTAGGATTCCTCGCTTTTGGGATGGGCTCGCTCTTGATTCCGATGCGCGACATCGTCACGCATTTCGTCGGGGTGGTCGTCGCCAATTCGTCTTCAACGGCGAGCTCCATACTGTTCTACGTCGGCATTTGCATCTTTTTCAAGCAACGCAGGGCATGGCTGACTTGGATGGCCGCCATTCTGATCTGCCAGACCTTGGCGATGTACTACTTTTACTACATCGCATTCAATGCCCCTGCACGTATTTATGTATACAGCATTGCCCAGGCCCTGGTTGTGCTTATGACATTGCAGACCTTGTTTTCGCTGAATCGGCGCAAACGAGAAGCAACGCCTGAGGTGGTGATCATCACGCTGCTATTTTTTGCCGTCCATTTCTTCCGGATCATCGGCACCTCGTATTTTCAAGTGCCGGATAATTTTCTTTCCTCCGGAACATTCCAAACATTTTTTGGCTGTGGCCTGTTGGCGGTACACGCTTCATATGCGCTTGCGTTTGCAAACATGCATGCTTCAGCCTTGCATGCTGAGATCAATGCAGCAATGGTATATGCCAAGAAAAAGGAACGACAGAAAGTAGAGGTTCTGAGCTATATAGGCCATGATTTACGCGCGCCGCTGGCCACGATCAACAGCTATTCCGAGATGCTTCTGGCTGATGCCAATGGGGCCCAGCGTGGGCCGCTGGTGGCTATCCAGCGCAGCATCCAATACCAGCTCAATCTCATTGACGAGTTGCTGGAATATGCAAAATCAGAACTGCAGCCCTTGGCGGTACATTCCACCGAGACCCAACTGCACCACCTGCTCAACGACATATCCGACTACGCCATCGCCCTATGTGCCCAGAGGAACAACCAATTTCGTTGCACCGCACCCGAGCCCCTGCCCGTGCTTGTCTCCGTGGATGGAAAACGGCTGCAGCAGGTCTTGCTGAATCTGCTATCCAATGCCGCCAAATTTACGCGCGATGGCGAGGTTGAGCTGCACATCACTGCGTGCGTCAATGCGATGCAGTGTGATCTGTATTTCAGCGTCACTGACACAGGGATCGGCATTGATTTGCAAGAAGGCCTGGACATCTTCGGCGCATTCCAGCAGGTGCAAGCGCACAGTGGCAGCACGGGCTTGGGGCTGTTCATTGCGCAGCATGTGCTCACAGCAATGGGGGGAACACTGCATGCCAGCAGTAGCTTGAACCAGGGAAGCGTGTTCTCATTCCAACTGCCCGTTCACTTGGTGGCTAAAGATTTGTCTCACTATGCAGGCACATCCACGCATCCTGTGACAAGCGATGCTGTCCTTGTGACGGTGCCCGCTACCGATTGGCTGGACGAGGCTGCATTGCAGCAGCTGCGGACCTTCGCTCAGCAAGGTCGTCTGAGCGATATCGAGTACTGGATTCATGCACGCAATGAGGATCCATCACTTGCACAATTTCTGGCACAACTGCTCCAACTGTTGGATCAATTTGACTTCGCCGCTATTGAGAGATTGGCTCAAAAACAAAGCCAAACCATGCGCGCTGGCTCGTAACGCTTCTTTGAACTGGCAAGGCAATCTGATGCAGAAAGGCTTGTTAAATGATCGCCCGCGTAGCAGTCAGAACGAGGTTATTCGCAAGCGCTGGAGCACTTAACCGGTCGCTAGCCCTGCGACCACGAGCGGCGCAAACGCTGCGACTCAGCCGGTCAGAAATCAATGTCGAACGGCTGCTTTGGGCACGTAACGCCCCTATGCGTGATGCAGAATCCGGCCATTAGCAGGCTTTCAAGGTAGGGCCTCTGGACAGAAAATCCTGCCGCCCTGTCTAATTACATCCGACCGATCCAGCTCCAACTGCCAGCCGTAAGAAGCCACACTTTAAAGCCCGCGTGATCTATCGGAGGAAGGAACATCGGCCAAACACACGAAGTGCTCAAATGACCGATTTCACCAAAACCATGCATCATGAAACCACACGCGTCTCACCCTTGGAAGTCTTCATTGCCTTCCTCAAACTAGGCCTTACTTCCTTTGGCGGGCCGATCGCTCATCTGGGCTACTTTCGCTCGGAGTTTGTCGAACGGCGTCGTTGGCTGGATGACCGCAGCTACTCGGACTTGGTTGCCCTGTGCCAGTTCCTGCCAGGGCCGGCCAGCAGCCAAGTGGGAATGGCGCTGGGGTTGGGCCGTGCGGGCTGGTTGGGGTTGTTAGCAGCCTGGGTAGGGTTCACCTTGCCATCGGCGATTGCGCTGATCTTGTTCGCATTTGGCATTGCCGAGTACCAGGGGCTGGCCCAGTCAGGCTGGGTGCATGGGCTCAAGGTGGTGGCCGTGGCAATCGTGGCCCAGGCTGTCTGGGGCATGGCCAAGTCGCTGTGTCCTGACCGGCCCCGTGCCGCCCTGGCCATTCTGGCGGCGCTGCTGACCATTATTCTTCCCTCCGCGATGGGACAGATCGCTGCCATCACGGTAGCGGGATTGCTGGGCTGGCGGGGCTTGAAGATTGCACAGCCTGGCGGCGGCCATGCCCATAGCTATCCAGTCTCACGTAAATTGGGTATCGTTGCTCTTCTGTTGTTTGCCGCGCCTCTTATCCTTCTGCCGCTGCGGGCTGCTGCCACCGGCTCTTCCACAATCTCTCTGTTGGAAGGGGTGTACCGCTCGGGCGCATTGGTGTTCGGCGGTGGACACGTTGTCTTGCCACTGCTGCAAGCTGCCGTGGTGCCTAGCGGCATTGTGGGCAATGCCGACTTCCTGGCTGGCTACGGTGCAGCGCAGGCCGTGCCAGGACCACTGTTCACGTTTTCAGCCTACCTTGGCGCAATCGCCCAGGGGCCGTTGCACGGCTGGTTTGGTGGCCTAGCTCTGCTGGCCACTATCTTCCTCCCCGCCTTTTTCATGCTAATAGCCGCGTTGCCATTCTGGGAAGGGCTACGTCATCGCGCTGGCATTCAAACAGCCATGGCGGGTATCAACGCAGGCGTGGTCGGCATTCTGGTATCCGCACTGTATGACCCTGTGTGGACGAGTGCCATCCACAGCAAGTCGGATTTTGGGCTGGCTTTGCTCTCATTCGGTCTGCTGACTGTGGGAAGGGTTCCGCCGGCACTAGTGGTTCTACTAGCCGGGCTGTCGGGCTGGGTCATGGCGATGGGGTCCTGAAACCTACTTCACAGCAGACAGCCAAACAAGCCATGCCAATGTCCGCTCAGGGTTGCGGATTCAACTGATCGACGCAACACACGCATCGAACATTTCAGCAGGGGTTCGATATCCCAGAGTTTTGCGTGGTCGTTGATTGAGATCTCTG
>NZ_SOAL01000049.1:0-1309 GCF_004364775.1 Comamonas sp. JUb58
AGGGGGGTCAAGCCCCCGGCAGATCTCATCTTGGAACGAGTTTCCCGCTTAGATGCTTTCAGCGGTTATCTCTTCCACACATAGCTACTCGGCAATGCCACTGGCGTGACAACCGATACACCAGAGGTGTGTCCACTCCGGTCCTCTCGTACTAGGAGCAGGCTTCCTCAAATCTGCAGCGCCCACGGAAGATAGGGACCAAACTGTCTCACGACGTTTTAAACCCAGCTCACGTACCTCTTTAAATGGCGAACAGCCATACCCTTGGGACCGACTACAGCCCCAGGATGAGATGAGCCGACATCGAGGTGCCAAACACCGCCGTCGATATGAACTCTTGGGCGGTATCAGCCTGTTATCCCCAGAGTACCTTTTATCCGTTGAGCGATGGCCCTTCCATACAGAACCACCGGATCACTATGTCCTGCTTTCGCATCTGCTCGACTTGTCAGTCTCGCAGTTAAGCACGCTTATGCCATTGCACTATCGTCACGATGTCCGACC
Source organism: Comamonas sp. JUb58 (assembly GCF_004364775.1). Taxonomy (GTDB): domain Bacteria; phylum Pseudomonadota; class Gammaproteobacteria; order Burkholderiales; family Burkholderiaceae_C; genus Comamonas. The sequence continues at coordinate 505 of NZ_SOAL01000049.1, forward strand.
GTAACTAGCGTACCTTCGAACTCCTCCGTTACGCTTTGGGAGGAGACCGCCCCAGTCAAACTGCCTACCATGCACTGTCCCCGATCCAGATAATGGACCAAGGTTAGAACCTCAAACACACCAGGGTGGTATTTCAACGTTGGCTCCATGAGAACTAGCATCCTCACTTCAAAGCCTCCCACCTATCCTACACAGATCTGTTCAAAGTCCAATACAAAGCTACAGTAAAGGTTCATGGGGTCTTTCCGTCTTTCCGCGGGGAGATTGCATCATCACAAACATTTCAACTTCGCTGAGTCTCAGGAGGAGACAGTGTGGCCATCGTTACGCCATTCGTGCAGGTCGGAACTTACCCGACAAGGAATTTCGCTACCTTAGGACCGTTATAGTTACGGCCGCCGTTTACTGGGACTTCAATCAAGAGCTTGCACCCCATCATTTAATCTTCCAGCACCGGGCAGGCGTCACACCCTATACGTCCACTTTCGTGTTTGCAGAGTGCTGTGTTTTTATTAAACAGTCGCAGCCACCTATTCTTTGCAACCCCGTTTAGCTCCGTTTGTACAACTTCACTTACTGAGGGCACACCTTCTCCCGAAGTTACGGTGTCAATTTGCCGAGTTCCTTCTCCTGAGTTCTCTCAAGCGCCTTAGAATACTCATCTCGCGCACCAGTGTCGGTTTGCGGTACGGTCGTGTGTAGCTGAAGCTTAGTGGCTTTTCCTGGAAGCTGGGTATCACTCACTTCGTCTGCAAGCAGACCCGTTATCACCCCTCATCTTAGCCCGGCGGATTTGCCTACCGGG
>NZ_SOAL01000049.1:1405-2910 GCF_004364775.1 Comamonas sp. JUb58
ACGACTACAGGCTTGAACCAACATATCCAACAGTTGGCTGAGCTAACCTTCTTCGTCCCCACATCGCACTACACATCGGTACGGGAATATTGACCCGTTTCCCATCAGTTACGCATCTCTGCCTCACCTTAGGGGCCGACTTACTCTACGCCGATGAACGTTGCGTAGAAAACCTTGCGCTTACGGCGAGCGGGCTTTTCACCCGCTTTAACGCTACTCATGTCAGCATTCGCACTTCTGATACCTCCAGCATCCGTTACCAGACACCTTCACAGGCTTACAGAACGCTCTCCTACCACGCACAGTAAAACTGTGCATCCGCAGCTTCGGTAACTGGCTTAGCCCCGTTACATCTTCCGCGCAGGACGACTCGATCAGTGAGCTATTACGCTTTCTTTAAATGATGGCTGCTTCTAAGCCAACATCCTGACTGTTTTAGCCTTCCCACTTCGTTTCCCACTTAGCCCGTTTTAGGGACCTTAGCTGGCGGTCTGGGTTGTTTCCCTCTTGAGTCCGGACGTTAGCACCCGGTGCTCTGTCTCCCAAGCTGTACTCTGCGGTATTCGGAGTTTGCATAGGTTTGGTAAGTCGCCATGACCCCCTAGCCTAAACAGTGCTCTACCCCCGCAGGTAATACTTGAGGCACTACCTAAATAGTTTTCGGAGAGAACCAGCTATTTCCAAGTTTGTTTAGCCTTTCACCCCTATCCACAGCTCATCCCCTAGTTTTGCAACACTAGTGGGTTCGGACCTCCAGTACCTGTTACGGCACCTTCATCCTGGCCATGGATAGATCACTTGGTTTCGGGTCTACACCCAGCGACTTGTCGCCCTATTCGGACTCGATTTCTCTACGCCTTCCCTATTCGGTTAAGCTTGCCACTGAATGTAAGTCGCTGACCCATTATACAAAAGGTACGCCGTCACCCCTAAGGGCTCCGACTTTTTGTAAGCATGCGGTTTCAGGATCTATTTCACTCCCCTCCCGGGGTTCTTTTCGCCTTTCCCTCACGGTACTTGTTCACTATCGGTCGATGATGAGTATTTAGCCTTGGAGGATGGTCCCCCCATATTCAGACAGGGTTTCTCGTGCCCCGCCCTACTTGTCTGCAGCCTAGTACCACCAATGCGTTTTCACATACGGGGCTATCACCCACTATGGCCGGACTTTCCATTCCGTTTTGTTAACACACTGACTATCACTGCAAGGCTCTTCCGAATTCGCTCGCCACTACTATCGGAATCTCGGTTGATGTCTTTTCCTCTGGGTACTTAGATGTTTCAGTTCTCCAGGTTCGCTTCACTGAGCTATGTATTCACTCAGTGATACCTATTGCTAGGTGGGTTCCCCCATTCAGAAATCTCCGGATCAAAGTTTATTTGCCAACTCCCCGAAGCTTATCGCAGGCTATCACGTCTTTCGTCGCCTATCATCGCCAAGGCATCCACCACATGCTCTTAGTCACTTGACCCTATAACTTTGACATCTATCTCTAGATCTCTAG
>NZ_SOAL01000050.1 GCF_004364775.1 Comamonas sp. JUb58
TCTCAATCAACGACCACGCAAAACTCTGGGATATCGAACCCCTGCTGAAATGTTCGATGCGTGTGTTGCGTCGATCAGTTGAATCCGCAGCCAAGAGCTGCCGCTCGCCATTGGGCACAATCGGCCACGATCGAAGTCCCTCCAGCACAATTCCTCCACCTTTCCTCTTTAACGAATAAACCGAATGACTTTGATTAGTTTGCTCGGCAAGAAGCTGAACGACGAAGAGATTTCCCAACTCCTGGAAGACTACAAGGTAGGCGAGATCATCTATGGCTTTGGCCGAATACGCTAACCGCGCTGCAGGCCTAGTCGCGCCATGCGATCAGCAGGTGGATGCCGCCAGCGGCCGGACCTACAGCACCCCATCGACGATGTTCATTCGGCAGACTGGGCAGCTTGTGCAGGCAGGAGGTCTTCTTGCAGGTATGACCACAGAAGCGGCTCCGGGAGGCAAGCCGGTTTACAAGTATGCAAGCGGGAACAGGTTTTTGGTTGGCTAATCAATCTGGCCGGTGGATGGAGTATGCGTCTGTGGCTCGTCATACAGCCTCATGCAAGCTCGCTTGATCTGGTACGCGGCCATCTCGCTTCGAGTGTCTGCAGCTTTCCTCGCTGTGCACTCAGCGCCGGAATCGTAGCCAGTGAGCTCGCGTCCTGAACCTGGCTTCACGGCCTCAATACCGCTAGGGAAGGACACTAGGCAAGCCTGAGCCGCAGCCATTGCCGCCTTGTCGTTCTGCACCTGGCCAGCCTTATCTAGGATGCAGGTGGCGTAGTTCGCAGCCATGGCCGGTGAAGCCAGGAGCAGGGCTAGAGCGACTAGTGTTGGGTGCATGTGGTGCGATGGTAGGGAAAATGGCGAGAGAGCCGTCGAGGTGTCTGGTAGTTAGAGAGCTAGTTCCACGCTCATTTGGCAATAAAAAACCGCTCGGAGGCGGTTGGGATGCAAGGCTTATTCGCCTACCGTTTACGGAAGTTATTTGAACCGCCTGCGGTTCCTGATCGAGGAGGAAGGTGCCGGAAAGTAATTCTGCCCTTCGTCAGGTCATAAGGTGACATTTCAATAGTCACATTGTCGCCAGCAATGATCTTGATTCGGTGCTTTCGCATCTTTCCACCTGTGTACGCAACCAAGGTGTGGCCGTTATCCAGGGTAACTCGATACCTAGCATCGGGGAGAATTTCTCCGATCTTCCCTTGCATTTCGATCAGGTCTTCTTTGCTCAATGTGTGTCCTTGGTGATGGTCCGCGGGGTTACTTCAAGAGGGCAAGTTGCATGCCCTCATGCTTGGCATGATCGAACGCTTCCTGAGCGGTCTCAAAAAGCTTTGAGAAGGTGTAGACGGTGTCTTGAGTAACAGAGCCTTGGCCAGATTTCAAAGAGACGGCTGATTGAAACTTGCCATCTGGCTGCTCACTCACGCCAGGCGAGATGAAATAACGAGAGATTTTGTTGGTGTTTTTAAAAAATTGGAACATACATGCGCGCTCCACGCGCTGAAACGGTGGAGCTTGTGGCGCCAGAAATAAATGCAGAAGAGGGGAAAGCCGACCCTAGGAATTTATTGTGGCTTGAGAGCTTGCCTAGGATGGTGTGCGGAATGGCGTAAGAGCCAAGCACTCTGATGGATCAAGGGGCAAGCATGCCCTGACCGGAAGTTCAGGATAGCACACAGACGGCTTTCGTCAAAGGACTACATCCATCATGACTTGTCATGCACTACCAACCGCCTTGCCCCGAGGACTGTCTGTGGCATGTGACCAAGCTTCAGCTACTCCTCTGGGCCGAGACCCAATGTGAACCCTTCTGATCGCCTGCACTGTGAGCGGGAAATTCCGTCTTTGAGGAGCATCTCCGGTCGCGTCCGTACGTAGCCAGGCAATCTGTAAGCGCTGGATGCGCCTACTTGAAGGTCATCTTTTCCCGGCAGCCAATCTACCTTGCAATGAGTTAGCCTGAAACGCTGCTTCAATGAAAGGATCGAGATGGGCTACGGGCAAATACTTCTGTTTTTCGTGATGGTCTGGCTGTCGTACTTTGTGTACTGGCTTCTTTCACGAGGTCCGCCACATTCACCCAGGATCCTATCTCGCCCTCTTTCGAAGACGATCGCATTGAAGAAATTGATTTCAAAAAAGCATTGGGCAAGAGGTGAGTCGGTGGCTGTAGCTGACGATGGCGAGCACACTTCGAACATCTTCCGAATTGCAGGGAACACCTTTGGTCAGTCGGCCCACCGAGAGTGCTTGGCGTTCCTTGTTCCAGGAAAAGAACAAGCAGGCTTTGAAATGGTAGTGTCAGTGGTGGTAGAGGGATTGCGCATCGGTAAACTGTCCCAAAGAGATCTCATTCCGTATAGAGCCATGCTGCAAAGAGCTGGACTGGCTGCACAGGTCACTTCGTGCGATGCCTACATTGGCGGTGGCGGAACTGGAGTTGATGGGAAGAAGCAACGCTATGCAATCTCCCTCAATGTTGATTGGTTCGAAGCTTAATTTAACGCCCGCGCTGAAGTTGCACAGCCGTCAATCCTGATGCATGGCATTGGGAGTTGGCTTGGTGTTGCTGATCCAGCATAGTTGCGGGAAGAATCCAAAGCTTTTCTTCGCGAGTCACGTTTAAGGTTATTAAAAGGAGTAGCCTGGGACTAGGCGATCCATCCTGCATCGTCATTTGGATCCGGAGCCTATCTGTCAGCCAACCCCATCCCCATATCTACTCCTACCTTTTGGCACACCGTCAAAGTGATGTTTTTTGTGAGTGGTGACTCCCTGGTTCAGCATGATGCTGGTGACAATCCGCATGTGAAATTTACGGCACTCCAGCCGGTGAAGAGCCAGCAAGTTGCTGTGTCTGATGAGGGTTGATATGGGCTGGACTACAGTTCCTACTGATTCGCAAAATTCTCTCGAAGAAGTCCTTCTAGCCACGACACATATACGCACCTACTGGGGCTCGCAGCACCTCACAAATGCCAGTGGTTTCTTCTTCCAACGTGACGCCCGCCTGTTCTTAGTGACGAGCTTGCATGTTTTGCAAGACCAGCTCACTAGGCATCTTCCTGACCGGATCGAAATCGAGCTTCATACGTGTGCCAATGATCTGAGCAGAATTGCGATCTTCTCAATCCCACTATTTAGCCAAGGAGCCGAACTTTGGACAAGGGCATCGGACACAGCTGGTTCAGTGGATATAGCAGCCATAGAGATTGCCGTTGATCGATTGCCGGAGCAGACCTTGCTGCGAGCTTTTAACGTCTCGAACTTAGACGCAGGCAGTGAGGATGTGGCTATTGGCGATGACCTGACAGTCGTTGGTTTTCCTCTGGGATTTCACGACACGGTTCATTATTTGGCTGTGGCGCGAAGTGCATCTATTGCGTCTGCCTACGGCGTGCGATTTCAGCGGCAAGGCTATTTTTTGACAGATGCTAGGACACACCGTGGTAGCAGCGGGTCCCCTGTGCTGCGACGCCGACGCACGGCCCATAGCGCTCGCTCTTTGGATGCTTGGCAATTGCTGGGCGTTCATTCCACACGAATGGACATGCGAACTCGTGATGTCATCGAAGACGAGTCGCTTGGCTTAAATTGCACTTGGTACACAGATGTTTTGCTGCTGCTTACTGCGTAATTATCCCTGCCTACTTTGAGCTTCCTCTCTCGCGATTTCAACTCTAATTCGGACTCCAGACTGCTCGCTCGTGCACTTAGATTTCCATCTTCGAACACGAAGCAGTGAATCGCCCCGGGTTTCCTAGACACCTTTGAGCCTCAACCTGAGGCCCAATAGGAGGTGCCATGAGTAAACAGAGATACCCCGAAGAATTCAAGACCGAAGCGGTCAAGCAGATCACTGAGCGAGGCCACAAGGTAGCCGACGTGTCGGCTCGGCTTGGCGTCAGCCAACACAGCCTGTATCAGTGGATTAAGTCCCATCAAGTGCCCGCTGCGGAACGCCAAGTGCAGGGATCGCAGACCGACGAGTTGCGAAGATTGAAGGCCGAGCTCAAGCGTGTGACCGAGGAGCGCGACATTTTAAAAAACGGCCATCGCACGCGCCGTACCGCCCCTTTGAAGAGAAACACGTGCAGGCCTAAGATAAGTCGTGCGTCTGGCAGTGGCCGACAGCTT
>NZ_SOAL01000051.1 GCF_004364775.1 Comamonas sp. JUb58
CACTGGCCTTGCTCGCAATACCGTCAAGAAGTGGCTCAAGGCTCCCGGCGACGTCGTGCCCAAGTACGAGCGGATCAAGCAGGCTGGAAAGCTCACTGCTTTCGAGCCCATCTTGCAGCAAGCGCTCTCAGCCGACAGTCACCGCCCTAAGCAAGGCAGGCGCAGCGGCCGTGCCCTGTTTGCCCAGATCCAGGCTCAAGGTTACCGAGGTGGATACAGCGCCGTCACGGACTACATCCGCCGCTGGCGAGTCGAATCAGCATCAAGCCCCACCAAGGCCTTCGTACCTCTTAGTTTCGAGCTGGGTGAGGCCTTCCAGTTCGACTGGAGCGATGAGGCCATGGTCATTGGGGGGGTGTTCTACAACGTTCAGGTGGCGCATTTGAAGCTGTGCGCCAGTCGTGCCTTCTGGTTAGTGGCCTATCCCAGCCAGAGCCACGAGATGCTATTCGACGCACATACCCGATCATTCCAGGCGCTGGGCGGTGTCACTCGGCGGGGCATTTACGACAACATGCGCACTGCCGTAGACAAGGTCCAGCGCGGTAAAAAGCGTGTCGTCAATGCGCGGTTTGCCGCTATGTGCAGCCACTACCTGTTTGATCCTGACTTCTGCAATGTCGCTTCGGGTTGGGAGAAAGGTGTCGTCGAGAAGAATGTGCAAGACAGCCGCCGGCGGATCTGGATCGAGGCAAGTACACGGCGCTTTGGCTCCTTCATAGAACTCAATGCTTGGCTGGCAGAGCGCTGTCGATCAGTGTGGGCCGATACCGCGCATCCCATCCATCGCCAGTTCACAGTCGCAGAGATGTGGGAGTTGGAGAAAGGCCATCTAATGTCCATGCCTGCACCATTCGACGGCTACGTCGAACGGCTAGCCCGGGTGAGCAGCACTTGCTTGGTGACTGCAACTCGTAATCGCTATTCCGTGCCATGTGAATGGGCTGGCCATATCGTCAGCACCCGGGTCTATCCTGATCGAATCGATGTGGCTGCGGGCGATTGCGTAGTGGCAAGCCACGCACGCCTTCCGGGCAGTGGCCAGACCAGTTATGACTGGCAGCACTATATCGAGCTGGTCCAGCGCAAGCCAGGCGCTTTGCGCAATGGCACTCCATTCCTGGACTTACCAGCGCCGCTGCTGCGTTTGCGCCAGTCGCTACTGCGGCATCCCGGTGGAGATAGGGTGATGGCTCAGGTTCTAGCCGTGGTGCCACAAGCTGGGCTTGAAGCGGTATTGGTGGCGGTCGAGTTGGTGCTAGAAGGCATGGCACCGAGTGGCAGCATCAGCGTAGAGCATGTGCGCAATGTGCTGGCCCGCTTAAACACGCCTGCCGCCCCAGATCAGGCGCAAACATCACTGCGACTGCGCGAGGCACCAATCGCCGACACCGCACGCTATGACCGCCTGCGACCAACTCACTTGGACCATCTGAATGGACAGGAGATCAATCATGCGTGAACCCTCTACCGATGTGCAGACGCAATTGAAGAGTCTGCGCTTAAACGGAATGGCCACCGCCTGGGCCGATCTGACCGAGCAAGGGGGCGATACCACCTTGGCTGCATCTCGCTGGTTGGTGGAGCACCTGCTTCAAGCGGAGCACGCAGATCGCGTCATGCGCTCCATTGCTCACCAGATGAAGTCTGCGCGCTTTCCTGTGCATCGAGATCTGGCTGGGTTTGACTTCACGGTCTCGCAAGTTGACCAGAGGTTGGTTCAAAAGCTCTCAGACCTATCGTTCACGCAGGATTCTCAAAACGTAGTGTTGATCGGTGGTCCTGGTACTGGCAAAACACATCTGGCTACGGCACTGGGTATATCCGGGTTGAGCAGACATGGCAAACGAGTGCGCTTCTACTCGACGGTTGATCTAGTCAATGCGCTGGAGCAGGAGAAAGCACAAGGGCGGGCTGGGCGGATTGCGATGAGCCTGATGCGTATGGACTTGGTCGTACTGGACGAGCTGGGCTACTTGCCGTTCAGCCAGGCGGGAGGTGCTCTGCTATTCCACCTACTGTCCAAACTGTACGAGCACACCAGCGTGCTGATCACCACCAACCTGACGTTTGCCGAATGGTCCAGTGTGTTCGGCGATGCCAAATTGACCACGGCCCTGCTAGATCGACTGACCCACCACTGCCACATCATCGAGACGGGAAATGAGTCCTATCGGTTCCGGCATAGCACGCACGAAGCCAAGGGGCGGATCAAGACAAGAGAGCAAAGTAGGAAAGCTGCAGCAGTTCAGGCTACTGGAAACACGGAAGGGAGCTCACCAGAAGAGTTGCAAGTAGACCTGGCAGAGGTAAAGAAGGAGTAGCCAATGAGGTAAACAGCCTATAGTTATTCACAAGCGGTCATCTCAAAGGCTGCTCCAGTACCTGGTCAAAGCTCGATTGGCACTGCTGGTCAAGATTGCATCGGCCCTAACA
>NZ_SOAL01000052.1 GCF_004364775.1 Comamonas sp. JUb58
CGGCGCAAGTCCGAGGCATCGAAGTACCACGGTTTCGTTAGTGATGGCGACCTGGTCATTGTCGAGAGGCCACGCCAGGACGTTGAGGAACTGGCGGCCCTGTGCAAGAAGGTCTACGACGCTGGGTTGCTGGCCAAGATTGGCCTGGACCCGGAACGCACCCATAAGGTCGTGTTCAAAGCACTGATTGATGCAGGCATCCCGGAGGATCTGATCATCGGCATCTCTCAGGGCTGGAAGCTGACCGGTGCGATTGCGGTGGCCGAGCTGGCCTTGAAGGATGGGCAGTTGACGCATGCCGACTCTCCAATGATGGCCTGGTCAGTGGGAAATGCCAAGGTAGTTCCTTCCGGAAATGCTGTGCTCATCACCAAGCAGGCCAGCGGCACGGCCAAGATTGATCCGCTGATGGCCTCGCTGAACGCGATCACGTTGATGGCGACGAACCCTGAGGCAAAGCGCAAATCGGTCTACGAGCGGCGCGGCATCAGGTACTTATAGGGTACGACTCAATGAAAATATTCGATATGTTCCGGCGCAAGCCGGAGGCACAGTCGCGCCCGCAGTCCAGTGCTCAGGGGTTCACCTTTACCGGGCTGGATGACCCGGCGTTTCTGGAATTCATTCGCCTGGGCCAAACAGGTGCGCAGGGCAACATGCTGCGCAACACCGCAGCACTGCGCTGCCTGACCCTTCTTTGCAACGGCCTGGGCATGCTGCCCTTGAACCTCTACCGCGAGGGGAGTGACAAGCAAAAGGCTACTGACCACGCTGGGCACAAGCTGGTGCGCATCAAGCCCAACCCCTACCAGACTCCCATGGAGTTCAAGAGTCAGATGGAGCTTTTGCTGGAGACAGAGGGCAACGCCTATGCGCGTGTCATCCGATCCGGAGGCCGCCCCATTCACCTTATCCCGTTCGAGAAGGGGCGGGTCACGAGCAAGCTTGGTTCGGGTTGGCGGATGCAGTACCAATGCACGACCGAGAACGGTGGCCAGTTGACGTTGGACCAGGACGAAATCCTGCACATCCGCGACCTGTCTCTCGATGGTATCGAGGGACTATCCCGCCGAAAGCTGGCATCTGAGGTCTTTGACCTGGCGGCCGGCGCTCAGCGTGCTGCAGCCAACGTTTTCCGTACAGGGGTCATGGCTGGTGGCGCCATTGAAGTAACGGGTGAGTTGTCCGATCTGGCTTATGAGCGAATGAAGCGCTCTCTCGATGAAGACCACTCAGGCGCCGAGAACATCAACAAATGGATGTTGCTGGAGGAGGGTGCCAAGGCCAACAAGTTCGGATCTACGGCAGCAGATGCGCAGCAGATCGAAAACCGGAACCACCAGATTGAGGAAGTCGCTCGCCTGTATGGCGTGCCCCGACCTCTCTTGATGATGGATGACACCAGTTGGGGCTCTGGCATTGAGCAACTGGGCATCTTCTTCGTGCAGTACACGCTGGCCAGCCGCATGCAGGCTTGGGAAGAAGCCCTGGCCCGTACCCTGTTGACCGACCGAGAGCGGGAATCTCTGTACTTTAAGTTCAACGTGCGAGCCCTGCTGCGCGGCACCCTCAAAGACCAGGCGGACTACTTCGCCAAGGCTCTCGGGTCTGGCGGGCATCAGCCATGGCACACCGGCAATGAAATCCGGGACTTGGCCGAATACCCGGCTGATCCCAATCCGAAGTTCAACACCTTGGGCGAACCCTCGGGGAAGAAAGCAACCAATGAGCCTGAGAAAACTACCTGAGCTAAACGCTGGGGCGCGTGGTCGCATCCAGTCGTTCGTGTCGCCGAGTGCGATGTCGCGTTGGACGCCTGGCATCCAGGCAGCCGCTGGCGAATCGCCTGACAACGTGATCAGCATCCTGGATGTGATCGGCGAGGACTGGTGGACCGGGGAGGGTGTCACAGCCAACCGGATCGCTGGTGCCTTGCGCGCCATTGGCGACCGTGATGTGGTTGTGAACGTGAACAGTCCTGGCGGCGACATGTTCGATGGTGTAGCCATCTACAACCAGCTTCGTATGCACCCGGGTCGGGTCACCGTGAACATCCTGGGTATGGCCGCTAGTGCCGCCTCGGTGATCGCAATGGCGGGAGACGATATCCGTATCGGTCGGCCATCGTTCCTGATGATCCACAACTGTTGGTGTCTCGCCGCCGGTAACCGTCACGACTTCGCCGCCCTGAGCGAGCAGATGGCTCCTTTTGACGCAGCTATGGCTGATGTCTACCAGGAGCGCACTGGGGTGGATCTCAAACGTATCACTTCCCTGATGGACAAGGAAAGCTGGATCGGTGGCTCCGTCGCTGTTGCTGACGGCTGGGCTGACGCCCTATTGGAGGATTCGGCGATCAAGCAGGGCTCC
>NZ_SOAL01000053.1 GCF_004364775.1 Comamonas sp. JUb58
GAGGCAAACTACTGGCGGCACGTTGCCCAAACTGTGCAGGCTGACACCTGTACTTCAACTAACTAGCCTCCACCAAAACCGGTGTGATTCAGTTTGGGCCTGCACACTTGGCGACGCATCCCGCGTCTCTACAGCTGTTGTCACGGTCTTGCCTTCCTGGTCCGGCAGCGATCGAAGTTGTCGCCTGCCGCTAACCCCCAATCATCCTCCAATCTCGTACTTCGTTCTCCCTCGCCTGAACGGCGGATAACGGCGCAGCTGAACGCAATCGTTGAACGACCGCTCTCAAGCGTCGAATTCATCAAACCGAAGGGCCGCAACCGCTGCAAAGCTGACCTCGACATCAGAAGTCGGCATCAGGCTGATTGCAGTCCGTCAACTCAACAAGCTCGATGACTGGTCGTGTCCAGAGCAGTCATAGCTGAGAGGCGTCATTCCTGGTCCGCTGTACAACCGGAACCGGTCATCTGATTTGGACGCTGACCGAGGGACGGCTTTTACGCAAGCTGAAGTGGCGCTATCGACCCTAAGCAGACTTAAAACGCACCTCCGAGATCGTGCCCATACTTCGGGTGTGGCGATAGGGTCTCAGATCAGCTATCACTTCTCATAGGTAATATAGTCCCCCATACTATATGAAAGGTGAAGTGTGTCCCATACGATTCGACAGAAAGACAAACTGATAGCCCGCGTCCGGCGCATCAAGGGGCAGATGGAAGGAATCGAGCGGGCGCTCGAAACTGGATCTGCCTGCGGCGAGGTCTTGCGACAGTTGGCCTCGGCACGCGGTGCCATGAATGGTCTGACAGCTGAGGTGATGGAGGATCACCTGCAGGAGCACGTCGTCAATGCTCAGTCAGAAGGAGAGCGACAAAGCGGCGGCCAAGAAATGGTTGAAGTCATCAGGGCTTATCTCAAATGAACGCATCCACTACAAACAATTCCGCCATGCCGTTCCCTGCACCGCATAGCCATCACTTCCTAGGTGAAGACCATCAACGCAACGAACGGCGGGTGTGGCTTGTCATTGCATTGACAGCAAGCATGATGTTCGTAGAGATCATCGCTGGCTCGGTGTATGGATCTATGGCGTTGGTAGCGGACGGCTGGCATATGTCAACCCACGCAGGCGCGATGCTCATTACTGCGCTAGCCTACGGCTACGCCCGACGCAATGCCAACAATCCGCGCTTTGCATTCGGCACTGGGAAACTGGGCGATCTCGCAGGATTTGCAAGCGCAATCATCTTGGCACTTATCGCCTTGTTAATCGGCTACGAGAGTCTGGTCCGGCTAGCGAATCCGATTCCCATAAGCTTTGAGCAGGCCATTGCCGTGGCTGTAGCGGGACTGTTGATCAATCTAATTTCGGCATGGCTCCTAAAGGATGACCACTCGCATCATCATGGTCATGCACACCACCATGATCATGACCACAACCACGGGGATCACCCTCAGAGTAAGGATAACAACCTGCGAGCAGCATACATTCACGTTCTCGCAGATGCACTCACCTCGGTACTCGCCATCGTTGCGCTTCTTTTGGGACGCAGCTACGGTTGGCTGTGGGCTGATCCCTTGATGGGGGTTGTGGGTGCAGTGGTTATTGCACGATGGTCCTGGGGACTGATTCGAGACTCTGGCAGCGTTCTGCTCGATGCTCCAGCAGAGGCCAATGACGTTCGCCAGGAGATTCGGAAGGCTCTTGATGTCACCCGGGATGTCATCCAGGATCTGCACGTTTGGCAGGTTGGGCCAGGGCACTTCGCTGCGATTGTTTCAATAGGCTCTTTCAGCCCCAACACCGTGGAAGCTTACAAAGCACTATTACTTCCTATTCATGAACTGTCTCATGTAACGGTCGAAGTGGAGAAATTGGCGAGAAGCACTTCAGCTATTGCCAAAGCGTGATGGTTCATCAATTCTCTAGCACTTTTGCGAGATGTCTGTCCGCTAATGGCTGCGGATTCAACTGATCGACGCAACACACGCATCGAACATTTCAGCAGGGGTTCGATATCCCAGAGTTTTGCGTGGTCGTTGATTGAGATC
>NZ_SOAL01000054.1 GCF_004364775.1 Comamonas sp. JUb58
ATGCAGATAGTGATATCCCGTTTGAGAATTCACTAAATCACTATTAACAGTCTCAGCCTGCCAAACCGGATCCGTACTCCACGCCCCCTGCTGCCCCGCAACGGGATTGAACCCATAGGCCCGTTGCAGCTTGCCATCCTCGTCAAGCTCCCCCATCAGCGCCTGCTCGCTGTAGACAAAGTAGGTCACTTGCGTGGTCGCCTCTTTGGTACCGCTCTTGCTGATTCTGCGGCCGAAGGGGTCATAGCGGTAATGGGCTTGGGTGCCATCACTGCTCTCGTAGGTGATCAGCCGCTCGGCGGCGTTATAGCGGTAGGTCTTGCTCTCCTGCCCACTCGTTTCTTGCTGGGTATGACCCTGCGGGGTGTAGCTCACCTGGGTGTCTACCGCAGGGCTTGGGCTAAACGGCGTTTTGCTAGGGTAGCGGACCATTTGGTTGTCGGCGTTATAGCTCCAGGCGCCCGGCTGGTGTGCGCTGCTGGTGCGGTTGCCTACGGCGTCATAGCCATAGTGCTCGCTGGGCAGGCCCAGGCCCTGCAGGCTTTGGTCTGGCGTCGCCTGGGTGAGGCGGTCCAGGTTGTCATAGCCATATTGGGTGGTGCCTAGGTCGCTATCGATCTGGGAGATATTGCCGGCTTTGTCGTATTGGTAGGCCTTGCTGGCAAGGATCTGGTTGCTGCTGTTTTTGACCTGGATGCTGGTGGGGCGTTGCAGGGCATCCAGTTCCAAGGATTTGGCAGCGCCTGGGGTTTGAATAACCGTGGGCATATTCCACTGGTAGTTTTGGTAGCGGATCTCGCTGCTGTTCGGTAGCGTGATTTGAGCGAGCTGCCCCTTCGCGTAGCTATAGGTTTGCGTACTCCCGTCGGGGTAGGTGTGGCTTGCCAGTTGGCCGTCGCTGTTAAAGCTTTGGCCGGTGGTGAAGCTAAAGCTTCCTGCTCCTTCTACCTTGCCATAGGTGGTTTGGCTTTGTGCTGTGCGCCCTTGCGCATCGTGGCTGTAGCTGGCGCTGCTGACAAGTTGGCCGTTGCCATCTTGCTGTTCGTAGGCAGTAAGGCGCCCGTCGTTGTCGTACTGGTAGCTGGTTTTTTCATCGAGCGTTGTGCCGCCAAGCTGGTGTTGCACCTGCGTCATGCGGCCGGCCGCGTCGTAGCTGTAGCTGCGGGTATTGCCTCCTGCATCGGTGCGCAAGATCAGTTGGTGGGCAGCGTCGTAGCGGTAGGCAATGGCTCCGCCCATGGGGCGGGTCTCTTTGGTCTGCTGTCCTGATTTGTCGTATTCGAACCGGTGGGTGTTGCCGTTGGCATCACTCAGACTGGTCAGCTGGTCAAAGGCGTTCCAGCTTTGCCTTGTGGTCTGCCCTGCGGGATCGGTGCTCTGGCTCTTTCTGCCCAGTGCATCGTACTCAACCAACGTGGTCTTGCCTGCAGGATCGGTGCTCGCAACGGACTGACCCAGCACATCATAGGTTTGGCTTTGTGTGCGGCTCTCTCCGCCACCCAGGTGCTGGGTGGTCGCCGTTTGCCTGCCCCTCTGGTCGTACTTGTAGGTCTCTTTGTACGTGGGGAACTGGGTCGCTATCAGCAGCCCTGCCTGCTCGGTGTCATCTGCCCCATATTCATAGCTGGTGGTGTTGCCCGCTGGGTCTTTGGTGGCTTGGATGCGGCCTCTCTCGTCATAGGTGGTTTCCGTGACCAGACCGCTTTGGCTGATCGACTGAATCGGCCAGCCATTGCTGTCATAGACGGTTCTGCGGCCCGCGCCTTCGGTCTCACCGGGCGCCAGGATTTCAATCACCCGGCCCCGCTGGTCGTAACGTGTGACCTGGGTGTTGCCCATGGGGCTGATGACATGGGTGCGCCGGCCTTTGGCGTCATAGCGGATTTGGGTGGCGTGGCCTAGCGGGTTGGTGGCCTTGGTCACATTGCCAGCGGCATCCACCTCCAGGCTGGTTGTGCGGTTCAATGCATCGGTCTTGCTGGTGGGCGCCCCGCGCAAGTCATACGCCATCTTTCTG
>NZ_SOAL01000055.1 GCF_004364775.1 Comamonas sp. JUb58
GGCAGCAGGGGGCGTGGAGTACGGATCCGGTTTGGCAGGCTGAGACTGTTAATAGTGATTTAGTGAATTCTCAAACGGGATATCACTATCTGCATACGGATCATCTGGGGACGCCACATGTAGCAACGGACAGAGCAGGGAATATTACGTGGAAAGCTGTCAGCGAGGCATTTGGAGCGACTGAGGTTGTTGAAAATTCAGTGCAAGTGAATTTGAGATTTCCGGGGCAGTATTGGGATAAAGAGAGCGACAAGCACCATAACTTTAATAGAGACTATCAGCCTTCTGCTGGCATTTACATGCAGAGCGATCCTATCGGGGTGGATGGAGGGTTAAATGTATTTGCATATGTAGATGCCAATCCTCTTGTGCGAATTGATCCCAGTGGGGAAAAATGGATTAAAAATGGCCAGATGTTTAAAGAGATTGCTCATCTAAATACCATCTATTGTAATGATGAAGCGTTGACTGTATTGCTGCAACCTATCGATCAGTCTCATAAATGTCCATCAATTGTAAGATGCCTCGCAGTTCACGAATCAATCCATTGGGGAGATGCATTCAGCTCTAATCCGGAGATTTGCAAAGGAAATAAAGGCAAGTCTGGAGTTGGCGCTGGAAGTCATGAAGATTGGATGAAATCTGAGGAGAAGGCATTTAATGCTCAACTTCGCTGCCTCGAAAGGTCATTGAAAGAAAGTTATTGCGATGAATATTGTAAAAAATGGATAGAGACGGAAATAAGTAATATCAAAAATATTTATTTACCCCAGGTTATACGAGGAACATATCCAAAATGAAAAAGTGTTTTAAATTGAGTTATTTACCTATTGCATTTTTTTTAAATTTCAATGCATTTGCGCAGACATGCCCTGTAGATATTAATGTTAAGCCAATGGGGGATGGTTTGGTAGTTGTTTCAATTCATAATATCTCATCGCGTGATGTTGATATTCTCTATGACTTTCTTCCTTGGTCAGTATTTGGTTTTGGAGTTAACTATTCTGCAAAGTATAGAGATGCGAAAACGGAGATTAAACCTATCTATGCGGTTGGGCATCGTCCGGAGACTGTTGTGCTAAAAGCAAATTCTTCTATGCAGCAAGAAATATCTTTGTTCAAGCGTTTTCATTATTTAAGATCTGACGCTGGAATTGTTGACGTATCTTGGAGCTACAGATTTGCGGAGCCGGGGGTGGGTTCGGATATCTGCACAACATTCAAAGGTGAATTTTCTATTTTTGAAACACTCATCAAACAGACGTCAGAATGAAGTCTTTTACCCAATAGCATTGGCGCTGTTGCACAATCACCGTGCTCAGCGAGCGTAGGTGTCGCATCCCGGACGATCATAGGGTCGTTTATTGAACAGTTCGGGATCAGTTTGGTGCCACTGCTTCATAGCTTGGATGGGCGTTTTGCTTTGC
>NZ_SOAL01000056.1 GCF_004364775.1 Comamonas sp. JUb58
GGCAGCAGGGGGCGTGGAGTACGGATCCGGTTTGGCAGGCTGAGACTGTTAATAGTGATTTAGTGAATTCTCAAACGGGATATCACTATCTGCATTCGGATCATCTGTGGACGCCTCATATGGCGACGGACAAGACGGGGGCAATAACGTGGAAGGCTGTCAGCGAGGCGTTTGGGGCGACTGAGGCTGTCGAGAACTCAGTGCAAGTACGTTTGAGATTCCCGGGGCAGTATTGGGATCAGGAATCGAATAGTCACTATAACTTTCATAGAGATTACAGGCCGGAAGTGGGCGGATATTTAAAAGGAGATCCCATTGGATTAAATGGTGGAATAAATTTTTATATGTATGCGAACATTAATCCGTTAAAGTTAATAGATGATTTGGGGTTGTTTCCTGGAGGTTTCATGGCTGGCCCAGGTAATCCTGATGGCACAATCAATACCATTTATTGCATGGAAGAAAAGGTCGAATTATATATTCTACCGATTCCGGGCTATGAGCAGTGTCCTGCAATTGAAAAGTGCATACGAGTTCATGAAGACAGTCATCGCCAAGATGCTTATGCTTTCAATCAAAATATTTGTAAAGGAAGGAAGGATGGATTGCAGGTTGGGTATTATGATGGTGTTGAAGGCGGCGATTCTAGATTTTATACAATAGATAGTGAACTAAAAGCCTACGAGAAACAAATTAAATGTCTCAAGGACGCATTAAAGAAAGGATGCGATCAAGAGTGCAGGGCGATGATTGAAAGAGATATTGCGCAACGTGAAATTGAAGCTCAGAGATACAGGAGCAAAAGGAAATAATTCATGCGTATGTTTTGTATAATTTTTTTCATCTGCACTCCAGTAATTGCAAATGAATGTGCAGTCGGAATTGAGGTAAAACCGACTTCAAAAGGGGATTTAGAAATCTCTTTGAAGAATAATTCCTCAGAAATTCTAGATTTTGCATACCATGATTTGCCATGGGTTGTGTCAGGTCAAGGGGGTGTCGGTTTCAAAATATATATTGACAATAAAGAAATACCGGTCGCAAGGGGTAGTGGCAATAACAACCAAGCTTTTAGGCTATGGCCAAAATCCAAGGTATCGGGAGTTGTTGATGCCACTAATATTAAGACATACTACCGAAATGTTGATAGAACACGTGTGAAGATTGAATGGTTTTATAGCTTTTCGCCTGAGGGGAAGTTTTCAGGATGCAAGAGATTCGCGGGGGATCTTCCCGTTTTGTAGTGGCCAATTAAGGTTGCGGATTCAACTGATCGACGCAACACACGCATCGAACATTTCAGCAGGGGTTCGATATCCCAGAGTTTTGCGTGGTCGTTGATTGAGATCT
>NZ_SOAL01000057.1 GCF_004364775.1 Comamonas sp. JUb58
TGAATCACACCGGTTTTGGTGGAGGCTAGTTAGTTGAAGTACAGGTGTCAGCCTGCACAGTTTGGGCAACGTGCCGCCAGTAGTTTGCCTCAGCTTCTGCTGGCGGTATATGCCCTATGGGTTCTAGCAGTCTGTCGTGGTTAAACCAATGAACCCATTGAAGTGTTGCAAGCTCCAATGATTCACGCGTTTTCCATGGCCCTCGTTTGTAGATAACCTCCGTTTTGTATAAGCCGTTAATGGTCTCAGCCAGCGCGTTGTCGTAGGAATCGCCGGTACTACCTACGGAGGGCATCAGCCTTGCCTCTACTAGGCGCTCGGTGTAGCGCAAAGATACGTATTGGCTCCCCTTGTCGGAGTGATGTATCAACCCGCCATTGTGCGGCGCAGGTTGCCTAGCATAGAGGGCTTGCTCCAGTGCATCGACCACAAAGTCGGTGCGCATATGGCTGCTGACCCGCCAGCCCACAATCCGGCGGGCATAGACGTCAATCACAAAGGCCACGAACATATGGCCTTGCCAAGTCGATACATAGGTGAAGTCAGCAACCCACAGCTGGTTTGGGCGCTGTGCGTTGAACTGGCGATTGACCAAGTCCAGCGGGCATGGCCGGGCAGCATTGGGCTGCGTGGTGCGCACTTTCTTGCCTCTGCGCGCTCCTTCCAATCCCAGCCTACGCATCAGGCGCTGCACCGTACAGCGTGCAACAGGGATACCTTCGCGGTGCAGCTGTTTCCAGACTTTGACAGCCCCATAGACCTGCCAGTTGGCGTGCCAAACACTCTGTATATGGTGGCAACGTTCGTCGTCTGACTGGCTGCGCTTGCTGCGCAACCAGGGGCAGGCTCTTTGCTGAACCCTGCGCCTGTAACCTGACGGGGCAATCTGCAGCAGCCTGCAAATTGGCTCGACCCCGTAGGCATCGCGGTGCTTATCAACGAAGTCAATCAGCTCTTGATGCGACGGTCCAGCTCCGCCTGGGCAAAAAAAGCACTCGCAGCCTTCAATATGTCATTGGCGCGGCGTAGCTCTTTGACTTCCCGCTCAAGCTGCTTGAGGCGTTCACGCTCATCGGTGGTTAACCCCGGGCGCAAACCCGCATCCACCTCAACACGCTGTACCCAACCATGCAAGGTGCTGACCGAGCAGCCCATCTTGGGGGCAATCGATTCGCACGCTGCCCACAGCGACGCATAGTTTGCCCGGCACTCTTGTACCAAGCAGATTGCACGCTCGCGGACCTCGGCGGGAAATTTATTGGGTTTGTTGTTCATGACTCAATCCTCTCAGGAGTTGAGCCTCCACGGAATCCGGTGTG
>NZ_SOAL01000058.1 GCF_004364775.1 Comamonas sp. JUb58
TGAAGTTCCCCCAATTGACCGGACACCTTATATTTCAAGAACAAGGAGTCCACCATGCCAATCAAGCAGGGAGCCTATCCGGCGGAGTACCGCCAACAAATCGTGGAGCTGGCCAATGCCGGACGCAGTCATTCAGACCTAGCCAAGGAGTTTGGCTGCCACGCCACCAGCATCGGCACTTGGGTGCGTCAAAGCAAGATTGATGCGGCAGGTGATGCCAGCCCAGATGCGCCACTGACCACCGCCGAGCGCCAAGAGCTGGCAGCCCTGCGCCGCGAGCTGCGGCAAGTTAAGCAGGAGCGTGACATCTTGGCAAAGGCTACGGCCTGGTTTGCACACAAAAGCGAAGCAGACACGCCGTCTTCTCGCTGATTGCTGCGAACCAGGCCGCCTTCTCCATCGATGCCATGTGCAAGCACCTGCAGGTGAGCACCAGTGGCTACTATGAGTGGCGTAGCCGCTCACCCAGCGCCCGTCAACTTGCCAATGCTGCCCTGTGTGCGCAAATCACGCAGATTCACCAAGCCAGCGACGCGACTTACGGTGCCCCGCGTGTGCACGCACAGCTGGGCCATATGGGGCAACGGGTAAACCTCAAAAGGGTTGAGCGCCTCATGCGTGTGATGGGCCTGCAAGGCGTTAGCCGCCGCCGTGGCTTTGTGGTGACCACCAAGCGCAACCCAAGTGACAGGCCGGCTCCTGACCTAGTGCAACGCTGCTTTGTAGCTGACGACATCAATCAACTTTGGGTGGCAGATATGACATACATCCCAACGTGGCAAGGTTTCTTGTATTTGGCAGTTGTTGTTGACGCTTGCAGCCGCAAAGTCGTGGGCTGGGCCTTTGGGACGAGGATGACGGCGGAGTTGGTGATTGCAGCACTGAATATGGCGCTGCACACCAGGCGCCCAAGCCAAGTCATTCACCACAGCGATATGGGCAGCCAATACACCAGCGTGGCCTTTGGCAAGCGCTGCGAGCAAATGAAGGTTCGCCCCTCCATGGGTTCGGTGGGCGACGCGTATGACAACGCCATGGCCGAGAGCTTCTTTGCCACGCTGGAGTGCGAACTCATCGAACGAAGAAGCTGGCCCACCAAGGCGCAGGCCAGGCTGGATATCTTTAGCTGGATTGAGTCTTGGTACAACCCGCAGCGGCTGCATTCGGGGTTGGGTTACCTGTCACCTGCAGAGTTTGAAAGAAGGAGGAAAAACGCCCAACAGAACACCACCGAACCAGCTCATCAAATCAGCGACCGAGAGTCAAATATCCTCCGGTGATTTGGGGGAACTTCA
>NZ_SOAL01000059.1 GCF_004364775.1 Comamonas sp. JUb58
AGAGCCGCTTGTATGCTTCAGGTGTCGGGGTGAGGGACTAGAGCCGCTATCGGCTGTTAGCGCAGACCGACCGTGTTAGACCCATCCCACCCCACCTCATAGCGTCGATAAGGAACTGAGCAGCACGCAGCCCTCAGGCTGCGTGACTGCCGATCTGAAGGCAAGCCAACGCACAAGGTGGAGCAGCACCCCGACTGGACCATTGTCTTTGTTGGAGGTGCTTTTATGCAAACAAGCTTCATTGGAGTGGATGTCTCCAAATCAGAACTGGTCATCAGCGTCGATGACTTGCCCCCTCTGAGCGTAGTCAATGACGTCACGCATATCACTCGCTGGCTAGTCCAACTGCCCAGAGATTGCTGTATCGCCATGGAGTCCACCGGGCGCTATCACCTGTTACTTGCGCAGCTTGCCTTGCAAGCGGGCCAAATGGTCTATGTGCTCAATGCAAGGGACGTGTATTTCTACGCCAAAGCTCTTGGTGCAAGAGCCAAGAGCGATGCCCTCGACTGTGTCGTGATCCGACGCTACGTGCAGGAGCACTTCCAAAGCCTGTATCCATGGCAACCTGGCACAAAAGAGCAGCAGCAGTTACATGCGCTGCTGACCCGGCGTGCACAAGTCAGTGCCCATCAGGCTGCAATCAAGCAAACGCTCAAAGATACGCCTGTGCCTGAAGATCACTTGACTCAACTGATGCAGTCATTCAAGGATTTGATTGCAGCGATGGACAGGCAGGTCATTGATTTGATTGCCAAGGTCGAGGTGATGCAACAAGGCTGTGTGCGGCTGCAGACCATCACAGGCATTGGCCCACAAACGGGAGCTTTGCTCACCGAGTTGCTCAGCCGCTTGCACTTTGCCAACTCAGATGCACTGGTTGCTTATAGCGGACTTGATCCGCGAGCTAACGATTCAGGCACCAAGAAAGGACGAAGGCGCCTGAGCAAGCGAGGACCGGCTCTGCTGCGCAGGCAGATGTACCTGGCCGCATTCGCGGCCAGTCACAGCAAAGTGCTCAAGCCTTTGTACTCCTACATCAGGGCCAAAGGCTTCTCCACGACAGAATCGATGGTGATCCTGGCTCGCAAGCTTTTACGGGTGGCATTTGCCATTTGGAAGGGCCAAGAAACCTTCAACCCGAAACAGTTGCTGCCAAACGCTGCTTGACGAAAAACATAGAACCTAACACAACCCTTGATACGTCGTTGCC
>NZ_SOAL01000060.1 GCF_004364775.1 Comamonas sp. JUb58
TAAAAAACGGCCATCGCACGCGCCGTACCGCCCCTTTGAAGAGAAACACGTGCAGGCCTAAGATAAGTCGTGCGTCTGGCAGTGGCCGACAGCTTTTTGGAGGCTTCGAACCCCGTCAAAAAACCTGGTCCAGGGGAAGCTGCGGACCCAGCTGTGGTGGCGCCATAGTGCGACCCCGTTTAGGAAATTGATCTGATCCGAGTCCCCGCCCGGCGTGCTCAACCTTCAGGAGGTGATCATGTCAAAACTGACTGCGAAGCCGGCGGGATTGCCCGTCATCCATGAACGTGCGGCGGGCATCGACATCGGAGCGCGATTCCACGTCGTTGGCGTCCCGCACGATCTATGTGACGAGCCCGTTCAAACCTTTCAGGCCTTCACCGGCGACATTGAGCGAATGGCCGACTGGTTGGTGTCGATGGGTATTCGAACGGTCGCCATGGAATCGACCGGCGTTTACTGGGTTCCGGTGTATGAGGTTCTGGAGGAACGCGGCTTGGAGGTCATCGTTGCGAATGCGCGAGAAGCGCGTGCGGTGCCAGGTCGCAAGAGCGACGTGAACGACGCTCAGTGGTTGCAGCGTCTGCACTCCTGCGGACTGCTCCGGCCCAGCTTCCGCCCTGCTCGTGACATCGCTGCGCTGAGGGCCTATCTGCGGTTGCGCGAGCGACATGTCGATTACGCCGCCGCGCACATCCAGCACATGCAAAAGGCGCTGACCCTCATGAACCTGCAGCTGCACCATGTCGTCAGCGACATCACCGGCGTGACCGGCATGAAGATCATCCGTGCCATTGCCGGAGGCCAACGCGATGCAGCAGTGCTGGCGTCGATGAGGGATGTCCGCTGCAAGGCATCGACCGAGACGGTCCAGGCCGCATTGGTCGGCAACTATCAAGTCGAGCACCTGTTCGCGCTATCCCAGGCACTTGCGCTCTACGACTTTTATCAGGAGCGTATCTCCGAATGCGATGGGCAGATCGAGCGCTCGCTGGTCATGCTGAATGCCGACAAGCCAGCCCCGGAAACAGTCTTGCCGAAGCCTCGGCACAAGACGGTACAGCCAAACGCGGTGGCCTTCGACTCCCGTCCACTGCTTTATCAGTTGACTGGGGTCGACCTCACGCAGATACACGGCGTCGGACCCTACTTGGCATTGCGGTTGGTCGCGGAGTGC